>NZ_JANGAL010000001.1:0-883636 GCF_024461875.1 Veillonella parvula
AAACGCTGAAAGCATCTAAGCGTGAAACCAGCCTTGAGATGAGGTTTCTCATAGCGTAAGCTAGTAAGATCCCATGTAGACGACATGGTAGATAGGCCAGGTGTGGAAGAGCCGTGAGGTTTGGAGCTGACTGGTACTAATCGATCGAGGGCTTTACTTAAGCAGCGTAACCAACTTGAAGGAGCAACGCGACGCACAAGTTGCGTGGAGTCGCTTACGTCGAAACGTAAGATTTCACGATGTGAAATCCACAGGCTTCGACGCAATCCTCCAGACGTGTACTTTGAGTATGGGACGCAACATACAATAAAACATTGAGCAGAAATGTGCAAACAAATATATATAACTTCTATGTGGTTTTCAGAGTACAAACTCTGACAGATTCAGTGGCGATGGCTATGAGGATCCACCTGTTCCCATCTCGAACACAGTAGTTAAGCTCATAAACGCCGAAAGTACTTGGCTGGAGACGGCCTGGGAGGATAGGAAGCTGCTGATTAACGAAAAGAAAAGGTCTACCGAATGGTAGGCCTTTTCTTTTTGCTAGTCTTCGACTAGCTAACCTTGCTAGAACCGTCTCCAGCCAAGGTTGTAGAGGTTATATCTATCTGCGTGTCTGTGTAAGACGGCCTTGGGAAAAGCAGGGCAGTAGAAGATGGAGGAGTGAAACGACGACAGATTCACTGCATCGCTTTCTTCCGAACGTAAGATTTACCGAGCTGCAAAGCAGTGAAGGAAAATCCACAGTGAGGAAGCAAGTAGGGCAAGCGAAAAGTAATTAGGATTAAACGACGTATGGGGCCCACACATCACCTTCTTCTGACCGTAAGATTTACCGAGCTGCAAAGCAGTGAAGGAAAATCCACAGTGAGGATTGATAGAAAGTCGCTGATTGATTGAAGGCACACATAAGGGGGGTGTCTTTTTTATGTATGGCTTTTCTTCTACTAGAAAATCTGATGAGTGGGGATGTAGAAGATAGAAATGCTAGAGCGATGACCGGTTTACTGTATTAATTATTTCATTATTTTTTAATCATATTTTTCAATTAATTGAGATTAAATAATTAATGGAGGTTCAATTATAAATTTTAATAATTACTATTTATTACATATTCTATTCATGCATAGAATTATCACTTTTTTATATAGGTCCCTATCTAGCCTAGTAAATACGTGCTTTATAGCTATCTTTCTGATATTTAATAATATACCAAAATGTACCAAAAATTACTCGTTTTAATTATATTTCATATCACTTTCACTATGTTTTCACGAACTATCTATATACTAGCTATAGTTGATTGAGATCAACTAAGGAAATGGAGGTCTACTACTAATAACTTTTACCTGTCCCTTTTACAAATAATACAAACAACACAAAACAATACAACACATAAAACAACACTTAAATACACAACAATACTCTCCCTGTGTATAAACAAAACAATACATATACAAAACTCTCTAATTATATATACCATCTCCCGTATATATAAAGGTAAAAGTTAGGTAGACATAAGAGCCCTTGAAAGAGGGCTCTTTTCCTTTAATATTTCTTATTATTTATTGATTAATAAGCCTATATTTCTTGACATAGTATGTAATATTTGTTAAACTAATCAAGTATCAAGCAAAGCTTGATGAATATAGGGGTATAGCTCAATTGGTAGAGTAGCGGTCTCCAAAACCGTTGGTTGTGGGTTCAAGTCCTACTGCCCCTGCCAAAATTTGGATGGCGGTCTTCGGGCCGCATGTCCATAAAATTACTCAAAAAATATTAAAAAATGCTTGCGTAGCCGCAATCATTATGTTAATATAAGTGAGTACCTTGTACATGACTCAGTAGCTCAGCTGGATAGAGCGTTTGACTACGAATCAAAAGGCCAGGGGTTCGAATCCCTTCTGGGTCACCAAATTAAAGCATCACAGTAATGTGGTGCTTTTTTATTTTGCTTTTTATATGTATATAAAGGACCCTACATATTTATGTAGGGTCCTTTTATGAGCTAATGATCTTTATTTAATTAACTAAGTTTTATTATTTCGCATGTGGCTGATCTGATTCAGCTACTACGTTAACGACAATTTCTTGATCTGCAGAAATAAGATTCATAATGATGGGGATTGGCTGTTCGATGGCTTCAGCTATACTTTTAATTTGTCGCATTGCAACAGGATAAGGTGTTGTTCCATCGCTTTGAAATAATTCTTCCAATTGGGTGATTTCTGCTTGACTTAGATTCGATTTATTTGCGAATTCTTCAACTGTCATATTATGTTGTTCGCGATAGCTTTTAATGATTTCACCGATATACATAATCGCCTCCACTTGAATTATATTAATACATTTTTATTTTATGTGAAAGTTCGATAAAACTCAAGTTAGATTGAAATGATACTTCATATTATTGATACATAATGGTTTTATATTATAAGATGAACATATAATGATACTGATATATATGGAAATGAAAAGAGGTTTGCTATGAAGACGAATAGAAAACAACTTTTAATTGTTTATATATGTTTAGCATTAGGGGCTTGGAGTGCTAGCGCTGGCATCAGCTTTAGTCAATCAAATAGAGATACGAATCAAACGCGTCGAGATAATACGATAATACAGCATAAGTCTGAAAAAACTGTTGACGATTCTGACCAAGGCAGTCCTGTTATTGCATCGTATTACAAAGATGGCAAAAAAAAGAAGAAAAAGAGTACTGCTGCTGATGAGACTAAGCTTTCAGAGAAACAAAAAGCAACTAAAGAATTGAATGAACATTCTTGGGTAGAAGAAGCGGGAAAACATCCCTTACCGTATGCGGTTGTGGAAGGGAACGCGGTCAGTGAAGAAGAGTTAGCCCACTGGTGGAAGGTTTTTAATGATCCCGTATTGGATCAATTAATTGATTTGACCCTCAAAAATAATCGGCAGTTAGAGGTAGCTCGTTCTCGAGTTAGACAAGGACGGTTACAGTTGGGTATTGCTGAAGCACAGCGATTACCTTGGCTAGATGCTTCCGGTTCATGGTCGGCTAATAGAGGTCAGGGTGAATGGGATTCAGACCGAGAAGCGATAAAGAATTTACCTATATCTGATAAGATGACGAGAAATGTAGAAACCGGTAAATTGGGAATTGATGCGCGATGGGAAATTGATATATTCGGAAGACAAAAAGCAAAATCACGAGCTGCATCGAATTCGTTACAAGCATCACAGGCGGATTTATATTCCACCTGGGTATCTTTGAGCGCGGAAACCGCATTACAGTATATGTCGTTAAGAACTTTACAGGAGCAATTGCGCATAACAGAAGATGATGTGAAGCGTCAACAGGAAGCGTTGGAACTGATTAAGATAAATAATCAGTCTGGTATTATTAATAAATTACCTGTGCAACAGGCTACATATGCATTATCTCAGACTCAAGCGGAGATTCCTTCATTAAAGAAAAATATAGCTTCCACAATGGCTGCTCTTTCTATATTGACAGGAACAGTTCCAGGCGAGATTGACGGGTTATTGATTGAAAATACTTCATTACCTACGGTGAATCCACACATATTTATCGGCATACCGGCGGAAGCTTTACGACAACGGCCTGATATTCAGGCGGCGGAACGACGTATTGCGGCGCAACAACAGAAAACCAAGGCTGCAAAGGCTGATCTTAAACCTAGATTTTCACTAAATGGCAGTATAGGCTTGGAGTCGTTTTCATCGGGAGGTCTTATTTCGGCTATCGGTAAAATGATAGGAATAGGACCATCTATCACTATGCCTATTTTCAATGCCGGTGCTATTCGTAAGAATATAAAAGTACAAACGGAAAAGGAACAGGAATACTTGGCACTTTACGAAGAGACTGTTTTGAAAGCTGTAGGAGAGGTCCGAAATGCGGTAACGGATGCATCTCAGGATCATATTAAGTCTGAGGAATTGAAATCTGCTGTAGAATCTGCACAGCAAGCGGAATCTTTGGCGCAAACCAATTTTGACTCCGGTCTTAGCGATTACTTAAGTGTTCTTGATGCACGAAGAAATGTATTGTCTGCAAGGCGGCAATATATCATGAGTCGGGGGCAAGAGTTTGCTGATACCGTTCGTTTATTCAAATCCTTAGGCGGTGGTTGGGAAGCCATGGACATGGATCAGGAGGCAGAGGCGGACTCGCATGCTAAGAAATAGTGTGAGAAACGGGGAATGATTATGAAAGAGAAACTTGATGTCCTTAAAGGGTGGATGGCGAATAATAGAAAAAAGTGCGCAGGTATAATGATTGCCTTTCTAATAATTTTGGGTGGAGTAAGTTATTATGCTTATAATCAATACGAAGCGTACATTGCCTCTCATCATATTGTGTTGCAAGGCAATGTGAATCTGCGTGAAGTTAATGTTGCATTTCGAGGAAGTGACCGGATTGCCAGCCTTTTGGTGGATGAAGGTGCGGTGGTGAGCCAAGGGCAGATTTTGGGGTATTTATATTCTGATGAATTGAATCTTACTGTACAGCAGGCTAAGGCTACCATTGCAGCACAGGACGCTATAGTGGCCAAGTTGCAGGCCGGCAGTAGACCAGAAGAAATCGCTCAAGCATCGGCACGAGTTACATCTGCAGAAGCTGCGTTAGCTCAATCGAAACAGGAAGCAGAGAAGTTACAAAAATCCTATAATGCTTCAAATGGTAAGGCCGTTAGTCGACAGTCTGTAGATGATATACAGGCGAAGGTGAAAGTATCGGAAGCCAAATTAAACGAGGCTCAGCAAGCATACAATTTAGCTGTCGCAGGGCCAAGACAGGAAGATATAGCACAGGCCCAAGCCCAATTGGATGCGATGAAAAGCGAACTGGCCCGTCAGGAGTTTTTGTTAAACCAAACCGTATTAACAGCTCCTATAGACGGTGTTATAACGGCCCGATTATTACAGGTCGGTGATATGGCTTCACCGAATACACCTGTATTTAAATTGGCTGAGAATACTAAGAAATGGGTACGTGTATATGTGAACGAACGGGATTTAGGAAAAATTTATAACGGTATGGATGCGAATGTGACGACGGATACCAATAAGAATGAACCGATTCACGGTACAATCGGATATATATCCTCCGTAGCGGAATTTACACCTAAATCGGTAGAAACGAAGGATGTGCGTACTACACTTGTATATGAAGTGCGGGTATATGTAGATGATCCTGATAATCGTCTCCGTTTAGGAATGCCTGCCACTGTTTCCATTGATATATAGAGGTGTGCGGTGAATGATGTATATGCAATCGAAGCGTCACAATTATATAAAGAATTTCCCCTTGTCGGAGATGATCCTATAATAGCATTGGACCATTTGGATTTTAAAATTCGAAAAGGCTGTTTAACTGCGTTGGTCGGGCCAGATGGGGCGGGGAAAACGACTTTGATTCGTTTGATAGCCGGTTTATTGGATGCCACGTCTGGTTCTTTAGATGTCCTCGGAATGGATGTGAAAGCACATTCACAGGCAGTTCAAGATAGACTTAGTTATATGCCTCAGAAGTTTGGGCTTTATGAGGAATTATCCGTCAGTGAAAACATGAATCTCTATGCAGATTTACACGGTATTCCTTTGCATGTGAGAACGGAGCGGTTTGAAAAATTACTACATATGACGGGGCTAGCCAAATTTACTAAGCGTCAAGCCGGTAAATTGTCAGGTGGTATGAAGCAAAAGCTTAGCCTAGCCTGTACATTGGTGCGTTCTCCGGAGCTTTTATTGCTCGATGAGCCTACCGTAGGGGTAGATCCATTTTCAAGGCGGGAGTTATGGGAAATCTTAGAGTCGTTAGTACGTACAGATGGAATTAGCGTACTTGTTAGCACTGCATACTTAGATGAGGCGGAGCGTTGTAAAGATGTTTTCGTCCTCAATAAGGGGCACTTTTTAGCAACTGGGACACCGCATGAGTTGACTCAAATGTCTGAGGAACGATGCTTTCAGGTAAAGATTCCGAAGTCGTTGAGCATGAGAAATGTACAGGCCGCATTGATGGATGACAGGAAATGCGTGGCGGATGCCGTTCCAGAGGCCGGTGCCGTGAGGTACATAAAAACAAAAGAAATGCTTTCGATTCCTTGGCTTAGCGAGTACGGTATGGAGGAACAACCAGTTCAGAGCCGTTTGGAAGATACCTTTATGATGTTGTTAAAAGAGGATGAAATTGCCTCAAAACAAGGGGCTGAGCCTTTAGATAGTATCGATATGGATTTGAATGAAAGTGTGATAGAGAAAGAACGAAAACGTTTGTTGTCCCCAAATGAAATGGTTGAGCGTCCAGTAGAAATTTCCGTATCTCATTTGGTGAGGACATTCGGTGATTTTACGGCGGTAGCTAATACATCATTTACGGTGCAGCGCGGAGAAGTATTCGGATTGCTTGGACCAAACGGAGCCGGCAAGACGACGACATTTCGTATGTTGTGTGGATTATTACCTGTAACGAGCGGGGATTTACGTGTAGCCGGTGTTGATGTCGTTAAATCTCGTACGGCAGCAAGAAGCAATTTCGGATATGTAGCGCAAAAGTTTTCTTTGTACGGCAATTTGTCCGTTATGGAAAATCTAGAATTTTTTGCTGGTGTGTACGGTTTGTACAGTCAAAAAAAGGATGATCGAATAGAAGCTGTTATCAAGGAGTTTCGTCTAAATGATGTGCGAGATATGATAGCCGGTGATTTGCCTGGTGGTTATAAACAGCGCTTGTCCATGGCGGCTGCCTTAATGCATGAGCCTAAAATTCTTTTTTTGGATGAGCCCACAAGTGGTATTGATCCTCTTACACGGCGTAATTTCTGGCGACAGATTACTTCTTTATCAAGGCGAGGAACAACGATTATTATTACGACTCATTTTATGGATGAATCGGAATATTGTGACCGTATTATGATTCAAGATGCAGGAAAACTCGTTGTACTGGGAACACCTGATGAAGTTAGACGGATTGCCGGCGATGAGAATTGTACTATGGATGAAGCGTTTATCTCCGTCATACTAAAAAAACGGGAACAGGAGGATGACGTATGAACGGATTTATAAGACGGTTTTCCTCATTGGTATACAAGGAGACCTTACAAGTATTGCGCGACCCTAGCACTATTTTGTTGGGTGTTGTGCTACCTATACTACTTATTATCCTCATCGGCTCAGGGGTTACTTTGGATGTTAAACACGTGCCGATAGCAGTGGTTATGGAACGGCAAGATTCTATGACCCAGAGTGTGTATGACTCCTTATACGGCTCTGAGTACTTTCAACCTATAGCGGTTCGCGATAGAAAAACGGCGGAACTATTGATGGAAAAACGAAAGGTAGATGCCATATTGGTGATTCCACAGGACTTTTCTGCTCAAGTTATGCGTGGACAAGGGAAAGTGCAGGGAATTTACTACGGTGTCGATACTTCGGTAGCGATGAGCATAGAAAGTTATGTAAACTCAGCTATTAATTTATGGGCCGTTAAGAATATTCCGTTTATGCTACGTGGTGGATATATAACAATGAACCATCGCATGTGGTTTAATGAAGCAAATACAAGTACCTGGTTTTTGATTCCTGGGCTCATCATGATTATCATGACGATTGTATCCGTCTTTCTTACGGCGGTTGTTATGGCTAGAGAATGGGAACGTGGTACTTTTGAGGCTTTATTCGTTACACCAGTTAAGCCTATTGAAATTATTTTGGCTAAGGTAGTGCCTTATTATGTATTGGCCATATTGGGGCTGTTGTTTTGCCTCGGTGTTTCGTATTTCTTTTATGAAGTACCTATGCGTGGTTCCTTATGGATCATCTGCATCGTGTCCACATTGTATTTGATTGTTTCCTTAAATATGGGACTACTTATATCTGCGCTTACGAAGAAACAGTTCTTAGCTTGTCAAATGGCGTTACTTACCAGTTTTTTACCGGCGTTGATATTGACGGGGTTTTTATTTGATCCACATTCACAACCTGTGGTGATTCAATATATTTCACGGCTTTTACCTCCTACATATTTTTTAGAATTACTGAAATCATTGTTCCTAGGTGGAAATAACTGGTATTTGATTATTAAAAATAGTGCCGTATTATCGGGTTTTGCTATTTGCTTTACAATATTGACAATTTATATTACGCGGAAGAAGGTGGAATAATGAATTGGCGCCTGTATTGGAATCAAATTGTCTCCATCATATGGAAAGAGCTATTAGCCACCTTTAAAGATCCGAAAACTCGTATAATCTTACTGTTACCGGTTATTATTCAAGGGTTCCTCTTCGGTTACGCCGCAACCTATAATCTCAACAAGGTTCCCTATGTATTGATTGATGAAAGTCATACGCAGACCGCAGCTGCATTAGAATCGACTATTAATTCATCCGGTGTTTTTGAACTGTATCAATCTGCAAACTCTCCGGATATAATCGCACCACTAATAGACTCCAACAAGGTTATTATGGCGGTTATCATACCTCAGGATTTTGAAGAAAATTTAAAGCTTAAACAACCTACATCTATTACTGTTATTGTAAATGGAACGAATACAATGACTTCAGGTCTTGCAGCAGCCTATATGGGGCAAATCATTTCTCAATTCAATCAGACTTGGTTAGGTGTTGAGCATAAGGGAATCACGATTGAATCTCGTACATGGTACAATGAAAATCAGCAGTCTTCCTGGACTTTCTTGACAGGTCTCGTTATATTGATCAGTATGACACAAGTTATCATGTTGGGGGGCTTATCTGTGGCGAGAGAACGAGAGCAGGGGACCTTTGATCAATTATTGGTGACGCCCGTATCATCTATGCAAATTTTGATTGCAAAGTCTATACCACCCATGATAATAGGACTGTTTCAAAGTACTGTATTGTTATTAATAGCCATGTTTTGGTTTAAAGTTCCATTTCGGGGCAACATATTTCTTGTGTATGCCGTGTTGTTTACATTTATAAGTAGTAGTATTGGATTGGGGTTATCTATTTCGGCTATTGCAAAAAATATGCAGCAAGTTCTCGTATATGTTTTTGTCTTTCTTTTTCCACTAGCATTATTGTCCGGATTAATCACACCTGTACATAACATGCCGAAAATATTGCAATATCTTACATATGGAAATCCTATGCGGTTTTCTGTTGATGCAATGCGCAGGATTTATTTAGAAGGTGCAGGATTGACGGATATTTGGTTTAATTTTATTCCTATGATTATCCTAATCATTATAAGCATGTCCATAGCAGGATGGCTATTTAGAAATCGCGTTGGATAAAGCTAATGATTAGATCGTTAAACTTTTTATATTTTGTTATAACAATACGGCAGACCTATATAGCATTTTTTTATTAATAAATATGCTACTGCCGTATTGACTAAATGAATGTAGACTGTTAGAATAAAGGCATAGAAAATATCATATTTGGGAATAGGTGCTGAAAAGCATAATAGAGAAGCCGGTTAAAGGCCGGCACGGTCCCGCCACTGTATGGTCGAGCGAGTCTAAATTAAGTCACTGGGAAACTGGGAAGGCTAGATGAGCGATGACGCCGAGTCAGGAGAACTGCCTATTCAACATTCACCATTTGACCTACGAGAGATAGGGAGGAGAAGTTAATAGCTCCTTTTTACGTACCCGTAAAAAGGATTTTTTAGTTCTATTGAATCTAAATTGCATTATATTTGATTTAGATTTTAGTTCTATACGACCTAAATGTCGTGCTATGGTCATGGTGGATTACCTTTTTGGTATTACCAGCATGACATATGTTATGACTGTTAATATATTTTATGGTAAATGTAGGGCATGCATTTATTCATCATCATCCTAAAAAAGAGGCTGACCCAGGGTTCTAGTAGTTCGGATTCTGGGTCAGTCTCTTTTTATTTTGCAAATATTAATTATCGGTAAGATCTTTTAGATTGAGACCTGTAGAGTTTAGGTTTAGATGAGGCGTTAAGCGTTAATAGATATACAATTGTAGAGTTAAGATTTTTTAGTTTTAGAATTTGTTTTAGGTTTACGTAAATCATAAGGTTTAGATAGTTGTTTTTCTTTGAATCTATTTTTAGATGTATGAATTTTAAGTCATTTATAAAAAAATGATTGACGATGAATTCCATACATGATATTATTATTTCAGTTGAGACGCGGGAGTGGCGGAATTGGCAGACGCACCAGACTTAGGATCTGGCGCCTTACGGCGTGGGGGTTCAAGTCCCTTCTCCCGCACCAACTTTATTGCACCTTTAGAGGTGTATTTTTTTTGCCTAAAATTAAGTAGTTAATGTGGATATTCATATCGATAAACACTTGTAATTTAATAGTAGGGTAGGTACAGAATTAACTACTACATTATATGTTATAATAAATGAGTTAGAACTATTTAATTAATACAATCATAGTAATACTATATGGTGCAGTATGAATAATACATTAACAAAACTGCTTTCACAGAACCCATCCTTTGTGGATGGGCTAAACGCATTTCAGCGTAAAGGAAAGTCGGTCATATATGGGCTTAGTGGATCTCAAAAGAGTTTCCTTTTAAATCAAGCTTTTTCTGCAGGTCTTAAAAAGCCTGTAGTCATCGTAGTTCATGATAAGGATCATAAGGAGATGTGGGAGCGAGATTTAGCTTTCTTTTGGCCTAATGTGCCAGTCCAATCATTTCCTATAACAGATCATGTAGACTTTACAACTGTAGCACGTAGTCTTGAAAATCAAGGTGCACAAATGCGAGCATTAGCATTATTAGCATGGCAAGAGCCGGCAGTAGTCATTGCCAATGCTGAAGAGGTTACACAATATGTTGTATCCCCTCATTATTTAAAGGGGCAATCGTTGCATTTTGCTTTGAATGATGCAATTGAACGTGATGTAGCTCTTGAACAGCTCGTAACAATTGGATATGAACGCGTAGACCAGGTGGAACAACGTGGTCATTTTGCTGTGCGCGGAGATATTTTGGATATTTATCCTGTAAATAGTGATCATCCGATTCGTATTGAATTCTTTGGAGATGAGATTGATACATTGCGTTTCTTCTCTGTTGAGAATCAACGTTCTATTGAACAAATCGAATCCTATACGGTGACGCCTTTCTTTCTTGGTCAAAGTGATGCGGATAGCACTCTATTATCTTATGTGAAAGATGGCACTTTGATTTATGATGAGCCAGGTCGTATTCAAGAGGCATTAAAGAAATTCTTAAAAGAAGATCCTACACATCGGAAAAATCATTGTGATTGGAATGAACTACAACGCACTGTAGATGCTACGAATCAAGTGGCTTTCACATTTATGCAACAACGTTCTATTGGTCTCACTGGATTTAACCCTATTGGTATTCAAGGGAAGACGATGACGAGCTTTGAGCGTCAAATTCCCCTATTAACAGATGAAATTAAACAATGGCATCGTTTAAATCATCAAGTGGTACTAGTACTAAATAATCAGCAACGACGAGAAGGTATTGAGCGCGCCCTTGAAGGGGAGAATATTGCATTTATTCATAGTGATACATGGATAGCAAAGCCAAACACTGTCGTTATTTTAAAGGGCTTATTAACAGATGGTTTTGAATTGCCCAATAGCCATCTCGTAGTTGTCGTAGAAGGTAATATTTACGGACAGCAAAAGCGCAAGCTTCGTAATAAGCCTAAAAAGGGCCAAGAAATCAATTATTTTACAGATTTAACGCCTGGTGACTATGTAGTACATAATATGCATGGTATCGGCAAGTATATTGGTCTTAAAACAATTGAGACGGAAGGCATTCACCGCGATTATATTGAGATTGCTTATGCTGGAACGGACAAACTGTTCTTACCAGCTAATAATTTAGATCAACTGCAAAAATATATTGGCAACGAAGGTGATGTGCCACGTATTAATAAGATGGGTGGCCGTGACTGGAGCAAGGTTGTTACAAAGGCAAAAAAATCTATTGATGATTTAGCAGATAAACTCGTTGAGATATATGCACAACGAGAAATCACAGAAGGTTTTGCATTCTTGCCAGACCAACCATGGCAGCAAGAGTTTGAAGATGCATTCCCATATGAGGAAACGGAAGACCAATTACAGGCTACCGCAGAGATTAAAGAATCCATGGAAAGACCTGTTCCTATGGATCGCCTGCTCGCTGGTGATGTAGGTTTTGGTAAAACGGAAGTGGCTATGCGCGCCATTTTCAAGGCCGTTATGAGCGGAAAACAAGTGGCAGTACTTGTACCAACTACGGTTTTAGCACAGCAACATTTCCAAACTTTTTTGAATCGCTTTGCTCCATTTGGGGTAAAAGTAGATGTGCTTAATCGATTCCGAACTACATCAGAGAAAAAACAAATTCTTAAAGGCGTAGAGGATGGATCTATTGATATTCTTATTGGAACCCATTCATTACTTAACAAAAAGGTGGTATTCAAAGACTTAGGAATGCTTGTTGTAGACGAGGAGCAACGTTTTGGGGTAGCACAAAAAGAAAAGTGGAAAGAGTGGGCTAGCAATATCGATGTACTCACTTTGAGTGCTACACCGATTCCGCGGACTTTACATATGTCCCTCGTTGGCGTTCGAGAAATGTCTGTTATCAATACTCCGCCAGAGGAGCGATTGCCTGTTCAAACCTATGTGGTGGAATACGATATGAATCTCATAGCAGATGCTATCAAACGAGAACTTGCAAGAGGTGGACAGGTCTATTTCGTATATAACCGTGTCGCATCCATTAATCACATGGGAGAACTATTAGAATCCGCATTGCCTGGCTTGCGTTATGCTGTTGCTCATGGACAGATGACAGGCCGTCAAATTGAGGAGATTATGACCGATTTCTATGAAGGTCATTATGATGTGCTCTTGTCCACGAGTATCATTGAAACCGGCTTAGATATTCCTAACGCCAATACTATCATCATTTATGATGCGGATCGTTTAGGTTTATCTCAGCTATACCAAATGCGAGGGCGTGTAGGCCGTTCTCGTAGACGTGCTTATGCATACTTTATGTATCGGCCAGATAAAATACTTTCAGAGGCAGCTGAAAAGCGTTTGAAAGCCATAGAGGAGTTCACCGAGCTCGGCGCAGGATTTAAGTTAGCCATGAGAGATCTAGAGATTCGCGGTGCAGGTAATCTCTTAGGCTCACAGCAACATGGTAATATCGCATCTGTCGGCTTTGGTATGTATGTGAGCATGTTAGAAGAGGCGATTGCAAAGGCTCAAAATAAAGAAGTTGAGCGAGATGTATCCATTGATCCGGCCGTCGATTTAGAGGTAGATGCTTTTATTGACGATGCATATATCAAAGATAGTGCTCGTAAGATTTCTGTATACCAACGATTGTTACATATTAAATCTAAAGAGCAACTCGATGATATGACGGATGAGCTCATTGATCGCTTCGGTACACCAACCGACCCAGTAGACCGTTTGTTGCGCATTGCTCAAATTAAAGAGCAAGCGCGCCTACTGGGCATAAAAAGTATCGTCCGTAGAGATAAGCAGCTCACCATCCATTGGTATGACGATTCTAAAATGGCCGATTGGGACATGGGGGCTGTACGAGAAGATTTATGGAAAAAAATGAAGTTTATGGACACCAAGCCAGCCACATTATATGTGAATCTTAATGGCATGAAAGGTTCTGTTTTGACCATTACGGAAGCGGTGATAAAGGCTCTTAGCCACAAGTCACCGACTAAGGAGGGCCTATGAATCGATTTTTAAAAGGAGCCATGATTTTAACCTTAGCCGGTATTATCGTGAAGGTCATTGGTGCGTTTAGTAAGGTTCTTATCGCACGGATTTTAGGTGGTGAAGGAATTGGGCTATATATGATGGCCTATCCAATCTATCAAATTATCGTTAGTATTTCTGCTGCAGGTATTCCTGTAGCCATATCTATTATGATTGCAGAGAAACTTGCTAATGATGATATGCGAGGCGTACAACAAGTATTTTCCGTATCTTTAAGGGTACTCGCTATATTAGGGCTGGTATTTAGTTTGGCCTTATATGGTAGTGCGCAATGGCTCGTAGACAATCAAATCATCACCGATCCACGTGCTTTAATTGCTATTCAGCTATTATCTCCAGCCATTTTTGTAGTGACCATCCTGAGCTGTTTTAGAGGGTATTTCCAAGGTTTCCAGTATATGGTGCCTACTGGTACGAGTCAAGTATTTGAACAAATCTTTCGCGTGTCTTCTATGGTAGGTTTGGCATACTACTTCATTGATCGTGGACTCCATTTGGCGGCAGGTGGTGCGACTTTTGCTACATTCCCAGGCGTATTGGCAGGGTTACTGGTATTAATTTATTTTTACTACCGACAACGTAATGTTCGAGAGAAGATGCTTTCACAACAGAATCCTAATGCTATTTGTGAAAGTAATGGCACCGTAGTTAAACGATTGTTTAGTCTTGCTATACCTGTTTCTATGGCGAATATTATGCTTCCTATGGTATCACTCATTGATACATTTATCGTCCCAAAACGATTGATGGATATTGGATACTATCTCAATGAAGCAACCACACAATTTGGCTATTTAACGGGTATGGCAACATCGCTGATTGGGTTGCCAATTATTCTAACTACGTCCTTAGCCGCTAGTCTTGTACCAGCCGTATCTGAGGCCCATACTCAAGGTGATGTACATCGCATCTTGAAACGAGCGGAAACGGCGATTAAAATTGCTAATATGTTTACGATTCCAGCCTGTATTGGTCTCTGTGTATTAGCTACGCCAATATCGCAATTAATATATGCAACACCCCACGCAGGGCCTGTTATTGCTGTTATTAGCTTGAGTATTGTGTTCCTCGGATGGCAGCAGGTTACTGCAGGTGTTTTACAAGGGTTAGGAAGGACAGTAATTCCTATGGTGTCGATTTTTATCGGCTTATTAGTGAAGACATTCTTAGATTATGAGTTGACAGGCAGTGTTGAGTTGGGCATTAATGGTGCGGCTTGGGCGACGAATTTAAACTTTGCTATTGCAGCGCTTATTAATTATATTTTTGTAAAAAGATATGTAGGTTCGGTACTCAACACATTAGAGTTATTAAAAATAATAGTATCTGCCATGGCCATGGGCGGTGCTACACAAGTCATCTATGTGAGCACTGTTGATTTATTAGGCAATGGTGGCGCTGTGGCTGCAGCAATTGTAGTGGCTATTTTTGTATATGGTTTATCGTTATGGCTTACTAAAGCTGTCGTAAAAGATGATATATACCATTTCCCAATCATAGGCAAGCGCTTACAAGCTCAACGCAATAGGGAGGAAGCAAAGCTATATGAAGAACAATATTGATATTCAACCTTTAGTCGATGTAGTGAAAACTTTGCGTGCACCAAATGGCTGTCCTTGGGATCAAAAGCAAACGCATGAATCTTTACGTCGCTATTTTATAGAGGAAACCTACGAAGTGGTAGATGCCATTGATAATAAAGATATGCCGAATCTTCGTGAAGAATTAGGTGATGTATTATTGCAAGTTGTTTTTCACAGTCAATTGGCAGAGGAGGCTGGTCATTTTACACTTCAAGACGTAATTAATGATGTCGCTGAAAAAATGATTCGTCGTCATCCTCGTGTTTTTAGCCCAGAAAATGATGAAAAATCATACACTTGGGATGAATTAAAGGCACAAGAAAAGAAAAATATTCAAAATTCTGTATTGGATGGTGTATCGAAAAGTTTACCTGCTTTAATGGCGGCTTATAAGCTCCAAGAAAAGGCTGCAAAGCTAGGATTTGACTGGGATGAGCTTGATCCTGTTTGGGCTAAAGTTTCCGAAGAAATGGGGGAATTTAAGGAGGCTATTGACCAAAATGATAGAGAAAATATGGAAAAAGAAGCAGGAGATGTGCTTTTTTCCTTGATTAATCTATTCAGATGGTATAAAATAAGCGGTGAAAATGCACTAAATCGCACAAACACAAAGTTCCGACAGCGTTTTTTACATGTAGAAGCTTGTGTTAACCAAAGCGATCGCTCATGGGAAGACTTTTCATTAGCTGAGCTCGATGCTTTTTGGGAGGAGGCTAAAGTGCAGGAAAAGTAACCTAGAGGTTTATACACTTCTAAGGTATTGTAATTTTAAGGAGGTTCTGTCATGAACAAAACAGAATTAATCGCAAGTGTTGCACAAAAAACTGAATTAACTAAAAAAGATGCTGAAAAAGCAGTAAAAGCTGTATTTGACACAGTAGCTCAAGAATTAGCAGCTGGTGGCAAAGTACAAGTTATCGGCTTCGGTACTTTCGAAGTTCGTGAACGCGCAGCTCGTGAAGGCCGTAACCCACAAAACGGTAAAACTATCACAATTGCAGCTTCCAAATCCCCTGCATTCAAAGCTGGTAAAGGTTTGAAAGAACAAGTTAACGCTGCAAAAGCTAAAAAACGCAAAAAATAATCCATATTGGATGTGAAAGAGACCTTTCGAGGTCTCTTTTTTTTATCTATTTATGGTATAATGCACAGAGAAAGGGTGCATTATGAATAACGAAACATCAAGGAAGGTTCTCATCGTGTCTGCCTCAATCGGCACTGGACATATGCAAGCCGCAAGAGCCATAGAAGAATATTGGAAAGAAAAAGAGCCACAAGCATCAATTACCCATGTTGATTTTCTTGATACAGAAACTATGTCTGTAGAGCATTTAATTAAGGGTACCTATATCAAGATGATTGACGTATTTCCTATGCTCTATGATATGATTTATCGCGTATCAAAAGGGGAAAAACGAGGTACTATTATGCAAACCGCATTGTCGTACCTACTTAAAAGCCGTATGCTTAAACTGGTACAACAAGAAGAGCCAGATGTAATGGTCTTTACACATCCATTTCCTTGTGGGGCGGCATCGATTTTAAAACGTCAAGGTCATATAGATGTACCACTAGTGGCTATTATGACAGATTTTAGTAGTCATCAGTTTTGGCTCTATCCACAGATTGATGTTTACTATGTTGCAACAGAATCTATGGTACCTGAAATGGTAGCTTCAGGTATCGATGAATCTCGTATTCATGTATCTGGCATTCCAGTGCGGCGATCTTTTTTCCGTGATGCTATTGAAGAGTATAGCTTAGAGGAACCTGTGAAAGTTCTTGTTATGGGTGGTGGCCTGGGTTTAGGCTCTCTTGAGACGGCTTTAAAACATCTAGATGAAGTAAATGGTATTGGTGAAATTACCGTTGTAGCTGGACAAAATACGTCTCTTTACGAATCGTTAGTTGTACTTAGTGAATCTATGAAGACGAAGACCACCGTATATGGTTATACTACCAATATTTCTGAGCTCATGAAATCATCGTCTTTGCTCGTTACAAAACCTGGTGCATTGACCTGTATGGAGGCTGTTACAATCGGATTGCCAATGGTATTCTTTAATGCTATCCCAGGGCAGGAAGAGGCAAATGCAGAACTGTTAGAGCAACGGGGATGTGCTCGTTGGGCTCGCGATATTCACAACTTAGAAGATGTGGTAACTGCACTGTTAATTAATTCTCCGCGACTTCAACAAATGTCTGAACGTGCTCGCGAATGGCATGTGGATGGGGCTGCTGATATCGTAAATAGTCTCATTGAAATTTTAGATGCTAGTGCACAAGATGAGCTTGTGAAAGCTCAAGAGGCAATTAGCTAACCAATATAGAAAAAGCGATGACCTAAAGGGCCATCGCTTTTTTCTATTGATACTGTTCAATATGTTCTTTTCGAAGTTTTTGTAATGTGACTAAGAAAGCATCCGTACTTTCTGCACCATCCAATAAATCTTTTAATTGGTAAGAGTCATCAAGGGTAACACTCCATTGGAAGGAGTCGTTATCGTCGTACACATTGAATACGACTGGTGTCTCTAAGTCCTCTGGCATATAGCCGTCATCATCGGACACAGTTGCATACGTGCCATCCTCTAAGAGCTCAGTAAATAATGTGTCATACCCATCAATGTCGATAAGTTCAAAGTTGATACTTTCATAAAAGTCTAAAACCATATCCGTCGCCATGTGGACCTCCTCATGAATATATATGTTACGTTTATTCTACTGAGGGCGCCTGTTACTGTCAATGGTAATGTGTAGTATAATAAATAACAGAATTACAAAATAGGAGCGGAATATGAACGTTATTAGTTTACAGAACATAGAGAAATCATATGGCACAAGGCTGTTGTTTAAAGAGGTGAGTATGACTTTTACCACGGAAAAACGATTAGGTCTTGTGGGCATCAATGGAACGGGTAAGTCTACATTTCTAAAAATATTAGCAGGACAAATGGAAGCTGATAAAGGCACCATTGAGCGTAATGGTAAGGCTAGCATTTATTACTTAGCGCAGACACCTGATTTTGATGCGGAAGCTACTTTGCTTGAGGCCGTTCTTGATGGAAATCATCCTCGGTTGCAAATGGTAAAAGCTTTTGAACGTATTAGTCGTGAGTATCGCCAAATGCAAGAGTCTGGTAAAGACGATGCTAAAATATCTCGCAACTATATGAATGCATTGGAGCAAATGGATCAACAAGACGGGTGGCAGGTAGAGCAAGAGGCGCGCATTATTTTATCTAAATTGGGCTTTCCTGATGTGGAGCAAAAGGTAGCTATGTTATCAGGAGGGCAAAAGCGTCGTCTTGCATTGGGGCAAGCATTGCTATATCCATGTGATCTTTTATTACTAGATGAGCCGACTAACCATTTGGATGAAGATAGTATTGATTGGCTAGAGTCGTATTTGAGTGTACGTCAAGGAGGATTATTAATCAGTACCCATGATAGATATTTCCTCGATTCCGTATGTAATGGTATTTTAGAGCTATCAAATCGTCATATGTATCAATACGATGGCAATTATGAAGAATTTATTGCCTTGAAAGCTGATCGAGAGGCTCGTGAAGCTGCTACGGAAGAAAAACGACGTCAATTTTTAAAACGAGAAATCGAATGGGTACGTCGTGGTGCTCTGGCTAGAACTACAAAACAAAAGGCTCGTCTTGACCGTTACGAAAAATTAAAGAATATGGAGAAAACCCGCCGTCCGGATCAAATGGATCCTATTGCGCTGAAGACACGTTTAGGAAAAACCATCTTTGATATTGAGCATTTAGAGTTTTATTTTGATGAACGTCCTATGATTAAGGACTTTACCTATCATGTGGTACGCCATGATCGTATCGGTATAGTAGGGCCCAATGGTGTTGGTAAGTCTACCTTTATGAATATCCTTGATGGCACCTACGAAGCGACGAGAGGTACTATTGGTAAAGGTGAGACCGTTCGTATTGCTCATTTTAAACAAGAGCTACCTGAATTTGATGAAGATATGCGCGTTCTCGATTATATTCGTGAGGACCACTCTTATATGGTACTCGGTGATGGATCTACATTGAGCGCAGGACAAATCCTTGAGCGATTCCTTTTTACCCCAGAATTACATGGTGTACCGATTCGAAAACTCTCTGGCGGGGAACGTCGTCGTTTATACCTCTTAAAATTGTTGATGAGCGCCCCTAACGTATTATTGCTGGACGAACCGACGAATGATCTTGATATTCCAACATTGGAGGTATTAGAGGATTTCCTTGACTCCTTTAGTGGCGTCATCATCACCGTTTGCCACGATCGGTACTTCCTAGACCGCGTAGTGGATAAACTGTTTGTCTTTACCGGCGATGGGCATATTGAAATCGTTCATGGCTCGTATTCTGACTACAAAGATGCTCTTGATGAAAGTAGTGGCAGCAAGCGCCCATTCTATATGCCAAATGATAATATACCGGCTAATTCCAAAGTGGTACGAGCTGTAGAAGGTGGAGAGACTGATAGCGATGACTCTGTTGATAATCAATCTAATAGGGTAGATACCCTTGGAAATGATAATGTTGTAGCTAGTGATGAAACAGATACTTTCAAAGAAATACCAAAGAAGGGTCTCAATAAAGCAGAAGAAGCGGAGTATGCCAAAATTATGGATGAATTGCCTAAGCTAGAACATTTAGTGAAGGGCCTCGATGTTATGATAAGCCAAGTGGCTACTGATTATGAAAAAATGCAGTCACTGATGGATGAACGAGAAGAAACACAGACTCAAATAGATGTGCTCACTGAACGGTGGATGGAATTAGAGGAACGCCTATAACTCCTTTTATCATGCTATTTTTTAATATCTGTTATGCAAAGGAATTACGTGTAAGTTTATTGATAAAACTCACAATGTATAGTATAATTTCTACGATTAACGATAACAACGTTACCTAAGTAGGAGGAACTCATGAGTAAGTACCAATTTTTAGACCGTCGCGTGCCAATTGAAGACGGAAATATTGCATTAGTACAAGATTTAACTAAATGTAAAAACTGCTCCTTATGTCGTAAAGCTTGTGCTGTAGACATGGGTGTATTTGATTATTATGATTTAACAACAAATGGGGATCATCCAATTTGTATTCATTGTGGTCAATGTGCATCTATTTGCCCATTCGATTCCATTAATGAACGTTCTGAGATTGATGAAGTAAAAGCAGCTATTGCTGATCCTAATAAAATCGTCATTTTCCAAACTGCGCCTGCCGTACGTGTTGGTTTAGGCGAGGAATTTGGCCTTGAGGCTGGTACGTTTGTAGAAGGTAAAATGGTGGCTGCTCTTCGTAAATTGGGTGGTGACTATATTCTTGATACAAACTTTGGTGCGGACATGACTATCATGGAAGAAGCATCTGAGTTATTAGAACGCGTTATTAATAGTGATGCAGTATTGCCTCAATTCACATCTTGTTGTCCTGCTTGGGTTAAGTTTGCGGAAACATTCTATCCAGAATTCTTGCCAAACCTATCTACGGCTAAGAGCCCGATTGCTATGCAAGCGCCTACACAAAAAACTTATTTTGCTGAAAAAATGGGCCTTGATGCAAAACAAATCGTTGCCGTTGCAGTAACACCATGTACAGCTAAGAAATTTGAAATTCGTCGCGATGAAATGAATTCCTCTGCGGAATACTGGGATACACCAGAAATGCGCGATACAGACTACTGTATTACTACACGGGAACTTGCAAAATGGTTGCGCGCAGAAGAAATCAATTTTGATGATCTTGAAGATTCTGCTTTTGACCCATTGATGGGTGAAGCTTCTGGTGGTGGTATCATTTTCGGTAACACTGGTGGTGTTATGGAAGCGGCTATGCGTGCGGCTTACAAAATGGCGACAGGTGAAGATGCACCTCAAACATTGATTCCATTTGAAGCTATTCGTGGCATGGATGGTGCTCGCGAAGCAGACGTAGTGATTGGCGATAAAACATTACACGTAGCGGCAGTTCATGGTACAGGTAATTTGCGTAAGTTCATCGAACGCATGCGTGCAGAAAATATCCATTATGACTTCATTGAAGTAATGGCTTGTCGTGGTGGCTGTATCGGTGGTGGTGGACAACCACGCGTTAAATTGCCGATGGCTGATAAAGCTCGTGAGGCTCGTATTGCTTCCTTGTATACTCGCGATGCAGAAGTAACTGTAAAAGCTGCTTGTGATAATCCAGATATCCAAAAATTGTATGCTGAGTTCTTTGATGGCAAACCTATGAGCCACAAAGCACATCACATGTTACATACTACCTTTGTGAACCGTTCTGAAGATTTAGGCCCTAATGGCGCTTGTACGCCTGCTACATGCCCTACATCCGTACCTAATTTGAAAAAGGCGGCAGAGGCAGCTAAAGCGGCGGCAGAAGCTAATAGCTAAGAGTTGATAGTTACTAGTTAATAAAAAGCACAAAGATAGCTAAGAAATATAAAGCAGATAGTTGATATGTTAGGCAGCTATCTGCTTTTTTTATCTACTTTATATAGTGGAAATATGGTCAATAAAAGCTTTCACAGATGTAGATTCTATATATGCCATATACGCATAGGGGTTAAAATATAGAGATTGGTAAATTGGTTTAGGAATTACCTGTAGTATGCTATAATTAAATTGTTATTATAGAAGCAATCAATACTGGTTCGGGAGGATCTTCATGGCTTTTAAATTAAAAGGAAAAGAAGAAAAGTTTTTCAGTATTTTGGAAAAGCATGCTGCACTAACTTATGAAAGTGCGGAAATGATGGAACGCGTGTTTAAGGGGGATATCTCTAAGGAAGAGGCATTTCTTGAAATTGATACAAAGGAAAAAGCTGCCGATGAATTAGTAAATGAAACTGTAGAGCGTTTACGCAAAACATTTATCACTCCAATGGATCGTGAGGATATTCAGCTTTTGATTGACCAACTGGATACTACATTGGATAATATCAAAGAAATCATGGATAAAATGGTTATGTATCACGTTGGCAAACCAAGTGATGGTGCTATTCGCATGAGTGAAATTGTTGTTAAATGCGTTAAGCATATCAATAAATCCATTGGTTATATGGGTAGTCTCAAAAAGGATCATGTGAAGGTAGAGGGGCGTGTTCACCAAGTATTGAAACTTGAGTCTGAAGCGGATAATATTTATCATGAAGAAATGGCTAAGCTCTTTACAGAATGTACAGATCCAATTGAAATTATCAAATGGAAGGAAATCCTTAGCGCTATGGAAGATGTAATTGATGGCTGCGAAGATTTGGTTGGTACATTCCGCCGGGTAGTATTGAAGTATGCTTGATGCTCATTATTTAGTATGGCTAGTTGTATTTTTAGCATTAGCCTTTGACTATATCAATGGCTTTCATGATACGGCGAATGCCATTGCCACATCCGTTTCTACACGAGCTATTGAGCCTAAAAAGGCAATTATGATGACCGCTGCTCTCAATTTTTTGGGTGCAATGGTTAGTACAGGTGTTGCAAAGACTATCGGTGGTGATATAGTAATGTCGCCATCTCTTATCGATAGTGGTATTATTTCTGCAGCCCTTATCGGTGCCATTACATGGAATCTTTTAACTTGGTATTGGGGAATTCCAAGTTCCTCATCTCATGCTTTGATTGGTGGTATCATCGGTGCTGTGGGCTGGTCTGTAGGATTTGATGCATTGAATGAGGCGGGGATTTTAAAAATCTTTTTGTCTCTTATTTTATCTCCGATTGTAGCCATGATTGGTGGCTATATTGTGATGAAAGTATTGTTGCTTATTTTCGGTAGATTTTCTCCAATTGCTTTAAATGATCGATTTAGATCCATGCAAATTGTATCAGCAATTATGATGGCATTTTCTCATGGCTCTAATGATGCACAAAAAGCGATGGGGATAATCACATTAACCTTACTTAGCGGTGGTTTCATCGATACATTAGATGTACCGATTTGGGTAAAACTTTGTTGTGCTACTGCAATGGCTATGGGTACTGCTGTAGGCGGTTGGAAAATTATCTCTACAATGGGTACCAAGATTTTCAAACTAGAAACTATTAATGGGTTCGCTGCTGATTTAAACTCGGCGATTACTATTTTTACAGCTACATTCTTACATTTGCCTGTAAGTACTACACACGTAGTAAGTGGTTCTTTACTAGGTGTGGGCTCTTCTAAACGTATTAAAGCCGTTAACTGGGGCGTAGCAAGATCTATGGTTATGGCTTGGTTTGTAACGATTCCATTATCTGGCATCGTTGCTGCTATTGCTTATGAAGTAGGTCACTTACTATTTGGCTAATTCATATACTTTTTATTATAGTAAAAAAGACTGCAAACGCAGTCTTTTTTGTTTATCAAAATATTCTTGCTATATTGTCATATTTATAAATAATTTGCTTTTCTATTTTAAAATTCTATTTACTATATATGTACGTGATAGTATCTAAATAGTCTAAAAATATAGAAATAAACTGGTTTTTAAATACTATATTCTATAAAAGAGATTTATCTATATTTGGCAACATTAATGTTACAATTCAAGTTGAATAGGGAAAAATACTTATAAATATGTGTTTTGTTGATTATGCATTTTACTAATAAATGAAGTTTATTACTAATTTATAGGCTGTTAAGAGGTTGTTTAAAGTGAATGGCTATTGCATACTTATGTATACGAGGTTATACTATCGGTAGAAGGAGTTTTTCAAGTGAAAAGTGAGGTATGTATATGGCATGGGGTGGATCTAGACGCGGTGCCGGGCGCCCACGTAATCCTATTAAACGTATTGGTAGAACCTTTCGACTCAGTGATGAAGAGTTTCTTTCGCTAAAGCCATTGATCATGGCTATTAAGGCAAATAATGATAAACGATATAGGCAACAATATAGTCGAGAAGTATAAATAATCAGGCATTGTCACAGCATATACAATTTAATACATTTTAAATCTATTTTACAATAATTCATTATTTCTAAATCTTTCAACTACAACACATCTTTACTCTCTAAACAATATGCTGTGTGCAATACAAGTAGTACGAAGAAGGTCCCAATTCATTTGAATTGGGACCTTCTTCGTTATATATAATATAATATACAATACATATTACATATTACTCTATATCTTGTTATATTAAATTAGTCTACTTTGATGCCGTGAATTTCTTCAGCTAAACGTTTTAAAGCATCAACTGTACGTACCCCAGGTGTGATTTCGGAAAGTTTTACACGAATGAAGTGACCTTCTTTTACGGCTGTGATGTCTTGAAGTTGAGGATTAGCCTTGATCTTTTCAATTTTTTGTTGAAAATCATCATCGTTGCGAATAGAATTACCATAGTCGGCGATAATAATATAATCAGGGTTTTGTGCAATTACTGTTTCCCAAGAACCTTTAGCCCATGTTTTATCAACGCCTAAGCCGCTCATTACATTATCAGCACCGATAAGTTTTAAGATGTTAGTAGTATAACCTTCGAATGCTGTGAATGGTTGACCGTCTTCAGAGTCATAAATGAAAACGCGTTTACGAGGTAAGTCTTTTAGTTTATCCTGGATAGCTGCCAATGTTTTACGTTGACCTGCAACCCATTCTTCAGCTTTAGGTTTTACGCCGAAAATCTCACCCAATTTAATCATGTCGCTAAAGTTGGTTTCTAGGTCAGCTTTAGTAGATAACATGGATTCAGGAATCCAAATATTAACCTTTTGGGAAATCATTTTATCTGCAGGTATAGCTCGTTTGCTGAAAGAATCAGGCCATCCCGTAGCGAAGTCAGGCTTTACGGACATGAATACTTCATAGGAAGGCCATTTTTCAGATAATACTTTTACTTTGTCGTAAGCTGCTTGTAAAGGTGGGTAGATTTCTTCTTCTTTGAAAGCGGTCCCAGCCATTTTGTCCTCAAGGCCTAATTGTAACATCATTTCCGTTGTTGCTTGGGACATGGACACTGCATGAGTAGGGGCGGATTTTACGGAAAAGTCTGTTTTTGTACCGTCAAATGTTTCACTCCATGTTACAGAGGCTCCATTATCCGCTGTAGTTTTTGTAGTATCAGAACCACAACCAGCAATAGCGAATGTAGCACATGTCATAGCGATTAATAATAATTTTTTTGACTTTCTTAAATTCTGAAACATAGTAAGTCCTTTCTTTACTAATTAATAATATAAATGATAGCGCCCTTCATCCCAAGAGGTTTTGAAAGGAACTTCAAAAATTGGTTCAAGAATTTCAGGTGTGAGCACCTCGGTAGGGGCACCTTCTTTTAGGATAGTCCCGTTGTTCATGATGACTATATGATCGCAATATTGAGCCGCTAGATTTAAGTCATGAAGGACTACAATCGTAGTGCCTTTAAAAGCACGCAATTGCTTCATAAGTGCTACTTTATACTTCATATCTAAATGATTAGTAGGTTCATCTAAAAGAAGTATTTGAGGTTTCTGGGTTAAGGCTTTAGCAATGAATACGCGTTGCTTCTCACCACCTGATAAATGATGAATTTCTTCATTTGATAAATGGGTGATGCCTACTTCATTCATATAATGCTCTGCAATTTTAACATCCTCAGAACTATAGGTGCCAAAGTGTTGTTTGTACGGATACCGTCCCATGAGAACGATATCTTTTACGAGAAAATCGTCGATCATAGCATCTCTAGATTGTGTTAAGACTGCTACCAATTGAGCAAATTCTCGACCTTTATAAGATTCTAAAGGTTTTTCGTTTAATGTGATTTTGTTTTTTGATGGATGAAGTCGATATAGATGGCTAAGTAGTGTAGACTTACCACATCCATTCGGTCCAATTATGGCTGTTATTTTATTGGTAGGAAATGTTACAGAAATATTCTTTAACACTTCTTTTGTTTCATAAGAAAAAGACAGCTGATTAATTTGATACATAGTATCTCCTATAGATATGATATACACTAACCATTGTGTTTATAACGATTCATGATAATCCAAATGAAGAGTGGAGCCCCTAATAAAGATGTAAGCACACCAATAGGAATTTCTTCTGGACTGTAGAGTGCTCTCGATAATACGTCTGACCAGATCATAACGATGCTACCGATGAGTGCACTAAATAGTAATGTATGTTTATGTTTAGGTCCACCTATAATCCTAGCAAGGTGCGGGATGATAAGGCCGATAAAGCCAACTACACCGACCTTTGATACTAGTGTGGCAATTACAATAGAGGATATGATAACGATGCTTAATTGTAACTGCTTAACGGAAAGTCCCATTTGTGCTGCTTCATGATTACCGAGTAGCAACACATCAAGGTCTTGATTAAACATATAGATATATAGCATAAATAAGATTACGATAATTGCTGTTAATGGTAAATCACTCCATTGTATGCCTGCAAAGCTGCCAAGTAGCCAGAACATAGCACTTCGCACTTGAGCTTCGTGTTTGGCTCCGTAAATAATCATCATCGTTAAGGCTGAGAATACACCAGTCATACCCATACCTATGAGGATAAGTTTTACGGGGCTGTTGCTTTTACCAACACATAAGAGGACTAATATAATTGAAAGTGCTGCTCCTAGGGCCGCAAAAATAGGCGTATTGTACTGGCCTAAGAATGGAAGCCCACCCATGATAATAGCGAAAACGGCACCTGTGCTTGCGCCAGAAGAAACACCTAATACATAGGGATCTGCGAGAGCATTGCGCGTGACAGTTTGCATTAATAGACCTACAAGTGATAGACCTATACCTGTTAGAACAGAGTAAATAAGTCGTGGTAAGCGAATATCTGTAATAATTGTATCAGTCATAGATGCTGTAGTATTTGCATCAATCATAGACATAAGAGCTGAAATAATTTGGTCTAGAGAAATGAATTTAGCGCCAAACTGTAAAGCTGTTACTAATGAAATACAGAGGATTAGAAAGAGTACAAATACTTTTACCGAAGTCTGCATAAAATCTCCTTATTCTATTTTTAATTTAGGCAGTTTAAGTCTTATCTAAGTATAGAGAAATTTCAATATATATACAATATTAATACCTGTATAGGTATTATACGTATAAGGGTTTATTAAATTATAAATAGCAAAATCTTATGTTAGCTTTATTCATTTTTATAAGTTCATTGTTATTTTGATATATGAAAAATTTATTATAATAGCTATAATAGAACTATATGTACACAAGTACGTTTAGGAGGTGTTAGTTTGATACAAGATTTATTATCTGAGGATAATGTATCCTTTCATTATCCCGCTGAGACGTGGGAGGATGTTATTCGTCATGGTGGTCAACTGATGGTTGATGCGGGTTTTACGGAGCCATCTTATACAGAGGCTATGGTTGAAGTAGTTCGCGAAATGGGCCCATATATCGTATTGGCTCCAGGTCTTGCTATGCCACATGCTCGCCCAGAACATGGTGCAAAGCGTGTAGGGACAGCTTTAGTGACATTGGAAAAACCATTGAATTTTGGCAGTCCTGATAATGACCCTGTATCTGTCGCATTATTCTTATGTGCTCCCAATAAAGATGAGCATATTCAATTGTTAACAGATATTGCTACTTTATTTGAGGATGAAGAATTCTTAGATGCGGCCGTTGACTTTGAAAGTATTGACGACGTACAAGCATTCTTGGCAGAGCATTTAGACGAGCAATAAACATTTAGAAGGAGGCAAGTATGATTTCTGTATTAACTGTATGTGGTAATGGTATTGGTTCTAGCTTGATGTTAAAAATGAAAATTGAAGAAATTTGTGCTGAAAATGGTATCGATGCACAAGTCGAATCTATCGATTTTAACGCGGCTCAAGGTCGTAAGGCAGACCTCATTGTAACTGTTAAAGAGTTGGCTGAACAATTTGACGATAAAAATGTTGCTATTGTTCGTAGCTATATTAATAAAAAGAAGATTACAGAAGATGTTCTTGAAGCATTAAAACAAGCTGCTCAATAATATGTAACAATTATATAGGAGGTAGTGCCATGGAAATGGTATTAGAGTTCTTGCGTGATGTGCTGTCTCAACCGGCACTTTTGATTGGTATTATGTCATGTATAGGCTTGATCGCCTTGAAACGTCCGTTTCATAAAATAATGACGGGCACATTAAAACCTATTCTCGGGTATTTAATGTTAGCTGCAGGTGCGGGTGTTATCGTTAGCAATCTTGACCCATTGGGAAAAATGATTGAACATGGATTCCATATTACTGGTGTAGTGCCAAATAATGAAGCTATCGTAGCTGTTGCACAAAAGGTACTTGGCGTTGAAACAATGTCTATTCTTGTTGTAGGCTTATTGATGAACTTATGTATTGCACGTTTTACCAAGTTTAAATATGTGTTCTTAACAGGTCATCACAGCTTATTTATGGCATGCCTTATGTCTGCCGTACTTGGTACAGCCGGTTTATCCGGTATGGAACTCATACTTGTAGGTGGTTTCTTAATGGGGGCTTGGTCTGCTATTTCTCCAGCTATTGGCCAAAGTTATACATCTAAAGTGACAGATGGTGATGAAATTGCCATTGGTCATTTTGGTAGTTTAGGCTACTATTTATCGGCTTGGGTTGCCAAATATGTTGGTAAAGCTGAAGATAGTACAGAAGATATTGAAATACCAGAAAAATGGGGCTTTTTACGTGACTCAACATTATCTACCGCATTAACTATGATTGTATTCTACTTAATTGCAGCCTTTGCGGCAGGTTCCGAGTTTGTAGCTACTTTATCTGGTGATATGAGCCCATATTTATACGCTGTTATGAGTGCTATGAACTTTGCTGTTGGTGTAACAATTGTATACTCTGGTGTGCGTATGATTTTAGGTGATTTAATTCCAGCATTCCAAGGGATTGCTACAAAAATCATTCCTAATGCAATTCCAGCTGTAGATTGTGCCGTATTCTTTACCTACGCTCCAACTGCAGTAGTATTAGGCTTCCTTAGTTCCTTCATCGGCGGTATCATCGGCATGCTTATACTTGGTGCAGTAGGTGGCGTATTAATTATTCCTGGGCTTGTACCACACTTCTTCTGTGGTGCTACTGCAGGTATTTATGGTAATGCTACTGGTGGTCGCCGTGGTGCAGCAGTAGGCGCTTTCCTAAATGGGTTAGCCATTACATTCCTGCCAGCTTTGGCGCTTCCTGTTCTTGGTCAATTAGGTTTCCAAAATACAACTTTTGGTGATGCGGACTTTGCCGTAATGGGTCTAGTATTGGGTAATGCTTACGAATGGGTAGGTATGGCTGGTATCTATGGCATTGTAGCTATTGCCGCTTTAGTACTCATTGTTCCTAACTTTATTAAAACCAAGGGTAAAGTTATTAACTACGTAGAAGAGGATTAATGAAAACAACTGAGCAACATCGTAATGTAGTTGTTCGATATGTATTCCTGACTATTGGGGCCATAAGTTTTGCCCTTGGTACAGCAGGTATCGTACTACCACTATTGCCAACAGTCCCTTTTTATATGCTAACGTTATTTTGCTTGGCTCGTGGATCTGAACGGCTCCATAAAATGTTTTTGGCGTCTAATTTATATCAAAAGACTGTTGCTGCTTATGAACGCGATAAAGCGTTGTCATTGCGGGCAAAGTTGTCCATTCTCGTATCCGTTAGTGCCATAATGACGATTGGTGCCTATTTTAGTCAAGATATGCCTATTGCTCTAATGGTTATGGGTATTATATGGGTAGCTCATGTCATAGCATTAGCTTTTATTATTAAAACAAAAAAATAGAAACTTATATCCGTAGTTTTAAATATAGCCTCATGAATTAAATTCTTACAGTTTAATTCATGAGGCTTATTTTATAGTACCCAGCACAACTTCTAGCGATGATTGTAATTGTTTCATATTACTACAATGAGCCAGCTCATATTTTTGAAAGTAAAATGAATTATTACTATTTTGAAGTTGACAATGACTATCAATAAGTATACTATAATATAATATTATTAATTTATGTTTATAGAATTTGTGTATATGGTGATAGTATGAATCCACATAATCATGCGGCTTCACATGCTGGAACATCTATGTCAAGGTATACGGTGTTTGACGGTATCGATCTAATGTTTCTAGATGTGAAGCAAGAGACGATTCAATTTTATGCTAAATCACATACCAAGACGTTTGCTATAAATCACTGTGAAGAAGGGCGCATTGAGTGCAAGTTCACATCTGGTGAGTATTTATATATGGGACCAGGGGATATGTCGTTAGGGTGGCATACACGCTCCGCTTACCAACATGAAAATTATTTCCCGACAAAACTATTTAAAGGTATTGTATTACTAGTGGATGTTGAAAAAGCTCAACCTGTATTAGATGCACTTGTTAGTGATTCTCGAATAGATTTAACCGAATTAGCAAATCGATTTTGTGAGCATTCCGACTTTGGTATGATGATGGAAGAAACGGAAACAGTTCGTCACATTTTTTCCAGTTTATATAATGTGCCAGATCAAATAAAGGAGCACTATTTTAAATTAAAAGTAATTGAAATTTTTTTATTATTATCTGTTATCTCTACAGCTAATCCTGAAAAGAGAAGTACTTATAGAAAGCAACAGGTAGATATTGTAAAAGCTGTAAGTGAATATGTATCGACACAGTTTATGAAGCGTATTACTATTGACTCCTTGTCTGAACAGTTTGATATTCCTACATCCACCCTGAAACGTTGTTTTAAAGGTGTATTTGGTACAACCATACATCAATATTTAAAAGAATGTCGTATTAATGCAGCGAAGAGATTGCTTCAAGACTCAGATCAGTCTATTTTAGAAATCGCTAATGCGGTAGGGTATGAGAATGGTAGTAAATTTACAAGTGCATTTAAAGAGGCTACTGGTGTAACGCCAAGTGCTTATCGTAAGGTCTAAATAATTTGGACCTTATATTATCCTAGCTAAAAATTTTTGTCCTTTAGGCTAGGTGTGATAGTCTATGAAAATTAAATATTGTCCGAAACGTATGTTTTTGGTCTATTCGGAGTAGATATGTATAATACACTTTGCTACTATTAAATCTGTAAATGATTTTCAATGTCATTTGGTTGTAGTGGTAAAGTGTATTTTTATATGCATGGTTAAATATATGTTTGGAGGAAGTTTAATGAATAGGAGTTGGGTGCGGGCAAGGAGATATTTTATACTATCCTGCGCAGTAGCGTGCTGGTTGCAAATGCCGGTAGTTATGGCGGATAATGCGACTGTAACAACCGATGTGGTTCATGTTCGCGGTACATGGGCTGAAGAGCAGGCAAAACAAGAGTCTCAACAGACGACGATTATTACGAAGAAGGATATTGTCAAAAAGCAGGCAAAATCCGTAGAAGATATTGTGTTTTCCGAAACTGGCGTATCTAGAACCGTCGATTCGATGGGGCGCGTCGGTGTATCTATCCGTGGAGCGGATCCTCGTCATACCTTGATTCTTGTGGATGGACAGCCCGTGATGGGCGACCTTGCCAAATATCAAGGTGCTGGTGATGAATTACAACGTCTCGGTACAGAAAATGTGGAACGTATAGAAATTATCCAAGGTGCAGCCAGTGCTAAATACGGATCCGATGCCATCGGTGGTGTTATCAATGTTATCACCAATAAACCGCGTAAGACCGCTGGCCTTCAGTTTAATGCGGAAGGTCGTAGAACTAAAGGCGACGGTGATATCGTACCGTTTTCCAATTTCTTTATGCGCGCTGATTCTGGCTCATTAGGTAAGTTAAAAGTTAATATTCACGGTAGTAAACGTGACATTATGCCTATTTATGCCAGCGAGCAGCGTCGTATCAGTGCTATGACCAATGATGAAGACCACGGTTTTTTAAAGAATTCCCTACGGTATTACGGTACAAATTCTAATATAGGTTTGGCCGCTACATATGATATTAATGATAAGCAGTCTTTGGGAATCCGCATCGATCGGTATAATGAGGATTTAGAACGGTATGTAAAGCGCAGTACTTCTTATTTGGAACCTCAGGTTCATTACAAACGGGATTTAGACAGGAATAATCTTAATTTGACGTATACTGGTCAGGATAATAAGAGTTCGTGGAAAGCGGAACTGAATTATACGCGAACCAAAGAAGATGATGTAACATTAACCAGTGACTATGGGAACAGTACCTATGAAGGGAAAAATACGTTAAACTATGTGGATAATGTAGATCATCGTCAATGGAGCGTAACACTCGGGGCAGACACGCAAGTCAATAAGAAACATCTCTTGTCTTATGGCATTGGGTTTATATGGGAGACAGGCGAAGGTAGCAGACTTAAAAATGCGCCTCATACCTATAAACGGCATATCGATCCCTGGGATTACGATAAAAGTCTAGCGGTAAAAAACGGTGTTCCTTCATCCACGATTTATGACCATTCTTTCAGAAAAAACGACGCTGGTGTAGAGCAGTGGAATAAGGAGAAAGAATGGTATAACGGGGATAAAAGTAAGCCAAATACATTGCCAGAATTTACTTACGAAGAATATCTTCAATATTTGGATCCTCAGGCGGGAATTGATTCGGCGGCCGTAATGGGGCTTGTGGATGGCCCCGTGACGGAGCGTACGCTGAAAAAACGGAATCCTGAAGCTTATGCGCGATATCAGCAGTTTGCTAAACGTTTATTAGCGGAGAATAAAGAGTTTATTGAGGATTATCATTTTAATAAGGAAGGCCGAAAAGATGAAAACGGTAAGTATTATCCAGCACTTTATGATGCCTATTTACCAAGCTTTTATTATGGCGCCGTACCAGATTTTGATTCTACGAAGTTGAAATTAAACGGAGCTTATTTTAAAGAAGAGTATTTAAAACGCGTTAATCAACAGACTGCAGGACGTGCGGAGATCAAGAAACAGAATTTCTTTATTCAGGATACGTGGCAGGTTAATAAAAATACTACTTTATCACCAATTATAAGACTGGATCATAGTGATTTATTCGGCTCCAACTGGTCGTTTAATTTCGGCATGACTCATAATGTACATGGAAATGTGCACCGCAGATTAAAGGCTAATGTGGGTACCAGTTATACGGAACCTGGTATGGGCGAGCTGTATTATAACTGGGAAATGTATGGCCCAAATATTACAAATGCTACAATCGGTGGCGGTGAAGCCCGATTAGGTTGGTATTGGGTCGGAAATCCGAACCTTAAACCAGAGAAATCCATGAATTTCGACCTTTCTTTGGAAGGGGAAAATAAAAATACCTATGGTAAAGTAACCGTATTCCACAATAATATTCGGAATTATATGTCGATTTACAATACGGGATATTTGATGGATTTTTATCCTCAATATGATGAATCTACCACATATGGAGCGGCGAAATTTGCGCATGCGCCGGATATGATTTACAGTTTCCGTAATATCGGCAAGGCTCAAATCACAGGTCTTCAATTTGAAGTGAAACAGACTTTGAATAAGCACTGGAAAGCCCGTTTGGGATATACGTATTTACGAGCGCTTAATAAGAGCGATAAAGATATGCCTCGTGAATTACTGGATAAACCGCGTCATAAAGTGGATATCGGTGTGGATTTTGAGGATAAGGCCAGCGGATGGAGCGGTAGTCTGTGGGGCGATTATTATATTCATATGCTGGATAGTAACTCCTTGTCTGGCGGCGGTAATTATATGGTATCTTATATTGATCCTAATAATTCCGATCGTTCCGTTATCAGATATAATTTGAATAATAGAAAAACCGCCGATATGTATGAACATAAAACTTACGGCATATGGAATTTGATGATTCAAAAGAAGATTGATAAGGATTCACGAATCTATTTCGGTATTGATAATCTCTTTAACCATCGTGATGATGATCGGGCTTTATCGGCTCGAGTATATCGTATTGGATTAAATATGAAATTCGGTTTCGGTTCAGGTGAAAGTAAAACGAAACTTACGAAGGAGCAGTTTGAATCGTTACCTCCGGTTATGCTGCATGATTTTATTACGCGTCCTTTCGATACAGACAGAAAACGAGGTACGGAACTGGTAGGTGACTATCGTGTACGTAATGACAGTCATCTTGGATCCGATCGTCCTGCTACGCGAGTGACGACTACTAGTTACGTGTCCGACGAGGCGGCAAAGAATCTGGCGGACCGCAAGGAACACGGCTTGAATCAACGTATACGTGTCGGTGTCGATGCTCGCATTAACGATAATACGAATGTACGTGTTGTGGGTAGTGCTTCTGGCCAAGCTGGTGTAGATAGCAGTCATGAAACAGAAGGCTCTAAAGGTTTTAATCATCAACGTCTCGAAGAACTAGATGTAACACATCATGGTTCTAAATGGGATCATAGTGTTGGTCGTATTACTGAATCTATGGGGGTTACAGGTTATTGGTTTAATAAAGAATATGACGGTCTTCGTAGTGTTTGGACGAATAAGAATACTCAAGTCCGTATCGGTGTGGGAACCTTTAAACATAGTACGGGAATTAGTGACAGTGCTTATACTCATGCTATTTATACGAATTTTAAACGGGTTCCAACGGTAGAGGAATTCTTAGGTGTTACTATGGATTCGGACGGTGCCAATAAGGAACTCATCGTACCAAATGCAGGGAATACTATTAATTTCTACCAGCAATTAAAAGCCTTGCGCGATAAGGAAGGCGCTTTAGATGCGGAGGTAGGTACATTAAAGAAGAAAATCGACGATATGACTTCCGATATCTGGTCTAAAGAATTTATTGACGGCATGTCCGCGGATCAACTGGCTCCATTAAAAGCGGAGCTAGCAAAGTTGGAAGCATCCTTGCCGGATGTGGAAGCTCGTGTGGCGAAAGAACGGGAACCGTTACGAGCTGCGCAGTTTGATGTGTTGCGCCGGATGCAGGAAATCGCGGTGAAAGCTTATGGTGCGGATGCGGCTAAACAGACTGTATCGATTAAGATGCCGGATGTGTCAGTAACGTATTCTTATAAATCGCGATACTATGATGAAGATGATGAACAATGGTATGAAGACGAACGTACTTTCACTCAGAAAATAGCACCGGGAACGATTGGGCTTGATAAGAAAAACCCATTGTTTGAAATGAAGTTGAGTGATACCTCTGTTCTTGCTAAGGGCGGAAAACCGTTTATTTCAAATTGGTACAATCAGAATAAGGCGGCTATCGTAGAGGCGTATCGTGCCAAGGCGAAAGATATAGCAACCTATAGTTTCGGTAATAATCCATATACGATGAAATTTGAAGATAATGCCTTTGACGGGCTGGACGAGTCTATTTATAAGGCAAATGTCGTTGATATTAACGACTCCGGCACGTCTGGTCTTATTAACGTAAAAGGAAGTGCCTATTATCCTTCTATGATAGCTTCGTATTTTAATAGCTTGGCTCGAATGCTTGAAAAAGCGGACGGCAACAGTCGTTTGCCGAGAGAGGCGCTAGGCAAATATACAGGTGCTGTTATTCCTTCAATAGGTGTCGTATTGGAGCGGGATACAATTCCACCAATTGAAAAGGCTGCCTATGTTCAAGTTAAACATATGGTAACACCTCGACTTGGCTTAGCTGCGTGGTACTTGCGCTCCTTTGGCGGTAGTGACTATCGCTTCTACACGGCGAATGGTAATGCTACAGAAGCGCATGAATTCAACAATATGGCTAATATTTTCGGCGTTGGAGCTAAGTATCAATTAAATCATAATGTAAGTATTTCCTTCGACTATGGACAAAACCGTAGTGACTTTGGCCGCTTCATGAATGGCAATACTCATTATGACCATAAGGCTGGATCTGCTCAATTCGATATCAAGGGTCGTGATATAGGTGGTGTACCTCATTTCTGGGCATTGCGCTTTGATGTTGGCCATGCCGATATGAATAAACCTGGCTCTTGGAATGCCTATGTGGACTATAAATACTTTGCTCATGGCTCCTTCTTCGGCGGCAATGGCACAGAGGCTGTACCTGACCGTTACTTGGATGGTATTAAGAGCTTTACCTTTGGTGGTGGCTATGTGCCAACTAAAGATCTTCTTTTACAAGCATTCTATACATTTGATGCTAAAGGGATTAATAAACGAGATACCTTATATGGATCTGAAAACTTTAAACTTGGGAATTATACTCGTTTCCAAATGACGTATAAATTCTAAAAATTATGTCCGATTTGTCCGAAACGTATATTTTTGGTCTATTCGGAGTAGATATGCAAGATACACTTTGCTAACATTAAAATGTGAATGATATTCAATGTCATTAATGTTGGTGAAGTGTATCTTTTTAATTTTTGTGTGGGAGATACAAGACATATGTTTAGTTATAAGTTTAGGAGGGCATAATGAACCGGTGGGGACATACAAAGCGTACCATAATCCTGTCTAGTGCAGTTGCCTTGTGGCTTAGCGTACCTCTAGTGGTTTGGGCAGATAATGCGACTGTCACTACAGATGTTGTTCATGTGAAAGGCACATGGGCAGAAGAAGAAGCAAAATTGAACTCACAGCAAGTGCAAATCATTACCAAGAAAGAGATTGAAAAGAAACAGGCGAAGTCCGTCGAAGATATTATTTTTACACAAACAGGTGTATCTAGAACAGTTGATGCTATGGGACGTGTTGGCGTGTCCATTCGCGGTGCAGAAGCGCGTCACACTCTCATCCTCGTAGATGGTCAACCAGTGCTAGGTGATTTTGATAAGTACTCTGGTGCGGCAGATGAAGTACAACGTTTGGGTACAGAGAACGTAGAGAGAATTGAAGTTATTCAAGGTGCGGCTAGTGCTAAATACGGATCTGATGCAGTAGGTGGTGTAGTTAATATCATCACTAAAAAAGCACAAAAGAAACCATCCGTACAATTTAATGCTGAAGGCTTGCGTCGCAAGAGCGATGGCGATGTATTTCCGTTCCAAAACTTCTTCATTCGTGCCGATTCTGGTCAAATGGGCAAGTTAAAGGTTGGTTTATCAGGTAGTAAACGAGATCTTATGCCTGTTCTAGCATCTGTTAAACGTCGTGCCTCTGGGATGGCCTTTGATTATGCAAAACATAACTTCAAGCCAAATGTACTTCGTTACTATGGTGATGCGGCAGATATCGGTCTTGTAGCGACCTACGAGGCAAATGATAAAAATAAGGTGGAATTGCGACTTAATCGTTACACGGAAGATCTTGTGCGCGATGTTAAGCACTCCGACTCCGATTTAGAGCCACAGCAACACTTCAAACGTACGGCAGATCGTAATACAGCTAATCTGCAATGGTCCTCTAGAGCTGGAAAGAGTGACTGGACTGTAGAAACTAATTACTCTCGTATTAAAGAAAATGACGTAGCGCTCATTAACTATACAGGTCGTTCCGCTTATGAAGGCTCTAATGAGTTGCGTTATATTGATAACATCGATCATCGTCAATTAGATATTCGAGTAAATGCTAATACGCAAGTCAATAAAAATCATTTGCTAAGCTATGGTGTTAGCTATGCTCGTGAAGAAGGTTCTGGTAGTCGCTTAAAGAGTTCTCCTAATACAAGTACGATGTACATTGATCCATGGGATTACGATAAAAGCTTGTTAGTAGACCGCCTCGATCGTCTCGTGCGACGTAAAGGCGATAATAGTGTTAAAGTTTACTCTCACATCCATGACTATAAATTCATTAATTCCGGTGGCGGCATGCCGCAATGGGATATGGATTATGAATACTATGGGGCTGAAACAAAGGCACAAAAGCCGGGCATTACGTACGATGATTATGTGAATTATGGTTTATCGGAAAGCAGACTCAGTGAATGGTCAAGCACATCACCGAATAATCAGCCCGTAACGGATGAATTTAAGAAGCGATATTATGCTTTAGAAAATCGGTTGAAATCGGAAAATCCTGAAATGGCGGCGCATCGTGCAAATATCGTAGGCGACTATTTTAAATATGGTGAGTCTAACGATCCAGAAATGCGTAAGAAAGCGCCTAAGCTAAATGGTAAGGCTTTCTTGGAAGAGTACCGTAATCGCGACCAACGCTTGACTACTGGTAGTGGTACGATTCGTAAAATAAACGCTTACATTTCTGATACATGGCAAGTCAATAAGAATTTAACATTGTCTCCAATTGTGCGTTTTGATAATAGTAGCTTGTTTGGTTCTAACGTATCTGCATCCTTGGGTATGACATATAACGTTAACGGTAATACACATCGCAGATTTAAAGCCAATGTAGGTACTGGTTATACAGAACCTGGTATGGGCGAATTGTGGTATAACTGGGAAATGTATGCTTCTAACCCTGTAGGGATTGGGGTAGCAAAACTCGGTTGGTATTGGGCTGGCAATCCTAATTTGAAACCAGAAAAATCAGTCAATTTCGACATGAGCTTGGAAGGTGAAAATAAAAATACATATGCACGCGTAGGTGTATTCCATAACCGTATTAAGAACTATATGTCTGTATACTTCACTGGTGATTTTATGGACTTCGCACCATATCTCAAAGGTGATGCGAAATACCAACGTGCACCGGATATGATTTACAGCTTTAAAAATATTGGTAAAGCTGAAATTACAGGGTTGCAAGCGGAAGTACAACAAAAATTCGGCAAATATTGGTCTGGTAAATTAGGTTATACATATTTACACGCCATCAACAAAAGCGATCCATCCATGCCACGTCAATTATTGGATAAACCAATGCACAAAGTTGATATTGGCATTACTTATGATAACCCTAAATCCGGTTGGAATGGCTCCATCTGGGGTGATTACTATATCAATATGCTTGATAGTAATACTCTTAATAACGGTGGTAACTACTGGCCAGATATCTTGTCTGGTGATGCAGGCGTTTATAAGAAACAAATGTATGAAAAGAAAACATTTGGCATTTGGAATGTAATGATTCAAAAACGTTTCAATAAAAATGCCATGATGTATTTCGGTATCAACAATATCTTTAACCATCGCGATGATGATCGTGCTACACAAGAACGCGTATACCGCATGGGTGTTAACCTTAAATTTGGTGGTGGCGATAGTAGTAAAACTACGGCCATCGGCAAAACTAAGGATGGTTCAAAAGTTAATGCTACAGGGGTTAATGTAGCTAATGGTGAAGTGGTAAATTCTGAATCTGGTGTACAAAATGTAGCTGATGTAGTTCGTTTAACTGACTTTATTCGTTCTGATTTTGATACTACTAAAGAACGTGGTATTACAATGGTTGGCGACTATAGAGCGCGTTGGATGGCACATGATGGTTCTAATAGACCGCAATCTCCATTTAGAGCAAACTCTGCTATCGGTTCTGCAAAAGCCAATATGTACGATGCTAATCGTCATAGTTTTGAACAACGCTTACGTCTTGGCTTTGATGCTCGACTCAATGAGTTCACAAACCTCAAGGTTATTGGTAGCATGAGTGGTATGAGTGGAGTAGATACAAGCTGGACAAAATCTGATTCCAAAGGTCTCAACCATCAACGACTCGATACAGTTGATCTTACAAGACGCGTTAAGAAATGGGACGTATCCGTAGGGCGTTTAACTGAGCCTATGGGCGCTAGTGGCTACTGGTTTGGTCAATCTTATGATGGCGTTCGTGCTGTTTGGAATGGTCATGATTCTCAAGTTCGTATTGGTGTTGGTACTTTCAAACATAGTACAGGTATCACTGATTCTGCATATACACATGCAGTGCATAAAGTTATCTTTAGACCACCAACAGCAGCTGAATTGATTGGTATTAATCGTGATGATTATCCATATGATATTGAGAGTGCTACTAAAACTGGTTCTGATGGTGAGAAGAAGACCACAACAGATCCGGCAGCTCCAGATAGTCCAACTGGTATTTATAATTCCACCTATAAAGGTAAAACAGATAGCCTCTATTTCTATCAACAGCTCAAAGACTTGCAAGCTGAATACGAAGCTTATAAAGAAAGCTTAGACTTAAGATGGAGTAATCCGAACCGTGATCAAGAAATTGAAAAGGCTAATGCTAAATTAGCTGAAACTCAGAAAAAACAAGCTCAAATTATGGGTCGATTACAAGATATTCTTACAAAAGCATATCCTACAGATATGGCAGGGACTAAATTCTCCCTTGATATCCCATCTGGTGGGTATGCAATGTATGAAATCACCAATAAGAAAACAGGGGAAAAACTGTATAAAACAGGCGACATTATGTATAACGTAAATTCCCCATTGTACCCTGAATCTATGAAAGAAAAGGCAAAAGGTCTTATCGTATCCTCTGATAATAAAGAAGCCTTGCTAAATCCTAAAGAGTATGTTGATAAACATGCAGCTGAGATTAATCAATCGATTACAGAAATTGCCAAATATAATGCAAAAGATAACTGGAGTAATTATAACAATAGTGGGCTTGACGAAGTTTGGGTGAAACAAGCTGATGGTACATTTAAGAAATCTTATGATTACTATGGTCAACCGTCAAGTGATTATGAATTCACTGGCTTCTTAGGTGCAAAGACTTACAAATACGATAGTGGTAAATACGTATTTAGTGATTATGATGCTAAAGATGCCATTTACAAAAAGAACTTCACCATGTCCTCTGGTGATTATGGCGAAGGTGGTTCTTACTATGGTTGGGGTATGCCTAATGCATTGTTTAACTATATGTATAATCTTGAAAAAGTTGTACATGACGCAGAGTCTGAAAATAAATTACCACGCGAAGCAATCGGTAAGGTCATTGGTAACTTGATCAGAACAGAAGGTGTAGTTCTTGAAAAAGATACTGTACCAGCCATCGATAAGGCCGCATTTATTCAATACAAGAAACAAATTGGTGCTCGTCTTGGTTTACAAGCTTGGTACTTACGTTCCTTTGGTGGTAAAACACATACATATTTAAATGCTAATGGAAACAGTAATGATGAATACAGCTTCTCCAATGTAGCTCATGTATTTGGTATTGGTGCTAAGTATCAACTTGGTGCTAATGCAGCTGTTACGGTTGATTACGGTCAAAATCGTTCTAACTTAGGACGTTACCTCAATGGTAATACCGTATATCAACATGAACGTGGCACAGCAGACTTTACTCTAAAAGGTCATCAAATGGGCGGCACACCACACTTCTGGATGGCTCGTCTAGATATTGGGCGTGCTGATTTAGATGTTCCGAAATCTTGGAATGCGTTCATCGATTACAAATACTTTGAACATGGCTCCTTCTTCGGTGGTAATGGTACGGGTGCAGTACCTGATCGTTACTTAGATGGTGTTCGTAGCTTTACATTTGGTGCCGGCTATGTACCGCGCAAGGACTTGCTCCTTGAAGCATTCTATACTTTCGATGCGAAGGGCACTAATAAACGAGACACTTTATATGGTAGTGAAAGCTTTAAGTTAGGCGATTATACACGAATTCAAGGAACCTATAGGTTCTAATGCTCAGTCTGTAAACAGGCAGAAAGGTTACTAATATGGAAAATTTAAATTATGTCATTCACTTATTTCATAGTGGCGGGTATGTAATGTATCCATTGTTACTCTTGTCTTTCATGGTTATCGCTATAGCTGCAGAACGTGCTTTCTTCTATCGTAAGTATGCAGGTAAAACATTTGTTGTAACTCATGCCGTAAATGAATTCGCAAAATTACAACGTTGGGATGAAATTGATAAAGTAATTAAAGAGAACCCTTCTATTGCAAGTCGTATTGCGGAAGCAGGTTTAAATAATGATTCTAGCGAAGAAGCAATGAAGACCGCTTTTGCTGATCAAATGGGGGTTGATGCAGTTGGTTTCCGAAAATATATGGACTACTTAAGTGCAACAGTTACAATTTCTCCATTATTGGGCTTGCTTGGTACAGTAACAGGTATGATTGGCTCTTTCAGTATCCTTGACTCCGGTGCGGGTGCATCTGCCATTACTGGTGGTGTAGGTGAGGCGCTTATCGCGACAGCATCTGGCTTATGTGTGGCCATAATGGCATTTATCGTTTACACAATTTTTAGTCATCGTTTGGACTCCATTATTAACCAAATTGAAAATATGTGTGTAAATATAGTTACAGCTAAACGAGAAGGGTGGAAATAGTTATGAACTTGCAAAGCTTTCGTATGAAAACTAAGCCGGAATTCATGATCATTCCAATGATTGATATCATTTTCTTCTTGTTGGTATTCTTCATGATGAACAGCTTGCAAACAGTGGCTCAAAAAGCCTTGTCTGTACAATTACCACAGGCTACTAGTGCTTCTGCACCAGCTCAATTACCAGTGGTTTTAACATTAGATGCGGAGGGTCATATTACGATTGATAACAAGCCAATGAGCATTGACGATGCTGAGGCAATGGTAAAACAACGTATCCAAGAAAACCCTAATGCTAGTGTTATCTTACAAGCCGATAAACGAGCGGCTCATGGTCAAGTAGTAGCGATTATGGACATGTTAAAACAATCTGGCGTTAAACGCTTAGCTATTGCAGCTGAACAGAAAGGATAACTATGGGACTAGGCATATCATGGAAAAAAGCAGCCATTATATCCGCCGTAGTTCATCTTATTGCTCTCTTTATTGCTGTAATCTTTTTTGTAGTGGTTCCAGCCATTCAAGAAATGGATACCTATGAAATCGACCTCACACAAAGTGTGCTCGATGATGGTGGCAGTGGACATGCTGGTGGTGGCGGAGGTAACAGAGCCGATCTGTTCCCAAAACCATTGTCAGCAGATGAAGTAGCGGCAAGAACAAAGGCTGTTGTAGCAAATGTTGAACCATCTACAGCAACAGATATCCCTGATGCAGTAGATGTGGCAGCTAAAGCAAGCGAAAATAAAGGCAATACATCCGGTGATAATTCCGCTGTTGGTGGCACCGGCCCTGGATCTGGTGGCGGATCTGGCGGTGGTCATGGTACCGGTGAAGGCACTGGAGTTGGTGATGGTAGAGGCCATGGTACTGGTACAGGTGATGGTACTGGTGAAGGTGATGGTCATGGTACAGGTAAAGCAGCGTTCAATGTAGAGGGGTTTTATGCAGCTGTAGATAGCCAAAAACAAATTCCTTATGCGGCTATTAAACGTAAAATGAACGTAGATGTTACAATTAATGTAATGGCTAAATTAGATACTAATGGTAATTTAATAGATGTATATCCAACTAGTGGTGGGGATGAGATATTTGTAGAAGCGGCTCTTGATGCAGTGCGACGAGCGACTCCGTATCCAAATGAAACAGGGGATATACAACCAGTAGAAGTTCCTGTACACTTTGTAGTACAGGCCGATGGCGAAGATGAAGAAGAATAAATATATCTAAGTAATAAAGGAGATAATTATGAAATCTATTATTTTATATTCTTCCCTTACGGGAAATACTAAAAGTGTAGCGGAAGCAATGGCTTCCGTTATGCCTGAAGGTACACCTTGCGTCCCTGTAAAAGATGCACCTGAAAATTTAGCTGATTATGATACTGTGTTCGTAGGTTTCTGGGTAGACCGCGGTACAGCTAACAAAGAAGCGGCTCAGTTGATTGAAACTTTGACAAATCCTAACATCGTATTCTTTGCTACGTTGGGTATGTATGCTGATTCTGATCACGCTCGTGAAAGTATCGATAAAGCATCTACATTGTTGCAAAACAAAGAATCCCTTGTAGATGGGTTTGTATGCCAAGGTAAAATCGATCCTAAAGTAATCGAAATGATGTACAAAATGTTCCCACCTGGATCTGCACATGGTCAAAGCCCAGAACGCGATGCGTTACATAAAGCTGCAGAAACTCATCCAGACGAACAAGACTTTGCAAATGCAAAAGAATTCACAAAATCTGTACTTGCAAAGTTGCAAGCCTAATTTCTGAAAGGGGATTGGAGTATGAGTTTAGCAAGTTTCTTTGAGTCCATTCCGGAGAAGCAGCGAAACCTACAACTAGGTTTAGAATGCGATAATCCGATGAGTGGTGCATTTCCTCATAAACGTGTTGTTCATGCAGGTCTCAATGGTACGCTCGTTTCTCCAAAAGAAACGCAAGCCGTTTGGGATGCATTAATGAATGGGGCTCCTAAAAAGGGCGAAATGCAATGCGCTTACATTCATATTCCGTTTTGTAAGACAAAATGCACATATTGTGGATTCTTCCAAAACGGTACGAGTCAAAGTGTTGAAGACCAATATATTGATGGTCTTATCAGTGAATTAAAGCTCGCTAGTGAGCGTCCGAGATTAAAAGATGGCTTAATCCATGCCTTGTTTATCGGAGGTGGCACACCAACATCTTTATCTCCTACAAACTCTGAAAGACTGCTCAAAGCAATTAAAGCGTACTTGCCATTGGCAAATGATTACGAACTTACCTTAGAAGGTCGTATTCACGATTTAATTCCTGAAAATCTTGAAGTTTGGATGGCAAACGGTGTTAACCGTATGTCCATCGGTGTACAATCTTTCAATACAGAAGTACGTCAAATGGTAGGACGTTTAGATACGAAAGAAACCGTATTAGAACGTTTATCTGCCTTGAAAGCTTATGGTCAATGCTCTGTTGTTATTGACTTGATCTATGGTTTGCCTGGTCAAACTATGGAGGTTTGGGAACAAGACTTAGCAGATTTGGTAAGCTCTGGCGTAGATGGTGCGGATCTATATCAATTAAATGTATTTGATGGTAGTGATCTCAATAAAGACATTGCAAACGGCAAAGTTCCAGCTGCAGCCACAACTGCGATGCAAGGTGAGATGTTTGAATTCGGTCGTAAATACCTTGATGAACGCTCCTATCGTCGATTGAGTGCCGCTCACTGGAGTGCTAATAATCGTGAACGTAGCTTGTATAACACTTTAGCTAAATCGGGCGTTTCAATGTTCCCATTTGGCAGTGGTGCAGGTGGTAACGTCGACGGTTATGGTATGATGTTACATCGTGCATTAAAACCATACGAAGATATGGTTACCCGCGGTGAAAAACCATTTATGGCCCTTATGAAACAAAGTGATTTACAACCTATCGTAAACCAAGTAGTAAGTCAATTAGAACAAGGGTTCCTCAATATTATGAGTTTAGTAAAACTGGATTCAAGACTAGATGAATTGAACTGGCTCTATAAATTATGGGAAAAACGCGGTCTTGTTGCCTATAATGGTTTACTTTATAAATTGACTGCAGCAGGTGAATTCTGGACTGTAAATCTTACACAAAGTACATTAGAAGCAGTTGAATATATCCTGACTGGTAAGAATTCCTTTGCTGTAGAAGCAGTAGCTGCACAAGATACAAAAACAACTTCTAAAGACAATCCTAATCAAGAGGTACGTGGCATTGGTCAAGGTAAAGCTAATATTTCTGTGCCAACTGATGAAGATTCTGAAGCCCAACGTAAAGAAGCTCTCATTGCTAAGGCGAAAGCTGAAATTGCAAAGAGTGGTGCTTCTGGGGAAGCAGCAGAACGAATGGTACTAGCTATGTACAATTTGAGTGCTGATGAGATTGAATATATGATGGAGCGTATGATGTCCTAAACTATTATGTTACACCTCAATTCTAACAACCTTTTCCAATAATCAACATATAATATACAAGACATATTACGTGACATATACGTGCTCTCTGTAGTACAAAGTAGCCCCAGACTTCGGTCTGGGGTTTACTTTTTATAGAGCGAAAGGTATTCTGTAGGTATAAGACTTACATGACTTTAAAAAGTATAACAATAGATGTATAAGTCTATAAGGACAATAAAAAACAAATTGTTGTTAAAGTCATAAACCCATAAGTAAGATAGTGAATCTATAAGACGTGAAGTGATATGGCTTGTATAGCTAATAAAAGGTTTAGGAGGTTAGTATGAGTATATTTCCTCAAAAAAATATAGATATCGTAGGCATCGGTGCTAGTACATTAGACCGTTTTATAGTGGTGGATCATTATCCAACGGGTCGTGAGGTACAGCAAGTCGTATCGTCTACTACCGATGGTGGTGGGCCAGTGGCTACAGCACTAGCGGTGGCCGGAAAATATGGTGTTCGTACGGCTATGATTGATAGCATTGGCGATGATATGGTAGGCCGTCACATACTAGCTGACTTTGAAAAATATAATGTTAATACAGATGCAATTCAAGTTGAAAGAGGTGCTAAGAGTGGTGTTGCCACAATTCTTGTAAAACAAAGCACTGGTGAGCGCGCTGTATTCTTTGAACGATCTACAGCAACTGATCCCCATTTTTTAGAGGTTCATAAGCAATTGATAGAGGATGCTTATATTTTGCATATTAATGGTCGACATCGCCAACTCATGCGTTCTGCTATTGCTGTAGCGAAAGAAGCAGGGACTATCATTTCTTTAGATGGTGGTGCTCAGCGTTACGATGAAGATATGAAGGCTATTACAGAAGATAGTCATATTGTTATCGTAGCTCGCGACTATGCTGAAAAATATACGGGCGCAACTAATTTAGAAGATGCTTGTCGTATCATTCATGACCGTGGTGCTTTAATTGCAGGTGTTACGGATGGGGCTAATGGTAGCTATTTTGTATGGCCTGATGGTACAGCGTATCGTTGTGAGCCATTCCCGCAGAAAAGTATAGTAGATACTACGGGGGCAGGGGATAGCTTTCATGGTGCTTTTTTAGCTAATTTAGCACATATAATTAATCATATGAAGGGGCAAGAAACGATTTCAACGAGTAAGTCTCACGGTGCATCTATACGTGCTGTAGAGTTGATCAAACATTGTGCGCACTCCGATTTAGAGAAGGCCGCTATTTTTGCATCTGCGGTAGCTTCTTTAAATACACAAGGCATAGGCGGGCGAAGTCCACTACCAACGTTACAGTCAGTGCAGGAACTTATAGGATAGGACTACGGTTATGTGGCAAAATATTTCAAAAAATCAAGTTCAGCAATATATGCAACAAAATCCTTATCGTCTATTAGCCCTTAGCTTTTTGGCTGCCATGACTATAGGGACGATATTACTTATGTTGCCCATATCAAATGCTCAAAGCAATAGTACAACGCTTGTGGATGCAGCTTTTACCGCAGTATCTTGTGTTTCTGTAACAGGCTTGACGACAGTAGATACCTATTATCATTGGTCCTTGTTTGGCAAAATCGTCATGGTAATCCTTATCCAATTAGGTGGATTGGGGATTGTTTCGTTTACCACTATTATTGCTCTAGTATTAGGGCGACGGGTAGGTCTAAAAAATCGCGTGCTTTTGTCAGAGGATGTAGGGCAAGATGGCATGAAAGGGCTTCTACATATTACGAAGAAACTAACTATTTATACCTTCTGTGTTGAAATTATTGGTGGTATTATCTATACTATTCAGCTATATCCCTATATTGGTGATGCTGCTTTATATACGGGGATTATGCAATCTATTTCCAGCTTTTGTAACGCAGGATTTATATTCTTTGATAATGATCTACCTTATGCCATGGTGGGCGATGTATTATTTAATATAAATACAATGGCCCTTATTGTAATAGGTGGTTTCGGATATCTCGCAACCTTTGATATTTGGTCGCATCGCAAGCTACGACGTTTTGTAGATTTAAAACTACACACAAAAATAATGTTAGTTGGCACAACGGCGCTCATCCTTTTAGGGACTATTATTTTCTTGGGAGTTGAGTGGGCGAATCCCAAAACTTTTGGTCCTTTACCTATATGGAATAAGGTCATGGCTGCTCTATTTCAATCGATTACCCCTCGTACGGCAGGTCTTGCAACTGTAGATTATAATGATTTGCATCCAATTACTCTGTTTATTACCATCATTTTTATGTTTATTGGGGCAGGCCCTAACTCCACAGGAGGCGGTGTTAAAATTAGTACTATTGCTGTCGCTTTTCTAGCATCGCGTACATTATTTAATAACCGTCCTGATACAGAGATTTTTGAACGTCGTATTTCGTTGCTTACTGTCCTTAAGGCAAATGGGATAATCTTTTTATCTATCCTTCTTGTTTTGCTTGCTACTTGTTATTTGGCTTGGGATGAGCCGTATAACTTTATTCGACTACTTTTTGAGGTAACCTCTGCCTTTGGGACCGTAGGTCTTACAACGGGTATTACACCTGATTTATCTGAAAGTAGTAAATGGGTGTTGATGCTTGTCATGTTTACGGGTCGTGTAGGGGTTATGACTGTTATTGGTACTTGGGCGTTAAGAACGGCACCGACTAAACCAATTAGCTATGCAGAAGAGCGTGTATTGTTATAAAAACAGATTAGATTGAATATAAAAGGGGGCATATATGAAACATAAAACGATAGCAGTAATAGGTCTTGGTCAATTTGGTGGCACTGTTGCCAAGATGTTAGCTTCCATGGATCATGAGGTATTAGGTGTAGATATTGATCCAGAAGTTGTACAGAAAATTTCACCATTTATAACACATGCTATAGTTGCAGATACAACCGATGAAGAGGCAATCAAAGCATTGGCGCTAAGCCAGTTTGATATGGTTGTTGTGGCTATAGGTGGCAATCTTCAAGCTAATTTAATGACAGCTATGCTTCTTAAAGAGTTAGATGCACCTAAAATTGTGGCCAAGGCTGAAAATAATATACAAGGTAAAATGCTTCATAAAATAGGTGTAGATCAAGTGATTTACCCTGAATATGATATGGCATTACGCCTTGTACAATTTTTAACTAGAGATCATGTAATGGATTATTTGCAACTATCTAAAAATATTAGTCTCATAGAAGTTAAAGTACCGTCATTCTTGGTGGGGGCTAATTTAAAGGACTCCAATCTGCGTGAGAAATATAATCTTAATGCAGTAGGCATAAGACGCGGTGAGGATTTAGAAGTTCCACCAAACCCGATTACCATTCTCGGTGAAGATGATAAATTATTAGTCATTGGGAATAATTCTGATTTAGATGCATTAACGGAGTAGTATGTATACGAAAGATATATAACTACATCGAAAAAATATGATATAATAAGAATAGAATTCAGTATAGGCCATACGTATTCGTATGGCCTTTTTATATAGAAATGAAGGTTATTATGACAGAGGAACAATATATAGCGGCGCTGATCAATAACCCACATGGAATCCGTAATATTCCAAATCCTACGGAAGCAATGCAACTTACATGTGTGGGGCAAAACGGCATGCTGTTACAATATATTAAAGAACCTACTCAAAAGGTTATTGAAACAGCGCTTTCACAAGCACCACGGGCCATACAGTTCGTAGAGCATCCTAGTGAAGAGTTGTTGAGTGCTTTGGTAGAAAAGGACTGGGCGGTTTTAGAATACATCAGCGATCCGTCTGATACATTAATTCAAAGCGCGTTAGCTCAATCAGGCTGGGCTATTCGCTATATTGCAAACCCATCTGAAGAATTGCAATTAGAAGCGGTGAAGGCGAATTATGATGCCTTACAATATATCAATGCTCCAAGCGAGGTTGTGCAGTTACAAGCCGTGCAAGAGAGTTACTTAGCCTTGCGCTACATTGATGAGCCTAGCGTAGCTGTACTAGAAGCAGCAGTAAAGCAAGATCCACAGGCAATGCGGCAGATTACAACCCTCACTAAGGACTTGGCCTTGCATCTATTTAAGGTAAGTGCGGCTATTGTCGGTTATATACCTAATACATTGGGTGTTACAGTAGACGAAATCAAAGCTATAATTGTAGATGCTATTTCCAGCGATACAGTTGATGAAGACTATATACGCGAGTTAATCAACAATAAAGCTATCGGTGGACGTCAATCAAAATGGCCTATTGATATATTGTCACTTATTGATATGTATGGTACTAGAACTGTTAAGAAAATCGCAGTAGGCGAATATTTGAAATATTAGAATGGAGATGTAATGAACTTTATAGATACAATGGCAAGCGTTGAATTAGTGCTTGCTGCTAATCAAGTGCCCTTGCTCGTCGGTGAGACTGGTATTGGTAAAACCTCTCTCGCATCACGCGTTGCAGAGGTACATAATTGGGAATTAGTAACTATTGACGGAAACCTCTTAAAAGAAGGTGAAATCGGAGGCTTGCCTACTGTAGAAACGGTGACGCATACGGATGGTCATGGCAATACACGGGATGTGAAAACTACAGTATACGCTGTGCATCATACATTGGAACATGTGGCACAAGCTGTAGACCAAGGCCGCCATGTATTACTTTTTATCGATGAAATTAACCGTGCGGAACATGCGGTGCAACAAGAGTTGATGAACCTTATCTTAAACCGTGAAATCAATGGTTTCTCCTTAAGTGATCAAGTGCGCATTATCGCAGCTATGAACCCTGAGGATTCCTTTGATTACCAAACAATTGACATGGACCCGGCACAACAAAACCGTTTCGTATGGCTTTACATGAATGCTGATTATATGCAATGGATTGATTGGGCTATTGGTGCAGGCATTGAAGAAAAGGTTATTGAATTCATTTCTTCTTATCCAGAATATTTAAATCAACGTCACGAAGATGATATCGATGCTACACCTCGTTCCTTTGAACGCGTGTCTGGTCTATATACGATTTATAAAAACCAAGAGGGAACAAGCTATAGCCGAGACGTATTTATGAATGTTATCCGTGGTAACGTAGGCAAACTCATTGCGGAGGCTTTTGTAAACTTTATCGAGTCCGACCAAGAACCTCTTATTACTTTTGACGATGTATTGGCGGCGGTTCAAAAACCAGGTGCTATTATGTCTATGGCTGAGCAGGTTAAAGGTGAAAGTCCAACTCGCCTTTATGTAGCAGCAAAAAATATGTTGCATCGTTTAAATCGCAATAGCAATGCCCAGGAAGTTCATCACTTTGTGAAATTTTTGACCTTGTATCCAGGGGACTTGCGCGTAGCGGTTATGAAAGATCTTCGTAACACTTATGAGCGCGTTTACGCTTATGCTATTGAAGATGACCTCTTTATAGATACTTTCTTTGAAGCACAAAAATAATTCTATGTGAGTAGTTAACCAAATCGAAGCTATATATAGATAATCGACTGTAGTAAATTATTAATTATTATGCTAATTGATATATGGCATATGACATATATTAAATTTGTTTTCTAAAGAAAAGGAGGTGTAAATATGCAACGAAACTTAGATAAGGACGATATACGTGATGCGTCGGATTTACTGACTCATATCGATGGCTGGGAAAAAACGGGTTCTTATGATGCGGAGGCTATCGAGGCTCTTGATCGATGGCATGCGAAACGAGAGCGCATACATCGCGAAGCAGAGGCTTTGTATACGCAAATATACGCATCCTATGAGGCCTATGTAGATAGCTATGAAGAACAACATCATAGCATGGCGCCTGAACGCATAGCGGCCGATCTTATGAACCATAATATGTCGGATAGCCATATAGGTACTATCGGTCGTGCTCTTGAAGACGTACAAGTGGAGGGGACAGACCTTTCCGTTATGCAGCAAGCGATAATGACACCTGCCTATGAGCAACGGTTGTGGAACATATTACATGATGTAAACAGTCTGCTCCTTGAAGAGGACCAATTCTTTGGTTACTTTTACTTACAAATGACTCATCGCATTCGCTTTGATATGGCCAGTGCTTTTGGTATTAATCTTAAACAGGGCGGATATGTATTATATGTAAATCCCTTTATCTTGTTACGCCAATCACCTGATGTCATGAAGGATGGTATTAAGCGTGAAGTTCTTCATATCATTTCTGCTCATTTGATGCGGGTAAAAGCGCTGAGCCAAGGCTTTCACAAAACAGCAGTCCATATGGCTATGGACATGGTCGTAAATGATTACCTTGAACATGTGGATCGTGATGCGGTAACGGTGGCCAATGTAAATACGCGCTTTGGTTTGTTATTAAAGCGTTTCCGTACCATTGAATACTATGCGAAGGCTATTGATAAGGTCATGAAAGAAAAACCAGACCTTTTTGTGCCTATCGATAACACAGATACAGCGGTTGCTATGGAGTTTGACCCTCAAACCAGCCATGATATTTGGGATGAATCCGATTCTATTGATACAGATACGATGGACCAAATCACGGAGCGCTATATCAACGAAGCCTCAAAGGGTGATATGGAAGGCTATGTGAAAAGCCTTATCGATACATTTCAAAAAACACGCCGCGCCTTGCCTTGGTATTTCTACCTTAAAAAGCTAATGGGCAAGGTAGCGAGTGGATACAAAAAAACGACGATGCGTCGTAATCGTCGCCAACCTGAGCGTTTGGAATTATCTGGTACATTACGTCAACATAAGGCAAATGTATGGGTAGCTCTCGACATGAGCGGTAGTATAACTGATGTGGAGTTTACAAATGCTTTAGAGCAAGTGCTACAAATCGTGCATGCTTATAACCATCGTATTACTGTTGTAGAATGTGATAATGAAGTACGCCGCACCTATACGATGAAATCTGTAAAAGATGTAAAACCTCGCCTCAATGTGCGTGGTGCTACAGCCTTTACCCCTGTATTCTCTATGGCTAATCAAAACCGTGTAGATTTACTTGTATACTTTACAGATGGCAAAGGGGAAGAGCGACTCCGAGAGGCTCCAAGAGGCTATAAGGTGCTGTGGGTATTGACCGGTGAGAATCCACAATTATCTTTGCATAACCCGTACGGCATGGTTCGTGAACTCGGTTATGTAGGGATTGATGAGACTCAGGATATTGATGAGTTTGTACGCATGGCTAACCGTGGTGGCTTTTCTATGGCTAATCAAGAGATTTAGTTTATTAGGTCCCAAGTTTTTTATAGGTCTGATCTTGAACCAAGACGGTATACAAAAAAGACGCAATCCAGTGGATTGCGTCTTTTTTAGGTCTGTGGATTATTATTAGCTGTTAAGCTCAATAGAGGAACCTGGATCGATAATGAGTGCTGTTTGGTTATACTTACCTTCTACAAGGCTTGTAAATACACCTGGTTCGCGGTCGATAACGGGCCATGTTTTGTAGTGAATTGGAATGGAAATACGTGCTTTTACATAAGAAGCAGCAAGGGCTGCATCTTCAACCCCCATTGTGTAATTATCACCGATAGGAAGAAGGGCGTAATCGATTTCACCAAAGCGATTTAATAATTTCATATCGCTAAAGAGTGCTGTATCACCAGCGAAGTATAGGATATCTCCATAGAAATCTACGATACAACCTGCAGCGTGACCGCCAGGGATGCCAGAGCCGTGGAAGGCAGGAACCATTCGAACAGAACCGAATTCAAAGTCGAACTTACCACCTAAATGCATGGCGTGTGTACGGCAACCGGCAGCAGCTGCTTTACCCGCTACCTCAGCAGTAGAGATAACGAGGGCGTCATTTGCTTTGGCAATAAAATCTGTGTCTCCATAGTGATCATCATGGCCATGACTGACAAAGATATATTGGCATTTAATATCTTCTTTTTTAGCGATATCCCATGTATTACCGGTCAAGAATGGGTCGAAAATCATGGATACATCGCCACGTGTGAGCATAAAGCAAGCGTGACCAAAATAAGTTAGTTTTGTTTTCATAGGAACACTTCCTTCCTTGTACATACAATTCTTAATTCTATTGTATAATATAATAAATGAAAATAAAACTATTGGTGATAATTTATACATAACTAGTAAGGATATATTATGGATTTAACACATTTTGATCAAGATGGTAATGCTTGGATGGTAGATGTATCAGATAAGGATATTACAACTCGTACTGCCGTGGCAGTAGGTTTTATTGCTATTAATGATGCCATTTATGAGCGCATCGAGGCGGGAACAATAAAAAAAGGGGATGTTCTTAGTGTTGCTCAATTGGCAGCTATTATGGGGGCGAAACAGACGAGTAATCTAATTCCACTTTGTCATCCATTGGCATTAACTAAGGTAGAGGTGCATTGTACTCTTGTTGATGGTGAAAGTCCAGCCTGTACGGATGCTACACATAATAGAGCTGTTAAAGTTCATGCTACTGTAAAAACGACAGGAAAGACAGGTGTTGAAATGGAGGCACTTACGGCGGTTCAAGTAGGACTTTTAACAGTCTACGATATGTGTAAAGCTATTGATAAGGGGATGATTATAGGCCCTACATATCTTGTAGAAAAAGAAGGTGGGAAAAGTGGACATTTTGTCCGTTCCTTTGTAGAATAATATAGATATAAAGAATAGGGGATTGAAAATGGAAATAGTACTTTATGAGCCTGAAATTCCAGGTAATACAGGAAATATAGCGCGTTTATGCGCCGCCAATCATATGACCTTACATCTCATCAAACCCCTTGGCTTTTCTATTGATGACAAGCATGTAAAACGGGCTGGCCTTGATTACTGGCACTTGGTAGATGTACAGGTACATGAAAATATTCAAGAATTATATGAGAAATATCCTGATCGTAGATATTTCTACGCCACTACCAAGGCAAAGCATACTCATTCCGAGGTGAAATATGAAATCGGTGATATGCTCGTTTTTGGGCCTGAAACAAGAGGGTTGCCTGAAAGTTTATTAGATGGTAAAGAGGATACATGCATTCGTATACCCATGGTAGATGAAGCACGTTCTCTGAACTTATCTAATGCGGTGGCAATTATAGCTTATGAAGGTATGCGTCAACTTGACTACCCAGATCTTAAGGCTGAAGGCAATTGGATTCAATCTAAATAAATAGACTTTCATAATTGAGAAATATATTATACGTATGTGTTAGAAGATCTACCAAATCTATATGACAGGTAGCGATTTTAACGGTGTTGTTTGGAGGAGGATATTATGAACTACGATAAAGCTCATGATTTAGCTCACGCAATGCGTGAATCTGAAGAGTACAAAGAGTTAATGGCTGCTCAGGAAGCAGTGAAAGCAGATGCAGTAGCAACGGGTTTGGTTCGCACATTTATGGCTCAACAAATGCAATGGGAATATGCTAAGTTGTCCGGTGCTCCAGAAGCGGATGAGTTGCAAAAGAAACAAGAGGAATTGATGCCTCAAATTCAAGAAAATGCTGCAGCGTCTGCTTATTTGCAAGCGCAAATGCGTTGGAGCCAGATTTCTAATGATATTTATAAAATCATTAGCGAACCAATCACTGAGGGGATGAAAGTGTTAGATCATGGCGAACAACAACCAAAACATTAAGGTATTACAAACAGCTTTATTAGAAAAATTACCAAATACACGTGTACGAGAGCAGGAGCTTCTTTGTCATCATACGACATTCAAAATTGGAGGACCTGCGGACTTATTTATTGAACCTACTACGATGGCAGAACTTAGTTTTACACTTCGTACCATTCACGAATTAGATGTGCCTGTAACTATTATTGGTTGTGGATCTAATATTTTAGTGAAAGACGGAGGTATCCGTGGTGCTGTCGTATCAGTTCGACATATGACCCAAATCATGGATTGTAACGAAAACACATTGTGCATTGGTTCCGGGTATATGTTAAAGGATGCTTCTGAATTTGCTTGGGAGAATAGTTTATCTGGTCTTGAATTTGCCATTGGTATTCCAGGCACACTTGGTGGTGCCGTATTTATGAATGCAGGTGCTTATGATGGGGAAATGAGCCATGTAGTTACTGCAGTGAGAGCCGTAGATTTCCAAGGAAATATTAAAGAGTATGATGCATCTCACTTGGACTTTGCTTATCGTCATAGTGTATTCCACGATAATCATGAAGTTATTGGGGAAGTCATTATGACACTCAAACCAGGCGACAAGGATGCCATCAAGGCACGTATGGATGAGTTAACAGAAAAACGTGAATCAAAGCAACCTTTGGAATATGCCAGTGCAGGTTCAACCTTTAAGCGCCCACCAGGGTACTTTGCAGGTACATTGATTGAACAAACAGGCCTAAAAGGTTTGTCTGTAGGTGATGCGCAAGTATCTCATAAGCATGCTGGCTTCGTAATTAATATAGGTAGTGCAAGTGCGAAGGATGTACTTGACCTGATTAGTGAGGTACAACGTCGTGTGTATGATCAACATGGTGTACATCTCGAACCAGAAGTACGCATGATTGGTGAAGATTAATACAAATTAAATACTAATATAAGATTTCTTATGTAATGTTACTCTTTTAAGGATGACGGATTCATAAGAAATCTTTTTTTATAGTTTTTAAAAGAGTATGATAGGTTCATAGTTAGTTCATATTTTGGAGGCGATGATATGAATACTTTGTTGGCCCAGGAGATTTATGATAAAGCGCTAGCGTGTGGGTATGACAGTTGTGGTATAGTGCCTCTTGATGCACTTGATTTTTATAAAGAACGGTTGATAAAGCGTTTAGAAGATGTACCTGAAAGTAAAGAGGTATATGCGCATAGTAAAGATTTTTTAGCATTAAAAGAAAAGTATCCTTGGGCACAATCCATAGTGGTTTGTACTGAATATTTTGATGATTATAAGTTTCCTGTATCTCTTCGAAACCGATATGCAAAAGGGTTGTTATTATCTTTGTCAAATATTCCTCACAGTGATGAGTTTAAACGACGGCAATCTTTTGAAGTCTGGCTTGGTGAAAATAGAATACGATATATTGGCGGTGAAACGGCGAAACCTGCCGGAATTATTCCTTTGCGGCCCGCTTCGGTAGCAGCTGGTTTAGGCATTTATCGAAAAAATAATTTTTTTTATGGACCTAAAGGTTCTAGCTATGAACTGGTAGGCTATTTAATTGATGAGTCCTGTGAGTATATTCAACAGTTAGAGATACCATCATGTCCGGATTCTTGTAATTTATGTCAGCAAGGGTGTAGGACAAAATCCTTATCTGCACCGTTTACTATGAATCCGTTAACCTGTGTATCTTTTATTAATACATTCGGTGACGGTAAATTGCCGGATAGCGTTACGGAGGATATGTTAGAGGCGTGGATATTAGGCTGTGATAACTGCCAGGATGCATGTCCTTTTAATGCAGATCATGACTGGAGTATTGGGCTGGATTATCCCGGACTTGATGAATTAGAGCCGTTGCTACAGCCAGAATATATTTTGAAAGCCTCTGATGAGGAGATTATAAAAAAGCTGATTCCTAAATTCTGTTTCCATTTAACAGATAAACAAATTCCGTTGTTGCGTAAATCTGCTAAGCGGGCGATAGCGCGTAAATAGGTTTTTGTCCTAAGATGAGTCAAAAGTATAATCGAATGTTGAAATTGCCATGATTAGAATAGGTGTACTATTTTGACTTTTTTCTATAGACTGCGTTATAATTAACTGTTGCCATTTTTGGAAAATATACCTACATAGCTACTTTCACAGAGGCTATGTGATATAGAATATACTGAAAGAATTAAAGGGAGGATCTTATGATTCGCGAAAATCTTCGTAATGTAGCGATTATCGCCCACGTTGACCATGGTAAAACTACTTTGGTGGACGCATTATTAAAACAAAGCCATGTGTTCCGTGAGAATGAAAAGGTAGCAGAACGCGTAATGGACTCAAACGATTTGGAACGTGAACGCGGTATTACTATTTTGTCTAAAAACACTGCTGTTATGCATGATGGTATCAAAATTAACATCGTTGATACTCCAGGCCATGCTGACTTCGGCGGCGAAGTGGAACGCGTACTTAACATGGTTGACGGCGTATTGCTTCTCGTAGATGCTTACGAAGGTCCAATGCCTCAAACTAAATACGTTTTGCGTAAAGCATTAGAGCAAAAATTGAAACCAATCGTAGTTATCAATAAAATCGACCGTCCTGACCAACGTGTTAAAGAGGTTGAGGATGAAGTCCTTGAATTGTTTATGGAACTTGAAGCTGACGATGATCAACTCGATTTCCCTGTAGTTTACGCATCTGCCCGTTCCGGTGTTTCCAAAACCAATTGGGATGACGAAGCTGTAAATATGGAACCGTTATTCAAGACATTGATCGACGAAATTCCTGCACCACAAGGTGATATGGAAGGCCCTCTTCAATTCATGGTAACTACACTTGATTACGATAACTTCATCGGTAAAATCGCCGTAGGTCGTATCGTACGTGGTAAAATGAAAACTAACCAACAGGTTGCCATCATGAACGGTGAAAGCACTCGTAAAGCGAAAATCGGTCGCGTATATACATATAATGGTTTGAACCGTGTTGAAACTGACGAAGCTGAAATGGGTGATATCATCGCCTTTGCAGGTATCGATGATATCAATATCGGTGAAACAGTAGCGGATGCTGAAAATCCTGAAGCATTGCCATCCATTTCCATCGACGAACCGACATTGTCCATGGTGTTCTCCGTAAATAACTCTCCATTCGCAGGCCACGAAGGTGAATTTGTTACATCCCGTCACTTGCGTGATCGTTTGTTCCGCGAAGTAGAAACTAACGTATCCATGAAAGTGGAAGAAACTGATTCTGCAGATGCGTTCAAAGTATCCGGCCGTGGCGAATTGCATTTGGCTGTATTGATTGAAACTATGCGTCGTGAAGGCTATGAATTACAAGTGGGAAAACCTCGTGTAATTTTCAGAACTATTAACGATCAATTGTGTGAACCGCTCGAAGCGTTGACCATCGATGTACCTCAGGAGTTTATGGGGACTGTAATGGAAAATCTTGGTCAACGTAAAGCTGAGTTGACTAACATGGTTGAATTGGCCGGTTATCTTCGCATGGAATTCGTAGTTCCGGCTCGTGGCTTGATCGGTTTCCGTGCACAATTCTTAACAGCTACAAAAGGTAATGGTATCATGAACCATGTATTCCATGGCTATGCACCATATAAAGGTGAAATCCCTTCCCGTACACGCGGTGCTTTGGTAGCATTCGAAAATGGTGAAACCACACCATATGGTTTGAACTCCGTTCAAGATCGTGGTACATTGTTCGTTGGTCCTAACCAAGACGTGTATGCAGGCCAAGTTATCGGTGAAAATACACGTGAACTTGATATGGATGTTAACCCATGTAAGAAAAAACATGTTACCAACATGCGTTCCAGTTCCTCTGATGAAGCGGTACGCTTGACTCCACCTCGTATCTTCTCTTTGGAACAAGCTCTTGAGTGGATCAACGATGATGAACTTGTTGAAGTAACACCTGAAAGCATTCGTATGCGTAAAACAATTCTTGATCGTAACGCACGTGCGAAAGCAGCGAAGAATAAAAAATAATATCTCATGCGGATATAATGGCGTTCCTTAAGGAGCGCCTTTTTTATCTAATCTATAAGTATTTATCTAACATATTCTTACAAGTCATATATTCATGAAAATAGGTGATAATTTTATCATTTATGATTATTGGGTATAGAAATAAGTTAATATACTAAATACGCATAATAACTTGCTAATAGGGGTATTGGTATATACGAAATATTTGTAACGCTGTATAATAATAACAAGTTTGTTGAAATAAGTTATTGATTATGGAGGTTCTTATGAATAAGAAAATCTTAGCTTCTTTATTTGCAGTAGGTTTAGCTGCAGGTTGTGTGTGCTCTTCCGTTGATGCGCATGGCGTATTCTTTGCTAACCGCTTAGATGAAAAAGCGCTAGTACTTGGCGAAGGCCCTGTTGATGATGCGTATAGCCCAGAAATGGTAAAAAGCATCATTGGTTTAGATAACAATGGCATGGTAATTCCTGTACAAGTTATTAAACATGAAAAAAATGTAGTAGTTGTACCAAATGATAAATTGGGTATTACAGTAACTGACTTTGACTATGGTTATTGGACAAAAGACAAAGATGGCAAAACTGTTCATAAACCAATCTCTGAAGTACCTGGTGCTCAAAAAAGTACACATGCCATTAAATATGATGTTCACTACTGGAATGCAGAAGCAAAACCTTTCAATAATAAAGATGCTTTCATTCAAATCATTCCATCTGTTAACCCATTAACTCTTAGAAAAGGTGATACATATGAAATTCAAGTCTTGAAAGAAGGCAAACCATATGCAAATGCACCTTTAATCAAAGACGTAATTAACGATCTTACTAACGAAAGCAAAGCTGATGAAAACGGTAAAGCAACTGTTGCAGTAAGCGCTAATGGTCTTAACGTAGTAGGCGTTGAAGTGGGCTTCCCAACTCAAACTAAAGGTGAGCAAAATAAATACTTCAGTGCATTGTCCTTCATCATCAATCCTGAATAATATAGGATATAACTATTTACTAAGTGTGTGAAATAAAAAAGACCTCCTAAGTTGGACTTAGGGGGTCTTTTTATATTTTTAGGGTGTACGTATAAATGCGTTCTGTGAGAGCCTCGTATTAAGCGAGGTAAGAAAGAGAGATTTTTATGAAATTACAACGAAATGTATCGGCTGTGATGGCTGCGTTGGTATTAACTGGAATGACCTGCTCTGCATTTGCTACAGAAATTAATGCCACAAGTGATAAAGCGGAGGAATTGCTTGGCTTAACAATGGGGTCACCTGTACAAACACAACCGGAAGTTAAGCATATAGAGGATACCTTGACGGTTAATGTGCATGGTAAAAGCTTAACAGATACAGGTAAAACTAAAAATGTATCAGGTATTTATAATGGATTTGGATCACAATTGACGGTGGATAAAGATTTGATTGTACGTCTTAAGAATGATGCACCAGCCTCAAAAAGGGAACTCGGTCATTACTATATGAGCGCTGTGTATGCTGGTTACGGCGGTAAAGTGCCAAGACTCAGCAAGGACAATCCTAATAGAGATTATGGAGATACTAATATTCATGTCAAAGGTAATGTGGATATTGATGCTATCGGCGTTGGATTACAAGCTAATCAACGTGGACACATTATCGTTGATGGTGGTGGACGTATCATCACGCATCCTTTAGAAACCTCTGATACATACTCTGTGGTGGCAGAAGAGGGCGATGTATATGTTAATACTGGTTCTGATGGTAAACATCCAGGTTCTAAGGACCTAGTTGCTATTGGGAATGTAGGGTTAATTAATAAGGATTATGGTCGTGATCCAAATCATAACGAAACGCCAACAAATATAGGGTTAGCTTTTACAACACCTAATTCTAAACTTACGGGTGCTGTACTAAATGAATATGCTGAAAGCAATAAGAACCCTCATAATTCTGGTGCTGACATTTACTTACAAAATGGAGGAACTTGGAATAATGAATGGATTGGTATGGAGCGTCCTACCCCTAAAAGAGAACGTCCATCTGGGGATAATGCAGCATATCTATATAAGGGCAGTAAGGTTCGCAATCTCATAGGCGGTGCAAATCCAGCGGCAGCAGGTATACTTCATCCTATCGATGCACGTCCTATTACAATTCAAAATTATAGCGGCTATGTGAATGCTGTTTACAAGTCCGGCGTACCAGCAAGTGAAATAGGGAAAGGTCAAATTGTTGTTGAGCATGCTGCAGATAATAGCCATATTACGGTACAAGGTGATGGCGCCAACTTAACAGATGATGCCAGTTACCGTAAAGAAATACAAACCTTAGCCGATAAATTACAATATACAGGGAAAGACAAGAAACTGAGTGCAACCGTGCAAATTAACGAAGGTATTACGAGTCCAGGTGCTGTTGCAGAGCTTGGTGCAAATCATTTTGATGCACAGGGGCGCCTTGTTGTGGGAGATACGACAAAGATTAATCGTGCTAGTGAATCATCACTCGTAAGTGGCACAAAATCTGCTCTTACATCGACTGCTATGGCATGGAAGAGTAATACCAATGATTTACAACGCCGTTTAGGAGATCTTCGTTTAGCTAATACAAACCAAGGTGTATGGGCGAAATATATAGGCGGTAAATCTAAAATTACAGACGGTGCTGATGCACATATGACGTATAATGGTGTACAAGTCGGCTACGATCATAAGGCTTCTAATGGTTGGATTTTGGGAGGTGCCATTGATTACAGTACATCCAGTAATTCTTATACTAATGGCAGTGGTGATGGTAAACTTGGTGGCATTGCCTTGTACGGCACAAAACAACATGACGATGGTCGTTATTTAGATATTATCGCTCGTGGTAATCGTTTATCCAATAATTACAACCTTTATACTGTAGGTGGACAGCGGGTAAATGGCAAGTATCATACGTATGGTACATCATTGAGTGCTGAATACGGTAAACGCATCAAGAAACAAAATGGTTTCTATATCGATCCTAGTGTAGAATTTATTGTAGGCCGTTTGAATGGTGTATCTTATGATGCTTCTGTTGTCGGTGGTGGTTCTATGCATGTGAAAGCTGATGCCGTAAACTCTACTGTAGGTAGACTTGGTATTGGCATTGGGAAAGAAACAGAAAAATCCAATATCTTCGCTAAATTAGCGCTAGTGCATGAGTTCTCTGGTAAGGCAAATACAACATATTCCGCACCGGGTAATCCAACAGTACAAACAACAGTAGATTTGAAGGATACTTGGCTTGATGCTGAGATTGGCGGATCTTGGAATGTTCGTCCTAGTACATATCTATATGGTACACTCACTAAAAACTTTGGTGCTACTATAGAAAATACATGGCGCATTGATGCTGGGATACGGCATAATTTTTAATTAAATATTGCTTTAATGGTCCTTATAGCGTATGCTGTAAGGACCATTAGTATGTAAGGAGTTAATTATGACTAAGATTTTATTCATTTGCCACGGCAATATTTGCCGCTCTACGATGGCAGAGTTTTATATGAAGCATATCGTTAATAAGGCAGGTTTAAATGATTCTATTTATATCGAGTCTGCTGGTACATCTTGTGAGGAGATAGGCAACGATATTCATTATGGGACTAAGCAGAAGCTAGATGAAATGGGTATTCCTTATACGCGTTGTAAGGCTCGTCAAGTAACGGTTGATGACTATCATAATTTCGACTATCTTATTATCATGGATGAAAATAATGGGCGGAATTTAAAACGTATCATTGGCAATGATATAGACTCTAAAGTGTATAAGGCCATGTCGTTTGTCGGTGAAAGTAGTGATGTAAAGGATCCTTGGTATACGGGAAACTTTGACGAAACCTATGACGATATAAGTCGGAGCTGTGATGCTTTACTAGAATTGATTAAGGCAAGAATATAATAGAGATAGCCCTTATAGTTAGCTAACAAGATGCTTAACTATAGGGGCTTTTCTATATGAACCTAGCGTTTGTATATACTTTATACTACCGAACCATAGCGTTATATGGTATAATTTTTAGGTATTCATGCGCCTATAGCTCAGGGGATAGAGCGCCGGTCTCCGGAACCGGGTGCGCAGGTTCGAATCCTGCTAGGCGCACCAAATAAAAGGCTTCTCGATTTCGAGAAGCCTTTTTGTATGTCTATAATTAGTCTATAGGACAGAGAATTATATATTTGTATATCATAATTTAGCGTACTTTATTGTTCTAACTTTACTATCTATATTTATTACACTGAATTCCTCTAGATCTAAATTCATTCATGAGTATATTTATTGATTTATCAATGATTTCTTCATTTGTTATATATACCATCTTTTTGTAATAGACCGTACCATCAAATTCTATCCAACGACTTGTCTTACCATTTAGTTTGCAAATCTTCATTCTGCCTGCCCAGCTTCCCATACTGCGGAATTTTTTGCCCTTAGAGAAGCGTACTTCTCGAATATCTTTTAATTTATAGGTTCTTTTCATTAATCCAATGCCTATAGATACTTGATCATCGTTAAAATAAAGCAGTTTATAACGTTCTTCCGGAGGCATGGATCTAATTATAGATAGGTTATACGTAGCAAATGTCACTGCGATAGCGACTAATACAAACATTAGGATTATCATATATTTTCCCATACTTTTAAGTCCTCCTTTTCTTTATTATAATAAATATAAGTAATATATGAAATAATGTATATAGTCAACTTTAAAGTGTTATTTGTATGCATTAATGGGAAAGAAATAAATGGTGATACATGTATGAACTACATAGAGATATATAACAACATGAGTTGAGTTGCTGATAAGCTGTCGATATAGAGTTTTATATTTAATAATATCGAAATAACATAATAAATGTGATTTGGGTAACACATTTTGTTTTGAGAATGATGTACAATAAGAATAGCTATATGGAAATCTGAACATCCTAGCCGGAACACTAGGACATATAGGGGAGCGTTAAATTACATAGTGAATTTAACTAAGTGAAAATTACTTATATATGTATCTATGGCTCATCCGTTTGGGGATGCAGCTATTTAGAGGGGATAATATGACAAATAAAATACAGGAGCTTACCGTCAACGAAACTTGGCGTGATGAGCAAGACGCATGGAACCATCGTTCCGAGTACTTTGTAGAAATGCACAATCGCGAGGATCGCAAGGCACAGGTCACTGATTTTTTAGCCTTCTTAAAGGATGAAAATTTATTACCTTCATCGAATGGTCGTACACTTGATGTAGGCTGTGGTGTTTGTGACTACGCACTTGGGTTAGCTCGGGAAGGCTATAAGGCGACTGGTATCGATTTATCTGATGGTATGATTCGTGGTGCTAAACAATTAGCAGAGTCAGAAGGTTTAGATCTTAGCTTATATATCGGACCTTGGTCTGATGAAACTCGTCGAGAACTAGGTTGGGATAAAAGCTTTGACTTGGCATACAGTATCTTCTGCCCGATTATGTTTGATGTAGAAAATATTCGCGCCATGCATGATGCAAGTAATGATAAATGCTTGTGGATTGCTTTCAGTGAACGGAGCGACGAAATGGTAGATATGTTATCTGAACATTTCTTTGGACGTGATTCTTTCCCATGGGATGGCAAGATGAAAGAATGTTTAGATGCAATTCATGAGATGGGGCATAATGTAAAAGTAATTTATAAAACGGTTCCTGAAACAGAGGTTATGTCTCTTGAAAAGGCAGTTAATTATTTTACCATGCGACTTCATAATAATGGATGGGGAGACATGGAAGACATGAAAGAAGAGATTAGAAATCTCATTGAGCCACTAGCTATTGATGGAGAAATCCATAATAAGACTGTTGATAAGGTGGCTTGGGTTTCATGGTCTGTGAAATAGGAGAGAAACATGACAGTTGATGAGAAACGTAAGTTAGAACTAAAAACTATGTACCAGATTATTGGCATCTATTGTCATAATAAGCACCACACTCCTAAAGGACAACTCTGTGAGGAGTGTCAAAAAGTTTGGCAATATGCTGAACATCGTATAGATGTATGTCCTCATATGGAAAGCAAGACCTTCTGCAGCGTATGTAAAACGCATTGCTATGCGCCTACGTATCGTGAAAAAATACGTGAAATCATGCGCTATGGTGGACCTAGAATGTTATTTATATCACCAATTCAAGTTATTCGCCATATGTATTTAGAGTGGAAGGATAGAAAAAGGAGTCGTACTTCTTATGAAAACTGATATGATTGTAAAGACAGGAATGTTTGTAGCATTGACGGTTTTACTATCTTATATATTTGCTATTCATACTACATTTATACATATTACCTTTGGATTTTTATCAACCGCTATATTTGGTATTCTTTATGGGCCTATGGCAGCAGGTATAATGGCTGCTATTGCCTGTTTTATAGGTATGTCTTTATTTGGACAAGGGGTATTCTTTCCCGGCTTTATCATATCTGAATTTCTTGTAGGCTATGTGTATGGGTATTTTTTACACGGACGTAATGTTACATTTAAACAATTACTTTTACCGGAGACGATTGTTACTGTATGTATACATCTGATATTAAATACAATATGGCTCACAATATTTTATAACAAAGCAGTATCTGCTATATTTATTGGACGTCTTATTAAAAATATCATTTGTTTCCCTTTAGAAATTGCATTGATTTTAATTGTGTATAAAGCAGTCAGTAAGTTTATGGTACAAAAAAAGCCATAATCTTACAGTATACTAAAATGCACCCCTAACATTAGATTATATGTTAGGGGTGCATTATTATTTGTAAATATAGCGTTTTACGCGAGTGCTTTGTCCAATACAGTTTTGATTAAAGATTTTGTTTGGGCATAGCTTTCACCAGGTTGTGCCTCGTATTGTTTGTCGAGGTCGAACCATAAGTTCGGATAGTATTCATATGGGTGAGTTTTGAAGAGCTCATGAGCATCTTGATCTTCAACCCAGTTGATATGAATATCTGCGTATGCAGGATTTTCTGCAACGAGTTCATCGATAGCACGGAATGCATTAGCGCAATAAGGGCAACCGTTTAAATGGAAACCTAATATTTCTTTCATGATATTCAGTCCTTTCAAAATAGAATCTACATATATTTCTATAATTTGAGATTTTATACATATTCATGTACCACAACATATGGTACACTACTGAGTATAACATATCTATATAAGATATTCAATTTTTTAGATATATCAGATGTGAATATTGAGAATTCGATATGCATGCATTATATAAATAAGGAGATACCTATGATTTCAGGCGCACAGTATCTGGTAAAAGCCCTTCAAGAGGAGCAGGTAGAGTTTTTATTTAACTATCCTGGGGCGGCTACTATTGATATCATGGATGAATTATATAAGCAAGATAAGGTAAAAGTGATTTTGCCGCGTCATGAGCAAGCATTGGCCCATGCGGCAGATGGATATGCTCGTAGTACCGGTAAAGTAGGGGTTTGTATGGTAACCTCTGGACCTGGTGCTACAAATCTTGTGACTGGTATTGCTACTGCTTATTCTGATAGTGTTCCTCTCGTTTGTATTACAGGTCAAGTTGACTTGGGTCTGATGGGCAATGATGCGTTCCAAGAAGTAGATACTGTTGGCATTGTACGCAATATCTGTAAATATGCTGTTACCGTTCGTGATCGTAAAGAGCTTGGTCGTATTTTGAAAGAAGCCTTTTATATTGCTCGCACAGGTCGACCAGGTCCTGTGGTTGTGGATATTCCTAAAAATATTCAAAAGGCTATGGGCTCTGATGAGTATCCTACTGAGGTTAATATTCGCGGTTACAAACCAAATACCACTGTTCACGTAGGTCAAGTTAAAAAGGCCTGTTCTATTATTAGTAAAGCTAAAAGGCCTCTATTCCTATTAGGCGGTGGGGTAAGCATTAGTGGTGCTAACGACCTTATGATGGAGTTGGTTAAAAAAACAGGGATTCCTGTAGTAACAACATTGATGGGGAAAGGTGCTATTGATAGCCGTCATCCATTGTATCTTGGTAATGTAGGGATTCATGGTGGCTATGCGCCTAATGTAGCCATAACTGATTGTGACGTGATGATTTCTATTGGTACGCGCTTTAATGATCGTATTACTGGTAAACTAAGTACCTTTGCACAAAATTGTAAGATTATCCATATTGATGTAGATGCGGCGTCTATTTCTAAAAATATTAAGGTTGATATTCCAATCGTAGCAGATGCTAAATTGGCTATAGAAAAAATCTTAGAATATATTGAACCTCACGATCTTGGCGACTGGCCAAAACAATTACAGCAACTTAAGGCAGAGCGCCCTGTCACTCAAGCTGACGAAGAGGGGTTAACACCTCAAACTGTTATCGAGTACATCAATCATCATTATGAACATCCTATCGTTACAACCGATGTGGGTCAAAATCAATTGTGGACTACCCAGTTCCTTGATGTGAAAGGTCAATATCAAATGTTGACGTCTGGTGGCTTAGGGACTATGGGCTATGGTTTCCCTGCTGCATTAGGGGCGCAAATGGGAAATCCAGATAAGCGTGTATTTGCCATCTGTGGTGATGGTGGCGTGCAAATGAATATCCAAGAGTTTGCCACTGCTATGCACTACCGTTTGCCTGTGACGCTAATTATTTTAAATAATGGTTTCCTCGGAAATGTACGCCAATGGCAACAATTATTCTACGATAAACGTTACGCTTGTACGAACTTGATGATGGATGAAAGTGCCATTGTTACGCGAGACATAATCGACAATGATGAGTTTGAATATGTACCCGATTTTGTGAAATTGGCAGAAGCTTATGGCGCAAAGGCAATGCGTATTACAAAGGTAGAGGACATCGAAAAAGGATTCCAATTGGCGGATACTTTCAAAGATGGCCCTACATTACTTGAGTTTATCATTCCAACAGAACTCAATGTGTTGCCAATGGTACCAGCAGGTAAGTCTTTAAGTGATATGTTGTTGAAGGATAAAAAATAGGAGGCGCTATGGAAGTACATATGAAAAAACGCTGTATTTCAGCGTATGTAGAAAACCAAATCGGTGTACTAGCTAAGATTTCAGGCCTCTTCGCAGGCAAAAATTATAATCTTGATACATTGACTGTAGGGGAAACTGAAGATTCTACCATGTCTCGTATGACGATTGATCTTACTTGTGACGATTTGACATATGAACAAATCATTAAACAGCTTAATCGCAGTGTAGAGGTGATTAAGGTTATCGACTTTACGGACATGCGAATTACGAAAAAAGAATTACTATTTATCAAGGTCAATAGCTGTAAAGAAGCGGATAAACAAGAAATCTTCCGCATTGCCCAAACCTTTGATCTATTAGTTGTGGATTATAATCGTAAATCTGTACTAGTACAATGTGTAAAGACCGTATCTAAAAATAATGACATGATTGCCTTATTTAAAGATATGTTCGTCAATCGTATTGAAGTTGTACGCGGTGGTAGCGTAGCTATCGAAGCATTATCTACACCTGATAGATAAGGTGTGTACTCTAGCACTTTAAAAGCGATTTAGGTCTATTCAAATATATAATACATGTATTTGAATAGACCTATTTTTTGTGGCTTAAAGCGTGTACAACTTAATATGATATAATATGTATATCGAGCATTATTGATATAGAGACCTTGGTTGTATGCCAAAGTCATTTTATATAGGAGGTACTATGAGCTTATTAGATGATATTTTAGCCCATAATCGAGAATATGTAGAAGATCAAAATACAGGTTATGTAGATACAGATACAAAGTGTAGTAAAATGCCTAGTCGTGAAATGGCAATTGTTACATGTATGGATACACGTCTTGTTAACTTCTTAGAAGATTCCATGGATATTGGGCGCGGTGAAGCGAAAATCGTAAAGACTGCAGGTAACTGTATTACAGGTCCCTTTGATGGCGTTGTACGTAGTTTACTTGTTTGTATTTATGAGCTAGGCGTTAACGAAATCTTTATCATTGGTCATCACGAATGTGGTATGGCAAAAACTACGGCAAAAGATCTAACAGAAAAAATGTTGGCTCGTGGTATTGCACCAGAAGCGATTCATATGATCCGTAAAGAAATGGAACGCTGGGCTGATGGCTTTACACATCCTGCTGAAAATGTAGAGGATACAGTAGACGAATTGCGTATGAATCCTTTGATTCCTAAAGATGTGCCTATTCACGGTCTTATCTTCCATCCTAGAACGGGTGAAATCGAAGTCATCGTTAATGGCTATACACAAATGAAACAATATTACGAAAAGAATTAGAATTATATGAACAAAAAAAGATTAATTATATCCGTGCTAGCCATTATTTCCTTGGTCTGTGTTACTATAGGTGGATATGTCCATAAGGATGCTATACAGAGTTGTATAGCTAGAACAGCGGCTGTGGTGAGTGGCCAAGAGATAAAACCACTACTCGATTCTGAAAGTCGTTATATTCGGCAAATTGTAGCTCAAGATAACAGCACGAGTCGTACTATTATGTGGCAATCAGATAGCAGTGAAGCTGATGCGGTAATAGAGTATCGTCTTGTTGGATCTGATACGACTCAAACGATAAAAGCTACAGACAAAGCTTTTACCGATGATGGCAGTACCACCTATATTCATGAGGGTACAGTAACTGGTTTGACGCCTAATACTAAATACGAATATCGCGTTGGTTATGGCAATGATCGTCGCAGTGATTGGTATTCATTGGAAACTGCAGGCGCTAAAGAATATGATGTCCTCATCTATCCAGATTCTCAGTCGGGGGATTATTCTCAGTGGGAAGAGATTGTAATGAACTCAGCACATCGTAACCCTAGGATCGCCTTGTATATTAGCATGGGTGACCTTGTAGATAATGGAGAGCAGGCCTATCAATGGCGCACTTGGTTAAATTCCATTAGACCGTTGAGTGCTAATGTGCCGTTAGCAACGACATTAGGCAATCACGAGATGTATACATTAGATTGGAAAATGCGCGAGCCTTATGCGTATTTGAATTACTTCGCAGTACCGCCTAATGGGAATGAAATTTTTAATCGTCGTTATTATTCCTATGACTTCGGTGATGTTCATTACGTTGTATTAGATACAATGTTATATGAAAGCAATCATGAGGATAATCATGATACGCATCATCCTGATTTATACGATGTACAGGTTCAATGGTTACGCCAAGATCTTGCAGCTAATACGAAAAAATGGACTGTCGTTCTTATGCATAGAGATTCATTCCAATATGCCTTTGACCGACCAGGTGCAAGTCGAGATGTTGGTTTCGATGACGAGGGTGTATTATTTATGCCTATCTTCGATGAATTTAATGTGGACTTAGTCTTATCTGCTCATTTACATACATATCGCAACCGCGGTCATGTGCGAAACTTTGATCGAGACCCATCTGGTCCATTATATATTCTTACAGGAATAGCTGGTGATGCACGACGTCCTAAGTGGAAGCAACATCCTCTAGATGTATATGTAGCACCTCAGCCTGAAACGAATAATTATATGTCTATGACAGTGACACCGAATAAGCTGATTGTAAAATCATTTTTACCTGACGGCACTCAGCTTGACGAATCAGTCATTGAAAAATAAGAAAAGACACCTTCTTTGGAAGGTGTCTTTTTTGTCTATTTTCTCTAATCAAAGGTAGCAAGAATCTATGAGTAAAATTGATTTACAATATAACAAATAAAAATACAGTGAATTTGTATAAATACTTGCTAATTATGGTAGGTAGTATTATAATACGTGTATAGATTATAAAAATACACAAAATATGTATAAAATATACATACAGTGTATAAAGGAGATAGAGTAATGAATGCATTACAAGATTTAATAAAAACTTATGCCTCTCAATATAAAGAACAAGTTGTGGAATGGCGCCGACATATTCATAGCCATCCAGAGTTATCTGGTGAAGAGAAACATACATCTTTATTTATTCAAAAGGTGCTTGGTGAACTAGGAATTCCCTTTGTAAACGATATTTCTGATTATGCTGTTATCGGTAAGATAGAAGGTGCTCATACAGGCCCTGTTATTGCATTGCGTGCCGATATGGATGCGTTACCCATACATGAAATAACAGGCGTGCCCTTTGCTTCACAAAATGAAGGTGTTATGCATGCCTGTGGTCATGATAGCCACATGGCAATTTTACTTGGTGCAGCGGCGATTCTACAATCTATTAAAAATCAATTACATGGGACCGTGAAACTCGTATTCCAACCTTCCGAAGAAGAAGCTTTATTCCCAGGGGCTCAAGGTATTGTAGATAGCGGCATTCTTGATGATGTAGATGAAATATATGGCCTTCATGTATGGCCACAATTACCGGTTGGTACGGTAGGTCTAAAAAAAGGTAATTTGATGGCTGCCTCGGATCACTTCTTCGTCCATATTGAAGGGAAATCGACTCATGGAGCGGAGCCTCACAATGGGGTTGATGCTATTGTGGCCGCAGCGAACTGGATTGTAAATGTGGAATCCATGGTGGCTCGCGAAACGAATCCCATGGAAAATCTCGTGTGCACAATTGGAGTGATTAATGGTGGTGATCGATACAATGTGGGCTGTGGTGATGTGTATCTTGAAGGTACTTGTCGTACCTATGAACCAGAGAAACGTGATTATATTGAGCGACGTTTGGGTGAAAGCTTACAGGCCCTCGATGTGATGTTTAAAACGGAAAGCACTTTGGATTATAAGCGTGGCCATGGTGCTACTATCAATAATCCAGAGGCCATCGATTACGCCACATCTATTGTAGAGAAATATCTTGGTAAAGAAGCTGTGGTCCATCCTGAATTTCCGTCTATGGCAGCAGAGGACTTCTCCGCATATCTTCATAAAATAAAAGGTGCTTTTCTTTGGTTAGGTACTGGGTTTGAAGGCAATCCGGCCTTACATAATGAGGCTTTCACCATTGATGAAAGCATTCTGGAACCTGGTATAACAATGATGGCTGCTATTGCCGCCGAATTCTTACAAGAAAAGTAGTTAAATAAGTAGTTTGAAATAAGAGGTTATCATGAAAAGTTTACAACATAAATCTTTTAAAACAATGCTTCAATATACACCAGAGGAAATCAAATACTTTTTAGACTTGGCAGCTAAATTAAAAGCAGATAAAAAAGTGGGCAAGGAAATAAAAACATTAGAAGGTAAAAACTTTGTTTTGATCTTTGAAAAGGACTCAACACGGACACGTTGCGCTTTTGAGGTAGGGGCTGCGGACCAAGGTGCTTTTACAACATATCTTGGCCCTACAGGTTCTCAAATGAATAAGAAAGAATCCTTAAAGGATACGGCTCGTGTTCTTGGTTCTATGTATGATGCTATCGAGTTTAGAGGCTTTGACCAAGAGGATGTAGATATATTGGCGGAATACTCTGGTGTGCCAGTTTGGAATGGGCTTACCGATATGGATCATCCTACACAAACATTAGCAAATTTCTTAACCATACAAGAAAATATCGATAAACCGTTGAATAAAATTTCCTTTGCTTATGTTGGACACGGTCAATCAAATATGTGCAATGCCTTGATGAGTGGTGCCGTTAAAATAGGGATGGATTTCAGACTCATTGGCCCTAAACAATACTGGCCAGCTGGTCCATTCTATGAAAAGTGCTTAAAGGTGGCTAAAGAAACGGGCGCTACTATTACTTGTACAGATGATGTAGCTGAAGGCGTTAAAGGCTTAGATGTCATTTACACTGGCGTGTGGGTAACGATGGGCGATACTTACGATATGTGGGAGGAACGTATTAATACCTTTAAACCATTCCAAGTAAATGCAGAAATGATGGCATTAACCGGTAATCCGAACACGAAGTTCTGCCACTGTTTGCCAGCGTTCCACAACACAGAAACACAAGTAGGTAAAGATATTTATGAACGGTTTGGCATGAATGGCATTGAGGTGACCGAAGAGGTATTCGAAGGTCCAAACTCTTTAGCGTTCCAAGAAGCAGAAAATCGTCTCCACACGATTAAGGCAGTTATGGTTGCCACCTTTGGAGATTATCCATTGAAATAAATTCATCCTCCTAAATGGTGATGAATCGTATAGTTTGTTTTCTATTTATATTGGATAAAGGGCTATATAAATAGGTGTGAGTCACCAATAGGTGAGAATTGAGGTTTATTATGACACCCCATAGAGTATTTATTGTTGGTCATGAAGGCACAACTGGTCTTAGAATTCATGAACGATTATCCGATCGAAAAGATATAGAACTCTTAGCGACTGCTGATGAGGATCGCAAAAATGTAGAGGCCATTAAAGTGGTTGCAAAAAAAGCGGATCTTGTATTTCTATGTTTACCTGATGTGGCATCTAAGGAAATTATGGCCGCTATTGGTGATTTTCCATGTAAGGTTATTGATACTTCTACAGCGTTTAGAACTACAGCTGGTTGGGCATATGGGTTCCCAGAACTTGGTGAAAGCTACAAAACATCTATTGCAACTAAAAAACATATTGCAAATCCTGGCTGTCATGCGAGCGGTATGATTGCTTGCATAGCTCCTCTTGTAAAAGCAGGACTCGTGCCAGTGGATTATCCTTTCACCATTACATCTTTAACAGGTTATAGCGGTGGTGGCAAGAAGATGATTGACCAATATGAAAGTAGTCCTAAGGACTATTTCCTTTATGCTCCACGTCAATATGGGCTTGGTCAAGAACATAAACATTTACCCGAAGTACAACATGTATGCGGCCTTAGTGAAGCTCCAATTTTTATGCCAATTGTTGATGATTACTACTCTGGAATGGAGGTTACCGTAGGTATTCATAGTCGTTTATGTCATAAACCTGTTTGTATTGATAAGGTACAACAAACGTTAGAATACTTTTACAAAGATAGTACAATCATTACGGTTGCACCATTTACTGAAAATAGCAATAGCGGTATGTTAAACGCTAATCAATTAAGCAATACGGACAGCATGAAAATCAATGTGACTGGTAACGATGAACGCATTATGGTTCATGCCATTTTCGATAATTTAGGTAAAGGTGCATCAGGTGCCGCCGTTCAATGTATGAATATCGCATTGGGCTTACCAGAAAATACTGGTTTAGTATTAGATTAGAGAGGGAACTATGAAGGATGTAACAAATGCAATGCGGGCGCATATCTTAACGGCGGCCGTTCCATATATAAAACAATATACCGATCAGTATGTTGTCGTTAAATACGGCGGCAATGCCATGACTGATGAAGAATTAAAAAAATCTGTTATGAAGGATTTACTGCTACTCCAATTGGTAGGAGTAAAAGTAGTTCTAGTTCATGGTGGCGGACCAGCTATCAATAGCACCTTAGAGGCGATGCAAATTGAATCACATTTTGCAAATGGTCTACGCGTTACAGATGAAGCAACGATGGATGTTGTACAAATGGTATTAGCCGGCAAGGTGAATAAAGGGCTCGTGGCGGATTTAACGGATCTTGGTGGTAAAGCTGTTGGTCTCTGTGGTGTGGATGGCAACATGATTCAAGTTCATAAACAAAACGAAGAACTTGGTTATGTAGGTTATATTGATACTATTGATACGAGCATTATTCATGATGTAATTAGCCGTGGCTATATTCCAGTTATTTCTTCTATTGGCATGGGAGCCGATGGCAAGACATATAATATTAATGCTGATACGGTAGCCGCAAAGATTGCGGGCGCTCTCAAGGCGGAAACAATGGTGGCTATGACCAATATTGATGGTGTACTGCGAGATGTGCATGATCCAAATTCTTTAATTCCTAAAATTACGATGGCCGAGGCCGATCAGTTAAAAGCCGATGGTATTATAGCGGGCGGCATGATTCCTAAGGTGGATTGCTGCTTAGAGGCCATAGAAGCAGGTGCGCAAAAGGTATTCATCATCAATGGAGAGATTCCACATGCTATTCTTATCGAGCTATTAACCGATGAAGGCCTTGGGACTATGTTTGTTGCTTAATATAGTAGACATAATACGGTAATCATCTACTGGTTATCTTTTATATAGATAGACGACGGCAAGGCCGTACGTTTGGAGGGTATAATGAATAATACAATCGATTTTGAAAAACAAGATAAAGAATATATAGCCAATACGTATGGTCGGTTCAACGTATGCTTTCAGAAAGGGAAGGGTTCTCTCTTGTGGGATGTAGAGGGTAAAGAATACATTGACCTTGGCTCTGGTATTGGTGTAACGGCTTTTGGTGTTGACGATGATGAGTGGACTGACGCTGTTACTAAGCAGTCTCATGCGTTGAATCATATTTCTAATTTATACTATTCTTTGCCACAAATTGAACTAGCGAAACAGCTCTGCGCGAAAACGGGGATGAAAAAGGTGTTTTTCTCTAACTCTGGTGCGGAGTCTAACGAATGTGCTATTAAGGCAGCGCGTAAATACAGTCATGACAAATACGGCGAAGGTCGTCATGTAATCGTTACCTTGGTCAATAGTTTCCACGGTCGTACTATTACCACCTTGTCTGCTACAGGACAAGATGTATTCCATCAACATTTCTTCCCATTTACTGAGGGCTTTATTCACACCCCGGCCAATGATATTGATGCGGCGTTGAAAGTCCTTGCTAATCCAGCTGTTTGTGCCATCATGATGGAGCCTATCCAAGGTGAAGGTGGTGTTATGCCCTTAGATAAGGAGTTTGTCCAAGCGGTAACAAAATATGCGCATGAACACGATCAACTGGTACTCATCGATGAGGTACAAACTGGTAATGGTCGGACTGGTAGTCTATATGCATACCAACAATTTGGCATCGAACCAGATGTGGTATCTACTGCAAAAGGCTTGGCGGGAGGTCTACCAATGGGGGCTACTTTGTTTAATGAAAAGATGCAGTACGTTTTAAATGCTGGTGCCCACGCTACTACCTTTGGGGGAAATCCAATCTGTGCGGCTGCAGGGAACACTATTATTAGTCGGTTAACTCCTGAATTTCTCGATTCTGTAAAAGTAAAAGGGGAATACGTAAAATCTACCTTAACTGGTAAACATGGTGTCATTGGTGTTAGTGGTATGGGGCTCATGCTTGGCATTGAAACTACGGTTGATGCTAAAGCCGTTATAGCTAAATGTCTTGAAAAAGGCGTAGTATGTTTATCTGCTAAAAATAAGGTGCGTCTTTTACCAGCTCTTAATATTCCGCAAGAACAATTGGAAAAAGCTATTGCTATTTTAGCCGATGTGATTGAAGAATTAGCGGCACAGTAAGATTTTGTTTAACTTTCATAAATATTGTTTACTATAGTTATGTAACATTGAACTATGGAAATAAACCGATGATTATATAGACTTTACTCCGTATTCGTGTTACCCTAGAAGAAACAGTCTATATTGGAGGAGTAAATATGAATACAGAATCCTTACGTAATGAAGTATTGGTTCCGGCGGTAGCAAAAACGTTGGACATTGCTGCAAAAGCAAAACCTACAAAAGAAGAAATTATCACAACGGCGAAAATCACCGCTGCTGTGACAGTTGCAACAGCTGTTGTATCCTTAGCGGTACAAGCAGTATTGCGCAACCGATAAGAAACTGGGAAAACGACATGGCGCTGCATGTCGTTTTCTTTTACATTTATCCTGTTATTCCCCTAAATAAGGGGCTTTTCTTGGTACAAGTAGGTTGTGTATTTATAAATTCGTAGACTGTATAATCGTTATATATTAGCGATGCATATTGATATGCAATTGATATACTGATATTAGAGGAGGCGATACGATGCATAGTCGCGATTTAATAGAGCAATATAAAGGCTACGTTCAAGATTGGCGTAGATATTTTCATAAACATCCAGAACTCAGTAATGAAGAGTTTGAAACGACAAAGGCACTCGCTAAAGAACTAGAATCAATGGGCGTAGAGGTTCATGTAGACATAGAGCGTGGTATCGGCTTAATTGGTATTATCCATGGTGCTAATCCGGGAAGGGCTATCGCGTTGCGCGCCGATATCGATGCACTGCCTGTTCATGAACATAATGCAGTGGACTATAAATCAGAAGTAGAAGGCAAAATGCACGCTTGCGGTCATGATGGACATATGGCTATTTTATTAGGTGCGGCTAAGATGCTAATGTCTATGAAAGACCGTATTGAAGGCGATGTGTATTTAGCATTCCAACCTGCGGAAGAAACTGGCGCAGGGGCTCCGGATTTCATTAAATTTGGCGATTGGTATGATAAGGTAGATGCTATTTTTGGAGGGCATGTGTGGATCGATTTGCCAGCGGGACTCATATCTGTAGAAGAGGGTCCTCGTATGGCTGCCAGTAGCCAGATTACTATTAATGTAAAAGGCAAACAAGGTCATGGTGCACAGCCGCATCAAGCGATTGATGCAATTGTGGTGGCTAGTGCCATCGTTATGAACTTACAAACTGTAGTTTCTCGCAATGTGAGTGCCCTTGATTCCGTCGTTGTTACGATTGGTAATATTCATTCTGGCTCAGAATGGAATGTCATCCCTGGGGAAGCTTCCCTAGGCGGTACAGTTCGTTTCTTTGATCCAAACCAAGAACAATATATTGTCGATACTATTCGCCGCATTGTAGAACACACTGCAGAGGCCTATGGAGCGACTGCTACATTAGAATATGTAAAAAAAGTGCCCCCTACTATTAATGATCCTAAATCCAGTGAACTGGCAGAACGTGTCGTTATTGATACATTAGGTAAGGACAAGCTTTCTAAGATGCGTAAAGTCATGCCTGGAGAAGATTTTGCCTGGTATTTACAAGATAAACCAGGATGCTTTGCTTTTATTGGTATTCAAAACCCTGATGTAGAAGCTACATACGATCATCATAATAATAGATTTAATATGGATGATACTGTATTATCTGCAGCATCTGCGGTATATGCTGAATATGCCATTGCTTGGTTACAAGAAAATAAATTTTAACCCCATAAACCCCTTTACTTTTTTTGTAAAGGGGTTTATTATATTCCAATATTAGTCATATGTAATTAAAATGGTTTCCTGCAATGATGCAAGTTTTGGCGCAATGCGGATAAAAAGGGCCTTTCTTCGCCGGACGGTTCTAGAAGCCAGAAAGGATGTAATGAACGATCAAGTTTCTATTTCAACAGCAAATATTCGTGGTGCTTTTGGGGCATTTTTTATCCCTGGTATGTACACAGCTTTATGGGCTGGTTTTGTGCCATATTTAAAAGCAAAGCTTAGTATTGGTGAAGATGTATTAGGTTCCATGATTTTGTTGCTCGGTGTAGGTTCTTGTTTATCCATGGCTATAGCAGGTAAGCTTGTAGAAAGCTTTGGGTGTAAGAGAGTCGTTTTGTTAGCTAGCTTTATTGGTATGGTATCTCTTGCCATCGTTACTATGTGTCCTACTATTGCTACAACAACAGTAGCCCTGTTCTTTTTTGGTATTGGTGTAGGCCTTAGTGGTGCTTCTGCTAATTTACAAGCTATCCTAACAGAAAAGGTGAGCAAAAAACATTTAATGGGCGCCTATCACGGTGGCTGGAGCTTAGGTGGTTTTGCTGGTGCCGGTGTTTTGCTCGTGCTTTTAAAAATCTTATCGCTGCCTGTTAATCAAAGTATTTGGGGACTTCTCATCGTACTATTTATTGCGATGGTTGTAGTTAGCCAATTTATGTTGACCTTTGGTAGTGATCCAAATGCAAAGGTTACTAAAAAATCTAAAAGCCCATTGTCCTTTCATCCAATCGCTCTTATTTTTGGTTTATTGTCCTTTGTTTCTTACTTGGTAGAAGGTGCTGTAGGGGATTGGAGTGCATTATATTTATTTGAAGATAAAGGGATTGTTATTGAAGAGGCTGTCATGGGTGTAATGCTCTTTAATGGTACTATGTGTATAGGCCGTTTGCTTGGTAATAGATTAGGTAAACACTTAACATCAAAGCAAGTTGTTGTTGGTGGCTACTTACTTGGCTCTATTGCGATGGGGCTTATCGTGTTCTTGCCAGGTCATGCATCCATGTATACTTACTTATTATTGGGTATTTCATTAGCTATGATAGTACCAAACCTATTCTCTGCAATGGGGGAACAAAATGTCATTCCTATGACACAAGCGGTCGCAACATCCACAATGCTCGGTTATATGGGTATTTTGATGGGACCTGCCTTAATTGGTTTCATTGCGCACGGTACAAGTCTTACAGTAGCATTTATCGTATTGACTACATTGCTTGTTGTAAGTGCAGGTATTGGTAAATACGCATACCATTTAATGAGTAAAGACTGTGGTCTTAGTGAAGAACAAATTTAATAGCCTATAATTAAGGAGCTATGATTTTCGTATCGTAGCTCCTTTTTCATATTTTTATATTTTATGTATTTCTCGCATTAAAAAGCCACAGGTCTAGACCCTGTGGCTTTTAGAACTATCATTATATATTGATTAGATTAGCGATCGCCATTGAAGATGGAGTTTTTAACAAGTACATAGTCTACTTTGCGAATAGCTTGTAGAGTCGTACCGCCAGCGTAAGAAATGGCGGATTGTAAATCTTGTTCCATTTCAGTTAATGTATCGAAGATAGAACCTTTGGAATCGATGAAGATTTTTTTACCTTCTACATTTTTGCGTTCCCCTTTTTGGAACTCAGAAGCGGAACCAAAGTATTCTTTTACAGCTTTGCCGTCAACAATCTTTTCTTCCCCTGGGGATTCCTCGTGACCTGCAAAGAGGGAGCCAATCATAACCATGGTAGCACCAAAGCGAATGGATTTTGCGATGTCGCCATGGTCACGAATACCGCCGTCAGCGATGATAGGTTTAGTAGCTGCTTTTGCGCACCAGCGAACAGCAGCCAATTGCCAGCCACCAGTACCAAAGCCGGTTTTCAATTTTGTGATACATACTTTACCAGGACCGATGCCTACTTTAGTCGCATCAGCACCAGCATTTTCTAGTTCACGAACTGCTTCTGGAGTGCCTACATTACCAGCGATAATGAAGGTTTCAGGTAAGTTCTTTTTTATGTATTGGATCATTTCGATGACCGCATTGGAATGACCATGTGCAATATCAATAGTGATATATTCTGGGGTTAAGTTTGCTTTCTTAAATTCATCAACTAAAGCAAATTCTTCAGCTTTTACGCCGATAGAAATAGAAGAATATAGGTTAAGGTCGTGCATACGTTTTACAAAGTCCATACGACGTTCTGGTTGGAAACGATGCATGATATAGAAATACCCTTCACGAGCTAATTTTTCAGCCAACTCTTCGTCGATAATAGTTTGCATATTAGCAGGTACTACTGGTAAGCGGAATGTGCGTTTACCTAATTTTACATGTGTATCACATTCGCTACGACTGGAGACAATACATTTGTTAGGAATCAATTGCACGTCTTCATAATCAAAGATGTTAGTTGTATTAATCATAGTTTCTATATCTCCTTCGAGTATTACATATTGAACCTGTACCATTATACAAGAGACTCATAAAATTTTCAATACGTTCCGAATATTTTGTTTGGTGTAAGGGATAAACTGTAGTACAATACAAGTAGATTGTATAAATAATATATTCATTTATAGATATATGGTAAAAGGAGGTTGATTAATGTGGAACAGTCTAAAATCCGTATGCTTACTGAAGCTGGCGTAGCAATTGCCATTGCTCAAGTGTTGTCATTTATTACGATTTTTCATATGCCACAGGGGGGCTCTATTAAGGCGGCAGCTTTGGTACCACTCATGATTTACGCATATCGTTGGGGCGGAACACGAGGTATCTTCGTAGGTGTTGTATATGGTATATTACACTTTATTTTAGGCTTTAAATCATCTGTTCATTATTTAAGTATTGTATTAGACTACTTGGTTGCTTACGGTGCTATTGGCGTTTGTGGTTACTTTAAAGATTCTCTTTCTGGACTTATTACTGGATCCATCGTAGGTATTGTATTGCGTTGGGGGGCATCTGTTACGAGCGGTGCTGTAGTCTTTGCTAGCTATGCTCCACAAGGGCAGAATCCTTGGGTTTATTCCATGATTTATAATGCATCTTATATGGTACCAGATGGCCTTTTAAATATTGCAGTTTTACTATTTATCTACCAAGGTGTCAAACGAGGTTTACAACGTCGTGGATAAATTAGGTTTAATTATTTTGGCTGGAGGACTCAGTACTAGAATGGGGCAACCTAAGGCTTTGTTGTCTTGGATTAATGGTGAAAGTCTTATATCTCATGCCCTTCGTAAGGGCTTAGATGCAGATGTTCAAGATATTCTTATCTCCATCGGTGATGACGAGCAATTAGGACTTGCTATACAGACTCATATTATAGATACATTATCGAACGATGAGAAAAATAAGGTTTCTATTGTTCGTGATTCTGTTGGGCGATGCGGACCTTTAGGGGGGCTGTATAGCACTCTAGCGGTTGGTACTAGTTCTGCTTATGCAGTAATGGCAGTAGATATGCCATTCATGGAAATGGATTTGTATTATGATTGGCTCTATCAAGTAGATCATAATGATTGGAATGCCATTGTCCCATATAGTGAAAGTGGTAAATCTGAGCCGATGGCCGGTATTTATAGGCCATATATTGCGTCCTTAATTCAATCTATTCTTGTTGGCGAAAATGTATCCTTGCATCATGCTCTTGACGTCATTGGGCATGTTGAGTCCATTGATGCTACTGACTATAGCTGGGAATTAAGTAATATTAATCGCTTTGAAGATTATCAATGGGCGCGAGCTTTGGCGGAAAATGAATTTCGCCGTGTACCTTTAATTAGTGTGGTCGCATCGAAACGTAAAACAGGTAAGACAACTGTTGTAACGCGTCTTGTGTCTGAGTTACAAAAAATCGGTTTATCCGTTGGTGTTGTCAAAAGCGATAAACATGGCTTTCAGATGGATCATGAGGGAACAGATACAGATCTTGCTTATAAAGCTGGGGCTGATGCGGTTGCTATTGCAGGGCCTACTGAAACAGCGATTCGCATACGTACAAAAGAACAATCAAATCTGTATGAAATATCACAGTTTATGCCCGTAGATATAGTTATACTAGAATCACGGTCTCAAGGGATTGCCCCTATTATAGAGGTTACCCAAGAGGGACATACGGAAGAGCTTATCTCGGATTCCATGGACCGAGTGGCGACGATAGAAATTGGTAAGTTAGATCAAGACGTACCTGAATTGGTACGTCACATACAGGAAATGATGAGGAGTTTAAATGGCCGTCGTTACTGTTGAGAAGGCGCTCCAATTGTGGGATGAAGCCTTACAAACGCAAGTTCATAAAGTTGAAACAATAGATGTTAAGGCTGCGAAGGGGTACGTGTTAGCAGAGGACATTATTGCACCCACAGACGTACCTGCATTCCCAAAATCTGCTATGGATGGTTATGCCATCGCCTACGAAGAAGGTCGTAATGAATATATCGTTGACGGTATCATTGGTGCTGGTGTTGTATGGGAACATCCCGTAGACGTTGGTCATGCGGTGCGTATTATGACTGGTGCACCGGTACCAGATACATGTGATACTGTCATCATGCAAGAACAAGTGGTTGGCACTGGTGAACCACAAACTACAATTACGATTCAAGGCAAATATCATTGTGGTGATCATATTATTCCACAAGGTGAGGAGTGTGTTGCCGGCACCATTGTGATCCCACGTGGTACAGAGGTAACATCTACAGTACAAACCATTTTGACGGGGCTAGGTATGACGGAAATATCTGTTAATGCCATGCCTCGTGTATTAGTTCTTACCTCTGGCCATGAGGTTATTGAACCTGGTGAAAGCTTAACGCCTGGTAAAATTTACAACTCCAATCGAGCTATGATTTGTGGACTCTTAGAGGACTTAGGTTTTCACAAGATAACACATTATCATGTAAGTGATGCTCCAGAGGCGTTAGACTCTGAAATCAATCATGTTTTAAAACTTAGTGAAGAAGCAGATGTTATAATCAGTTCTGGTGGTGTATCGGTAGGTCTTTTTGATACGATGCCTCTTATTTATGAAAAATTAGGGGCAAAATCTATCTATGCCCGTATTCAAATGCGACCGGGCGCAGCATCTTATGGTGCGGTTACCCCAAAAGGTCAGATTATCTTTGGTTTGTCCGGTAATCCAGGGGCTGCCTTTAATGGGTGGCATTTAATCGTAGCACCAACCTTGAAACGCTATAAAGGTTTGGCAAACTGGACTACACCAGTGGTGGCCTGTGTTATGGATTCGGAAATTTTTAAACGCAATGCTTTTGATCGCTATGTACAAGGTAAAGTAATCTTCGGTGGTGGCGCGCCACGCTTTGTGGCTAATCGTCACTTTAACAGTAGTAGCATGTTAGGCTTATATACGGTTAATGCTTTGGCGTGTATTCCGAGAGGCGTACATGAGGTACGGCCTGGCGATACTTTTGATGTGTATCTATTAGGACTGCTACCTGCGATTTAAATTATATGAGATTAATATTTATAGACGTTTAATATTTCAAAATTTAGGATGTTACATATCTGTAATATTTAGTGATAATAATAAGACGAGGTCTCTCTAGAGGTCTCGTCTATTTGTTATATAAAATTATTTCAATTCTGTTGCTATAGGTACTGAAATTAAATCTCAATTAACTTATAATAAAGTCAACAAAAGGACAGTCCTTTTAATTATATTAATTGAGTTTTGACAAAATTTTATTTCAATCTACTTTTTAATTATTTTTACTATCAAATAGTTATATAAGGAGTGATTTCTATGAGTAAGACTTTCACAAAAAATATCCTAGTCAACGAAATTTTACATCTAGGCGATTGTTTAGAGTATAAAGAAGGGCAAGTGATTAGTATTACTATTGCCCAAAATGAACGCCTCAGTATTACCTTATTTGCGTTACCAAAGGGCGAAGAAATCTCAACGCATGTAACTGTAGGCGATGCGATTGTGCAAATCCTCGATGGAGAGGCACATATCGTCGTCGGTGATGTGGAACACAATGTGAAAGCTGGTGAAACATTGATCATGCCTTCTGAAGTCCCTCATAGCCTCGATGCCCGAGAAAACTTCAAGATGCTGTTGACCGTCGTTAAATAAATATATCATAATGAATGCATCCCTTGGATTAATAAGGGGTGTATTTTTATATTCCGTTAGAAAAATATATAATTTAGATAGTTATATTTGTAAAAAAGAGTACAATAAAATTATGGAGAGGCGTTAACATATTTAATAGATTTTATTTTAGAGGTCTAGAAAAGGAAGTCCTGCTGGAGGTTTACGATGAGCACGAAAGTAGATCCAAAAGCAGTGCTCGCGGCTATCGTAATTGCTAGTTCCTTGGCATATGCGACACCAATTGGTATGCCTGCCAATACTATGGTTTACAATATAGCTGGCTATAGCTTTTTGAATTATGTGAAAGCTAGTGTACCACTTATTGTTGTATCTAGTATTGTGGTATTGGTATTATTGCCAATTCTGTGCCCCTTTTAATATATAAGGTATTATCTAGCGTTGTAGATATATGAAAAATATTCATTATAAAAAATTATATGATTTACATCACTGAGTTATATCTATATACTATAGGTGTATGACTACCATGAAAGGAAAGTTCTCATGGATTATAGTGTTGCTGTTACATTGGGATTCCTCGTATTTGCAATCGTCATGTTTGCATTGGAGAAGATTCCATTGTCTATTACGGCTATGATTGTAGCCGTTGGTTTGCATCTTTCTGGTGTATTAACCGCAACGGAAGCTTTCAAAGGCTTCGTTGACTCTAATGTTATTTTATTCATTGCTATGTTTATTATCAGTGCTGCTTTCTTTGAAACAGGTGTTGCTGTTGATGTAGGTGATGTTGTTAATAAATTTGCTAAAAACGAAACAATCCTTATTATCGCTATCATGATGCTTACAGGTATTATGTCTGGTCTCTTGTCCAACACAGGTACGGCAGCCGTTATGATTCCTGTTGTCATCGGTATTTGTAAAAAGGGTGGTTTCAACCAAACTAAATTCCTAATGCCAATCGCATTTGCAGCCGCTATGGGTGGTAATATTTCTATGATTGGTTCCCCTGGTAATATGATTGCAAACTCTAATTTACAAGAGGCTGGTCTTGGTTCCTTTAGTTTCTTCGCTTATGGTGAAGTAGGTTTACCTATACTTATCATCGGCACTCTATTCTATGCATTCATTGGCAAACGTTTCGTGCCAGAGGTTCCAACTCGTGAGCCTGATGCAAACTATCAAAAAAATGCTGACTTTGATCATGTTCCAATGTGGAAAAAATGGACAGCAGGTTTGGTGCTTGTATTGACTATTGCGGCTATGATTTTTGAAAAACAAATCGGTGTATCTTTGGCTGTTAGCGCTTGGGTAGGTGCTCTTGTTATCGTAGCAACTGGGGTTATTACTGAAACAGAGGCTGTTAAGTCTATCGATATGAAGACAATTCTGTTGTTTGTAGGTTCCTTGGCTCTTGGTACAGCAATGGTAAAATCCGGCGCAGGTGCATTTATTGCAAACCTTATCGTTGATGGTTTGGGTGAGACACCTAACCCATTGGTCTTGTTAGCAGTGCTTTTCTTCTTGTCTATATTCATGACAAACTTTGTGTCCAATACAGCGGACGTTGCATTGTTGGCACCTATCGGCTTGTCCTTGGCATCTCAATTAGGCTTTGACCCAAAAGCGATTCTCGTAGCTATCGTTATTTCCAGTTCTCTTGCATATGCTACACCAATGGGCACGCCTCCAAATGCTATGGTGTATAACGTGGCGGGTTACAGCTTTAAGGATTATGTAAAAGCTGGCGTACCATTGATTATTGTATCTGCCATCGTTTCTTTTGTATTATTGCCAATTTTATTCCCATTTAACCCGTAATTTTATATAGGTGAGTCATACTAAACCGTCACCGTTGGTGGCGGTTTTATTTATATAAAATTATTTCAATTCTGTTGCTATAGACACTGAAATTAAATCTCAATTAACTTATAATAAAGTCAACAAAAGGACAGTCCTTTTAATTATATTAATTGAGTTTTGACAAAATTTTATTTCAATCTACTTTTTAATTATTTTTACTATCAAATAGTTATATAAGGAGTGATTTCTATGAGTAAGACTTTCACAAAAAATATCCCAGTCAACGAAATTTTACATCTAGGCGATTGTTTAGAGTATAAAGAAGGGCAAGTGATTAGTATTACGATTGCCCAAAATGAACGCCTCAGTATTACCTTATTTGCGTTACCAAAGGGCGAAGAAATCTCAACGCATATAACTGTAGGCGATGCGATTGTGCAAATCCTCGATGGAGAGGCACATATCGTCGTCGGTGATGTGGAACACAATGTGAAAGCTGGTGAAACATTGATCATGCCTTCTGAAGTCCCTCATAGCCTCGATGCCCAAGAAAACTTCAAGATGCTGTTGACCGTTGTTAAATAAATATATCATAATAAATGCATCCCTTAGATTATAAGGGGTGCATTTTTAATGCGTTGAGAGAGGTCGAATGTATGAATGTCGTTGAACAGTATAATTTAACTTTACAAATAGAAGTTCTAAAAGAACAAAGCGCGGAAACATTAGCGCGTCTCTGTAACTTAGTTGAGGAGAGTGACACTAGTGACTGTGTAGAGCTATTAAAAGCGTATTCTCATATTGTAAATACAGAGTTATATTTAGCCACGTCTATACATGAGTTAGACGTTCTAAAATCAGATATGGTAGACCTTGAAAGCAATATTAAAGAGTCATTAGCACAAGCTTCTCATGACATTAGTGATGTTAAAGCTGTTAAAGAGACTAGTGATGTACAAGCTATTGAATCCTATAGCTCTGAAGACTTTGATAAGGCCTTAGAACGTACCATTGATTTCTTAACGTTTAATAAAAATATATCTAGTACACCTCGTGCTGTTATTTTAGGTGGTCAAAGTGGAGCCGGGAAAACCACAATTCATCGTGTGAAAATGCTAGAGTCAAAAGGTAATTATATTATCATTGATGGCGATACATACCGTGCTCAACACCCGTATTTTAGAGAGTTACAAGAAAAATATGGTGTTGATAGTGTAGATTACACAAAAATGTTTGCAGGTAAGATGGTAGAGGCTGTAATTGATAAATTAAGCTCTTTAAAATACAATTTAATTATTGAAGGCACATTACGTTCCGCCGCAGTACCAATTAATACAGCTACATTATTAAAATCTAAAGGCTATACCGTCGACTTTTGTTTGATTGCTACTAAGCCAGAGTTATCTTATTTGACGACGCAATTGCGCTATTTAGAAATGATGATTGTGGATCCTTTACAAGCGAGAGCCACTCCTAAAGATCATCATGATGGAATTGTAAAATCCTTGGTCGCTAATATTACTGAACTAGAACAGAGTGGAGTCTTTGAAACTATTCAAGTGTATAAACGTGATTTAGAACAAGTATATAATTCAAAATTATGTACTGAATCTGTTGGAACTGTTGTAGACCAAATTTTATTTGGTCCTTGGACTCAAGATGAATCGGCCTTGTTAGAAGAGAGTAAATCACAGGAACAGGAGTTAAGAGCGAAATTACCTTAGGGAGTAAAAGTGTAATGGATTACTTCGACTATTCATATAAACATAATTACATAGAGTTTAGTAGCAACATATATCGAGTTGGCACATACCATTACAACTGGCATAGTGAGACGGAGATTGTTATTTTATTAAAAGGCCAAATGGAGATGAGTTGTAATGGTGAGACATTTACGATGGAACCACTTGATGTGGTCATTATCTCTCCTCAAGTGGGACATGCCACATTAGCTCTGGAAGAGGATGTCATTGCCTTTGTCATTCATGTAGGAAATGAATTTTACCAACAGTATGATCCAGATTTTGGCGCCTATCAATTTGTATTGCGTTCAGATAATAGTACTCGTCACAATCAATTCTTTACAACCTTACGGCATCATGCAGCTATGACGATGTTATTGATGACTAAAGGTGAAAGCCCGGTACATCGAATGTGGATAGAGCATCATTACTTAGCGTTGGCTGGGGATGTATTTAGAGAGTTTGATCCCATTAAAAAGGTTCATGAAAATGCTAGACCTGGTGATATGAAACCCGCAACGTTCGATAAAATGATTGCCTATATTGATGAGCATTATGAGCAGAAAATAGAGTTGGAAGATATTGCAAAAATTGGGGGCTATAATGTTGCCTATACATCTCAGTTCTTTAAAAAGCAAATGGGGATTTCATTTGTTGAGTATGTATTGAGGTTAAGAATCCGTGACGCTACTGTTCGCTTAGCTGGTACGGATGAGGCTGTCGCAAGAATTGCAAGCGATTGTGGATTTGCAGATGTGAAAGCCTTTAATGTGGCTTTTAAAAAACACTTTAATATGACTCCCACAGAATATCGTAAGCAAGTCAAAAGCATTGGGCGTAAAACCGTCTTACAAGATTGGAAAGAAATTATTTCTGTAGACAATCAAGATGTTCTTGATGTATTGCATTCATTCTTGTCGTATGAAGATGATTCCCGAGCTAAGAGTGAATTGGAATTTATGAGCAAAAAATTGGAATCTTTGAAAGAAAAGTTAGCAGATGTAGTAAAGGATTTATAAAGGTATTTTGTTATATCTCTATGGCAACTAGATTCTTATAGTAACTAATTCTTATAGTAGCTAATTCTTTTAGTAGCTATATTCTTGTGATAAGAGTTTGGTAAGCAAATTATTTTGATGAATTTATGACACATATAGAAAGATTAGAATTGGGTAAATTTCTATATCAAAAAACCCTATAAAGTTATTGAAAAAGCACTACTGTTGATAAGTAGTGCTTTTTTATATGTATTTTCCGGGTGAATTTATATATTGTTATAGTCCCAAAATACAATAAATCGAGAGAAATCTATCTTTTTTCGTTGATTTTAATATAAAAATTATCTTTTAATTTGGATAGTTATATTCACTAAACTGAGTAGAATATATCTCATCAGGAGTAAAAAAATTAGTAAGTTATAATTTTGGAGGATATATGAATCAAGTAAAATTTATGGAAAACGTAGGTAAAGTTGCAACTGTTACTGCTGTAGCTATGTATGTATCTTATTTCCCACAAATCATGCATAACCTTGCACATCCAGGTACTGGTGATTGGATTCAACCACTTGTAGCTGCAATCAACTGTACATTATGGGTAGCGTATGGTTTGTTTAAAGAACATAGAGATATTCCAGTAGCATTAGCCAATGCACCAGGTATCTTCTTTGGTTTAGCAGCGGCTATTACAGCGGTTATGTAATTTTAAGAATAGATATATAATGCTATAGAAGCATAAAACTATAATTTATTAATATATAAAATAAGATTACTGTTGACCGTTATTAATTATATATATCATAATGAATGCATCCCTTTGATTAATAAGGGGTGCATTTTTTATGTAAATAATTGAGAGGTATTTGTTTGATTTTATGAGGGGTATTACGTTGTTATGGATTACTTTCACTATACCTATAAACACAATCATATAGATTTCAATAGTGATATATATAAGGTTAGTACATATCATTACAACTGGCACAGTGGCGTTGAAGTCTTGATCTTGTTAAAGGGCAGAATCGACATGAGTTGTAATAGTGAGGTTTTTACAATGGAACCTCTTGATACCATTATTATTTCCCCTCAAGTAGGTCATGCTACGTTGGCCTTAGAGGAGGATACAACAGCTCTTGTTATTCATGTGAGTAAGGAGTTTTTCCAATACTTTGATCCTAACTTCGGCATGTACCAATTTGTATTGCGCTCAGATAAAACTAATAGGGATAATGAATTCTTTACGTCCTTACGTTATCTTGCGGCACAAATGATGTTGTTAATGGTGAATAGTGAAAGTCCTGATCGTCAATTATGGTTGGAGAGTCACTTTTTAGCCATGACGAGTGATATATATCGTGAAATTGATGCGGTTAAGACTATCCCTATACATACAAAGCCTGCTGATATGACTGTAGCTACCTTTGATAAAATGATTGCCTATATTGATGAAAACTATAAGCAGAAGATAGAGTTAGAAGATATTGCTAAAATAGGCGGTTATAATGTGAACTATACATCTCAATTTTTTAAACGCCAATTAGGGGTTTCCTTTTTAGAGTATTTGTTGCGGTTGAGATTACGAGAGGCTACAGTTCGTTTAGCTAACTCTGAAGATGGAGTAGCACATATTGCAAGTAGTTGTGGCTTTGCAGATATTAAAGCCTTTAATGTGGCCTTCAAGAAACATTTCCATACAACACCATCTGAATATAGAAAGCAAGCAAAAGAGATGGGGCGTAAGACAAAATTACATGATTGGAAGGAAATTATTTCTACTCAGGAAGAAGATATTATAGACATTTTACAAACTTACTTACCCTATCAAGATGTCTCTATCGATAAGAATAGATTAGATGAGGCTAATCAAAAGTTACAGGATGTTAGAGACCAACTTGAGATGGTTGTAAAAAGATTACAATCATAATTTTCATTCTTATAATAACTTGTAATTAGCTATAATTTCATGATTTTGAAAATTAAATTAGGTGGATATACAATTATTAGGTATAGGTGATTTTGTATATTTGTTAATCCTATTAAAATATATGGTGAAAGAGCACTACGTTCTGATGGTAGTGCTCTTTTTTTTATAATCATATAGGTGAAATTGTATATTTTTAATGGGTTAAAAGAAAATAATTAAGGAAATTTTGTATGTGTTTGACAGACTTTCACCAATAAAAATCAACTTGTAAATTGGATAGTTATATACTGAAAAAAGAGTAGAATAGAATCATCGAAAGGAGCTAAGGTTCCGAAACAGAAATAATCACGTCTTAAATATTGAAGTCTTTTTGGAGGTTTGCGATGAGTACGAAGGAACAACAAGTACAAGAAATGACAAATAAGATAGCTAATTTCATTTCTTATATGGCAAAGGTATTGCCTGATGATGTACAAGAAAAAATTCATGAATTGGCACAGGATGAAAAAAATCCTATGGCCAAATCTATTTATGAAACAATGCAACATAATATGGATTTAGCAGCTCAGCTTAATCGTCCTTCTTGTCAAGATACTGGTGTATTACAATTTTGGGTAAAGGTTGGATCTAATTATCCCTTATTAGGAGAATTAGAAGATATTCTAAGAGAAGCAACTTATAAGGCTACACAAGAGGCTCCATTACGATTGAACTGTGTAGAAACTTTTGATGAGTTTAATACTGGTAAAAATATTGGCCTCACTGCACCTTATATTCACTGGGATATCATTTCTGGTTGTGATGATGTAGAAATCTTCCCTTATATGGCTGGTGGCGGGTGTTCCTTGCCAGGGTCAGGTAAAACATTGATGCCAGGCGAAGGCTATGAAGGTATTGCTAAGTTTGTTCTTGATTTGATGACAAGCTATGGATTGAATGCGTGTCCTCCACTATTGGTAGGTGTAGGGATTGCTACAACTATTGATACCGCTGCTGGATTATCTAAAAAAGCATTAATGCGCCCTGTATCTTCAAAAGCACCTAATGAAAAAGCGGCTTATATGGAACAATTGTTAGAAGATGGAATTAATAAGATTGGTATTGGACCTCAAGGTATGGGTGGGGATAAAACTGTTTTAGGTGTGAACATTGAACATGGTACACGTCATCCATCTGTTATTTCTTGTGCTGTTAGTGTAGGTTGTTGGAATCATCGTCGCGGCGATCTCGTATTTGACAAGGATGGTAATTGCACAGTTAAATCTCATAAAGGAGTGACATTATAATGGCTAAGAAAATATTAACTACACCTATTCAACAATCTGATTTAGCAGGCATTAAGCCAGGCGATGTGATTTATTTGACTGGGCATATTACAACCTGTCGTGATATGGGGCATCGTCGTGTGGTAGAAGAAGGTAAAACGTTACCGGTTGATGTTAAAGATGGGGCTATACTTCATGCAGGTCCAATTATTCGTACTTTAAGCGATAATGAATTTGAAGTTGTATCTGTAGGACCTACTACATCTATGAGGATGGAAAAATACGAATATGAATTTGTTAAAAAGACAGGTGTACGTCTCATTGTAGGTAAAGGTGGCATGGGCCCTGAAACAGCACGTGCCTGCAAAGACTTTGGTGCACTACACTGTGTGTTCCCTGCAGGTAATGCGGTTCTTGCTGCTACAGAAGTCGAAAAAGTAGAATCTGCTAATTGGCGTGAATTAGGTATGTGTGAGACTTTGTGGACTTTTAAGGTTAAAGAATTTGGTCCGCTTATCGTATCCATTGATGCAGACGGTAATAACTACTTTGAAGAAAAGAAAATAGAATATAATAAGAAAAAAGATGAAATATTAGACGAAATATATAAACACGTAGGTTTCATCAAATAATAAGATAAGAATAGCGATTTCTTTATATTATGAATAACTTCATAACTTGTAAATATATCTATATGAGAAATAATTATTAATAATATTGTTTTGTGATTTACAGCGTATCTTCATATAGATATACTATAAGAGTATGACTACCATGAAAGGAATTCTCATGGATTATAGTATTGCTATTACACTGGGATTTCTTGTATTTGCAATCGTAATGTTTGCATTGGAGAAAATTCCATTGTCTATTACGGCTATGATTGTGGCCGTTGGATTACATCTTTCTGGTGTATTAACTGCAGCGGAAGCTTTTAAAGGTTTCGTTGACTCTAATGTTATTTTGTTTATTGCTATGTTTATTATCGGCGCTGCTTTCTTTGAAACAGGTGTAGCTGTTGATGTTGGTAACGTTGTTAATAAATTTGCTAAAAATGAAACTATCCTTATTATTGCTATTATGATGCTTACAGGTATTATGTCTGGCTTCTTATCTAATACAGGTACTGCAGCGGTTATGATTCCTGTTGTTATTGGTATTTGCAAAAAGGGTGGTTTTAACCAAACTAAATTCTTAATGCCAATCGTATTTGCCGCTGCTATGGGGGGGAATATTTCTATGATTGGCTCTCCTGGTAATATGATTGCAAATTCTAATTTGCAAGAAGCCGGCCTTGGATCCTTTAGTTTCTTTGCTTATGGTGAAGTAGGTTTACCTATGCTTATCGTAGGTACTTTATTCTATGCATTCATTGGTAAAAGATTCTTACCTGAGGTTCCAACGCGTGAACCTGATCCAAACTATCAAAAAAATGCTGATTTTAGTCATGTTCCAGTTTGGAAAAAATGGGTAGCTGGTTTGGTATTGGTGTTGACTATCGCTGCTATGATTTTTGAAAAACAAATTGGCGTATCCTTAGCGGTTAGTGCTTGGGTAGGTGCACTTGTTATCGTAGCGACAGGAGTTATTACCGAAAACGAAGCAGTTAAGTCTATTGATATGAAGACAATTCTACTATTTGTAGGTTCCTTAGCTCTTGGTACAGCAATGGTAAAATCTGGGGCAGGTGCATATATTGCAAATCTTATTGTTGATGCTTTGGGGGATACACCTAATCCATTGGCATTATTAGCGGTACTTTTCTTCCTATCTGTATTTATGACAAACTTTATGTCCAATACAGCAGATGTTGCATTGCTAGCTCCAATCGGATTGTCTTTAGCATCTCAATTAGGTTTTGATCCTAAGGCGATTCTTGTTGCAATCGTAATTTCTAGCTCTCTTGCGTATGGTACACCTATAGGGATGCCTGCGAATACTATGGTATATAATGTAGCTGGTTATAGTTTTAAGGACTATGTGAAAGCCGGCGTACCGTTGATTGTAGTATCTGCAATTGTATCTTTAGTATTGTTACCGATTTTGTTCCCGTTTAACCCATAATTATATTAAGGTTAGTCATACAAGGGGCTGTAACAGGATGTGGTTGTACCACATTCTAGTTGCAGTCCCTTTATAATATAAAAAATACCAAGAAAATTAAGTTTGTAACATCCTAGGTTTTCTTGGTATTTTTTGTTTTTAGACGCACCTAGGGTTGTTTTGTTACAGCCCCTTATTTCTTATTTGGAGAAAATATTTTGGTAATAAGTTAATATAATATAGAGATAGGCAAGAATTGATTAGACATATGGTCTACTTTCATATATAATAGATTACTGTAGTTGCACAAATATACACCTACAGTAGACAGTTAATATTAAATATTGAATATTAGAGAGTAAGGTTATAGTTGTTATATAGTTTATAGATGGCCTTAGTGCCGAGGAGGCTTTATGTTAAGCGATATTGAGATTGCCCAACAGAATAGAATGGAAAAGATTCAGGTTATTGCCAATAAATGTGGTTTAACACCTGGTGACATTGAACAATATGGTCATTATAAAGCTAAAATTTCTTTTGATGCTATTCGTCGTTTAGAATCTAAGCCAGATTGTAAGTTAGTGCTAGTCACAGCGATTACGCCAACACCAGCAGGGGAAGGTAAGTCTACAACGAGCATTGGTCTCGTACAAGGGCTACAAAAAATCGGTAAAAATGCAATTGCTACATTACGTGAGCCATCCTTAGGACCTGTTTTTGGGATTAAAGGTGGTGCAGCAGGTGGTGGTTATGCTCAAGTTGTACCTATGGATGACATCAATCTTCACTTTACAGGTGATATGCATGCTATTACAGCGGCTAACAATTTATTATCCGCTATGATCGATAACCATATCCATCAAGGAAATGAATTGCAAATCGATTTGCGTCAACTATCTTGGACACGTGTTTTAGATATGAATGATCGTGCTCTTCGCAATGTGACAGTTGCACTTGGTGGCAAAGTATGTGGATTCCCTCGGGAAGATCATTTTATGATTACCGTTGCTTCTGAAATCATGGCTATTCTTTGCTTAGCTAAGGATTTAGAAGATTTGAAAGAACGTTTTGGTCGCATCGTTATCGGTTGTAACTTAGCAGGTGATCCTGTTTATGTTCATCAACTTGGTTGCCAAGGGGCAATGGCGCTTCTCATGAAAGATGCTATCAAGCCAAATCTCGTACAAACATTGGAACATACACCAGCTATTGTTCACGGTGGTCCCTTTGCAAATATCGCTCATGGTTGTAACTCCATTGTAGCTACAAAACTAGGACTTAAGCTTGGTGATATCGTAGTTACGGAAGCGGGCTTTGGCGCTGACTTGGGTGCTGAAAAGTTCCTTGATATTAAATGCCGATACGGCGATATTTTCCCTGATGCAATCGTTATCGTAGCTACATTACGAGCTCTTAAAATGCATGGTGGTGTACCAAAACAAGAGTTGAATACAGAAAATGTTGAAGCCGTAACTAAAGGTTTCAGTAACTTACAAAAAGCAATTGAAAACATGCGTTATTTCAATGTGCCTGTATTAGTGGCAATCAATAAATTTGCTAGCGATACAGATGCAGAAATTGCTGAGTTGACTCGCCTATGTGATGAGTTTGGCGTGCCTGTAGAGCTTAATGAATGTTGGGAAAAGGGCGGCGAAGGCGGCACTGATATGGCAAAAAAAGTCGTAGAGTTACTTGAAGGTCCTAAGCCAACACCTAAATTCGTATATGATTTGGAAGATAGTTTAGAGGATAAAGTTAATAAAATCGTTAAAACTATTTATGGTGGCGATGGAGTTATCTTTACGGACAAAGCCAAAAAGCAAATTAAACAATTAGCAGATTGGGGACTGGATCGTTTGCCTGTATGTATGGCGAAAACGCAATATTCCTTATCTGATAATCCAGCATTATTAGGGGCTCCAACAGGATTCACTATTACTGTATCCGATATTCGTGTTGCCAATGGGGCAGGCTTTATTGTATGTCGTACAGGTGATGTAATGGTAATGCCAGGCCTTCCTAAACGTCCTGCTGCTCTTAATATGGATATTGAAGCAGACGGCACGATTAAAGGCTTATTTTAATAGATATTGTTTATAGTAGAACGTTTCTTAACTGGAGATTTATAGTGTCTGCTATAATTAGTTATATTTTTTATTGTGTTCAATATTTGTAGATTTTTATAGTAATTACAAAGCGATAACAAGACATATCTTGTTATCGCTTTTACATGAGGCCTTGTTATGAAATTGGTGGAACAACGAGTGATAGATTTTGTGGCTGCTACTGCATCGAAAGAGCCAACACCAGGTGGTGGTGCTATTGCAGCACTAACTGCCGCAACAGGTGCGGCTTTAGCAGAAATGGTAGCAAACCTTACATTTGGTAAAAAAGGTTATGAAGCGGTTCAGACCGAAATGGAGGAGCTTCAAGCTAAAGCAGAAGCGATTCGCGAGCGCATGCTCGAATTATCTCAAGCTGATGCAGATGTATTTAACATCTTTATGAACGCCTTAGGATTGCCAAAGAATACAGATGAAGAAAAGGCTGCGCGTACAGCTGCTATTCAACAAGCTTACAAAGATGCGGCTATGGTACCTTTTGAGATTGGAGAATTAGCGAATCAAATATTTGATTTAGCAGAACTAGCCTCTCGTAAGGGGAATCAAAACCTTATTACAGATGGTATTATTGCGGCTATTAATGCGCGTGCTGCGGTGAAATCGGCTTTTTTGAATGTGCGTATTAATTTATCTGGTATTAAAGATGAAAGTTTTGTAGCAGAACTAACATCTAAGATGTATGCCATTGAAAAAGATCTTGATGTTAAAGAGTCGTCTATCATAGGGTTATATGAATAATAAGAGATTATAATATAAATCGAATAATATAACCGAGCAAACTATAAAAGTTCGGGAAATAATATAAAGAGAGCCTATTAATACGTATAAAATAATAGACTCTCTTTTTTCTATTGTTATAATCCGAACGATAGTGTAAAATAAATGGGTGATATTTCGAGGTTTTATGTAGGAGACATTATGACAGATCAGAACCAAATAAATACAGTCGATAGTATGTTGCCCATACCACAGCTCTTTGCCTTTGGTTTACAGCATGTACTTGCCATGTATGCTGGAGCTGTTGCGGTACCGATTATCGTGGCACAGGCGATGAATTTACCTGTGGAGGACTTGATTCGTCTTATTACAGCAGACTTGTTTACTTGTGGCATTGCGACCTTAATTCAAACATTAGGCTTCGGTAATATAGGTGGGCGTATCCCTATGATCCAAGGTGTTACCTTTGCATCTGTCGGACCTATGACTATGATTGGGGCGCAGCATGGTATGACTGCCATTTACGGCGCCATTATTGTAGCAGGTTTATTTACCTTTCTAGTAGCTCCATTCTTTAGTCGTCTAATTCGACTGTTCCCCCCTGTTGTAACGGGAACCATAATTACTCTTATTGGGATTAACTTAATGCCAGTTGCCATTAATTGGATGGGAGGCGGCGTAGGAAATCCAGAATTTGGAAGCTATACAAACATAGGACTTGGGTTTCTTACGTTCTTAATTGTTGTATTTGTATACAAGTTTGCTAAAGGTTTCTTAAGTAATCTTTCTGTATTAATCGGTTTGATCGCAGGCACGGCAATTGCCTTTGCAATGGGCGTTGCTAATTTTGACGAAGTTGGTCGTTCTCAATGGGTTGCTTTCATTGAACCATTCTATTTTGGTTTGCCAACCTTTGACTGGGCTTCTGTACTATCTATGATTATCGTCATGCTCGTTGTCATGGTAGAGACTACAGGTGATAGTATTGCTATTGGTGAAATTGTGGATAAGCCAATAGGTCGAAAAGAATTGGCTTCTGTTATTCGTGCCGATGGTATTTCTACTTTAATAGGGGGAATTCTTAATAGTTTCCCATATACAGCCTTTGCTCAAAATGTAGGACTTATTGCGGTTACAGGTGTTAAAAGTCGCTTTGTAGTAGCTGCATCTGGAGTAATCTTAATTTTGTTAGGATTATTCCCTAAATTAGCTGCTATAGTTGCTAGCATTCCAAATGCAGTGCTCGGTGGTGCTGGCATTGCTATGTTTGGCATGATTGTTGCCAGTGGTATTCGCTCTCTTGGTAAGGTTAGCTTTGATGGTAATCATAACTTGATGCTTGTGGCGATTAGTATTGGAGTGGCTATGATCCCTATTGCGGCGCCGAACTTTTATGCTAATTTCCCTGATTGGGCACAAATTATATTAAAATCTGGCATTACCTTTGGTAGTATTATGGCAATCTTGCTTAATTTATTACTAAATGGTGTTAATAAAGGTGACGAAATTAAAGAAATGGGTCGCCGATAATAATAACTAGATGAGAACTCTACCTCTTTCGGTAGAGTTTTTTAGTGAATAAAATCACAGGAAAAATATTAGAATATTATGCTATAATATATAGATAATTGTAGAACTATTTTGTGATGCTTTCATAAAATAGAAATATTAATTTGTATTTACAATTAAGTGTTTATAAAAGTTATGTATATGGAATGTTCCCATAAGAAGGGAAGGGCTACGTGGCAGACGGAAAAATTATTGCTATCTCCATAAGTGAGAGAAAAGGGCAAAAAAAACATAATATTGAATCCGCCAATCTCATTGTTGATCATGGGATGGAGGGAGATGCTCATGCAGGAAATTGGCATCGCCAAATCAGCTTGCTTGGTATTGCGAGTATTGATCACATGAGGGCACAAGGTGCAGATGTCAAACCTGGTGATTTCGCTGAAAACATTACAGTAGAAGGCATGGTTCTTTATGAATTAGCTGTAGGGACTCACTTACAAGTAGGTGATGATGTGATTCTTGAAATTACTCAAATTGGCAAGGAATGTCATCAAGGTTGTGAAATTATGAAACAAGTTGGTTCCTGCATTATGCCTACACAAGGTATCTTTGGTAAGGTTCTTAAAACTGGTACGATTCATGTAGGTGATGAAGTATCTATTATTAAGTAATTTCGTATTAGTAAATGAGGTGTGTTATGAAAGACGCATGGGGTCGTACAATTGAATATGTACGTCTGTCGTTGACAGATGCGTGTAATTTTTGTTGTCCCTACTGCCGACCTGCAGAAATTACTCCTCAAAGTCAAACACAACTATTATCTGTTGATGAATGGATGAATATATTAGGGGCCTTCCATCATATTGGTGTGAAGGCAGTACGCCTCACAGGCGGTGAGCCTTTGCTCTATCCACATATCGAAGAGTTACTAGGTCGCATTAAAGAAACAGGTTGGTTTGAAGATATTTCTATGACTACCAATGGTAGTTTATTAGCCTCACGAGCGCAACGGTTAAAAAAACTTGGCTTGAATCGTGTGAATATTAGTTTGGACTCTCTTGAAACTGAAGCTTTTGCCACCTGTGTTGGTAAAGAGGGGCAGTTGGAGTCTGTTCTCGACGGTATACGTAGCGCTATTAATGCTAACTTTAAATCCGTTAAGATTAATACGGTTTTATCTCGTTATTGGTCCGATGATGAAGTTAAATCTTTATTACAATATGTTGAAAAATGGCCTGTTGTTTGGCGGTTTATTGAATACATGCCGTTCCAAGGTGATGCCTTTCATGGGCCTACCTTTGATGAATGGAAGGAACAATTAGAACGCGTTAGTGGCGGATCTCTCACAGAGGTTCATTCTATTTATGGCTTTGGTCCAGCTACATATTTGGCACTACCTAGTGGTAAGGCTGTAGGCTTTATTTTTTCTATGTCTCATAGCTATTGTGATACATGCAATCGTGTGCGCCTTACATCTGATGGTCAAATGCGATTGTGCTTGTTGCGAGATGATGAGGCTGACCTTGTATCGCTCGTGCGCAATGGTGCCTCAGAAGAGGCTTTAGCCAAGCATATCGAACGTTCTTTGCAACGAAAACAAGAACGACATGATGGTATAGGCATGGAGCAACCAGAACGACCAATGTGGCGAATCGGAGGGTAGTATGGGATTTCTTGATTTTTTAAAGCCTAGATCAAAGGAGAATGTTGAATCATGCTGGCCGGGAGGCAAGATGCTTCAAGTCCATATAGAATACGATACACAAGAGTCTGTTTTTACCTATTTTGGTCGTTATGGGTTACAGTTTAGCGTTCCTAAGTCTAATTTAACGAATATTATTGTTAAAGAAGTAAGCCGCACTCATAGTGTGCTTCAACTATATAGTGGTGAAAACTGCGTAGGGACTAGTGATTTACTCCCTACTGAGGCCTGTAATATTATGAAGGATTGGGTATTACAATATTAATAATATGAATGTTGATATTTTATAGGAGTGTAATAAATTTTCTTTACATTCCTATAAAATAAGCATATAATTATTCATGTCATGGACCACTAGCTCAGCTGGCAGAGCACCTGACTCTTAATCAGGGTGTCCAGGGTTCGAACCCCTGGTGGTCCACCAAAGTAAAGAACTCACATTTTATGTGAGTTCTTTTTTTTGTGTAAATATTTTCCTTTTAGCTTTTTATATATCTTTTTAACCTTTACATAGTTATTTACATGGTTAAAATACGTTGTGGTTTAATCCTATTTTTCTCAAACGAGTAGTCATTGATTCAATTAAGTTTATAAACTTTGATATTAATTGAATATAGTATTGATACAAATAATATATTTTATAGACAGTAAAACTATAATAGCTTATGATGGTTTTATAATAGTTTTTCTCACTAGGAGGTACCAAATGGCAGTAGATGTTTCTAGAACACAAGATGTGTATAAAGATGCTGGCCAAAGTGTCAACTTCACCACTTTGTTATTAAACCGTAAAGATCATGAGGCAGAACTTGAAGTGATTCAAGATATGGCAGATCGTATTCAAGCCATTAAACGTTCTGTTAGTATTCGCGCTAATGGGGAAGGTTTGGGCATTGCCTTTGGCTTTAGCCGTAAGGCATGGGATTATTTGTTCCCTAATGCACCGGTACCAAAAGAGTTAGAAGACTTCCAAGGCATAAAAGGTGATAAACAAGATGTACCAGCTGTAGCAGCTGACTTATTTTTGCATGTCCGCTCTAATGATGAATCTGTTACGTATACTGTAGTAGATCAAATTATGGAGTTCTTACGCCCTATTACATCTGTTGTAGATGAAACCCATGGCTTCCACTACGAACAAGGTCGTGCGATTATTGATTTCGTTGATGGTACGGAAAACCCTGTTGGACAAGAGGCCGTAGAGTGGGGCGTTATTGGAGATGAAGATCCTGAATTTACTAATGGTTCTTATGCATTTGCACAGAAATATGAACATGATCTTGATGCATGGCGTGCACTTCCTACAGAAATGCAAGAAAAATTCATTGGGCGTCGCAAATTTAGCGATATTGAATTGGAGGATGATGAAAAAGATCCGGCAGCTCATAATGTAGTGGCTCAAGATAATCGTGATGATGAAGAACATAAGATCGTTCGTATGAATGTTCCATTTGCTCAACCTGGTCAAGGTGTTCGAGGCACATACTTTATAGGTTATGCTCGTTACTGGGATGTGACCAAAACAATGCTTACCAATATGTTTACACAAAATGATAAATTGCTTGATTATTCCAAGCCTATTACGGGCATGCTATTTTTCATTCCGTCTCTTGATACATTGGATGCTATTGCAGAAGGTGAATTATAAGGGATTTCTGATTGATAGTGGAGACTAAACATTTATCTAATTAGTTAGTAATGTTTAGTTTTATCTATCAGATTAAAATTTATTATATAATTCTATAGAAAGCGCCCCAAGTGGGCGCTTTTATGCTATAATAAATCTATTAAACTCGTAAAAATCCATTGTAGTTATGAATGAGGTATTCCATGAATTATACTAGCACCCGCGGTACCGTTGCGGTAAATGAAACATATGCATTGTTGCACGGCTTAGCAGAGGATGGTGGTCTATATGTACCATCTTTATTTCCTACAAATTGCTTAACTTACAATGATGTGAAAGATAAAAACTACCAAGAAGTAGCAGCCGTTGTTTTAGCAAAGTTGTTTCCATGCTTTTCCAAAGCTCATTTAAATGAAATGATTAATTCTGCTTACTGCGATGCTAATTTCAGCACCCGTGATATTGCACCATTACACTCTTTATTGGAAAAGGTTTCCGTATTGGAATTATTCCATGGCCGCACACAAGCTTTCAAAGATATGGCCTTGTCCTTATTCCCATATTTGTTAGTGGCAGCTAAAGAGGCGGAAGGTGAGAAAAAAGAGGTTCTTATCTTAACGGCTACTTCTGGTGATACTGGTAAAGCAGCTCTTGAGGGCTTTAAGAATGTACCGGGAACTCATATTCAAGTATTCTACCCGACTGATGGCGTTAGTCCTATGCAAGCGGAACAAATGCAAAAACAAGAAGGGGAGAATGTTAATGTTACGGCTATTCATGGAAATTTTGACGATGCTCAACAATTCTTGAAACGCCTCTTTGTTGATAAAGCGACTGCTGAAGAGGTTGCTGAAAAAGGGGTTATGTTCTCCAGTGCGAACTCTATCAATATTGGTCGTTTAGCTCCACAAGTAGTTTACTATGTAAATGCCTATGCTGAACTGGTTGCACAAGGTGCAATCCATGAAGACGAAGCTTTCAACGTTGTAGTTCCAACTGGTAACTTCGGTAATATTTTGGCTGCTTACTATGCTAAAAAAATGGGGATTCCTATCGGCAAATTGATTTGTGCATCCAATCAAAACAACGTACTTACTGACTTCTTTGAAAACGGTACCTACGATATGAACCGCCCATTCTATACGACGATTTCTCCATCTATGGATATTCTTGAGTCCTCTAACTTTGAACGATTCTTATATTATATTTCTGGTGAAGATAGCGAACGTACAGCAGGATGGATGAAAGATCTTAAAACAACAGGCAAATTAACTGTTAATGAAGAAGAGTTCAAACGTATTAAGACTGATTTTGCTGGTGCCTATGTGGATGATGAAGAAACGAAAGCAATCATTGAACAAGTATACAATTCTTACGGTTATGTAATGGATCCTCACACGGCGGTTGCTATGGGGGCCTATATGAAGGAGTTGGAGAAGCATCCTGAAGATGGCGCTCGTCATACAGTGATTGCATCTACAGCACATCCATTTAAATTCCCTACACCAATCTGTGAGGCATTGGATATCAAGGTAGGCGAGACTCCTTATGAAAGCTTAGATAATATCTCTACTGTAACGGGTGTTGCCTTCCCTAAACAATTGGAAGCCTTACAATCCAAACCATTGCGCTTTACAAAAGCAATCGACAAAGAGAATATGAAACAAGAAATCTTAGATTTTGTAGATACATTCTCTAAATAATACAATGCCGCCTTTCCTTAGAAGGGCGGCATATCTATATGTTTCTTATTGAGTAATCAATTTTTATTGATTAACTAACTAAATTTATTTTCTCACTAAATTAACATTCATCATATATAATATGGAATTTTGTTAGTATGTATTGATGTATTCATTATTTATAGAAATATGAGTTTATAATTATATAGAGAAATATAATTATAGGAGGGGCTATGGCTAAAAAAGGCCTTATATATGCATTATTATCTGCACTTTTGTTTAGTACGATGAATGTATTCGTAAAACTGTTGGGGACGAATATTCCACCTGGGGAAATCGCTTTTGCCCGTGGATTCTTTGGGACTGTTGCGGTGCTCATTATCATGTATGTGAAGGGAATCCGTTTTTCAAAAGAGGATAGAGGGCTCCTCGTCATGCGTGGCCTATATGGCGGTTTTGGTATGGTATGTAATTTTATCGCTTTGGTACACATAAAATTATCTGATGCAACAATTTTATTTCAGACGACTGGAATATTTGTTTTTATCTTTAGTGCGCTGTTTCTGAAGGAATCGATACCTAAAGGGGCTGGAAAATGGCTCGGAGTTATTTTGATTGCTGTCTTAGTAATGGTAAACCCTTTTAGTTATGAATCATTTTCTTGGTATGCCTTGGTGGCTATTTTAGGTGCTGCTCTAGCTGCGGCGGCTTATACGACAATACGAACTATTAGTAAACGCGGACAACATAGTAATTTTGAAATTATGGCCTATTTTATGATTACTGGTATGATTGCGGGCCTTGTCACTACAGAACAGCTCGTTATGCCTCAAGGTACAGACTGGCTCATTATTTTTGCTATCGGTGGTATTAGTGTAGTGGCTCAGTTTTTCTTGACCGGAGCCTTTGTTACGACCAATGCTGTAGTGGCTCAATTCTTGCAATACGTTGGCGTATTTATTAGTTCCTTCTACGGGTTCCTGATCTTTGGTGAAAGCTTATCTATAGCAACAGTGGGCGCTGGTATTGCCATGTTTATATCTTCTGTTATGTTGGCGCGTCTTAAAGAACAGAGTGGTCCATTAAGAGAGGGCAAGGTCATAGAGGATAAAATCAAATAAATGTCGAATATATACAATATCAGATTGTATATGACAGTGGGGTGCTGATTACATTCGTGATTAGCACCTTTTTACATAAAAGAGATAATACAAGGGTATTAGTTAGTGATTTGTGGTAATGAAATATACTAGAGCTCTTTCATTTTGAAAGTAGCTACAGACGGAGGAGCTATGTATATAAAATGGATGCATATTGAAAACTATAGGAACTTAGCCGATGTAACGCTAAGCTTTCACAATGATATTAATTACTTTGTCGGTGAGAATGCGGTGGGTAAGTCTAATTTTCTAGATCTCTTAGAAATTATCATGGAGTGCCATGGGTTCATTGAAAGTGATTTCACGGATGTAAACAAGCCTATCCGCATTGATTTTGAAATATCTTTGGGTGAGTTAAATTATAAAAGTATGTATACTGCTGATGAAGGCCCCACCTACCGTTTACGACTTGAACAAGTTGTACAAGAGGTATATCCACGATTATACAGAGTCACTGATGCAGAGATTGAGCCTATGGCGTTGTCTATGATTCGTCATGCCTTATATGTGTGTCATCGCGATACATCAGAGCAAGAGCTATTTTCTATACCCTCTGCTGTATATGTTGAATTAGGACATCTCTTACAAGCTTATGTATCTCGATTAGAAATGGCGACTGATGATTTGCAGCGTGAAATTGTCAGTTTACGCAAGGATTTAGATCCCTATTGTATGCTCAATATTCAACACCTTATAGAGGTGTTGTCTACATCTTCTGCTATAGAACGCAAGTATTCTGCTGATAATGTGCGTTTAATAATGGCTGTGGCTCTTAAAATTTTAGCTCAAATTTATATGAAGGTGAGTAGTGCGACTACAAATCTAGAAGCTTTACTTGTATATGATGGAAAAGGTCGCAAGTTTTTACCAATCTTTATCAGTGTGGATGAGCCAGAGCTACATTTAAGCCCTTATTTGCAACGCGCTGTACTCAATTATTACCGCCAAATTGCAACTAATGAAAATGAAGAGTTTTTAGCGTTGTTGCGAGATGTATTTAAAATTGATGGATTGTTAGGACAACTTTTTGTAGTTACACATAGTACAGATGCGCTTGTTGATGATTATCGGCACATTATTCGCCTTTATCGGGATGAAAATAATATGGTCTGTGCAGCCTGTGGGGTTACGTTTAACTTCCCTAAAGAGGTAGAGAAACATTTGATTATGCATTTTCCAGAGGCTAAGGAGGCGCTCTACGCTCGGTGTATTATCATTGTAGAAGGAGAGACAGAGTACGGTAGCTTTGCAGGTTTTGGTAAACGATTGGGTGTAGATTTTGATTACTTTGGCATCTGTCTTATCAATGCCCGAGGAGAGTCTTCTATTAGTAAATTACAAAAATTATTTAATAGATTCTCTATTCCAACAGTAGCTCTCTATGATCGAGATGTAGAGGGAAAGTATGCAAAAGCACATAGCAATATATTTTACACACAAGAAATTTGTTTTGAAATGGATTTTGTATCGTATTTGCTTGCGATGCACAAGCGTTCCATAATGGATGCTATCATAAAGGATATTATTGATGATGCACGGCCGATGGTTACAAAGGATATGGCGCGGCGTGGTTATGCTAAACTAGGTATTACTAAAAGTCAAATTGTACAACGATGTTTATCGAATATTTCGGATCGTAAGTTAGATGATTTACATATTTATTACTTCTCTTGGTTCTATGCTAATAAAGGGGTAATTGTAGGGCGTCGTATCAGTCAATTTTTAGATGCTTCCATGATACCACCTGCATTTATTGCAGTAATAGAGCGTGCTAAACTTCTTTCGCTAGGTTTAGGTTAAAGGGTCAATACATTACTACTTCTAATTAATAGAGTCTGATCAAAGTTTGGTTAGACTCTATTTTAAAGTATTTAAGATAGCCTTTTAGAGCGTAGGTATAGAAAATATGGTGTAAAAAATACGCATAAGAAATGGGTTATTACAATAATAGATAGAATTATGAAAAACTATATTAACTAAATTATAAAAACTACATCGAAATTTCTTGACATCTTTTTATCTTTATTTTATGATTAGTACTGTTATTAATGCATTCTCAATTAAACGTATCTAGGAGTATGAAAATGAAAGACTTTTTAAACGACTTTAAAGCATTTGCTTTCAAAGGCAATATGATGGACCTAGCTATTGGTATGATTATTGGTGCTGCTTTCACAGCATTGGTTAATTCTGTTGTAAACAACCTATTCATGCCTGTTCTCAGCGTATTCACAGGTGGTATTGATTTTAGTAATTTGTATTTACCATTGAGCACAGGTTCTAAAGATGCATTCATGGCTGGTGCAGATATTGCTACAGCTCGTGCAGCTGGAGCGGTATTGCCATATGGTACATTTATTACTGATTTGATTCAATTCTTGATTTTGGCTTTTGTTGTATTCTTGATGGTTCGTGGGTTGGCTAAAATGATGAAATCTGCGAAAGAAGAGGAAGTTGCAGAAGCTCCTAAAACGAAAGAATGTCAATTCTGTAAATCTGAAATCAATATTAATGCAGTTAAATGTCCTAATTGTACTGCAGATTTGAACTAGTTCAAATTTAAATTATACATAAAAGGAGTGAGGTTTTGGCCTTACTCCTTTTTGTTGTATTACGTTAGCTTTCTAGTATAAAATATAATTATAATATATAGAATTTTTTAGGGAGGGATATACATGGAAAAGAAACCTCTAGTAGTAGTAAATGGACTGGTTCGCAAAGATGCGATTGCATATTTAAAAGAGCATGTAGATGTGCGCCAATGGACTGAAAAAACAGTGATGCCTCGTGAGGTACTGAAGGAATGGCTCGTTGATGCAGATGGTTTATGGTGTGTACGACCTTTAGATGTAGATGCTGATTTTGTAAAGAATGCGCCAAATTTAAAGGTTATAGCACAAGCGGCCGTAGGCTATGATAATGTAAACATTGATGAACTAACAGCGGCAGGCATTCCTTATGGCAATACACCAGGTGTTCTCAATGAAACGGTAGCAGAACTTGCATTTACCTTGATTGCTACGGCTAGTCGTCGTATTATAGAAAATGCTAACTTTGTAAAAGAAGGGCGTTGGGCTCAAAGACCTTCTAATATTAAAGGTTTTGATTTGAGTCGTCGTACCCTTGGTATCATTGGCATGGGGGCTATCGGCGTGTCTATTTCTCGCCGCGCCCGTGCGTTTGGTATGACTGTTGTATATCATAATCGTAATCAACGCTTGGATGATAAGATTCACAAGACTACTTATATGGAGCTAGATGATTTATTAGCCACTAGTGACGTAGTATGTGTTATGGCTCCATTGACAGATGAAACCTATCATATGTGTGATGAAGCATTCTTCAAGAAGATGAAAAATACCGCTTTATTTGTAAATGTAGGTCGTGGTCCTATCGTTGATACAGAGGCACTCATTAATGCCTTAAATACAGGTGAAATTGATTATGCGGCACTCGATGTGACGGATCCAGAACCATTACCAGTGGATCATCCATTATTAGAGGTAGAAAATTGCCTCATTGTACCACATATTGGCTCTTACACAGATAGGACTCGTTATGACATGTCTATTTTGACAGCAGATAATATTATTGCCGGCGTTCATAAGAAACCGTTAAAAACATGTGTGAACGAAGAAGTGAACTACAAGAAACCTCAAATGGATGTAGAGTCTGCGCTAGAAGAGCTTAAAAAGGCTGGCGTTGATTTAACCGATTTCGACTAACAGTGCAAGACATTAAAAGATATGCGGTTTTATACAAAGTATGGTAAAATAAAAGAATATTTTTCCTATGGAGGTAAGAACGTTGGAACATAAAGACATTGAAAAAGATGTAGCTCCTGAAGAAGTTGTATCTGTTAACTTTATTGAAGCTATTATCAACAAAGATAACGAAACTGGCAAATACGGTGGACGTGTATTGACTCGTTTTCCACCAGAACCAAATGGTTACTTGCATATTGGACATGCTAAATCTATTTGCCTAAACTTTGGTATTGGTAAACAATACAATGGTTTAACAAATCTTCGCTTTGATGATACAAATCCTGTAAAAGAAGATGTCGAATATGTAAACTCCATCATGGAAGACGTTAAATGGCTTGGATTTGAATGGAATGAACAACCACGCTATGCATCTGATTATTTTGGCCAAATGTATGAGTATGCTAAGAAATTAATCACGCTTGGCAAAGCTTATGTAGATGATCAAACTGCAGATGAAATTAAACAAAATCGTGGCGATTTCTCTACTCCTGGTGTCAATAGTCCATACCGTGATCGTAGTGTAGAAGAAAATTTGATGCTCTTCGAAGAAATGAAAGCTGGTAAATATAAAGATGGGGAAAAGGTATTGCGTGCAAAAATCGATATGGCGCATCCTAATATCGTAATGCGTGACCCTGTTATTTATCGTATTGTAAATACAGAGCATCATAATACGGGTAATGAGTGGAAAATTTATCCTATGTATGATTTTGCCCATCCTATTGAAGATGCTATCGAACGTATTACGCATTCTATTTGTACATTAGAATTTGAAGTTCACCGACCATTATATGATTGGGTGTTAGAGGAATGGGATGATACTGAAATTCCACAACAAATTGAGTTTGCTCGCTTGAATGTAACTAAAATGGTTATGTCCAAACGTAAATTGCGTGCTCTTGTTGAAGCTGGACTTGTATCTGGTTGGGATGATCCTCGCATGCCGACAATCTCAGGTTTACGCCGCCGTGGTTATACACCGGAATCTATTCGCGATTTCTGTGAGCGCATTGGTGTAGCGAAGGCGGATAGCATTGTAGATATTGCGTTGCTTGAGTTCTGTATTCGAGAGGACTTGAAACTTAAAGCTAAACGCCCTATGGTTGTGGTAGATCCTGTAAAGGTTATTATTACAAATTATCCAGAAGGCAAAACAGAACTTTGTACAGTTGAAAATAATCCTGAAAATGAAGAACTTGGTAATCGTGAAGTTGTATTTGGCCGTGAAATCTATATCGAACGCAGTGACTTTATGGAAGAACCAGTTAAGAAATTTTTCCGCTTAGCACCAGGCAAAGAAGTACGCTTGAAAGGAGCTTATTTCATTACATGCACTGATGTTATTAAAGATGAAAATGGTAATATTACAGAAATTCACTGTACATATGATCCTGAAACTAAGAGCGGTAGCGGTTGTACACGTAAGGTTAAGGGCACATTACATTGGGTTGAAGCGTCTACTGCAGTAGATATTGAATCTCGCTTATATGATTATTTACTTAAAGAAGATTCGGATGGTAAAGACTTCTTGGGCGATTTCAACCATGACTCCTTACAAGTATTCCATAGTAAAGGGGAAGCATGTCTTGCTAATACTGTACCAGGAGACCATTTCCAATTCTTGCGTCAAGGTTACTTTGTAACTGATAAAGACAGTACTTCAGACCATATTGTAGTGAACCGTATTGTTGGTTTACGTGATAGTTGGGCTAAGGCACAAAAGAAATAGCATAATGCATTATATTAATGCTTTCATGAGGAGAAAAATGAAAAAAATAGTACTACTTGCTACGGTAGCGGCTGTGTTGGTATCTATACCTGCTACGGGTTCCGCAGCGAACATTAAGTCCATTTTAAATAGAAGTCAAATTGTAACATATCAAGGTGTTAAATTGCCTGAAGGTGTTACTATGTATCAAAACAACCCTAAAGCATTATTTGCAGGGGAAGGGAAAAAAGACGTTAAATCTGTACTTCTTGAAGCAGGTGTATCTTCTGCAGATGTATATACATTAAATATTAAAACAGAAAACGAAATGCGATATGCTGTTTATGCTAATGTTGTATTAGGTAAACAATTATCTGGTCGTATGAGTGAAGCAAAACATATGAATACAGATTCTTCCTCAATTGGTGCATTGGCCGCTGCTATTAACAAGGGTGAGAGCCCTGCGCTTGGCACTTTTACGGTAATAAATCCATTAGTAAAACAAGGCAATGCCTATGAAGGTACATTGAAATATAAAAGTGTAGATAATAATAATTCTTATAATGAGATATTACATATTAGTATTTCTGAAGATAAATATACAGGACCAAATGCTCATTTAATCGCTGTTGATGAAGCTAATGATAGTGTTGTATTCCCTAAAGTTAAAGGTTTATTACATACCAAATAATAAATAATTATTGAAAATATATATCAATTATTCTTGACAATTTTTCTCATCAAGAGTACTATGAGCCTATAGGAATTATTCTCATTAGAGGTAATTCTAACGATGTGCAACAGGCAGGTACTATTATGATGAATTCAATTGACCATATCATTGGATATCATTGTGCACCGGCAATTCGAGGTATTAAGCTATCGAACTTGGTTTCTATTCCACGGGACATGAATGAACAAATCCAATTTGTATTGATAGAGTATAATAAAGCGTTCAATGAAAAAGGATTGTTCTTCTTTGAATTATGTCGTTGTAAAGCGCGAAGACTATTATTGGTATTCCGTGAGAAGCAATTAAGAGACTATGTACGCCAACCTGCGGTGATGTTATTTTTGAAAGCCTACGGTTATCATGATCGAATGAGCATTATGGAGATGCTTGAACATCTTAGATATCGTATGGAAGTAAGCATTGAGTTTCCACATGAAATCGGCATTTTTTTAGGTTACCCATTAAAGGATGTGAAATGTTTTATTTCTTATCGTGGTGGAGGATACCGAATGTGCGGAGAGTGGAAGGTTTACCATGATGTGGTAAATGCGCAACGCTCTTTCTTGTGTTACAAAGCATGTCGTGAATTTTGTCAAACTCAATTGATGTTGGGAAAAACATTTAGTTCATTGGTCGCAAGAACGGCCTAGGAGGTACAAGATGATTGGTGTAATTTTTTGGTCCGGTACAGGCAATACAGAACGCATGGCTTATGAAGTAGCTGAAGGTATTAAAGCTGCAGGTCAAGAAGTTGAAGTAAAATCCGTTTCTGAAGTATCTGTTGATGAAGCAGCAGCTTATGAAAAATTAGCTCTTGGCTGTGCTGATATGGGTGCAGAACAATTAGAAGAAGGCGAATTTGAACCATTCTACACTGAACTAGAAGGCAAGTTGAGTGGTAAAAAAATAGCGATCTTTGGCTCCTATGGTTGGGGTGGCACTTGGTTGGAAGACTGGGGCACTCGAATTAAAGATGCTGGTGGCGAATTAGTAGCTGATGGCGTAGCAATCTTGGGCGAACCTGATGATGATGGTAATGCACAATGCCAAGAATTAGGTAAAACATTAGCAAATGCTTAATTTGATTTCAACTACTAAATAAATACTAATAGTTAATAATAAAAAGGCTGTAATAACGATAATTCGTTATTACAGCCTTTTTTTCATGTACTTATGATTGATATGATAAAGCAAAGGTCATTAAAAATTTTAATATCATTAAGTAAATGTGATGAAAATCATAATATTTATTTATCTTTATTTCTATTTGTGTATATAAGCGTATTATTATAAATAACTTTAATGCATAATTATATTGCATTTTTGTACACATAGTCCTATAATTTAGTTAAAGAACCTAACAAAAATTTAGGTTGATACAAAAATAGTTAGGGTTAATTTTATATTAGCTATTAACCGGGCTGGCGTAATTTAAACTGGAAAGATTAACCAATGACATTGGAAGAGGGGTTATTTCAATGAGTACATTAGAGCGAATAAAAGTCATAGCCCATGGATTAGCGGCGCAATTTGGCCCATCCTGTGAAGTATTGATTCATGATTTACAAGGGGATATCAATTCGTCTCTTGTATATATTGAGAATGGAACTATAACTAATCGACATGTTGGTGATGGTCCATCGCATGTGGTTTTAGATGTGCTGAGTCATGACGATGGTAGCGAGGGTAGATTTGGTTATCTCACAAAAACTAAAGATGGCCGAATATTAAAATCTTCTACCATGTATATTCGTGATGATACAGGTCGTATAGCATACTTGTTGGGGATTAACCAAGATATAACAGAGTTTGTTTTGATGCATCGGCTTTTGGATAGTCTGGTCAATACAGGTCAGGAAGATGCAGGATCTGTTGAAAAAATTACGACGAGTGTATCGGAACTATTAGATGATTTATTACTAGACGTAGAACGTATAGTTGGTAAACCAGGACCATTGATGAATAAGGTGGAACGCTTAAAAGCTATTACCTATTTAAACGAAAAAGGGGCTTTTCTTATCTCGAAGTCTTCTGAGAAGATAGCAGAGTATTTTAATATTTCTAAGTTTACTCTTTATAGTGATTTAAATACTGTAAAGGAAGAATCCTAGGAGGCAAATATGGAACGAATTCAGTGGAAACGTAATACGATGGCACCATCAAGTGACAAGTTTTTGTCCGTTATGGATGTTAGAGAGGTTAAGAAAGCTAAAGCGTTTCATGAAAGTTTTCCACAATATAGCATTACTCCACTTGTATCGCTTAAGAATTTAGCATCTCATATCGGTGTTGATGCACTCTTTGTAAAAGATGAATCTTACCGATTTGGCCTTAATGCATTTAAGGTATTAGGCGGTTCCTATGCGATGGCAAAATATGTGGCGCAACAAACTGGTAAAGCTGTTGAGGATGTACCATATGATGTATTAACATCTGCAAAATTAAAAGAAGAGTTTGGTCAAGCTACATTCTTTACTGCAACTGATGGTAACCACGGTCGTGGTGTAGCATGGGCAGCCAATAAATTAGGTCAAAAATCTGTAGTATTTATGCCAAAGGGCTCTACAGAATATCGTAGAAAACAAATCGAAAACGAAGGCGCTACCGTAACAATCGAAGACTTCAACTACGATGAGTGTGTACGCTTAGCAACTAAAAAGTCTAAAGAAGTTCCTAACGGTGTTGTAGTTCAAGATACTGCATGGGAGGGTTATGAAGAAATTCCAAACTGGATTATGCAAGGCTATGGCACAATGGCTATGGAAACAGCAAATCAATTAGAAGCTGATAATTGTAAAGTTCCTACACATGTATTTGTACAAGCTGGTGTAGGCTCCCTTGCCGGTTCTGTAGTGGGTTACTTCACTAATCTATACCGCAATGTGGCTAAAAAACCTAAATTAGTTGTTGTAGAAGCGGCAGCAGCAGCTTGTTTATACAAAGGCGCTGTAGCTGATGATGGTAAACCTCGTATCGTAGAAGGTGATTTAGAAACAATTATGGCAGGTTTAGCTTGTGGTGAACCGAACACGGTTTCTTGGGATATTTTAAGAAATCATGCAGATGTATTCGTTTCTGCGCCTGACTGGGTAGCACGTTTAGGCATGCGCGTTGGTGGTGCACCAATTAAAGGCGATACTCCAATTACTACTGGTGAGTCTGGTGCAGTTCCATTAGGTCTTGTAATGGCAATTATGACGATGCCGGAATATGAAGATTTACGGAAAGAGTTAGAACTAGATGCGTCTTCAAAGGTACTCTGTTTCTCCACTGAAGGTGATACGGATCCTGAAAGATATAAAAATATTATGTGGTATGGTGAAGATCGTTAGGAGGCATTAATTATGGATTTACAAGCAATTAAACAAGCAGCGGCAACTTATGGCCCAGCGATGACAAAATTTTTACGTGAGATCGTAGCATTTCCAGGTGAAAGTGCTGAAGAAAAAGATCATGTAAAACGTATAGAACAAGAAATGAAAGACCTAGGATTTGATGAAGTTGAAGTAGATCCTATGGGGAATATTCTCGGATATATGGGTACAGGGAAAACTCTCATTGCCTTTGATGGACATATTGATACAGTTGGTATTGGCAATCGTGACAATTGGGATTTTGATCCATATGATGGTTTCGAAGATGAAACTAAAATTGGTGGCCGTGGCGTATCTGACCAATTGGGTGGTATTGTATCCGCTGTATACGGCGCTAAAATTATGAAAGACTTAGGACTTCTAAGTGATAAATATCGTGTACTTGTTGTAGGTACAGTTCAAGAGGAAGATTGCGATGGTCTTTGCTGGGAATACATGATTAAAGAACGCAATATCCGTCCTGAATTCGTAGTATCCACTGAGCCAACTGATGGCGGTATCTACCGCGGTCAACGTGGTCGCATGGAAATCCGCGTAGACGTACAAGGCGTATCTTGCCATGGTTCTGCTCCTGAACGCGGTGATAACGCAATTTATAAAATGGCAGATATACTTCAAGACATCCGTGAATTAAATGCTAACTCTGCTGATGAAAGCACAAAAATTAAGGGCCTTGTTAAAATGCTTGACCCTAAATTTAACCCTGACCATTACGAAGAAGCTCGCTTCTTAGGTCGCGGTACAGTAACTACTTCCCAAATTTTCTATACTTCTCCAAGCCGTTGTGCAGTAGCTGACTCCTGTGCTATTTCCTTGGATCGTCGTATGACTGCTGGTGAAACTTGGCAAAGTTGCTTGGCAGAAATCGAAGCGTTACCACATGTTAAAGAATATGGTGCGAAAGTATCCATGTATGAATATGCTCGTCCATCTTGGACTGGTTTAACCTATCCAATCGAATGCTACTTCCCAACATGGGTAATTCCTAAAGATCATAAAGTAACAGAAGCTTTGGAAGAAGCATACACTAGCTTATATGGCAACGAACGTATTGGTGCAGAAGATACAGTTGAAATGCGTAAAGCTCGCCCATTAACTGATAAATGGACATTCTCTACAAATGGTGTATCTATCATGGGCCGTAATGGCATTCCATGCATTGGCTTCGGTCCTGGTGCAGAAGCACAAGCACATGCACCTAACGAAATTACATGGAAACAAGATCTTGTAACATGTGCTGCTGTATATGCATTATTACCATCCGTATATTGCAAAAATTAATATCACATACATTGAATTAGATTTAATATAAACGGAATAACTGGAAAATAGTTGATATTTAGAATTTCATATAGTGCCTCACTATTTGATGAGGCATCGTATAAAGTTAGATCCTAAGTAGCCCTTTAGGGAATTGAAAGAGAGGACTTACAGATGACAGACTTCAATAAAAGTATTGAAACTTTACAAAAATTAGACGTTAGTAAAATGTACGGTGAAGATTTCTTCTTAACTTGGGAAAAATCTGATGATGAATTGCAAGGTGTATGGGCAGTAGCTGATGCATTACGTGCTCTTAGAGAACGCAATATCTCTACTAAAGTATTTGACAGCGGTCTTGGCATTTCTTTATTCCGTGATAACTCTACAAGAACACGCTTCTCCTTTGCTTCCGCTTGTAATTTGCTAGGTCTTGAAGTTCAAGATTTAGACGAAGGCAAATCTCAAATCGCTCACGGTGAAACAGTTCGTGAAACAGCTAATATGATTTCCTTTATGGCAGATGTTATCGGTATTCGTGATGATATGTATATCGGTAAAGGCAATGCTTATATGCATCAAGTTTCCGATGCAGTTAAAGAAGGTCATGAAGATGGTGTATTAGAGCAACGCCCAACACTTGTAAATCTACAATGTGATATCGACCATCCTACACAAATCATGGCTGATACAGCTCATATCATCAAAGAATTCGGCGGTGTAGAAAACCTTAAAGGCAAAAAGATTGCTATGACTTGGGCATACTCCCCATCTTATGGTAAACCTTTATCCGTACCTCAAGGTGCTATTGGCTTATTCACTCGTCTCGGTATGGAAGTTGTATTAGCACATCCAGAAGGGTATGAAGTAATGCCGGAAGTTGAAGAAATCGCTAAGAAACAAGCTGAAGCTAGCGGCGGTTCATTCCGTAGAACTAACGACATGAAGGATGCTTTCAAAGATGCAGACATCGTATATCCTAAGAGCTGGGCTCCATTCGGTGCAATGGAAAAACGTACAAAACTGTATGGTGAAAATGATCATGAAGGTATTAAAGCATTAGAAAAAGTTCTTCTTGAAGAAAATGGTAAACATAAAGATTGGGCATGTACGGAAGAGATGATGAGTCTCACAAAGGACGGCAAAGCTCTTTACTTACATTGCTTACCAGCAGATATTACAGGTGTAAGTTGTGAAGAAGGCGAAGTAGATGCAACAGTATTTGATCGCTACCGCATACCTCTTTATAAGGAAGCAAGCTACAAACCATATGTTATTGCAGCTATGATTTTCCTTAGCAAATTTAAAAATCCTGTAGAAACCTTAAAAGAATTAGAACGGAAGGGAACCGAACGAGTTCAACCGTAAAGTAAAGTTTAGGGGCCATCCGTATTGATGGCTCCTTTTATTCTTAATAGTTTGTTATGAGGCATAACATGAAAAAGAGAGTTGTAGTAGCATTAGGGGGAAATGCATTAGGCAATTCCTTACCAGAACAGAAAATTGCTGTAAAAAGTACAGCTAAAACAATTATTGATTTAGTAGAAGCTGATTGTGATGTAGTGGTAACACATGGTAATGGACCTCAAATTGGTATGATCAACAATGCGATGGCTGCATTGACTCGTGAAGTAGAAGGTCAACCAAACACTCCATTATCTGTATGTGTAGCAATGAGCCAAGCTTATATTGGTTATGACTTACAAAATGCTCTTCACGAAGAGCTCTTAAATCGTGGTATAAAAGATTTGCCAACAATGACTATGGTTACACAAGTACTTGTTGATCAAAATGACCCAGCTTTTCAAAATCCTACAAAACCAATTGGACACTTTATGACTCAGGAAGAAGCTGAATACGCAGAAAAGAATTACGATTATGTGGTAAAAGAAGATGCGGGACGTGGTTATCGTCGTGTGGTGGCATCTCCAGCACCAAAAGAAATCATTGAACTAGAAGCAATTAAAGGTTTAGTAGGTAAACAATTAATTGTTGCTTGTGGTGGGGGAGGTATCCCAGTAACTAAAGAAGGTAATGAACTTCATGGTGCGGCTGCTGTTATTGATAAAGACTGGACTAGTAGTTTATTGGCCCAAGAAATTGATGCTGATGTTCTCGTTATTTTAACCGCTGTTGAAAAGGTTGCCATTAACTTTGGTAAAGAAAATGAAAAATGGCTTGATGAAATAACTGTTACACAAGCTAAAGAATATGTATCAGCTGGTGAGTTTGCAGAAGGCTCGATGAAACCAAAGGTAGAAGCCGCTATAGCATTTGCAGAATCCAAAAAAGGCCGTGTTTCAATTATCACATTATTAGAGAAATCTAAAGATGGTATAGCAGGAAAAACAGGCACACGTATCGTATTATAATAACATATAAGTTTATAAGTATGCATTTCAACGAATCGTTGAGGAGGTGCCCACATGATTATATTAGGAAAAGGTACTGTTATTACTCGCGATGCTGATAGACCTATCATTTATGATGGTGCTGTTGCTATCGACGGGACTCAAATTGTTGATATTGGTATATATGATGAATTATGTAAAACGTATGTAAATGCAGAAATCATTGATGCTCATGGTGGCCTAATTATGCCAGGTTTCATTAATGCACATCACCATATTTATTCTGCTCTTGCACGAGGTTTATCATTGCCAGGTCCAGCACCGACTAACTTTGGTGAAATCTTGGAAGGACTTTGGTTCTACTTAGATAATAAATTGACCGCTCCTGATGTAAAAGCAAGTGCATTATTTACGTATTTAGGCTGTATAGAAAATGGTGTAACTACTATTTTTGACCATCATGCAAGTTATGGTGAAGTGCCTAACAGTTTATCCATCATTGCAGATGTAGCTAAACAATTTGGCGTTCGCTCTTGTTTATGCTATGAAGTGTCTGACCGCAATGGTGTAGATCAAATGAAGGCCGCTGTTGTAGAAAACGTACGCTTTGGTAAAGAAGCTAAGCAAGATTCATCTAGACTTGCTGCCATGATGGGCTTGCATGCATCTTTCACACTAAGCTCTGATACATTAGACTATGTGAAAGCTCACAATGAAGATCAATTAGGTTATCATGTTCATGTTGCAGAAGGTCCTGAAGATGTGGCCGATAGTAAAGAAAAGTATGGCATGACACCTGTTAGACGGCTCGTAGAGGCAGGTATTTTAGGCCCTAAGAGCATCGCTGGTCACTGTGTACACGTAACTGACGAAGATGTGGCATTATTGAAAAAATCTCAAGCTAAGGTTGTACATAACCCAGAAAGTAACATGGGTAATGCAGTAGGCACGACAGATATCTTAAAACTATTAGATGCAGGGATCACTGTTGGGCTTGGCACAGATGGTTATACAAATGATATGCTCGAATCTTATAAAGTAGCGAATTGTCTCGTGAAACATGAGCAACATAAACCATATGTAGGCTGGGGCGAAGTACCTCATATGCTATTTGAAAACAACCGCAAAATGGCTAATGAATTCTTCGATACTACGGTAGGCATCCTTAAAAAAGGTGCTGCAGCTGACGTAATTGTTCTTGATTACGCAGCACCAACACCACTTGATGAAAACAACATCAATGGTCATTTACTATTCGGTGCTAATGGTATGTATGTGGTAACAACTATTAGTGATGGTGTACCACGCATGATTGATCGTAAATTACAAGGCATTGATAAAGCTGAAGTAATGAACGAAGTTTTAGCAACATCTAAAGGTTTATGGAAACGACTAAACCCATAACGCAAACGCTTTAAAGGAGTGTGACATTATGAGTGACATTATGTATCCGGTAAGTTTCGGAAATTTGATGAACCACATTATGACTGAGTACAAGATGTACAATCGTATTTACAATGTAAATAAAATTCATCGTACGAATCATAATCAACGCTTATCTATCTTTGGTAAATCTATTGAAAATCCTGTAGGCCCAGCAGCTGGTCCTAATACACAGTTGGCACAAAACATTGTGGCATCCTATGTAGCTGGTGCTCGTTGCATTGAATTAAAAACCGTACAAATTATGTATGGTGAAGAACTAGGTATTCCTAGACCTTGTATCTACTCTGTAGACGAAGCATATAACGTAGAATGGTCTTCTGAATATAGCTGTGATGAAGCTGCTGATGAATACATTAAAGCTTGGTTCGCATTGAAATTAATCTCTAAAGAATTAGGATTAGGTGATCCAGATGGATTTTTATTCATCATGAGTGTTGGCTATAACTTGGCTGGTATTAAGAGCCCTATGGTTGATAAATTCATCAATACAATGCGAAATGCATCTCAATCTCCTATGTGGGATACATGTAAACAATGGTGTCTTGACCATGTAGATGAATTTGAGCATATTGATGCTGATTATATCAACTCTATTAGTGATGAACTTTGCCAAGCAATTACATTGTCCACAATGCACGGTTGCCCAGCAGAAGAAATCGAATCCATTTGTTCGTACCTTATCAGTGAAAAAGGTCTTCACCTATACTTAAAATGCAACCCTACATTGTTAGGTCCAAAACGCATTAGAGAATTATTGGATAACGCTGGCTTTGAGTACATTGACTTTGAAGATCATCAATTTGAAGTTGACCTTCAATTCGATAAGGCTGTTCCAATGTTAGAGCGTCTTATTGCTCTTGGTGAAAAACACAATAAGATTTTCGGTGTTAAATTGACAAATACATTCCCTGTACAAATTCACAACAATGAATTGCCAGGCGAGCAAATGTACATGTCTGGTAAATCCTTGTTACCTGTAACAATTGGTGTAGCTGAGCTTTTAAGTGCTCAATTCGGCGAACGTTTACCTATGTCTTATAGCGGTGGTGCTGTAAAACAAAATATTAAAGCTATCTTTGATTGTGGTATTTGGCCTGTAACAGTATGTACAATTCTTCTACAAGGTGAAGGTTACAATACTTTCAAAGGCTTAGCAGACGAAGTGGAATCTACTGATTACAATGCTGCTTTAAAAGTTCATAAAGAACTTATAGCTAAACTCGCTAAAGACATCGCTGAGAACAAAATCTTCAAGAAGAGCGATGCAATGAAGAAAAAACGTGAAGCAATGCCATCCTTCCCAGGTACACGTAGTTCTGACTACCACTGCCGCGTTGTTTGTGGTGCTTGTGTTCGCGTATGTCCTAATAGATGTAATGAAGTCGTTACTGTAAATGATGCTAAATTGATCATCCATGTTGATCAAAGCTGTAATGAATGTGGTAACTGTGCGTGTCATTGCGTAGAACCTTGTCAACCATACAAGGATCGCATTACATTCTTCCACAATGCTGAAGCTTTAGCAGATAGTACAAATGATGGTTTCTACATCAAAGGCACTAGCTGTGGTTATCGCTTTAAAGGTGAAGAAGCAGTATGTGACATTGATGCATTACCTGAAGAATTGAAAGGAGTTGTACATGCCTTCTGTAAAGAGCATGTGTACTATGTATCATGATTATCATACAACAAGGGGAATTGGTCTTAACTGACAGAATCCTTACCGGAGATATATTAATTGATGGCCACAAAATTGTCGCCATTGATGAATACCTTTCTGTTCCAGAAGGGGCAAAAGTTCTTAATGCAAAAGGTTGCTATGTGTTCCCTGGATTTATTGATCCTCATACACACTTTCAAATGACAAATGCCTTGGCGTCTACTGCAGATGATTTTGATAGTGGTACAAAGGCTGCTATTCTTGGCGGCACTACTTCAATCATCAACTTTGCTTCTCCTGAGGATGGATCCCTTTGTAAAGGGTTAGAAGTTCATAAGGAGCGTGCCTTAGGGCATTGCTCCTGTGACTACAAATTCCATATGGAGCTTGTAGAAATGAATGAAGAGGTATCTCATGAAATACCAAAGGTTGTAGAAGCTGGTGTATCGTCCTTTAAAGTGTACTTAGCGTATGGCTTCCGTTTAACAGATCGAGAAATTTATGATGCTATTGAAGCTATAAAACCAACGGGTGCGCTTGTAGGGGCTCACTGTGAAAACGGTGATCTTATCGATGCCTTTGTAGCAGATAAACGTAAACGTGGTGAATTAGATGTAGACAATCATCCACTCACAAGACCGGCCATGATTGAATCGGAAGCGATTAAGCGATTTAGTACAATTGGTGCTGCATTAGAGTATCCCGTGCATATTGTGCATGTAAGTTCTAAAGAAGGCGTAGATGAAGTTCTACGTGAGCGGGCATTAGGACATCAAGTGACTTGTGAAACATGTCCACAGTATTTGGTGCTTGATGAATCACGATATAAATTACCTGATTTTGAAGGGGTTAAATATGTGATGAGTCCTCCACTTAGAACGATACAAGATCAAATGGCATTGAAGCATGCACTAGTAAATGGTGTATTCCAAACCATTGGTTCCGACCATTGTAGCTTTACCTTTAATGATCAAAAATTAAAGAGTCGGTATGACTTTACCCGAATTCCTGGAGGTATTCCTGGAGCCGAAGAACGGGGCATCATTGCTTATGATGTGTTGGTTAACCAATGCAATATGAGCGCTGTAGATTTTATGAAATTAGTTAGTGAAAACCCAGCAAAGCTATATGGCATGTATCCCAAGAAGGGTACATTAGCTGTAGGTAGTGATGGGGATATAACAATTGTAGATAAGCATATAGAACATATGCTTTCAAAAGAGTCCGCCCATACAAAGGCTGACTATATACCTTACGAAGGAATATCTGTAACTGGCAAGGTTCGAGATGTTATCCTTAGAGGTCACCATGTGGTACAAGATGGATCCTTAACAGAATCGTATCTTGGTGAATGTATTCCTTAATGAGAGGAGGGCTATATATGTACCGCTTTCAAGTGAATGGCACCCAATATGAGGTTCAAGAGGATCAACGTTTAATTGATTTCTTGCGAGCTGATTTAAAGTTGACGGGCACTAAAGAAGGTTGTAGTGCTGGTGCATGTGGTACGTGTACAGTAATTATAGACGGAAAAAAAGCAAAGGCTTGTGTAAGCAAACTATCTCAATTAGATGGTAAATCAATTGTCACGATTGAAGGTTTATCTGAACGAGAAAAAGCAGTATACACCTATGCTTTTGGTGAATGCGGAGCGGTGCAGTGTGGTTTCTGTATACCAGGTATGATTATTAGTGCAAAAGTATTGATTGACGAAAATAATGACCCTACACCTGACGATGTTAAAAAGGCGATATTAGGTAATATTTGCCGTTGTACAGGCTATGTAAAAATTGAAGAGGGCATTATGCTAGCTGCAAAAATGTTCCGTGAGAACTTACCAGTTCCAGAAAAGGATACAAATGGTAATGTAGGCGCTCGTTTACACCGTGTAGATACTGAGGAAAAAGCATTAGGTACTGGACAATACTCTGATGATATCTATATGGATGGCATGATTTATGCCAAAGCATTGCGTTCTAAATACCCACGAGCTAGAGTTGATCGTGTTGATGTGTCTAAAGCTCTTGAACATCCAGCATGTGTAACGGCATTGACTGCTAAGGATGTACCATTCAATAAGACTGGTCATTTAGTACCGGATTGGGATGTACTTATCGCCGAAGGTGATATTACACGTTATGTAGGCGATGCAATTGCACTTGTTGCAACTACAGAAAAGAAATATTTAGACGAAGTATTGGCTCTAGTTGAAGTTGATTATACTGAATTAGAACCCGTACTAGATCCATTGGAAGCACTAAAACCAGATGCTCCTCAGTTACATCCAGAGGGAAATGTATTATCTCGTCAAACATTATCTCGTGGCGATGTAGATAAGGCTATTGCAGAGGCTGCTTTTGTAGTAACAAATCATTATTCCACACCTCAAACCGACCATGCATTTATGGAACCAGAATGTGCCGTTGCATATCGTGAGGGTGATGAAATTCATCTGCATTCAGGTAGCCAAAATGTTTATGATGATCGTCGTGAAGTTGCTCGTATGCTTGGTATTCCGAATGAGGCTGTAAAGGTTCACAGTATGCTCGTAGGTGGTGGCTTTGGTGGTAAAGAAGATATGACCGTACAACATCATGCATCACTCGTAGCTTGGCTTACAGGAAAACCAACTAAGGTACTTTTCTCCCGTCAAGAAAGTCTCAATATTCATACTAAACGTCATGCGATGGAAATGGATATTACAACAGCTTGTGATGCGGAAGGTAATCTGGTAGCAAGTAAGGTAAATATCGTTTCTAATTGTGGCGCGTATGCATCTTTAGGTGGTCCTGTACTTCAACGTGCTGGTACTCATTCTTGTGGCCCTTATCACTTTGATAATTTTGCCTTTGATGGTGTATGTGTTTATACAAATACTGTTCCTGGTGGTGCATTCCGTGGGTTTGGCGTAACACAAACTATCTTTGGTCAAGAGCAAAATATTGATGAATTAGCTGCGTTGGTAGGCATGGATCCTTGGGAATTCCGCTACAAAAATGTTGTACGCCCTGGTGACTCATTACCAAACGGCCAAATTTGTTCCAAAGAAACCGCTTTAGTAGAATGTTTGGAAGCTGTAAAAGACGCATATTATGCATCTAACCGTACCGGTCTTGCGGTATGCTTGAAAAATAGTGGTATTGGTGTAGGATTACCTGATACGGGTCGCGTTATTTTAGAAGTACGTGATGGTAAAGTTCGTATTCGTACGGGTGCCGCTTGTATTGGTCAAGGCATGGCTACTATGGCAACACAAGTACTTTGTGAAACAACAGGCTTAACGGCGGATAAAGTATTTGTAGAACGACCTGATACAGTACGTACACCAGATTCTGGTACAACTACTGCATCTCGTCAAACACTCTTTACCGGTGAAGCAACTCGCAAAGCAAGTCTTCGATTAAAAGAAATGTTAGATACTAAAACATTAGAAGAACTGAATGGTGTAGAGATTTATGAAGAGTTCCTCGGTGAAACAGATCCATTCAATTCTGATAAACCACATCCAAAAAATCATGTTGCCTATGGTTATGGTGCATGTGTAGCAACAATCGGTGAAGACAATAAGGTTGCTAATTTACATGTAGCATACGATGTAGGCCGTGTAGTGAACCCTCAATCCTGTACAGGTCAGGCCGAAGGTGGTGCCATTATGGGAATGGGGTATGCCGTTACAGAAGACTTCCCTTATAAAGAAGGGTATGTAACATCTAAATACGGTACGCTAGGACTTCTTAGAGCTACCCAATGTCCTCCAATTCATGTAAGTCTTATCGAAAAAGGGACACCAGAACAATATGCATACGGTGCTAAAGGTATTGGCGAAATCTCTAGCATTCCGATTGCACCGGCTATTGCAAATGCGTATCGTCGTATCGACGGAGAACCACGTAGGTCCTTGCCGATTAAACATACAGGTTATAAAAAATAGAATATTTGCTTAATGGTAGGGGCTTTTGCCCCTAGCCATCAAGGTTCCCACGTGAAGTCGATGAGATTTCTAAACTCTATCATGTACGATAGTATGACTATATTGTTTAACTAGTAACTAAAACGTAAGATATGAGGTGATTCTTATGAGTAAAGGTGCATCTGGTGTCGACCATGTAGATGGTATGCTGCCAATCCCGCAGTTATTCGCTTATGGTTTACAGCACGTTCTGGCTATGTATGCTGGGGCAGTAGCTGTACCAATTATTATTGCACAAGCTATGCATTTGCCAATTGAAGATTTAATTCGTTTGATTACAGCTGACTTATTTACATGTGGTGTAGCTACATTGATTCAAACATTAGGGTTCGGACCTGTCGGTGGTCGCATTCCTCTTATTCAAGGTGTAACATTTGCTTCTGTAGGTCCAATGATTCTGATTGGTCAGCAGCATGATATTACTACCATTTACGGTGCGATTATCGTAGCTGGTCTCTTTACATTCCTTGTGGCACCATTTTTCAGTCGTTTGATTCGGCTATTCCCACCTGTAGTAACAGGTACTATCATTACTATTATTGGTATCAACTTGATGCCAGTAGCTGTTAACTGGATGGGGGGTGGCGTAGGCAATAAAAACTTTGGCGATCCACTATACATAGCTCTTGGTGTAGCTACATTTGTTCTCGTTATATTAACTTATCGATTTGGTAAAGGTTTCCTTGGTAATTTGGCAATCTTAGTTGGCCTTATTCTCGGTACAGCCTTAGCTATGATTGTTGGTATTACAGATTTTTCAGAGGTAGGACGTTCTCAATGGATTTCTGTTGTAACACCATTCTATTTTGGTCTTCCAACCTTTGACTTTGCTTCTATTGTATCTATGATTATTGTAATGCTCGTAGTTATGGTAGAAACAACTGGTGATAGTATTGCGGTAGGTGAAATTGTAGATAAACCTATTGGTCAAAATGAATTGGCTGCGGTACTTCGCGCGGATGGCTTGTCTACTATTATTGGTGGTATCCTTAATAGTTTTCCGTATACAGCATTTGCTCAAAACGTAGGTCTTATTGCTGTAACACGTGTTAAGAGTCGTTTCGTTGTAGCAGCATCTGGTGTAATTTTAATTTTATTAGGCCTTTTCCCTAAATTAGCCGCTATCGTAGCTTGTATTCCAAATGCTGTACTAGGGGGCGCAGGGATTGCTATGTTCGGCATGATTATCGCCAGTGGGATTCGTTCTCTTGGTAAAGTTAGTTTCGATGGTAACTATAACCTGATGCTAGTTGCCATTAGTATTGGGGTATCCATGATTCCTCTTGCAGCACCTCAATTCTATACACACTTTCCAGCATGGGCTCAAATTCTTTTGAAATCTGGTATCACAGCTGGTAGTATAGTAGCTGTTATTTTAAATGTAATGTTTAATGGTTTTGGTTATAAAACTGTTAACGAACCTAATCGTGCGACTCGTAAATATCGCCACTTCACACGATTCAAAGGTTATCCTAAACATTTCTACCAATAAGATATAGTTAGACGAGTTTACTCTCATGCGATTATATGTATTGTCTCTCACAGTAGAAACCTTGTTAGTATAGGTAAAACATCAATATATATGGTTTCGTTTGTTAAAAAGATCTCACTCTGATTTGGAGTGAGGTCTTTTTTTATGGAATCGTATACTACTTTGGTATATAATTAAATAATATTATTGCAAAGGAGACGCATTATGAAAGACGAGCGATTTATAGTTACATATAGAATAGAAGCGAGTACATATGAAGAAGCAAAATCAATTGCTTGGGCTGTTCAAGTGGAGCAAACTATAGAATTTCCTTATGAGTTTGTAACGGATCCATACATTAAAGAAACTATTACTGGTCGACTAGAATCTCTTGAACCTATAGTAGAAGACTCTCCTTATATCAATGTAGGTGTGATGCCAAATGCTGTAATTGACACCTCTCGTTACTATTTGGCTCGTATTTCATATCACGTAGATACCACGGCCTTAGAGGCTACACAATTTTTAAATGTTGTCTTTGGTAATTCTTCGTTACAGCCACATATTTGGGTAGTAGATATTGAACTATGTCCAACACTTTACGATGTGTTTAAGGGACCACAATTTGGCTTACAAGGAATTCGTCGATTAGTGGAAACCCCGACGCGTCCAATGATTCAAGCCGTTGTAAAGCCGATGGGCACACCGAATGTAGAATTGGCTCGTATGTGTGGCGCTTACACACGTGGTGGTGCAGATGTCATAAAGGATGATCATGGTATTTCTAATCAGTCCTTCTCTCAATATAAAGATCGTGTAAAACGATGTGCTGCTATGGTACAGGAAATGAATGCTGTACATGGTACACATACTTTATATGCTGCAAACGTATCAGGTGATGGTACAGATGTGTTAGAACGCGCTTATTTTGCCAAAGAGGCTGGTGCTACAGCTCTCATGGTGGCTGCAGGTCTCGTTGGTTTCGGTTGGTTACACAAATTAGCTACTGATGAAAACTTACGATTGCCCATTATTCATCATCCAGCTTATTCTGGTGGATTTGTAAGCCCTGGTGTATCTGGAGTAGCTGACTATTTACAACTAGGTTTATTACCTCGTATCTTTGGGGCTGATATGTCAATTTTCGTATCTTATGGTGGACGCTTTACTTTTACAGAGGAACAATGCAAGAGAATTTCCTCTTACATTAAACGACCAATGGGCTTGATGAAAGCAGCTTGCCCGGCACCGGGTGGTGGTGTTACAGATGCTCGTCTTAATGAACTCGTTGAGCTGTACGGAAATGATACTATGTTCCTCGTTGGCGGTGACATGTTCCGTCGAGGACCAGATATTGAGGCTAATATGTCGTACTTTGTAGAGCGTTTGACTAAATTATCTGAAAGAACGTAATAATAGCTTGAATTTAAATGAGTTAATACAATGTTTAACTAAATAACTAAGCTATTGACTTTTACAGAAATAATAGATTTATGATTAAGTATATGGAGTGTTTTGATGAGTGAATCATCACCGTTGGAGGTCCATGTCCTTGCCAGTGGTAGCAAGGGCAATTGTACAGTAATAAAAAAAGGGAACTCTGTCATATTGCATGATGTAGGCATTAGTTGCCGGCGCATTGTCAATGGGTTAAAAGAATTGCATATAGACATGGCTCAGGTGGAGGGCATATTCGTCAGTCATGAACATAGTGATCATATTGCGGGACTACAACAATTACTAAAACGATTTGATCTTCCTGTGTATACGAAGCAGGGCACATGGCGTGAAATTCAAGATAAGTTAATCGTACCGAAGAATCGATTGATTGAGCTTACAAAGGGCAGTTTAACGTTGGGCGGTCTCACCGTAGAGCCGTTTTCGGTAAGTCATGATGCGGCTGATCCAATTGGAATAAATGTGTTTGCTGGGAACGATAAGGCAACTGTTGTTACTGATACAGGTGTGATTTCAGATGATATTTTACGCAGGCTTGATGATACGACGCTGTTAGTGCTAGAGGCAAATTATGATCCGCATATGTTGCGTTTCGGACCCTATCAGCCGTTTTTAAAACAACGTGTGGCTAGTGATGAAGGTCATTTGAGTAATGAAATGGCTGCACAAGCTCTACTCATGATGAAGCGTCCTAATTTTATGCAAGTTATATTGGCTCATCGATCTGAAAATAATAATAACGCTGTCCTTGTTACTCAAACCATTGGTAAAATGCTTGTGGATGGTGGTGTTCGTATTGGACCTGAAATGAAGCTGCAACATGGTCAACCTAATGAAATCGTGTCCATCCAATCTGTGAAGAGGTAAAAATGAGATTTTATATAGTCTGTATTGGTAAATTGAAGGATGCTTATTTACGTGAGGGTGTAGCAGAGTTTGTGAAACGTATGCGTCCCTATGGTGGTATTACAATTACAGAGCTGAATGAAAGTAAAATTGGAGATAAGCCGAGTGATGCGGATCGCAAACAAGTTGTTGCCGAAGAAGGAGACCGTTTATTAAAAGCGGTTCCTAAAAATGCGTATACCGTATTACTTGATGTGTATGGCAAAACGATGTCCTCTGAAGAACTCGCTAAGACGGTATCTAAACTTGAGGTGGATGGTGTGAGCGATATGGCCTTCATTATTGGTGGTGCCTTTGGGGTGAGTGATACATTACGTCAGACTGCAAATTATAAATTATCCTTTAGCCCTATGACTTTTACACATCAAATGGTTCGATTGTTACTCGTAGAGCAAATATATCGAGCATCAAAAATTAATCGCAATGAACCTTATCATTGGTAGAAGAAGTAGATTTAAAAATTATTTGTATAATACTTTCAGAAAAAAGGAGTTTTATTATACTGTGGCGAATAGTATAATAAAGCAAGATGTATTTGTAAGGAGGAATTCACTATGAAAATCCAAGAAGTAATGAATAAATACCCTGTTACTGTTGGCAAAGATGCGCCGATTTCTGATGTAGCTGATTTGTTGGTTAAATATAATTTAACAGCTGTGTCCGTAGTGGATGATGATAATAAGTTGTTAGGTATTATCTCTGAAGGTGATTTACTATATAAAAAAGTACGTCCTCATGTGCCTCATTATGTTAATGTATTAGGCGCTAGCATCTATTACAATGGCATTGGCGAATACAATGCTCAATTCAAAAAATTATTGGCATCTCACGTTCATGAGTTGATGACTGATGAAGTAATTACAACCACACCGGATAAAGATGTAGAAGAAATTGTATCTGTTATGCTTGATCAACATTTGAAAAATGTGCCAGTTGTAGATAAAGAGTATCGTTTGATCGGGATTTTGTCTCGTCGTGACATTATCAAATTGATTGCTAAAGATAACTAATTAGCATAATTATGTAAAATATGTAAAGACCACCCATTTTGGGGTGGTCTTTTAGTGTATATTGAGAAGAATTGCATTGACCTTGCATTTATGTTATTATTAGGAGTGCATAATATACTACAGAAATTTGGGCATATTGCCCTTCGAGGAGGACATATTTTAAATGAAAGCAACTGTAAATCCTGTTGATCAACACGTAGTAACGTTAACTATTGAAGTACCTGCAGCAGAAGTAGATAAGGGCATTAAACAAGCTGTAAAACGCATTGCAGGTCAAGTGAACATCCCTGGCTTCCGTAAAGGACATGCGCCTCGCCGTATTTTGGAAATGAACTTCGGCAAAGAAGCTATCTTGGAAGAAGCATTTGAAGTATTGGCTAGCCAAAACTATAGTGCTGCACTTCGTGAAAATGATATCGTGCCTGTATCTGAACCTGAAATCGAACGAGAACAATTCGAAGAAGGCAAAGATTTGATTTTCAAAGCTACTGTAACTAAACGCCCTGAAGTTAAACTTGGCGATTACAAAGGCTTAGAAGCAGAAAAACAAGATGCTACAGTATCTGATGAACAAATCGAAGAACAGTTGAACAATATTCGTGAACAACAAGCAAAAATGGTTGTTGCTGAAGAAGGCGCTACAATTCAAAAAGATGACTTCGCAGTAATCGACTTTGCTGGTTCCGTTGATGGTAAACCTTTTGATGGTGGTGAAGGTAAATCCTACCCATTACAAATCGGTTCTGGTAGCTTCATTCCTGGCTTCGAAGATCAATTAATTGGCGCTAAAGCTGGTGATGATGTAACTGTAAAAGTAACATTCCCTGAAGACTACTTCGTAGCAGAACTTGCTGGTAAAGAAGCAGAATTCAAAACTCATATCCATGATATTAAACGTAAAGAATTGCCTGAATTGAATGATGAATTTGCAAAAGAAGCAAGCTCTTACGAAACTATTGAAGAATTGAAAAAAGATCTTCGCACTAAAATGGAGGAAGAAGCTTCCCGTCGTGCAATCGATACTTACAATGCTGACTTGATTCAAACAGCTGTTAAAAATGCAACTGTAGAAATCCCAGAAGTAATGATTAAAGATCGCGTAGAACAAATGATTCAAGAATTGGCTATGAATATGGAAGGCCGTGGCTTGAAACTTGATGACTACTTGAAATTCTCCAATAAAACTATCGAAGATTTACGCTCTGAATACAAAGATTCCGCAGCTGAAAACGTACGCGCTGATTTAGTATTGGATGCTATTGCAACTGCTGAAGGTATCGAAGTAACTCCAGATGATATGAACCGTGAAATCTTCATTATGGCTCAAAACTTTGGGGCAGATCCTAAAGAAGTTTGGGATATTATTGCAAAAGAAGGTCGTGTAGCTATGTTGGCAGGCTCTGTAGCTCGCAAAAAAGCAGCTCGATTCATTATTGATAATGCAAAAGGCGCTGAAGCGGCTGAATAATAGTTTGCTCAACTAGGTACATGAAAAGGTGATTATATGTATGTACCAATCGTAGTTGAACAAGGTGAACGCGGAGAGCGTTCCTATGATATTTACTCTCGCTTGTTAAAGGATCGCATTATTTTCCTTGGTGGCCCCATCGATGATAATGTGGCAAATGCGGTTATTGCGCAAATGTTATTCCTAGAAGCAGAGGATCCTGATAAGGATATCCATTTGTACATCAATAGCCCTGGCGGTGTTGTAACTGCCGGCATGGCTATTTATGATACGATGCAATATATCAAACCAGATGTGTCTACTATTTGTGTAGGCTCTGCAGCGAGCATGGGTGCTGTGCTTTTAACAGCTGGCACTAAAGGTAAACGATATGCGTTGCCTCATGCGCGCATCATGATTCACCAACCATTAGGCGGTGTGCAAGGGCAAGCATCTGAAATTGAAATCCATGCCCGTGAGATTCTTCGCATGCGTGAAGAGTTAAATGGTATCTTAGCTTCTCGCAGTGGACAAGATATTGAAGTAGTAGCTCGCGATACAGATCGCGATAACTTCATGAGTGCTCAGGATGCCGTTGAATACGGCTTAATCGATGAGGTACTCACAAGAGAACCTGTAGAAAGCAAGTAATGGAGGCGCCCCTTGGCAAAAGATAAAGATACTATGCGCTGCAGTTTTTGTGGACGCACAAGCGAAGAAGTCCGCAAATTAGTGGCGGGTCCTAACGTGTATATTTGTGACGAATGCGTTGAAGTTTGTGAACGCATCATTGCAGATGAGTTGGGTGCGGTTGAGACGGACGACTTCAATTTAAAAGAATTGCCAACGCCTAGAGAAATTAAAGCTCATCTTGACGAATATGTTATTGGTCAAGATGATGCTAAAATCTCTTTAGCTGTGGCCGTATATAATCACTACAAACGCTTACAAACAGATAATGTAGTAGATGATGTAGAATTACAAAAGGCTAATGTATTGTTCATTGGTCCTACTGGTAGTGGTAAAACACTATTGGCTCAAACCTTAGCGAAAATGCTAGAAGTACCATTTGCTATTGCAGATGCTACAAGCTTAACTGAAGCTGGGTATGTGGGGGAAGATGTAGAAAACATCCTACTCAAAATTATTCAAGCTGCAGATTATGATATAGCTCGGGCTGAACGTGGCATTATCTATATCGATGAAATCGATAAAATTGCTCGTAAGTCTGAAAATCCTTCTATTACACGTGATGTGTCTGGTGAAGGTGTACAACAAGCATTGCTTAAAATCTTAGAAGGTACCGTTGCTTCTGTTCCTCCTCAAGGTGGTAGAAAGCATCCTAATCAGGAAATGCTTCAAATCGACACTACGAATATTCTCTTTATTTGTGGTGGAGCATTTGATGGTATGGACAAGGTTATTACTAAGCGTACCGCTAAGAAAACACTTGGTTTTGGTGCAGATGTACAGCGTAAAGAAGAACGTAATATATCGGCTATCTTAAAAGATGTTGTACCTGAAGATTTATTAAAATTTGGTTTGATCCCTGAGTTTATTGGACGTTTGCCTGTAATGGTGACATTAGATCAATTAGACAGAGATGCATTAATTCAAATTTTGACAAAGCCTAAAAATGCATTAACAAAACAATATGAAAAAATTCTATCCCTTGATGGTGTAGAGTTAACTTTCACTGAAGATGCATTAGAAGAAATCGCTGATGAAGCATTACAGCGAAAAACAGGTGCTCGTGGTTTGCGTGCTATCATTGAAAAGGTGATGAAACGCGTAATGTTTGAGGTTCCTTCCATGCCGGAAGTAACTAAGTGCATTGTGAATCGTGAATCCGTATTAAGCACAGGTGAACCTATACTCAAAAATGAGGCAGACCAAGACATCCAGTTGAAATCGTAATTCGAAGAAACTCATTTCTGTGTAGGAATGAGTTTCTTTTCATAATATATATACCTGGAGGAAGTATGAATTTACTCGAAGTTGGGATCCCTACCGTACCTCTCAGAGGCATGGTAGTATACCCGAATATCGTGATTCACCTCGATATCGGTCGAGACAAATCCATTAAGGCGGTGGAAGCCGCAATGAATGAGGACCGCATTTTAGCCGTCGTAACTCAAAAAGATGATGCTGTAGATGCACCAACAGTTCATGATTTAGCCCAAATGGGTACATTAGTAAAAATTAAACAAATGTTGCGCTTACCAGGTGGTATAGTACGTGTTCTTGTAGAGGGCATCACTCGTATTCGTCTTATGAATATTACTAGCATGGACCCTTATTATATAGGAGACTATGAACGAGTGGCGTCTGAATTTGAAGACGATGTAGAGCTTGAAGCTTATCGTCGTTTGGTTCAAGCTAAATTTGGCGAATGGGCAGAAGAAGCTAAATCAGTTACTGATGAAGGTGTAACGCGCGTTATGGAATTACGCAATCCTTGTGAATTAGCTGACCAAGTTGCATTTCTATTGCCTATTAATAATTTGAAACGTCAAGAGTTACTTGAAGAATTATCTGTAGCTCGTCGTCTTAACATGATTGTAGGCATTTTAAATATGGAATTACAAATCTCTGATTTGGAAAATTCCATCAATAATCAAGTGCGTCAATCTATGGAAAAAGCGCAGAAGGAATATTTCTTGCGCGAAAAAATCCGCGTTATCCACGATGAGTTGGGTGATAAAGGAGATCCCGAGGAGGAGGCAGAAGAACTACGAGTTAAGTTAAAAGCACTTAACCTAAGTGAAGACGTACATACGCGTATTGATAAAGAAATTTCTCGTTACAGCCGCATGCCTCAATTGATGCCGGAAGCAACAATTTTGCGCAATTACCTAGATTGGGTATTGGCATTACCGTGGAATGAATTAACGGAAGACCGCTTAGATATCAAGGGCGCTCATGCTATGCTCGAAGCCGATCATTATGGCCTTGAAAAGGTTAAGAAACGCATTTTAGAATTTTTAGCGGTTCGTAAATTAACCGGTAAAAATAGTGGCTCTATTCTTTGTTTAGTAGGCCCACCAGGCGTTGGTAAAACCTCTTTGGCTACCTCTATTGCTAAAGCAATGAATCGTAAGTTTATCCGTGCATCCTTAGGTGGTGTTCGTGATGAAGCTGAAATTCGTGGACATCGACGTACTTATATTGGTGCTTTACCTGGTCGTATGATTCAGGGGTTAAAAAATGTAGGTACTAAGAATCCTGTATTTTTATTGGATGAAATTGATAAATTAGCATCTGATTATAAAGGTGATCCATCTTCAGCGTTATTAGAAGTATTGGATCCAGAACAAAATAGCACATTTAGTGATCACTTTATCGAAGTACCGTTCGACTTCTCTGAAGTTTTCTGGATTACTACGGCTAATGTAGCATCTAATATTCCTGGTCCATTGTTAGATCGTATGGAAATTATTGAGTTGTCCAGCTATATGGAAGAAGAAAAACTAGAAATTGCTAAGCGTTACTTAACACCTAAGCAAATTAAGAAAAATGGCCTTGAAGATTACAAGGTTAAATTATCTGATGCTGTGTTAAGAAAGGTAATTTCCGAATATACTCGCGAAGCAGGTGTTCGTACTTTAGAGAAAACAATTGCTAAGATTTGCCGTAAGATTGCTTTCAAAGTAGTTGAAGAAGGCGGAGACGCACCAAAAGTCACTACTAAGAATCTGCACGAATTCTTAGGCGCACCAATCTTTGTTGACCAAGAGCGAGAAAAGAAAGCACAAGTTGGCTATGTAAATGGATTAGCTTGGACATCTGTTGGTGGTGTAGTATTACCATGTGAAGCTACAACTATGAATGGTACCGGTAAATTGGCTTTAACTGGTAGTCTCGGCAAGGTTATGCAAGAGTCTGGTCAAGCGGCTATGAGTTATATTCGCCATAATGCAAAAGCTTTAAAGATTGAAGAAGATTTTTATAAAAAGCTTGATATTCACGTTCACTTGCCAGAAGGGGCAACCCCTAAAGATGGTCCTTCTGCAGGTATTACAATGACATTAGCTATGGTATCTATTTTGACTAACCGCAAGGTTCGTTCTGATATTGCCATGACTGGTGAAATCACATTGCGTGGCCGCGTATTACCAATAGGCGGCTTAAAAGAAAAATTATTAGCAGCCTTGTCTCATGGTATAAAAGAGGTATTGATTCCAAAAGGCAATGAAAAGGATATTGCAGAATTACCTGACATTGTGAAAGAAGGCCTCATCATTACGCCAGTTAAGACAATGGATGAAGTATTAGCAAAGGCACTTGTGTAATGCAAAAGAAGAAAAAATCCACTAAACCAATGGGCCCAAAACCACAATATACACGAAAAGAACCAAAGGGGCCTCGTATTATAGCTGCAAAATATAATACTTCCTGTGTGAAGGCGGATCAATATCCTGAAGGGGATACCGTAGAAATCGCCTTCCTTGGACGCTCTAATGTGGGCAAGTCTTCGTTGATTAATTCTTTATGTAACTATCGTGGGTTAGCCCTCGTTAGTGGTCAGCCAGGTAAGACTAAGACGATAAACTACTTTGATATTGAATCAAAAGAGGATATTTCTGACACCGAGGAACGCAGATATAACTGGTTTCTTGTGGACCTTCCTGGTTATGGTTTTGCAAAGACAAATAAAGGAAACCGCAATCTGTGGTCTTCCTTTATTGCCGATTATATTTTACATTCTGAACGATTGATGTTGTTGTGTTTGCTTATCGATGGTCGCCATCCTGAAATGACCATTGATAAGGTGGCCTTTGATTGGCTCGTCGAAGCCGGTGTTCCGTTACAAATTGTAGTGACCAAGGCCGATAAATTGACGGCTAAAGAAAAGTCTGCAAACTTGTCTATTATTAAAGAACTATATCCAACGGCTACCCCGCCGATTTTGTACAGCTCTTTAAAGCATACTGGACGTGAGCTTTTACAACAACGAATCAATAAAATTTTGGTAGGAGATGAAGCATGAGTCAAACGAACGAATTAGAGATTATGGAACGCATTGCTCTAGATTTAGAGCATGTCGAAGAGTCTCTTGCATCATCTTTTAATACCGGTGCAGAGGACTTCAATGCACTGATTCGACCGTTATCAGCAGCAGGTGGTAAGCGTTTGCGCGCTCAATTGTGTCTATTGATTGCTAATGCAGGTACATCTATAGAGCGTCAACGCATTAAAATTGCTGAGGCTGTTGAAATGCTTCATTTAGCAACACTTATCCATGACGATGTTTTAGATCAAGCTGAAATTCGCCGTGGGGAGGATACAATTCACATGCATAAAGGTAATAAGGTAGCTATCCTTAGTGGTGATTATTTATTTGCCAAAGCATTTAAAATCGTATCTGAAATGACGAATATGAAGTATCTTCAAGTATTCTCTCATATTATTACATGCCTCGTAGAAGGTGAGTTCATGCAAATGGAAGATGTATATCGCATCGATCAAGGCATAGAGCGTTATATGACAAAGACGCAAAAGAAAACAGCAGACTTCATGGAAGGCTGTATGGAGCTTGGTGGTCTCTTAGGAGATTGGCAAGAGGATGAAATCATAGAGTTGAAAAAATATGGTCATGCATTAGGCATGGCATTCCAAATTACAGACGATATTATGGATTATCGTGAAACAGCGGAGACAACGGGAAAGCCTGTAGGGAATGATCTTCGAGAGGGACTATTGACGTATCCGTTATTAAGTATCGTTAACGATGGTAATAAAGATAAATTGCTTGAAGATATTAAAGGCTTAAATAATGGTGGTAATGAGCAAGACATTATTGATTATGTTATTGCTCAAGGTGGCATTGATAATACATTAGCTGTAGCTGATAAATATTGTAAAGATGCTCTAGCGGCACTCGCTGCAGTGCGTGATTTCCCAGGGAAGGAATTCCTTGTGATGGCTGTAGAAAATCTAGCTGATAGAAAGGTATAATATGGAACCATTCGAACCAAAATCGGATTTCGAATATCCCATGCAAAAACCTTCTTTTGACAGTGTAGTTCGTCAAAAACGGCGTGAAGCAGAACAAAAGTCTGAGCAAGAACGATATAAGGTGGCAACTCAACACATTCCTGAGGATGTGGAAGATGAACCAGTTTATACGGCTATAGAGCAGAAGATGATGGATGAAGCAAGGGAATTGTCCCTTGTAGGACATCTTTCAGAGCTGCGAAAACGGTTGATTATAATAGCTGTAGCAGTTATTGTGGGAACTTGTATTTCTTATTATTATGTAGACTTATTATTGGAAATACTCCTAAAACCGGCTGGCAAGCTTTATTATATGAGACCTACTGAAGCATTTTTTACATATATGAAGGTGTCTGTTGTAGGTGGCTTAGTCATAGCCGCTCCCATTATATTGCATCAGATTTGGCTATTTGTTAAGCCTGCACTAACTGTACGAGAAAAGCAGCTATCTAACTGGATCTTACCAGTAGCAATTGGTCTATTCGGGATAGGTATTGTATTTTCTTATTTTCTCGTATTGCCTGCAGCAGTGAAGTTCTTTATGGGCTTTGCTACAGATGAATTACAGCCGATGTTTTCTATTGGTCAGTATATGGACTTTGTATTATCCTTTGTACTACCCTTTGGATTAATCTTTGAGTTGCCGTTGATCTTAATTATTTTGGGATATTTCAACTTAATTACATCACGCTTTTTAAAAACGAAGCGAAAGATATTTATTCTTATATCCTTTATCATAGGTGCTGTCATTTCACCTACACCGGATATGTTCTCGCAAACGATGATTGCATTACCTATGATATTGCTATATGAAACAAGCCTATTTGTATTGGCTAAAATTATGAAGCGCTAAGGAGTCTTTTAGGAGGAACGATGAAAACCTACGAAAATTTAACCACATATAATCCTGGTGAAATAGAAGGCAAATGGTATTCTTATTGGGAAAATCAAGGATACTTTCACGAAGAAGTAGACACGAATAAAGAGCCATTTAGTATCGTATTACCACCTCCTAATGTAACTGGTATGTTGCATATGGGGCATGCCCTTGATAACACATTACAAGACATCCTCATCCGTTTCAAACGCATGCAAGGCTACAATGTATTGTGGATGCCAGGTACAGACCACGCTGGTATTGCTACACAAATCAAAGTAGAAGAGATGCTTGCTAAAGAAGAAGGAAAATCTCGCTATGATTTGGGCCGTGAAAAATTCGTAGAGCGCGTGTGGGAATGGAAAAAAGAATATGGTGATACTATTGTAAAACAAATCCGTAGCCTTGGCGCATCCTGTGATTGGAACCGTGAGCGATTTACTTTGGATGAAGGGTATTACCATGCAGTGCGCGAAGTATTTGTAAGCCTTTATGAAAAAGGTTTGATCTATCGCGGTGAACGCATCATCAACTGGTGTCCTCGTTGTGCCACTGCGTTATCTGATGTTGAAGTTGAGCATGAAGACGAACATGGCCATTTATGGCATATTAAATATCCTGTAAAAGGTGAAGATAATCGTTTTGTTGTTGTTGCTACAACTCGTCCAGAAACAATGTTTGGTGACGTAGCAGTAGCAGTAAATCCTGATGATGATCGTTATAAAGATCTCATTGGTAAAACATTGATCTTGCCATTTGTTAATCGAGAAATTCCTGTAATTGCCGATGACTATGTAGATGCTAGCTTCGGTACAGGCTGTGTAAAAATTACACCTGCTCATGACCCTAATGACTTTGAAATGGGCCAACGTCATAATTTGGAATCCATCGTTGTTATGAACAATGATGCAACAATGAATGAAGGTGCTGGCAAATTTAATGGCTTACCTCGTGAAGAAGCGCGTAAACAAGTAGTAGCAGAACTTAAAGAATTAGGCCTACTTGAAAAAATTGATGATCATGACCATGCAGTAGGTCATTGCTCCCGTTGTAATACAATCATCGAACCAATGGTATCTAAACAATGGTTCGTAGATATGAAACCATTGGCAGAGCCCGCTCTTAAGGTTGTTAAAGACCACGAAGTAGAGTTCGTTCCTGAACGTTTTACAAAAACATATGTGAACTGGCTTGAAAATATCCGCGATTGGACGATTTCTCGTCAATTGTGGTGGGGCCATCGCATTCCTGCATGGTATTGTGATAACTGTGGTGAAACTATCGTTAGCCGTGAAGATATTACAGAATGTCCTCATTGCCACGGTCATGTTACACAAGATCCAGATGTTCTTGATACATGGTTTAGCTCTGGTTTATGGCCGTTTGCCACAATGGGTTGGCCTAAGCAAACTCCAGAACTTAAACAATGGTATCCAACAAGTGTGCTTGTAACTGGTTACGATATTATCTTCTTCTGGGTTGCTCGTATGATCTTTATGGCTCTTGAGTTTGAACATGAAATTCCATTTAAACATGTATTTATTCACGGTCTTGTCCGCGATAGCCAGGGCCGTAAAATGAGTAAATCTTTGGGCAATGGTATTAATCCGCTTGAAGTTATCGACCAATATGGTGCTGATGCATTGCGCTTTACTCTTGTAACTGGCAACACACCTGGTAACGATATGCGTTTCTATATGGAACGTGTTGAGGCTAACCGTAACTTTGCCAATAAGATTTGGAATGCATCAAAATTTGTATTGATGAACCTTACAAATTATGATGAAAGTTTTGTTCCAACAGCAGATGATTTGACATTAGCAGACCAATGGATTGTTCAAAAATACAATGAAACCGTACAAAGCGTAACATCTAATCTCGATAAATTCGAACTTGGTGAAGCTGCAAGTTCCGTATATGATTTCATTTGGAATACGTACTGCGATTGGTACATTGAATTAGCGAAACCTCGTTTGTATAGTGAAAGTAACGAACGTGATCGTCGTACAGTTCAATATTTACTTGTAACAATCTTACGTCATATGCTCGAATTATTACATCCATTCATGCCGTTCGTAACTGAACATATTTGGCAACATTTGCCACACGAAGGGGACAGCATCGTTGTTACTAAATGGCCTGAAGCATTGAAATTTGATAATCTTGAAGGGGCAGCACGTCAAATGGAAGTTATGATGGATGCTATCAAAGGTATTCGTAACATGCGTGCTGAAATGAATGTGCCTTTAGGTAAAAAAGCTGAGGTTATCGTAGCGCCAACAGATGAAGCATTAGCTAAAACTGTAGCAGAACATAGTGACTACTTCGTAACATTGGCTTGGGCTGAGAAAGTAACAATTCTTGGTACCGATGATCCAAAACCAGAAAATGCGACTGTAACCGTTGTCAATGGTATGGAAGTATATCTCTTACTTAAAGACTTGATTGACGGTGAAAAAGAAAGAGAGCGTATTGCAAAGGAAAAAATCCAAATGGAAAAAGAAATTTCTCGTTTGGAAGGTAAATTGTCTAACCAAGGCTTCTTAGCAAAAGCTCCTGAAGCTGTAGTAGCAAAAGAAAAAGAAAAGTTAGAAGAATATAAACAAAAACAACAAGCGTTATTGGAACGTGAAGCGTTCCTTGAAACCTTATAATAGGAGGTTTATATGACATATCAGGAGGCCTTAGCCTATTTGGAGCAGGCATCTTCATTTGGTATTAAACCTGGCCTTGAACGAATTACGGCTCTTATGGATGTGTTAGGGAATCCACAAGAAGATTATAAAATTGTTCATGTTACAGGTACAAATGGTAAGGGCTCGGTTACCTCATATATTTCCTACGCACTGTTTACAAGTGGATTACGGGTGGGGCGATTTACATCGCCTCACCTTCAATCCTATACGGAGCGTATTCAAATTAATGATGGAAATATAACAGAGGAAGCCTTTGGAAAATTAATTAGTCGCGTAAAGATTGCAGTAGATACTATTATTAGTAATGGAATAGAAGCGCCAACACAATTTGAAATATTAACAGCTGCCGCATTTTTATTCTTTAAGGATCAAGGTGTCGACTATGCTGTAGTAGAAGTTGGTTTAGGTGGCTTACTAGATTCTACTAATATCGTGACTCCAAAAGTATCTGTTATTACTAATGTAACAATAGATCATCAAGCATATTGTGGTGATACTGTCGAGGAAATTGCACGCCATAAAGCGGGGATTATTAAACCTAAGGTGCCTGTAGTGACAGCTGCACAAGATACACCTCTTAATATCATTGAGGACGTAGCTAAAAAACAACATGCCAAGCTTTATGTTTTTAATAAAGATTTTGGTATTGATAGCCGCAGCGCTGTAACGGGTGGTCAAATGATTACGGTTAGTTCTAACGATGCTGCACCTGCTATGTTGTTTACGACGATGGCTGGCATTCACCAATCTGTAAATCTCGCTTGTGCATTGATGGCCGTACGCCTGTTGATGAAAGAGGATACGAACATCAGTGAAGAAACGATGCGTGAAGGATTTGCCCGCACTACGTGGGCGGGGCGCTTTGAAGTTAAACGAGGCTTAGATCGTACCTTTATATTTGACGGTGCTCACAATGCGGCAGGGGCTGAGTCTTTTGCCATGACGTACAATGAACTATTTAAGGACACACCGAAAACGGTGGTAATGGCTATCCTTAAAGATAAAGACCAAGAGGCTATTATTCGTGAAGTGGTTAAATCTGGCGACACAGTCCTCGTTGTACCTGCACCAACAGATAGAACAGAGGTACCTGAAAACTTGGTTGAAGTGATTCTCCGTACTGTACCTAAGGTGATGGATCAAACTGCAGAATCTGTTGAGGCTGCATTAGCATTGGCTTACAAACATACAAAGACTGGTGATATCATTGCTGTATGTGGTTCTTTATATATTCTAGGGGATGCTCGTCAGTGGTTTTTCCATGAGATGAGTCATTGAGGTGAGAATATGGAACTCTCACTCATTCCTAATCAGAAACGACTTACCTTTTATATTGAACGATTAATCTATGGTGTTGTCATTGCGATGCCTCTTCAACCAATGGTAGGAGATGTACTTCTCTGGTTGGCTATAGGTTTGGCATTATATGATTTAATTTCTAGTAAATCATTGAGTTTGCCGACAGGCTATCTATCTTGGACTGTTATGATCTTTGTTATCTGGACAGGTATATCGTCGTTAATGTCCCCAAACTGGGATTGGTCTATTCAGAGCTGGTTCTACCAAATTGTAGCGGGTGGGGGCATGTACTATTTAGTTCGTACCTATATTCGAACACCTAAACAGTGGAACTATTTTCTTCGTGCTTTTTTAGGTACAGCCGTTCTTGTATGCATTATTGGGGCCTATCAGTATATATTTGTTCCCAATATACATATAAAAGAATGGGTTGATGCAGCACAATTCCCTAAATTGATGCGTCGAATGGCGTCTACATTGCAAAATCCTAACTTGTTAGGGGCCTATCTATTGATGGTACTAAGTGTATGTATTAGCTATATTCTTGTTTATATGAAAGAGAATCGTACTCGTGAAGTTGTTACAATGCTGATTATTGGTGTTGTATTATTTTTAACGATGTTATTAACCTATTCGCGTGGTATTTGGATTAGTTTTGCGGCCATGATTCTGTATTGGGCTATTTTCGTAGAACGAAGACTATTCTTATCCTTGTTAGTGGTACCGTTAATTCTATACTTCTATGAAGGGGAAGTTGCTTCACGACTTTGGTCTATATTCCAAGGTCATGATACGTCATCAGATCTTCGCTGGGCTCTATGGGATAGCACAATGTATATCGTACGAGAAAATCCAATCTTTGGTATTGGGTGGAATACATTCTACTTAGTTTATCCAGAGTATAACTATTACATTCAAGGTCCTAATGTGTTGATGTATCATGCCCATAATTTATATTTAAATATATTGGCTGAAACAGGTATTCCTGGCTTGCTATCATTCCTAGCAGTTATCGTCGGTCATGTTATTACATCTGTTCGTTTGAAAGGGGATATGTTCCGACAAGCTGCACAGATAGGTATAGGCGCTTTAGCTATCGGAGTTCTTTTTAGTGGATTGTCTGATTTTGAGCTCTATAGCCATCAAGTTACTATTGTTTTTTGGCAACTCCTTGGTTGGGTTGGGGCCTTTGTGAAAGTACAACTTTCCACAAAGGCCCATATGTAAAAGGTATATTTTGTATAATTAGTAAGTTTTATGGTAGCGATACAATTTCATAGTATGGTATAATTTATACATACCTTAGCAGGGTAAGCTTAAGTATATTTAACCGGTTTTCTAATGTTAGAATAATTGAACATTATTGCTTGCATTTGAAAACCGGTTTTTTGTATATCTATATTTTTATAGGAGGTGTAGCGGTCAGTTTCTGTATATATTATTTCTTTATTATATTGATAAGGCTCTATATGTTGTATTGAGATAGTTCGATATACATAAAAAACAACAATATATACTATTAAATTGATAATTCCTGTGAGTTATATCGGTGTGAATAAAACTTATGTAAAAATGTAAAAACCTATGCGTTTTGGTCATAATGCACAGTCGGAGTGTGATAAAAAATACATTTTAGTCATATAAGTTGACAATACATTGGATGTGGACTACGATGAAGTCGGTTTAAGGAACGTATTAGACCAAAGAGATTCAATTGTCGTTTAACAATGTTACTCTTAAAGGAGATGGTTATGGTGATAGACATCAAAGACCGCGTAAAAAATGTGGACCTGCAAGGTAAAATTGTCACTGCTTATGATGCAGCTCAGTTGATTAACCCTAATGACAAAGTTGGTATTTCCGGCTTTACACCATCGGGTTATGCAAAAGTTGTGCCATTGGCATTGGCAGAACGAATGGAAAAAGAACCATTCAAAATCGATTTGTGGACAGGTGCTTCCGTAGGTGATGAAGCTGATGGTGCGTTAACTCGTGCTAATGGTATTAATCGCCGTTTTCCATATCAAACCAATAAAGATATGAGAAAGGCTTTAAATGGTGGAGATGTTAAATACATCGATATGCATTTAAGCACAATGGCACAAAATATTCGTTATGGATTTTTCGGAGATTTAGATGTAGCAATAATTGAAGTATGTCAAATCAACGAAGATGGTTCTTTAGTACCGACTACCTCTGTTGGTAATTCTCCAACATTTGTTAGTCAAGCTAAAAAGGTTATCGTAGAGGTAAATGTATCTCAACCATTATCCTTAGTTGGTATGCATGATATCTATGAACCGTTGGATCCGCCATATCGTAAACCAATTCCGTTGGAACAGGCCGGCGATCGCATCGGTACAGAAGCAATACCTTGTGATCCTAGCAAAATTATTGCTGTGGTTCCAAGTGATGTACCTGATACAACAAGACCTTTAGCTGCTATTGATGATGATGCAAAGGCAATGAGTCAACATCTTATCAAATTCTTTGAACAAGAAATTGCAGAAGGTCGTTTGCCTAAAAACTTGCTTCCATTGCAATCCGGCGTAGGTTCTGTAGCAAATGCGGTAATTAGTGGCTTGGCTCAAGGGCCTTTCACAGATTTATCTATTTATACAGAAGTAATTCAAGACGGTATGTTTGACTTGATCGATGCTGGTAAAGTAACTGTATGTTCCGGTACTGCATTGAGTCCTTCTCCAGATGGATTGAAACGTTTCTATGCGAATATTGATGAATATCGTAAAAAAATTATTCTTCGTCCGCAAGAAATTTCCAATAACCCTGGTATTGCTCGTCGTATTGGTGTCATTGCCATGAATACCGCTATCGAATTTGATATTTTTGGCAATGTAAACTCTACTCATATTATGGGTAGCAAAATGATGAATGGTGTTGGTGGTTCTGGTGACTTTGCACGTAGTGCATATCTCACTATCTTCTGTACCAATTCCGTTGCTAAAAATGGCGACATCAGTTCTATCGTTCCATATGTATCCCATGTGGATCATCCAGAACATGACACTATGATTTTCTGTACAGAACAAGGTGTTGCTGACTGTCGTGGTTTGAGCCCAGTGGAAAGAGCTCGTTTGATTATTGAAAAATGTGCTCACCCAGACTACAAACCTATGTTAACTGAATACCTAGAAAAAGCATTAGCTGCAACAAAGAATGCCCATACACCAATGTTGCTTGATGAAGCTCTTTCTTGGCATAAACGCTTCACAGAAACTGGAAGCATGAAAAAATAACCTGTTTTTTTAGGAGGATGATGAAAACATGGCTTACGAAAACTTAAAAGCCCAAATTGCTGAGTACAACAAACTTTGTGACGAAAAATGCGCAAAAACTCCAGAACGTCAAAACTTAAAATACAACCGTGTGTATACACCAGTTGATATTGAAGGCTTTGATTATGAACGCGATTTGGGAATGCCTGGCGAATTCCCTTATACTCGTGGCGTACAACCTACTATGTACCGTGGTCGTTTCTGGACAATGCGTATGTATGCAGGCTTCGCTACAGCTGAAGAATCTAACAAACGTTACCGCTACCTAATCGAATCTGGTGCAACAGGTCTTTCCTGTGCGTTCGACTTGCCAACTCAAATCGGTTATGACTCTGATGATGTTATGGCTGAAGGCGAAGTTGGTAAAGTAGGTGTAGCGATTGACTCTTTGGCAGATATGGAAATCTTGTTCGATGGCATCGACCTTGGCAAAGTATCCACTTCCATGACAATCAACGCTCCAGCATCCGTTTTGTTGGCAATGTATATCGCAGTAGCTGAAAAACAAGGTGTACCTTCCACAGAATTGAAAGGTACTATTCAAAATGATATTTTGAAAGAATATGCAGCTCGTGGTACTTACATTTTCCCTCCAAAACCATCTATGCGTTTGATCACTAATATCTTCGAATATTGTTCTCAATACGTTCCAAAATGGAATACAATTTCTATTTCCGGTTACCACATCCGTGAAGCAGGTTCCACAGCAGCACAAGAAATCGCATTTACAATTGCTGATGGTATCGCATACGTAGAAGCAGCTTTGAAAGCTGGTCTTGATGTTGATACATTTGCTGGTCGTCTTTCCTTCTTCTGGAATGCTCATAATAATGTACTTGAAGAAGTTGCTAAATTCCGCGCATCTCGTCGCTTATGGGCAACAATCATGAAAGAACGTTTTGGTGCTAAAAAACCAAAATCTATGATGCTTCGTGTACATACTCAAACAGCTGGTTCCATGTTGACTGCACAACAAGTTGATAACAACATCGTCCGTGTTGCTCTTCAAACTGCAGCAGCTGTAATGGGCGGTACTCAATCTTTACATACAAACTCTCGTGACGAAGCTTTGGCTCTTCCTACAGAAGCATCTGTACAAGTAGCTCTTCGTACTCAACAAATCGTGGCTTACGAATCTGGTTTGGCTGACGTAGTTGACCCATTGGGCGGTTCCTACTATGTTGAAGCTATGACTAACGCTATCTATGACGAAGCTATGGCATACATCAAGAAAATTGATGAAATGGGCGGCGCTGTAGTAGCAATCGAAAAAGGCTACATCCAAAAAGAAATTCAAGAATCCGCTTACAAATGGCAAATGGAAGTTGAATCTGGCTTGCGCACAATCGTTGGCGTAAACAAATTCCAAGTTGAAGAAGAAGCTCCAAAAGACTTGCTTCGCGTAGACGCTTCCGTAGGTGCTAACCAATCTAAGAAAACTCAAGCAGTTCGTGCTAACCGCGATCAAGCCGCAGTTGATAAAGCCTTAGCTGATTTGAAAGCTGGCGCAGCTGACGAATCTGTTAACTTGATGCCATTAATTCTTGCAGCAGTTAAAACATATGCTACTTTGGGTGAAATTTGTAATGTATTGCGCGAAGTATTCGGTGAATACGAAGCTCATTCCACATTATAATATCGGCTGATTTCGGAGGTAATATATCATGGCAGAAAAACGTATTAGAGTAATTGTAGCAAAACCAGGTCTTGATGGTCATGACCGTGGTGCAAAAGTAGTAGCACGCGCACTTCGCGATGCTGGTTTCGAAGTAATCTATACTGGTCTTCGTCAAACACCAGAACAAATTGTTGAAGCAGCGCTTTCTGAAGACGTTAATGTAGTTGCATTATCTCTTCTTTCTGGTGCTCATAATACATTGTTCCCTAAAATTGTTGAACTTTTGAAAGAAAAAGGCATGGGGGATGTTCTTGTAATCGGTGGTGGCGTTATTCCTGACGCTGATATCCCTGGCTTGAAAAAAGCTGGCGTAGCGGCAGTATTCACACCTGGCACACCAACTAGCGATATCGTTAACTTTATTAAAGAAAACGTAAAATAATTGCTTGGGGCAAAGAGGGGTGCAACTTGAATAGTTGGCTCCCCTCTATTCCCATATTCGAAGATAGGTGGTGAGGCGAATGGATTTAGTTAAAGGCCTTTTTGAAGGTTCTAGACTAGCCTTAGCACGGTCCATAACAGCTGTAGAAAACGAGTATGATAATGCCATCGATATTATGAAGGCAATTTACCCTAAAACGGGGAACGCACGTATTCTCGGTATTACAGGGGCCCCTGGTGCTGGTAAAAGTACTTTGACCGATAAGGTAGTTAAACATTATTTAGATCAAGGTAAAAAAATCGGCATCGTTGCCATCGACCCAACTAGCCCATTCTCTGGAGGTGCTATCTTGGGGGACCGTATTCGAATGAATGATTTAACATTAAATGAAAATGTATTCATTCGAAGCATGGGCACGCGTGGTAGTCTTGGTGGATTATCTAAAAAGACTGCAGACGTTGTAAAACTCATGGATGCCTTTGGCATGGATTTAGTAATTATTGAAACTGTAGGCGTAGGTCAATCTGAAGTAGATATTGTAAAAAATGCTGATACTACATTGGTTGTACTGGTTCCTGGTCTCGGTGATGATATCCAAGCTATCAAGGCGGGTATTCTTGAAATTGGCGATGTATTTGCTATCAACAAAGCTGACCGAGATGGTTGCGATCGTTTGAATGTAGAAATTGAAATGATGCTTGACCTAGATTCTCGTGAAGTAAAATGGCGCCCACCAATTAAGCGCACAATTGCTAGTAAAGACCAAGGCGTAGATGAGCTTATCGACGCTTTAGATGAACATTTTGAGTATCTTGAAGATTCTGGTGAATTGGAATCTCGTCGGGCAGAACGTACTCGTGATGAAATCATCGCAATGATTAATGAACAAATTGGTCGTTATGTAGCTGATAAAATTGTTACAAGCGACGAATTTAATAGCCAAGTGGCAGCTGTTAATGAACGCGAAAGCGATCCATATACAGTTGTTAATGGCGTAATGACAAGCGTGCTAAAGTAGACGGCGACTACGTAGCATTAGAGATTTAGCCTTGAAAAGGAGATAATCAAAATGGCTTTTAAAGTATTACAAGTGGATCACATCGGTATTGGTGTTAATGATTTAGCAGCAACTAAAGAATTTTATAAAAATGCATTAGGCATTGAACATCTTCCTGAAGACGAAATCGTAGAAGAACAAAAGGTAAAAGTATCCTTCTTCCCTTGTGGTGATGCTGAACTTGAATTCTTAGAAACTACAACTCCAGATGGCCCTATCGGTAAATTTATCGAAAAAAATGGCGGTCGTGATGGTATCCAACACGTTGCATTGCGCGTTGATAATATTGAAAATGCTATTGCTGATTTGATGGCTAAAGGCGTTCGTATGATTGACGAAAAACCTCGTTATGGTGCAGGCGGTTCCTCAATTGCTTTCTTACATCCAAAAGCAACTGGTGGTGTATTGCTTGAATTATGTCAACGTATGAAATAATACAGTATCCAATTCACATAATTATATATGAGTTGTAGATATACATATACATATAATTCTACGTTATATATTAAATATGTATGCTTCTTGAACTTTATTCATTTATGAAATAAAATGATACTGTAACAAGTTTTATTTGGAGGTGCTATAATGGCAACAGTGCAGGAAAAAATCGAGTTATTGCACGAAAAACTAGCTAAAGTTAAAGCTGGTGGCGGCGAAAAACGCGTTGAGAAACAACATGCTCAAGGTAAAATGACTGCTCGCGAACGCTTGGCTAAATTGTTCGATGATAATTCCTTCGTTGAACTTGATCAATTCGTTAAACATCGTTGTGTTAACTTCGGTCAAGAAAAGAAAGAATTACCAGGCGAAGGTGTAGTAACAGGTTATGGTACTATCGACGGTCGTTTAGTATATGCATTCGCACAAGATTTCACTGTAGAAGGTGGTTCTCTTGGTGAAATGCATGCTGCTAAAATCGTTAAAGTACAACGTTTAGCAATGAAAATGGGGGCTCCTATTGTTGGTATCAACGATTCCGGCGGTGCTCGTATTCAAGAAGCAGTAGATGCCCTTGCTGGTTACGGTAAAATTTTCTTTGAAAATACAAATGCATCTGGTGTTATTCCACAAATTTCCGTAATCATGGGCCCATGTGCGGGCGGTGCTGTATATTCTCCAGCATTGACTGACTTCATCTACATGGTTAAAAATACTTCTCAAATGTTCATCACTGGTCCTGCAGTAATCAAATCTGTAACTGGTGAAGAAGTAACCGCTGAAGATCTTGGTGGTGCAATGGCTCACAACTCCGTGTCTGGTGTTGCTCACTTTGCAGCTGAAAATGAAGATGATTGTATCGCTCAAATTCGTTACTTATTAGGCTTCTTGCCATCCAACAATATGGAAGATGCTCCATTGGTAGATACTGGTGACGATCCAACTCGTGAGGATGAAAGCTTGAATAGCTTGTTGCCAGATAACAGTAACATGCCTTACGACATGAAAGATGTTATCGCAGCTACTGTAGATAATGGCGAATACTATGAAGTACAACCATTCTATGCTACTAATATCATTACTTGCTTCGCTCGTTTTGATGGTCAATCCGTTGGTATCATTGCTAACCAACCAAAAGTAATGGCTGGTTGCTTGGACATTAACGCTTCTGACAAATCTTCCCGTTTCATCCGTTTCTGTGATGCTTTCAATATTCCAATCGTTAACTTCGTTGACGTTCCTGGTTTCTTGCCTGGCACAAATCAAGAATGGGGCGGTATCATTCGTCATGGTGCTAAAATGTTATATGCTTACTCTGAAGCTACAGTACCAAAAATTACTGTTATCACTCGTAAAGCATATGGCGGTTCCTACCTCGCTATGTGTTCCCAAGATTTAGGCGCAGACCAAGTATATGCTTGGCCTACATCCGAAATCGCTGTAATGGGTCCTGCTGGTGCAGCTAATATTATCTTCAAGAAAGACGAAGATAAAGATGCTAAAACAGCTAAATATGTAGAAGAGTTTGCGACTCCTTACAAAGCTGCAGAACGTGGCTTCGTAGATGTTGTAATCGAACCTAAACAAACTCGTCCAGCAGTTATCAACGCTTTGGCAATGCTTGCAAGTAAACGCGAAAACCGTGCTCCAAAGAAACATGGTAATATTCCATTATAATTCGATTCGGTAAACATATCATCGAATTTGGGAGATACCTTTCTTTACTACTTTTTTAGAAAGGGGAATGATTATGGAAGGACAAGCAGTTACTACCAATCCTTGGTTAATCATGGCGATTAATATGACAGTTGTATTTGCTGTATTGATAGCTTTAGGTATTCTTATGGAAATCGTACATTTAATCGATCCTACTAGGAAGAAAAAAGAAGCACCAGCAGCAACTGCTCCTGTTGCTACTCCAACAGCTACTCCTGTAGCTCCAGCAAATGCATCTGCTCAAAATGAGGATGAAGTAGTAGCAGCTATCGTAGGTGCCATTGTGGCGATGGGGTACTCATCTGAACAAATTGCATCTATTCGACCTACAGCAACTAGTGCTAAATGGCGCTTGGAAGGTCGCTTAAGCGGTAGAGGTTAAAATATTTTTAGGAGGCATTTGTAATGAGCAATGCTACAACAACTAACGGTAAAGCTCCATCTCAAGATGTAGTAGCAGTAATCGTTGGTGCATTAGCGGCAATGGGTTATTCCGCTGATCAAATCGCGCATATCCGTCCAATCGTAAGCTACAATTGGAAAATGGAAGGCCGTTTGCGTGGTAATCGATAAGATAATTGGCTATTTTGATAATCCGTGGGATTACTCAATTTATATGTGTAAAAATATTTATAAGTTTTGTGTAGGAACTACACATTTTGGAGGAATTTAAGATGAAAAAATTCAACGTTACAGTAAATGGTACAGCATATGATGTAGAAGTTAATGAAGTGAAAGCAGCGGCTCCTGCAGCAGCTCCTAAAGCAGCTCCAGCAGCAGCTCCAGCTCCTAAAGCAGCTCCTGCACCAGCTCCTGCTGCAGCAGCAGCTCCAGTTCCAGCAGGTGCTGAAACTGTAAAAGCTCCAATGCCTGGTAAAATCTTATCTGTAGCAGTATCTGCTGGTCAAGCAGTTAAAAAAGGCGAAACTTTGTTGATTCTTGAAGCTATGAAAATGCAAAATGAAATCGCAGCTCCTCATGATGCTGTAGTTTCCGAAGTTCGCGTATCTGCTAACCAAACTGTATCCACTGGCGATGACATGGTTGTTCTTGGCTAATACCAAGTGTTGTATGACGTGGCTGCGCCACGTCATCTGACAATTTTATATTTGTGAAAGGGGAACGCATATGGAGGCTTTTGCTGTTGCGATACAATCTGTTATTAACGATAGCGGGTTCCTCGCATTTACAACAGGCAATGCTATTATGATTCTTGTAGGTTTGATCCTATTGTATTTAGCATTTGCTCGTGAGTTCGAACCATTATTGTTGGGTCCGATTGCGTTTGGTTGTTTACTTGCCAATATTCCTCGTAACGGTTTCGAAGAAGGCGTTATGGCGCTTATTAGTGCAGGTATCTCCCAAGAAATCTTCCCACCTTTAATTTTCCTTGGTGTAGGTGCAATGACTGACTTTGGTCCACTCATTGCCAATCCTAAAACATTGCTTTTAGGGGCTGCAGCTCAAATTGGTGTATTTGCTGCCTTAGGTGGCGCAATGATGCTTGGCTTTACAGCTCAAGAAGCGGCTGCTATTGGTATCATCGGTGGTGCTGATGGTCCTACATCCATTTACTTAGCTACTAAGCTAGCTCCTCATTTGTTAGGTGCTATCGCGGTTGCCGCATATTCCTATATGTCTTTGGTACCGTTGATTCAACCACCTGTAATGAAACTCTTCACTACTCAAAAAGAACGTGAAATCGTTATGGAACAATTGCGCGAAGTAACACGTTTTGAAAAAATCGTGTTCCCAATCGTTGCAACGATCTTCATTTCCTTATTGCTTCCTTCCATTACATCCCTTTTAGGTATGTTGATGTTAGGTAACTTGTTCCGTGAATCTGGCGTAACTGATCGTTTGTCCGATACTTCTCAAAACGCATTGATCAATACAGTTACAATTTTCTTAGCAACTGGTACTGGCTTGACAATGAGTGCGGAACACTTCTTAAGCTTAGAAACCATCAAAATTATTCTTTTAGGCTTATTCGCATTTATTTGCGGTACAGCTGGTGGCGTATTGTTCGGTAAATTGATGAGCTTAGTAGATGGTGGTAAAACAAATCCACTTATTGGTTCTGCCGGTGTATCTGCGGTTCCAATGGCAGCTCGCGTATCTCAAGTAGTAGGTGCGAAAGCTAACCCAGCTAACTTCTTGCTCATGCATGCTATGGGACCTAACGTAGCTGGCGTTATTGGTACGGCAGTAGCTGCAGGTACAATGCTTGCTATGTTGTCTAACCACTAATAATTTAATAATTATTCACCCAGGTGTACCTAAATAGGTACACCTATTGGTGAATCAAAAAGCCCTTGGTCATTATGTAATCATACATAAAAGGGAATATTTGCAATAAATGCTTTTCAGATCGGTCATTAGGTGATTAGCAAGATTTCACAGAATAACCTTCTAGTGCTTTAAATATAGTAGAGGTGGTCACTTGTTATCAATTGAATTAAAAATACTGATTTGTTTTGTTTGGGCATTTATTGTTTTTTTTATTACTGCACTGATTATCGGTGCTGAAGGTAAAGCTAAATGGTTTCAGCAGAGAACTAAATATTCTTGGTTTAACCGCCGAGGTTTTCTTGGTGAAACTTTATTATTTGGGTATCCTAAAACAAGAGAGGGATATGGGATTACTTTTATAATGGCCTCTGCCATTGGTATCGTAGGTTATATTTTATATCTCTTATAATTATGTCAGTGCATTTCTCTGAAGGGAGATGATGATGTATGGGTACTGCAGAACAAACCTTAATCGTCCTTGCAGTCATGGCTGTTTTATTCGTTACGGAAATTATTCCTCTAGCTATTACTTCTTTAGGCGGCGCAATTACATTAGGCCTTATGGGTATTATTACTCCTAAGGTTGTATTCTCTGGTTTATCTGATAGTACAGTTGTGTTGTTTGCAGGCATGTTCGTTGTTGGTGCTGCATTATTCTATACTGGTTTGGCTCAAAAAATTGGGGAAACCGTAGTATCTCATGCAGGGACTAGCGAAAATGGCTTGATGCTTGCGATTATGCTTGTAACAGCTACCATGTCCGCATTTTTATCTAACACTGGTACAACAGCTGCTTTACTTCCTGTAGTTGTTGGTATCTGTGCTGTTGCTAAGATTCCTGCATCTCGTCAATTGATGCCTTTAGCATTCGCTGCAGGTATCGGTGGTATCATTACAATGGTTGGTACACCACCTAATATCATTGTAAGTGGTACATTGACTAAATTTGGTATTGAACCATTTGGTTTCTTTGAGTTTGCTTGGATTGGCATTCCTTTGACTATCGCTACTATCGTATTCATGATGCTCATTGGTAAACATTTATTACCTAAACATGAAATTACTGATGCCGGTGATGTAGAACAAGAAGTAGCTGCTGAAGATATTTCTAACGATCCTAAGAAACAATTGTTCTCCGGACTTATTCTTTTAGGTGTAATCCTTGCCATGATTTTAGGTGAACCATTGAAAGAACACTTTGGTATTAACTTACCGTTGAGCATGGTTGCTGTTATTGGTGCAATGCTTTGCGTATTAACTGGTTGTTTGAATGAAAAACAAGCTTACACATCTATTGACTGGGTAACAATTTTCTTGTTTGCTGGTATGATGCCAGTGGCAACTGCACTTGATCAATCTGGTGCAGGTAAAATGATTGCTGATGCAGTAATTGGTGTTATGGGTTCCGATCCTAGTCCTTACTTTGCAACAGGCGTATTGTTTATTTTGTCTTGTGTTATGACGCAATTTATGTCTAATACTGCATCTTGTGCATTATTGGCTCCTATCGGTATCTCCATTGCTCAAGGTATGGGTGCTGATCCTCATGCTGTATTGATGGCTATCGGCGTTGCCGCATCCTGCGCATTCGGTACACCTGTAGGTACACCTCCAAATACATTAGTACTTGGTCCTGGTCAATACAAATTTACTGACTATGTAAAAGCTGGCGTTCCATTGATTTTAGTTTGCTTCGTAGTAAGCTTAATTATCATTCCAATGGTATGGCCATTCTTCCCTGGTAAATAATAGGGAATAGGTTACTCTACTATACAAGCACACACGAGGTCGAATCGTAAGATTCGGCCTCGTTTTTTATGATTTTAGTCTATATGATTTTAATATAGATTACATATAAGTGTAATCAAAAGCAATATGAATTAAACTAATTTGCATGATTAATTTTACACAATTGACTACATCGAAAAAAATATGATATAGTATATTGTGTAAGATATAATAATGTAATGTTGAATAAGGAGGTCATCTATGACAAAAGAAAGATTTAACATGTTAGTTGGTTCTATTGGTGCATTTATTGGTGTATTTGTATTTTTAGCCTATATCCCACAAATAATTGCTAATCTTCATGGTCAACCTAGTCAACCATGGCAACCATTATTTGCAGCAGTATCCTGTTTGATCTGGGTATTATATGGTTGGACAAAATCACCTAAACGTGATTATATTTTAATCGTACCAAACCTTGCAGGCGTTATTTTAGGTACACTAACATTCTTAACATCTTTCTAAGTGCTATAAGAAAAAAATAGTATTATTGTTATATAGTGAATAATAGTAAAGATATTACTTTACTTTATAAATATAAATGAGGTCGAATCGTATGATTCGGCCTTTTTTAGAGTGAAGTTTATATGTTAGATTAAAATATAGATAAGCGTTAAATCTGTTGTAATAAAAAAATAGTTTTTATGATAATAAATATTGATAATTGAATTCCTAGTATAATAGTACGTATTTTAATTGAAATGATAATTAGTGCATTCTCAATTATTGATTATTAAACTCAATTACATAAATGAAAAGAAATATCAAAATGCATATGAATATAGGCTTTTTATGATAAAAAGGAACAATTATTATGCAAAATATTCTATAATTTTTTATCATTTTCATTTGACTTTCAATTTGAACTGTGTGATAATGAGAACATAAGTTGAGGCAAGTGCCTTTCTAAATGATAATAAAAAGTTCTGATCTATATTTTGATGGAGGTCCTAATTATGAGAGTTATTGCTGATGGTTGCATTAAATGTGGTTCTTGCGCATCTGTTTGCCCAGTTTCCTGCATTACTGAAGGCGAAACTAAATACGAAATTGGCGATGCTTGCATCGATTGCGGTTCTTGCGAATCCGTTTGCCCAGTTTCTGTAATTTCCGCTGAGTAATCACAAATAAAACACGCCCCTCATTGAGGGGCTTTTTATTTTGCCTAAATTTGCGTAACTTAGTATAATAGGACTATTAAGAATTATATTATAGTAAGGGAGTTAATCTTGTTTTATACAGTACTTATCATTTGGTTATTATTGGACCAATTAACTAAATATTATGTAATGAATCATTTTTTGTTAGGTGAATCTTTACCTGTTATTCCTAATGTATTTCATCTTACCTATATTATTAATCGCGGTGCAGCCTTTGGCATGTTAGCGAATCAACGATGGTTTTTCTTACTAGTGGCTTTTGTTCTATTAGCTGTTTGTGCTTTTTATTGGAAGCGATTAGCTAAGGGCCATTGGACTTTGCAAATCGGATCCGCCTTATTAGTCGCAGGTGCAATTGGTAATGGCATTGACCGATACATGATTCATGGGGTCGTGGATTTTTTTGATTTTCGTGTATGGCCTATTTTTAATGTGGCAGATATTGGTATTTGCATAGGTGTAGCTTTTGTTGTATTTTATTTGTTTTCATTGAAAGAGGACCATGAATAGCTTTCATTATTAGGGTCCTTTATAGATCATTGACTTGATTCGTCAATAAATATATATCTTATACTTGACTCAAAGAGGAATAGAGGATGAATGAATATATTGTAAGTGCTGAGCAAGAAGGCATGAGACTAGATGTATTTTTAACTGAACAGATGGAAGGATCTCGTAGCTATATTCAAAGTTTAATTAAAGGTGGTCATGTTACAGTAGGTGATAAAGTAGGAAAGGCTAATCTTCGGCTTACACCTGATACTGTCATTCATGTAGAAATCCCAGAGCCCGAATCGATTGAGGTTAAACCTGAGGATATCCCTATAGATTATTTATACGAAGATCACGATATTGTTATTGTTAATAAACCTCGTGGCATGGTGGTACATCCTGCAGTAGGGAATTATTCTGGAACCCTTGTAAATGCTCTATTATTCCATTGTAAGGACCTATCAGGTATTAATGGTGAAATTAGGCCAGGTATTGTGCATCGCTTAGATAAAGATACGTCTGGTGTTATGATGGTGGCAAAAAATGATGCAGCACACATTGGTCTAGCAGAGCAAGTAAAAGTACATTCTGCAAGACGTACGTACTGGGCGCTAGTACAAGGCAATATTGTAGAAGAAAAGGGGACTATAAAGGCGCCTATTGGACGCCATCCTAAGGACCGTATGAAAATGGCTGTTGTCTTTGAAAACAGTAAAGATGCAGTAACACATTTTAAAGTATTGGAGCGTTATGGTCATCAAACATTGGTTGAATGTAATTTGGAGACTGGCAGAACCCATCAAATTCGTGTTCACTTTGCTCATATTGGACATCCTGTTGTTAATGACCCATTTTATGGATATAGACGTATGGATTTTCCTATAGAAGGGCAAGCATTACATTCTAAATCGTTAGATGTTAAACACCCTATTACAGGTGAAGAAATGCACTTTGAAGCACCGGTACCAGCTGACTTTGAGGCGTGCTTAGAATTTGCTAAGACCTACCGTGAAGATAAACGAAAATAGTCTAAATGTTTACATTGATTGTCTAAGTACTTATTTTTACTACTTATTTGGATATAGGGGCATAGAACAATCCTATGCTGTAAGGGCGTATATATGGAAAAGAAACGCTTACTAATGGATCAAGACGCTATAATGCGTGCGATTCGTCGTATTAGTCATGAAATTTTAGAACGCAATAAAGGTTTATCTAATGCGTTAATTGTAGGTATTGAACGGCGTGGTGTCATTTTGGCAAAACGTTTACAAGCGGAAATTGAGCGTATAGAAGGTATTCATATTGATTGTGAGTCTTTGAATGTTGCAGTGTATCGTGATGATCGTGATGCTCGTCCTAAAGAGGGGGAACCGTGTACGATTGATACAACGGAAAAGACAATTATCCTTGTAGATGATGTTTTGTATACGGGCCGTACTATTCGTGCTGCTTTAAATGCATTAATGACGGCTGGCAGACCAAGATCTATTCAATTGGCCGTCCTCGTCGATCGTGGTCATCGTGAATTGCCTATACGAGCGGACTATGTAGGTAAAAATATTCCTACATCACATCTTGAAAGTGTACGCGTTGCCGTCGCTGATCTGGATGGTGAAGAAGGGGTTACAATACAGGAATAATCTGTATTGTAACCCCTTATTTTTTGAGTATTATCATATAATAAGATGATTATCTTAATAAAATTAAATTATTTGACTCTTATATTTATGTGCAGAATGTTTCTACCAGATTGTAGTTCTGCTTATTTTATGTATTGTGGCGTATAGGTGTAGTCCATATGACCTATTCGTTTAACTTCATTATGTAAGCATAAGGCCTGTATATCTGTAGCTAATGTATCGATTTGATGCATCGTTTGTCCCAACGTATTTAATTCATTAGGTGCTTTGGCCCATTTTTGAATAAGTGGTATTTCAAAATCATTTCGAAGCCATTGACGACCTCTATCGTTGAAGGCTAGCAAGCGAGCATATTGTGGCGCTTCCTGTATAGCACTTTGTAGTAAATCTTTTTGTATTCCTAAGGTGAGATAGGCTCCCATTCGTTGTAAACGGGCATAGGTATAGCGCTTTGATTTTATTTGCTTCATAGCCAAGTTCCACGTAGGTTGTTGGGCCGCTTTGGACCATAAGTGTTCAATGCCTTCGTTGAACTCTCCAAAGCTTTCTAGCTCCTTAGTTGAAGTACGACGACTTAAGGTATGGACCATATCATAGTAGCGGTTATAGTTTACATAAGCACCATTAGAAATTATATTAGTCATATCGTCTGCAATAGTTTTAGGAACGATTGACTGAAGTTGTAATTTTATTTTACTATTTAGTGCATTTAATTTTGTTAATGTAGTTGCAGTTGCAGTTGAATTTGAATTTGTACTTGTCGTTGTATCTATATCTGTAAAAGTGTAGATACTATTTTTATTACAATTGTTACTACCTGTAGCCATTTCTGTTATGAGTTTACGCAATGCTGTACCAGAAGGAAAATCTTTTGTAATATTCGCGTCGTGATGATCTGATGTGCGTAAGATTGGTATATATTTTAAGGAAGGATAATAGGTAAGTCCTGCCCGAATATATTCAAGTCCTAACAGTGCATTAGGGGTGTTGAGCATCTCTGTATTAAGGGCTTTACGGAAGGCAGAGCCATAGGACATGCCTTCGTTAATATAGGTCCGTAATACTATTTGAGTACTTTCACAATCCATACGTTTAGTTATATCAACGAGTGTATCTAGATCAGCCGTTTCAGAACCAAAGGAGAGTGCATCGATATGTAAAGCTTTTACCATGCGAATAGCGCCTGTTCCAAACAGTTGTGCACTACCCAAAGAATAGAGTGTAGGTAGCTCGATAACGATGTCTGCACCACCGAGAATAGCCCAACGAGCACGGTCAAATTTAGAAAAAATAGCAGGTTCTCCTCGTTGTACAAAGGAACCACTCATGATACAAATGCGCAGCGCTTCAGGATGCTCTTGTGCTAAGGTATGTAATTGATGCGCATGTCCATTGTGAAATGGATTATATTCACAGATGATACCGATTGTTTTCATAGTGACTCCTTTCATTATTGTTAGTGTAACAAAGCGAAGAAATGCTGTAAACTACATTTCATGATATCCATATAAAAGGCTTGTTTATAGAAATGATGTTATGTGTAAATATTAAGTTTAGTATAGATTTTCTTGACACTATAGGCTATAATTAACTGTAAATGCTGAATTGATGTGAGGTATATGATGAAACAAAATTGGAAACGTACATTACAAGGGACTCTGCTCGGTGCTGTGCTGCTAGCAATGGCGGGATGTGGCTCTACAAATGTAATGGATACATATAGTTTTGGCCATCAAGTTATCCGTGTTGGTCAATCTGAAATTACCATTGCCTTGCCTTATGAAATGGGTAAAAGTACAAAAAATATGACTGATGATGGGTATCCAATTGATATTTATGGTTCCGTTACAGAACATATGGTGATTGAAGTTGAAGCATTGCGTGCTGGTGACAATAAACCATTGCCTACGGTTGATGAGTTTTTAAATCGCAGCAAGTCTGAATTCACGAAGATGGGCGCAACCATCAAGGAAGAATCTGTAGCTTTACAAGATACATCTGCAAAGAAGCTTGATGTGACGTATACAACACAAGGGCAAACATTTAGCTTTTCTCAATACGTATTCTTAGATCATGGCGTATTGTGGAATATAATCTACCAATATCCTGAAAAGGATCAGGTAGGTGCTGATATCAGCAAAGAAATTCAAAACAAGATTCAAGTTACACAACAGAAAGAGGGTTAATCGATGAACGTATTAGTAGTTAACTGCGGTAGTTCTTCTTTGAAATATCAATTACTTGATATGACAACTGAAACAGAATTGGCAAAAGGCCTTTTTGAAAAGATTGGTGATCAAGATGCTATCTTCACTCACAAACGTCCTAATGCAGATAAATTAGAACGCGTTGAACCAATTTTGAACCATAAAGAAGCGCTTCGTATTTTGCTAGATATTTTAGTTGATGCTGAATTTGGTGTTATCTCTTCGATGGATGAAATTGATGCTGTAGGTCACCGTGTAGTACACGGCGGTGAAAAATTTGCTGATTCCGTATTGATTACACCAGCAGTTATGGAAGCGTTGGAAGAATGTGCTTCTCTTGCACCATTACATAACCCACCAAACATTCAAGGTATTGAAGCTTGTGAAGCTATTATGCCGAGTGTACCTCAAGTTGCTGTATTTGATACTGCATTCCATCAAACTATGCCAAAAGAAGCATATATGTATGCGCTTCCTTACTCTTATTATGAAGATTATGGTATTCGTCGTTACGGCTTCCATGGTACGTCCCATAAATATGTAGCACAACGTTGTGCAGAATTAATGGGTAAACATATGACTGATCTTCGTATCATCACATGCCACTTGGGTAATGGTTCCTCTGTGGCTGCTATTAAAGGTGGTCGCTCCATCGATACTACAATGGGCTTTACTCCATTGTCCGGTTTGATCATGGGTACGCGTACAGGTGATATTGACCCTGCTATCGTTCCATTCTTGATGGAAAAAACAGGTATGACCTATGAAGAAATCGATAGAGTTATGAATAAAGAATCCGGTGTATTAGGGATTTCTGGTGTATCCAATGACTTCCGTGTGATTGAAGAAGCTGCTGCTAACGGCAATAAACGCGCACAATTGGCATTGAATATGTTCCATTACAAAGTTCGCCGTGTAATCGGTGCCTTTGCTGCTGTTATGGGCGGTGTAGATGCTATCATCTTTACTGCTGGTATTGGTGAAAACGGTATTGGTAACCGTGATGCAATCTGTAACGGTTTGGAATATTTAGGTACTCGTATTGATTCTGAACGCAATAATGTTCGTGGTAAAGAACAAGAAATCAGTGCTGAAGGCTCTAAGGTTAAAATCTTTGTAATTCCTACAAACGAAGAAATCATGATTGCTCGTGATACTCAACGTATTACAGCAGCGTTGAAAAAATAATATAGTTCGCATCTGAACTGAGTGACTAATAGAGTCATAAAACCCCGTCTATATCTCGGATATGGACGGGGTTTTTGTAGTTTTTATGCATAGAATATCTTATAATAGGATGTATAGTTATTAATTAGTGATTTCTTTAAAAGGGGTAAAGCATGACAGTATTATATGAAGAAAAATCTCAGCGCACCAGAAGTGCAGAGTTATTGGTAGTATTTTTTGTGATTTTATTGTTGTGTGCAGCAGCTTATACAACGTATCGCAGTATTCAATTACATACGGTTTTATTAGCTGAGTATTTTATTGAAATCATGGCCATCATTGTTATGGTTAAACAGGCTGTTAGTAGATATACATATATTTTGACAGATACAAAGCTTGTGATTGAAGAGCACTCTATCTTTAGAAATCGTCATTTTGAAGTAGATTATAACATGATTGATGGGGTGTTCAAGTTTGAACGTGAGTTGTTGACAAATATTAAATACCGCTATAAATATAGAAAATGTTCTACCTCTGACCCGCGCCCGATTTGGTCTCTTGTGTATTCTATTGTAGATGGAAATAAAGTTAAAAATGGTCGTTTGCTGTTGAAAGCCGACGATAGATTCTTTGAAATATTAGAAGAGCATGTGCCTGGCCGTATTCGTGTGCCTCAAGCGGATATTGTATTTTATGCAGCGGTGCGAGCTGATGCGGTAAAACATGGGGAAGATGTACAAGAATATTATGAAAGATTAATTTCTTCAAAAGAAGATAAAGGAACAACTATGTAAGGGATGGTAAGTTCTGGGGGATAGGCAGGATAGTTTAGTTATACCAAGAATTTTATGTACAAGTTTTTTAATACGAAGGAGCGTATATGGCTGGATTATATTTGGCGAGTCAATCACCACGTAGAACTGAATTATTAACACAGGTTGGGATTGATCATACTGTTGTATCCAGTACTTATGAGGAATCTAATGAGGGTTACGACAACCCTATTGAAATGGTGAAAGCCCAAGCATTAGGTAAGGCTCGTTGTGCTGTAGGTGTTCCAGACGGAAGTATTGTGTTAGGCGCAGATACTATTGTTGTCCTTGATAATAAAGTATTAGGAAAGCCACATGATGAATCCGATGCACGCCATATGTTGGAGCATTTATCGGGTAGAGCACATTCTGTAATCACTGGAGTCGCGTTACTCATCAAAGGGGAGGAGATAGTTTTTCACAATGAAACAAAAGTATATTTTAAACAATTAGCACCCTTTGAAATTGAGTCTTATATTGCTAGTGGGGAACCGATGGATAAGGCTGGAGCTTATGGCATCCAAGGAAAAGGTGCATTATGGGTAGATAAAATAGAGGGCTCTTATACTAATGTGGTAGGGTTACCAGTTGAACATGTATACGAGGAACTGTGCAAGGCGTTAGGGGCAAAATAGTACTAGCGTATTAGACAGATAGTGATATAATTGGCTGTGCTGTGCTGTGCTGTGCTGTGCTGTGCTGTGCTGTGCTGTGCTGTGCTGAATAATTTTTAAGAGAGTAGATGTGTTTATTGTTTGATTTACAAATGGTGTTATCTATTTGAATGGAGAGATTCTATGGAAGTACCAACAGTAAGTGTAAAAGATATGCTACCATTCCAGCGCCCGCGAGAAAAATTTCTCGCCTTAGGCCCTTCACATATGGCGATGGAGGAGTTGTTGGCTATTTTATTGCGTACAGGGGTAAAGGGGCAATCTGCGATTTCTTTGGCAAGTGATATCGTACAATCCTTTGATGATGGCGTATATGGTCTTAACCGAATGACCGTAGATAATCTAACCAAAATCAAGGGTATTGGTAGAGATAAAGCAGTGACGCTATGTGCAGCACTTGAAATGGGTAGGCGTCTAGGGGAGCTTAAGATTAAAGAGACTTATGAAGATTTTTCGCAACCTTTTGTAATAGCTCAATATGTGATGGAACGACTGCGGCACGAAGATGTGGAACATGTGTGGGCTGCCATGCTAACATCTCGAAATAAGCTTATTCAGTTGGAGCATATCTCTAATGGTGGATTGGTATCAAGCCTTGTAGAGCAAAGAGCAGTATTTAAAAAAGCTATAGCATGCAATGCGGCGGCTATTATTCTAATCCATAACCACCCGTCAGGTGATAGTAGACCAAGTGATGAAGATATACGGCTAACGAAAATGTTTGTTAGTGCTGGTCAATTTATGGGGATTCCTGTACTTGATCATATTGTTATAGGGGATAATGAATTTACGAGCCTCAGCGAAATTGGTAAATTGAGCTGAGCCTAAATAAACTGAACAAAGCCAAGTAAGATTATTAAAAGCACTCATTTTGAACTATACCTAATTTTGACGCATGGGTAAGTTCCTATAAATGAGTGCTTTTCCTTATTGTGTATGAGATTATATGTATGAAGTTATGTAATTTTTATGTATGACTTATGAGTACAGGGATTATGCGTTATCTGTGCTTTTAACAAAAGGAAAGGTACTGATATCAATGGAAAAAGTCGCGTTATATATGGTAAAATGGAATGATGATGTAATGAAGGAGAAATTACTATGAGTTCCATTTTACCTACTCTAGGAAAAGATGTAAGTATAGATATTGGTTCCATACAAACGCGCCTCATGGGGGGGACGCGAGGGACTGTTATAAGCGAACCATCGATTATAGCAACTGATACAAAACAAGAAAAAGTAGTAGCCGTTGGTGATGAAGCGGCGCGCCTCGTATTGCGCATGCCCGATATGTGGCGTCCGTTAACGCCTTTAAAGGATGGATTTATCGTTGACTATCGTGTTATGCATACTATGCTTAGCTACTTTCTTAATAAGGTGTCTAATGCGTTGCGTCGAGCCCGCGTTGTCGTAGGGGTTCCTTGTGGCATGACCGATGTTGAGCAACGAGCTATGATGGATGCTGTTATTCAAGCTGGTGCTCGAGAGGTATTCCTCATTGAACGACCTGTGGCAGCTGCTATTGGTTGTGGTGTGCCTATCTTTGAAGCGCAAGGATCTATGGTTATTGACATCGGTGGTGGCACTATTGATATGGGGATTGTTTCTTTAGGTGGTATCGTAGATAGCAAAACAATTCGTTTTGGTGGTTCTGATATTAATAATGCCTTATTGCGCTATGTGCGTGAGTGTTTTGGCGTTATCGTATCTGATGAGACCATATTAGATATTAAGCATACATTAGGTACAGCTATCGCTCCTTTAGAGGATGCAGAGTATGCCTTTCAGGGGCGCGATATGATGAACGGCTTAGGTAGACGTTGTGTGATTCATCAATCTGAAGTGTACCAAGTTGTAAATGAATGTTTGATAGGACTCTTGGATGAGGTTAAGCAAATGATTCGTGCTACGGCACCAGAAATCGTGGCTGATATTATGCAACATGGCATATGGCTTACTGGCGGTACGGCAAGACTATCTGGATTAGCGGATCGGATTGGTACTGAAGTAGGTGTACCTGTTCACGTTCCTGAAGCACCTGAAACAAAAGTTGTGGTAGGCCTTAATGGGGCCTCATCTGATTTGGTGAGCTTATCGCGTTTTATTGTAAATTCTAAGAATAGAAAGGGCCGAGACTAGCATGATACAGTCAGATAAAAAGTTAATTATCATCGTTGTCATTGGTTGTATCCTAATGGCATTGCTCGGCTTTGCGTGGAAGCAACGGACTAGTATTCCCTTTGTTACGGTTACCCTTGAAGGAATTACAACGCCTTTCTCTTATGGGTCAGCTCGTTTATTAGAGGGCGTCCAAACTAGCTTTACAGTACTTAATAATGCTATTTTCTCTACTATCGAACGTGAAGAGGAAGCATCTCGTAAAGCTACATTGGAACAAAAGGTAGTTAACTACGATGAAGTAGTGGCAGAGAATATTCGCCTTCGTCAGCTTTTAAACTATAAGAGTAGCCATCCAGAATTCTCCATGACCCTAGCAGGTATCATTACAAAGGATTACGGTACTTGGACAAATACTTTCACCATTGATAAAGGGAGTGAAGAAGGTATGGCAGTTAATATGGCTGTTGTTGTACCTAGTGGTGTCGTTGGTTTTATTACAGATGTATATCCGCATTCTGCTCGCGTTCAAACCATTCTTGATCCGCGTAGCGCAATAGGTATCCTTGTACAACGACCTGAATCTCGTTTGTCTGGCGTTGTAAAAGGTAATGGCAATACACCTCGTACACCATCTATGGTAAATATTGCTCGCGATGGTGATGTATTGGTAGGTGATAAGTTGATTACCTCTGGATATGGAGGCATTTATCCGAAAGGTCTACCTGTTGGCAACGTGCAATCTATCGAAAATGATTCGGAAGGATTTGTTAAAAATGCGGTAGTCACACCGAGTGTAGATTTTCATCGTTTAGAAGAAGTTTTTGTGCTTACCTCGTCTTCTCTAAGTGCACCACAAAAACCAGAACTTGAACCTAAACTTGTGCCTCAAACACAACGAGATCAAGTAGAGGGTGCAAAGGGGGCCGTTAAACAATGATGCGTCTAGCTTTAGCTTTCTCTGGATTTTTAATATATTTTATACAAGCGCAATTATTGCCTACTATTTTCCATACAAATTGGTTACCAAACTTAATTTTGACGATAATTGTTATGATTACTTTATTTAAAGGTCGTCGTATGGGGCTGATATCCGCTGTTGTTGGGGGTATCGTACATGATGTATTGATATCTAACTTTTTTGGGCTCCATCTATTCCCTTACGTAATTGTGGTATATCTACTATCTGCCGTAAAGCATCGTATCTATGAAGAACGCTGGTATTGGTCTAGCGGTATAGTAGCTATTTGTACGCTACTAGATGGCGTTATTCGTAGCTTTATGATATTAGCTAGTGGTGGCGATTTGCACTTTGGACTATACTTGTGGCATATGGTATTACCCGTGATGTTCTGGAATGGCTTGTTAGGCGCTATTGTGCATGGTTTGTTATGGCGTAAAGATGATGAACAACAAGGTTATATTTGGTAAGGATTAAGGGGGTGAAAGAGTGCTTGAAGGCCTCTATAAACGAAGAAAAACGAATCGCTTTGATGTACTCTTTTACATTGTAGCCGGCATATTTATAGTCTTGGCATTACGCCTGATGTCGTTGCAAATCTTGTCTGGTGGTTATTACCAAGCTAAGGCAGAAGGCAACCGTTTGCGCATGGTATCCATGACAGCTGCTCGTGGTATTATGTACGATCGAAATGGTCAGATCTTAGTAGGTTCTAGACCGGCATACACTATCTCCATTTTGCCTACGGGGAAGGCTCTAGACGAAGGTGAAGTTGCTAAGTTGGCAACTTTGCTGAAAATTAAACCAGAAGATATTACAAAAAAGGTAAATGATCATAAATATGGTTATGAGCCAATTCGTATTGCTAATGATATTTCTATGGATGTAGTTACAAGCATCGAAGAGCATCGTCATGAATTACCAGGTGTTACCATAGATGTAGAACCACTTCGCTATTATCCATATGAAACGATGGCTTCTCAGCTCTTTGGTTATGTGGGTGAAGTGAGCGAAGAAGAATTAGAAGAGCTAAAACAGCAAGATCCAAATACCCTTATTAGTGGTGGTACTATTTTAGGCCGTTCTGGTCTTGAAAAACTATATGATTCCATCTTGCGTGGTACTGATGGTGGTAAACAGGTAGAGGTTGATGCTACAGGCCGACCGGTTGCGGAGGTAGATAGAAAGCATACAGTGCCTGGATCTAATATCCATTTGACAATAGATGCAAATCTACAAAAGGCTGCTGAAGAAGCTGTTAAGAACCAATTAGAACAGTTGCGTGCCCAAGGCATTCCAGCTCAAGGAGCTGCTGTAGTAGCAATGGATCCAAATACGGGTGCCATTTTGGCCATGGTCAGCGCCCCTGAGTTTAATCCTAACTGGTTTGCGAAAGGGATTACAACGGCACAGTGGAATCAATTGAATAACGATAAGAATCATCCATTTGATAATAAGGTTATTTCTGGTGAATATCCACCAGGTTCTCCGTTCAAGATTATTACAGGTACGGCGGCTTTAGATCTTAAAAAGGTTACCCCTGAAGAAATGATTTTTGATAGTGGTAAACATTGGCTTATCGATAAACGAAATGCAGAAGGTGAAGCATTAGGGTGGCTTAACTTTAATAAAGCTCTTGCAAAATCAGATAATGTTTACTTCTATGAAATGGGCAATCGCGTTGGCATAGAAGGACTTGTAAAATATGCTGGCTACTTTGGTATTGGCGAAAAGACAGGCATCAATCTTGTTGGTGAGGCCTCTGGTAATATGGCAAGTCCTGCTTATAAACGCAAAGTGTATGATGAAGATTGGTATTTAGGTGAAACCTTTGATGCGGCCATAGGTCAGTCTTTTACTTTGGTGACACCATTACAAATGGCTGTTATGCTCAGTGAAGTAGCAAATGGTGGCATTAAATACCGCCCATATGTGGTGAGCCGTATTGATAATAAGGATGGCACGCCAAAAGAAATCTTTGGCCCAGACAAGCTCGGTATCTTACCTGTACCAAAAAATATTATGGATCTCGTTCGCGAAGGCTTGCGTGACGTTACTAATGAAGGTGGTACAGCAGGGGAGTTGTTTAAAGGATTCCCTATTGATGTAGCTGGTAAAACAGGTACTTCAGAGAATGCACATGGCAGAGATCACGGCTGGTTTGTAGCCTATGCACCATATGATAAGCCACAAATTGTAGTGGTTGCACTTGTTGAGCAAGGTAGCTTTGGTGCGGGCTCTGCAGGGCCTATCGTAAGAGATATATTGGCTGCGTACTTCAATGTACCAGTGAATAAGAAATCTAATGATACAAATAGTAAGGGCAATAAGGAAACTGCTACGGGGACAAGTATTAATAAAGGGCAAAAACCTCAGAATGCGGTAACTAGTGGACAACCAAGAAAGGATTAGTATGGGCGAGATAATCGGCGTTGTATCCGGTAAGGGGGGCGTAGGTAAGACTACGATTACCGCTTGCTTGGGTTCAGCCTTAAGTAATGCAGGGCATCGCGTATTGCTCTGTGATGGAGATTTTGGATTGCGCGATTTAGACCTTGTGTTAGGAGTGGCAAATGAAATTATTTACGACGCATTAGATGCGAGCGAAGATAAAGACTATATGGATGATGCCATCGTATCAATTGCTGAAAACTTAGATTTCCTACCAGCTAGCCAAAGTGCTCGTTGGGAAGATATAGGTCGTAAAAAATATAAAAAATTAGTCCGTCGCCTCTCTGAGACATATGACTATATTTTAATTGATGCTCCTGCTGGTATCGGTAAGGGCATAGAGTCTATTTTAGAATTAGTAAATCGCTGCATCGTGGTGACGCATCCTTTATGGGTATCCTTGCGTAATGGGGCACGCATGATTCAAGTATGTCAAGAACATAATATTCGTGATTATGCTATTGCTTTTAATGCAGTACCTATCGATGGAGAGAATATCAATTTATATGATATGTTAGAAGTCCTTCGCGCTGAATATGTAGGGGCTATAATCCCTTATGATGAGGATATTTTGACCTATACACAAGATGGTCGTTTGTTAGAATTTGTTTCTAGTGAACTAAAAGCTATGTTAGCACCTCTTGTTGATTATGTAACTACCGGTGAGTGTTGGGAAGACTACGATGTACAAAAGCACTTCGATGCTTATGTAACTAAGAAAAAAACATCGAAGGAGCAAGATATTACACCAAGTCTTGCAACAGTAGGTGAGTCTATTTTTGAGGATTCTAACAATGTTCATTACATTAATCGTGGCGGTTGGACCACGCAACGCTTATTGGTGCAAGGGAAACAAAGCTTGTGGCGCCGTAGCAAGTTGAAATAGGTGATATGATGTGGCGTAAAATATGGACAGATAGCGATTGGACTATCATCATATGTACTATATTACTTGTCGGAATTGGTCTTACAGCTATTGGTAGTGCTACCCATGTGAATCATGAAGCTATCGGTTTTGGTAGTTTAGTGGTAAAACAACTCGTATTCTTTTTAGCAAATATAGCTGTCGTTATAGGCATGCAATTTCTAGATTACCATCGCCTTAAAGGGTGGGGGAATATGATTTATGTGATTACCATGCTTATGTTAATTGCAGTTATGGTAGTTGGTACCTCCGCACTAGGTGCACAGCGTTGGATTCAACTGGGACCAATTACTATCCAGCCTTCAGAGTTTTCTAAACTATTGATGATTATCTGTATGGCTAAAATGTTAGAACCGCGCATTGGCAAGTTAGATACTTTTAAATCCCTATTGATGCCAGTGTTATATGTAGGGATTCCTATCCTTCTCGTATTCTTACAACCTGACTTGGGGACATCCCTCGTATATATTGCTATATTTGTAGGGATGCTCTTTATATCTGGTATCAAAACTAAGCTTATAAAAATCATTGCGAGCGTGACTTTACTCTTGATGCCTTTGGGCTGGTTTGTACTGAAAGAATACCAAAAGCAACGTATTCTAGTATTTTTAAATCCAGATATTGATCCCTTCGGTTCTGGCTATCATATTATTCAATCTAAGATTGCCATCGGGTCGGGTATGATTTTTGGTAAAGGTATCTTTAATGGTACTCAAAGTCAGTTGAACTTTTTACCAGAAAATCATACGGACTTTATCTTTTCTGTAATCGGCGAAGAATTTGGCTTTGTAGGATGCATTGTAGTATTGCTATTATTGTTTATGCTTATTTATCGCAGCATTCAAGTAGCATATACCTGCAATGATAATTTCGGTATGTTATTAGCAACGGGTATTGGTACGATGTTTGCCTTTGAAGTGCTCGTAAACGTAGGCATGACGATTGGTATCATGCCTGTAACGGGGATTCCGTTGCCATTCCTTAGCTATGGTGTTAGTGCGCTAACAACTAATATGCTGAGCATTGGCATTTTATTAAATATTGCTAGACAGCGGACAAAATATATATTTTAATATCCTTTCATAGGATTGATTGTGAAAGAAGTCTTTCATTAAAGACGGAGGATGTATGATTCAATTAGATACGTCATGGTTACAACATGTCCAAAAGCCCGCTCGTTACACGGGCGGCGAATACAATAGTATCGTGAAAGATCACAGTACTGTTGATGTAACTATGGCTTTAGGTTTTCCCGATGTGTACGAAGTGGCCATGAGTCATTTGGGCATCAAGATTTTGTATGGTCTCGTAAACCGTCGTGAAGATGCGGTAGCCGAGCGCGTATTTGCACCGTGGCACGATATGGAAGAGGAAATGCGCAAGCGTAATATTCCATTATTTTCCTTAGAAACACGTACGCCTATTAAAGACTTTGATGTGTTAGCATTTACGCTTCAATATGAAATGAGCTTTACTAACATTTTAAATATGCTCGATTTAGCAGGCATTCCTATGTATGCTAAGGAGCGTGATTTAGATTTTCCACTGCTTGTATGCGGTGGCCCTTGTGCGTATAACGTTGAGCCTATTGCAGATTTCTTTGATATCGTATCCCTCGGTGAATCCGAAGAGTGGGGCGATGAATTCATCGACTTATTTAAAGCAGAAAAAGCCAAAGGCTTCCCAGGTGGCAAAGAAGGCTTTTTGCGTAAAGTAGCCCAAATTCCTGGCACATATTGCCCGGCTTTATACGATGTAGAATACACCGAACAAGGCGATTTTAAATCGATTACGCCGCGTTTCGAAGACGTACCTGCAGCTGTTGAGAAACGTATTATAGAGGATGTAGAGAATGTATTCTATCCAACAAAGCCTGTTGTACCGTTCCTTGATATAGTGCATGACCGCGCTGTATTGGAGTTATTCCGTGGCTGTACGCGTGGCTGTCGTTTCTGTCAGGCTGGTATGCTCTATCGTCCGGTTCGTGAAAAGACGCCAGAACGTTTGTTACAAATTGCTAAAGATACAATTGCCAATACTGGTTACAACGAGATTTCCTTGATGAGTTTGAGCTCTGCGGACTACTCTAAATTGCCTGAACTCGTAGATATGCTCATGGAAGAGTTTAAAGATAAACAAGTTAGCGTTAGCTTACCGTCATTGCGTATTGATAGCTTCTCTATCGATATTGCGAAAAAGGTACAGCAAGTGCGCAAGAGTGGTCTTACCTTTGCGCCTGAAGCAGGTACGCAACGGATGCGTGACGTTATCAATAAGGGCGTTAGTGAAGAAGATTTGTTGGCCGCATGTACTAATGCCTTCAAATCAGGATGGAACACGGTTAAATTGTATTTTATGATGGGGCTTCCTACAGAAACAGACGAAGATTTGGCTGGTATTGCAGATCTTGCGTACAAGGTGCTTGACTTGCACCGTGATATTACAGGCAAACGTAATGGTTCTGTAACGGTGAGCGTATCCTTCTTCGTACCAAAAACACATTCTCCATATCAATGGTATGGTCAAGAAGATGTGGAGGAGATTCATCGTAAACAACGTTACTTGAAGTCTCTCATCAATAATCGTAACATTTCTTATCACTATCATGATGGTTATACTGGCTACATGGAAGCCGCTTTTGCTCGTGGAGATCGTAGACTATCTAAAGTTCTCGTAGAGGCTTGGAAGGCTGGTTGTAAATTTGATGGTTGGACTGAGTTCTTTAACTATGAAGCTTGGTTGAAAGCATTCGCTGACTGCGGATTGGATCCTGCGTATTTTGCACGTCGTACACGAGATTTCGATGAGCCATTGCCTTGGGATCATTTAGATTGCACTGTAAGTAAAGCTTTCTTAAAACGCGAGTGGGAACAAGCGGTGGCAGCTAACCTTACAGGCGATTGTCGTCGAGCTCCATGCAAGGGCTGTAATGTATGTCCAGAGCTCAATACAGCTATTATTGACTATAAGGAGGGTGGCAGAGTTGAAAAAGTTACGTTTGGCCTTAAATAAGGGCGAAGAATTACGATTCCTGTCACACCTTGATTATGCTCAAGCTGTAGAGCGGATGATACGTCGAGCAGAAATTAAAATGGCATATTCTGAAGGCTTTAACCCTCATATGAAAATTAGCTTTTCCTCTGCTCTTGCTTTAGGCGTAACGGCAGCGGCTGAATATATCGATATGGATGTGCTTGAAGAGGATAGTTTAGAGTCCATTATGGACCGTTTAAATCGCGTAGCACCTCCAGGACTTGAAGTACTAGACGGTAAAGAAATGCCTGAAAAGGTGAAAAAGATGATGGCCATCTGTAATTTTGCTATCTATGAGGTAACAGGTCCTGTGACAGATGAAAATGCTGATTGGGATGCGTTACTCAAACCTTTTAATGAAGCAACGGAAATTTCTTATGAAAAGGTAACACCTAAGAAAACTCGTACCATTGATGTAAAAGAGTTTGTAAAAGAACCCATCGTAGCCTCCGTTAAGGACGGTATGGTGACCCTTACAATGGGTATCGGCATTTATCCGCAAGGTACTATTAAACCTAGCGAAGTGTGGAATCTAGGTAAGGACCAATATAATTGGCCTATTACAACTAGCTACGAAGTTCACCGTAAAGCAATTATGGTAGAAAATGAAGAAGGCCGTTATACGCCTTTAGAGATTAATTACTAATTATAATTTAGATGACAAAGAAGGGAGGGATAGGATGCATAAAATTTTGGTCAATGTTATGCGCGAAGAAATTCGGATGGCTGTTATAGACGAAGAAGGTCAGCTAGTGGACTTTGTCTTGGAGCGTACCGATGAGTCTCATATGGCAAATCATATGTACAAAGGCACAGTAAAGAATGTATTGAATGGTATGCAAGCGGCCTTTGTTGATATTGGGGGCTCTCAAAATGCGTACTTGAACTTACAACAAGGGAAGGAACAGAAAATTTTGCCACGCTTATCTGTGGGGCAACAAATTCTCGTTCAAGTAGTGAAAGAAGAAATGCTTGGTAAAGGTGCTCGCGTAACTGCTGATGTCAGTTTGGCGGGCCGCTTTATGGTGCTTTTACCGTATTCTGAAGGCATGCATATTTCTAAAAAGATTACTGACGAAGCCTTGCGTGCAAAGTTGCAAGAATTAGCAGCACCTTATGTACAAGAAGGTTGCGGTTTTATTATTCGCACTGCGGCAGCTAAGGCTAGTGCTGATGAAATAGGCCGTGACATGGATTACTTGTGGCGTACATGGCAACATGTGTTGAAGCGCTTTAAGGTGGCTAAGAGCGGTACAGATTTATATAGTGACGCAGATTTCTGGTTCCGTCTTGTGCGGGACTATGCTCATCGCAATGTAGAAGAAATCATCGTCGATTCCGATATGGGTGAAGATCGATTGATGGATCTCTTAGGTCATGGCCCTACATCGCAACAAATTAAAGTAACACGTCATCGCGATAGCACACCTATCTTTAAAGCAAACCATATTGAACCGCAATTAGAAGATCTTATCTCTCGCGATATTAATCTTCCTTCTGGAGGGTCAATCCGTATTGATCATACGGAGGCTCTCACCGTATTTGATGTAAATTCTGCTCATTATACTGGTAAATCTAATAAACTAGAAGATTTAGCTTTTACAGTCAATAAAGAGGCGGCAAAAGAGATCTGTCGTCAATTGCGCTTGCGTGATATCGGTGGTATTATCGTCATCGATTTTATTGATATGAAAGATAAAGAACATCAACAAGAGTTATTAAAATTGTTGGGGGCACAAGCTAAGTTAGATAAAATGAAAACCGTTGTATGCGGCATTAGTTCGCTTGGCCTCGTAGAGATGACGCGAAAACGAGCTCGCCAAGGCTTGCAAACCTTGATGTTTGATACATGCCCTCAATGCGGTGGTACGGGCTATATGTTGTCGGGTCGTACTGTATATATGCAGATTGTGCGTCGCATCCGCGAGTTATTTAAATCAGGACGTATTAAAACGAATCTAGAAATCGAAGTTCATCCGGAGGTGGCTCAGTATTTAACAAAAGCTATTGTCGAGGATTTAGGTGGGTCTATAGGTCGCAAGATTTCTATTGTAGTAAATCCACAAATTAGTCGAGAAGGATATTCCTTGATGGCTATAGCCGAATAAGTAAGTAGTTTGTTTATAGGTGAGTATAGTGTCTATATTTGAAATTGTATTAATTAGTATTGGTCTTGCCATGGATGCTTTTGGCGTATCTATTGGTAAGGGGCTGACAATGCCTGTAGGTGAGAATAGTCGGAAGGTCACTTTGGCCTTTCTCTTTGGCTTGTTTCAGTTCCTAATGCCCCTCATCGGTTGGCTCATAGGACGTCAATTTATCGATGTCATATCTGATTGGGATCACTGGATTATCTTTGGTCTTCTTGGCTATTTAGGTATCGCTATGATTCGAGAAGGGCTTAGCGATGATGATGAAGAGGACGATGATAAGCAATTTTTAGGTGTCTGGGAGATGGTGATGCTCTCCGTAGCAACCAGTCTCGATGCGATGGCTGTAGGGTTGACCTTTGCGTTCTTACCTATTAATGTATGGGAAGCTTCTACCATGATTGGTATTATTACCTTTGGCATTTCTTTAATTGGTGTGTACTTAGGTAAATTTATGGGCCAATTTGTTGGAAAATATGCAGATATAGTTGGTGGAGGTGTATTAATTCTCATCGGTACAAAGATACTCTTACAGCACCTTGGAATTATCGGAGAATTTTAAAGCTCTGTATATATAAGTGTTAAAAACTAGGCGAATTCTGTAGTTTTTGGTTTGACATGATAGTGTAAATAGTATATACTATATCAGTATTAGTTCGGTTTTCTGAACTTTGCAATCCGCGTGAAGCAGGTTTAAACGCCCGACCGAAGTTCGGGTCGGGATACCGAATTCAGCGAGTTCGATAACAAGGAGGTGTTCTCATGTACGCAATTATTAAAACTGGTGGTAAACAATATCGCGTTGCTGAAGGCGATGTAATTACTATCGAAAAATTGGAAGCAGCTGCTAACGATTCCGTTACATTCGAAGAAGTTTTGACTGTAGTGAATGACGGCGACGTTAAAGTTGGCGCTCCTCTTGTAAACGGTGCAAAAGTTACAGGTACAGTTCTTGAGCATGGTAAAGGTAAAAAGATTTTAGTATTCAAATACAAAGCTAAATCCAACTACCGTCGTCGTCAAGGCCATCGTCAACCGTTCACAAAAGTTCGTATTGAATCTATCCAAGCTTAATTATGGTTTCCATTGGAATCCAGCGGAATAGTGATGGTCAAGTTATTGGTTGTCATATGTCCGGTCATGCAGGATATGATGAACATGGCTTCGATATCGTATGTGCTGCAGTGTCTGCCTTATCGGCAACGGCGATGTTAGGCCTCACCCAAATTGCTCAACAAGAAGGTGAGTATACGAATAGCGAAGGTCAATGTGATATAGTTCTCTCTGGTACGATTAATCAGAGTGGACAGGATATTCTGGGGACTATGCTTCTCGGTTTAGAGGAAATTAGCCGTCAATATCCAGAGTTTGTCCAAATTCACGAAATATAGGAGGTGAACTTAATGTTTACTTTTGATTTGCAATTGTTCGCACATAAAAAAGGTGTGTCCAGTACTCGTAATGGTCGTGATAGTGAATCTAAACGTCTTGGTGTTAAATGCCATGATGGTTCCATCGTAAAGAGCGGTAACATCATCGTTCGTCAACGTGGTACTCACTTCCACCCTGGTACTAATGTAGGTATCGGTAAAGATGACACTTTATTCGCACTTGTGCCTGGTAAAGTAGCATTTGAACGTGCTGGTCGTTATAACCGTAAAGTTAGCGTATACCCTGTAGAAGCTTAATTTTACAAGACTATTAATCCCTAGTGGTTTCCACTAGGGATTTTTTATTGTTTATTATGGTGTAAGTTGTATTGGTATAATATAATATAATTTAAAGTGATTATTAAATATATCATAGAGTCTTGAAATATGATCGGAGGCATTATGGCACTATTAGAGTTATCTAATATATCCTATGTTGTAAACGAAAAGTCTATTATCCGTGATGTGTCTCTATCTGTACATGAAGGAGAGTATCTCACTGTTGTAGGCCCTTCTGGTAGTGGTAAAAGTACACTTTTAAAATTATGCAGTGATTTGATTAGTCCTACCTCAGGGATTATTACTTATAATGGACGTGATTTAACCACTATAGATCCAGAAAGTTATCGAAAAGAGGTAGGTTATTGCTTTCAAAGACCTTACTTGTTTGCAAAAACGGTGCGTCGTAATATTTTGTTCCCTTATGATATTCGAGGTATGGAACCTGATATGATTCGTATCAAATATCTTTTCGATTTACTTCATATGCCTATTGAATATCTTGAGCGCCATAATGATGAACTATCTGGTGGAGAAATGCAACGGATTTGTCTCATTCGAAGCCTTATCTTTGAACCTAAAGTATTGCTTTTAGATGAGGTTACCTCTGCATTAGATGCTGTTAACACGGCTATCGTGGAACAGGTAATCGATGAACTTCATAATAATGGGATGACCATCATAGCAATAACACATAGTGAGGAACAAAGCTTACGTAAGGCTAATCGCCGCATTACAATTGTAGATGGATCATTAGCTAAAGAGGAGGTATTACGGTGAGTCAATTTCATGCTATTTCAGCCATGTCATTATGTCTTGCATCTATATTAGTTATTATAAGTATGTTTATGTCCTATCGGCAGGAGTTGAAGTTAGAGAAAGATATTTTTATAAGTGCTTTACGAGCTACCATACAGTTATTTGCCATAGGCTTTATTTTAGCTTATATTTTTAGTACTGAAAGTCCTATATTCATAATCGGATTATTAGGTTTTATGGCTATTAATGCAGCCTATAATTCTTCTAAACGCGGTAAGGGAATACCATATGCATTGTGGATTTCTTGGTTTGCCATAACCGTAGGTGCAAGCATTACATTATCGATTTTGCTTCTAACAGGTGTGCTTAACTTTACTGCTTATCAGGTGATTCCTGTTGGAGGGATGGTTATTAGTGGAGCTATGGTGGCAATTGGCCTTTGTTATCGACAAATGCTATCAAATTTTGAGTTACGCCAACAAGAGGTGGAAATTAAACTAGCGTTAGGAAGTACGCCTAAGCAAGCGTCAAAAGCCATCGTGCGAGATGTTATAAAGACTGGATTGCAACCTACTGTAGATAGCGCTAAGACTTTAGGAATCGTGGCTTTACCAGGAATGATGACAGGTCTAATCTTAGCGGGAATGCCTCCACTTGAAGCTGTAAAATATCAAATGATCGTGACATTTATGAGTTTATCTACTATATCGATTGCTTGCTTTATTACTTGTCAATTAGCGTATAGAGCATTTTTTAATAATAGGAATCAATTAAATAGGTAAATTTAGTACTTTAAATATATTTTATTGTACATCAAATCAGAATATTTACTCATAACTTAGAGTAGTAGCCTTAAGGTTACTGCTCTTTTTTTATAGAAATAATGTTTATATATGATTATAGGAATAAAAATTGTTGGATATAATTCTGTATAGTTATAAAGATTTACTTATTTTGTTTTTAACATTGCATTATTGCTATAAATGATACTGAGATTTATTATTGAAATAGATAGAGCATTGTTGATATAATGTATCAGTAAATTCTATAGTATTTCGTATTGTAAGGAGTTCTTATGAGCAATTATGACGTAGAAACAAGGGGAGGGCGCGCAGCTAAAACTACGCTACTAGGTATACTGGCTTTAGCTATTTTAATTGCCACATCTCTTGGTTCACTCTTCATTGGGATACGCTATATCAGCCTAGATGATATTATTTTATCCTTTACTAACTATGATCCTAATAGTATAGGTCAGATGATCGTTCAAACATTGCGCTTGCCACGTATGATAGCAGGTATCGTTGTAGGTATCAGCTTTGCCGTATCAGGTGCACTGATGCAAGGTGTTACCAACAATCCTATGGCAAGTCCTTCTATTTTGGGGATTAACGCAGGTGCCAGTTTTGGTTTAGCTGTTGGGATGATTTTATTTCCTTATTTAACCTTAAATGGAAGTATTTTGTTTTCCTTCGGTGGGGCCGCATTGGCAACACTGTTCATTTTAGCTCTTGCTAAACGCGTAGGTGGTAAAGCTACTCCTGTATATCTTGCACTTGCAGGTACGGCTATTAGTGCAGTATTTGTGGCTGTTACACATATGCTTGTTGTGTACTTCCAAGTGGCACAAGAGTTAAGCTTTTGGACTGCAGGCGGTATTAGTGGTATTCGTATGGAACAAGTATTACTCGTATTACCTTGGACACTCATTGGTATTCTTATTGCCATGTACGTATCTAAATCTGTTACGCTCTTAAGCTTTGGCGAAGAGGTAGCTATTGGTCTTGGCAGTAATTTAAATCGTGTACGTGTATTATCTGGTTTGACTGTACTTATTCTTAGCGGTTCTGCTGTTGCTCTAGCCGGTCCGATCGGCTTTGTAGGTCTCGTTATTCCACATATAACACGTAAACTGGTAGGCATCGATTATCGTCTTGTAATTCCATTCTCTGCACTCTTTGGTGCAGTACTTGTTATGATTGCTGACGTTGTAGCTCGTATCGTAAATCCTCCATTCGAAACACCATTAGGTGCCATTACTGCTCTTGTAGGTGTTCCATTCTTTATTTATCTAGCAAATCGTAAGGGAGGAAAATAAGATGAAAAAACGCTTTTTTGCCTACTCTTTCGTTATGACGCTCATGTTGTTAGGTGCCATGTATGGACATCTTCATACAGGCTTTAGTGATATGTCTACATCTGATCTTATTCGCATTCTCTTTGGCGGTGGTAATGATGTAGAAAAACTCACAGTTTTTGATTTCCGTTTAGTTCGCACCATCTTGGCTGTATTTATTGGTATGGGCCTTGCTATGTCTGGTGCAATTTTTCAAACTATATCTCGGAATGAATTGGCTAGTCCAAGCTTGTTAGGCGTAAATGCTGGTGCTGGTTTAGGTGTAGTTCTTTTAGTATATTTTGCAGGTTCTACAACGGCGTGGGGGATTTGGACATTACCTACTGTTGCCGTAGCTGGGGCTGTTGTGGCAGCGATTTTAATTTATCTTCTATCTTGTCGCGGTAGAGATATTATTTCTCCATATCGTTTAATCTTAACAGGTATCTCTATGAGTGCAGGACTCCATGCATTGCAAGTCTTACTCGTAACGCGTTTGGACCCTAATAAATTTTATTTAGTTAATACTTGGACCATCGGCACTATTTCGGGTAATACATGGGAGCATGTATGGGTGCTTGCGCCAGTTGTCATTGTATTATCACTCATTCTCTATGCCCGTTATATGGAGCTAAATTTATTGAGCCTAGCTGATGAAACAGCGATTGGGCTTGGTGTACATATAAATCGCTCTAGATTTGTATACCTTATTATTGCAGTTCTTTTATCTGGGTTCTGTGTAGCTATCGGTGGCAGCATTGGTTTTGTAGGGCTTATTTCCCCGCATATTGCACGCCGCTTAGTCGGTGCCGATCATGCCTATTTCTTGCCATTAACAGGTCTAATTGGAGCTATTTTAGTGGTCACTGCTGACTGGATTGGCCGATCCATTATTGCGCCTGATGAAATCCTCTTAGGGATTATTGTAGCTTTAATCGGGGCACCATACTTCTTGTATATTCTAGCAAAAACAAAAGCGTAAAAGGGGAAATATAAATGAAATTAGAAGTTAAAAACCTAACTACTGGTTACGGTGATACAAAAATTATAGAGAACTTAAATCTTACGATTCCAGAAGGCAAGGTAACAGCATTAATTGGTGCTAATGGTTGTGGTAAATCTACTTTACTAAAAACTATTTGTCGTATTATTCGACCAATGGATGGCGATGTCTTACTAGATGGTAAATCTATCGGTTCTTATGGTAGTAGAGAACTAGCAAAAAAGGTTGCTATTTTGCCTCAAAATCCAACGGCACCTGGTGAAATTACAGTTCGTGAACTTGTTATGTACGGTCGTGCACCGCATCAAGGCAGCTTATTTGCCCGTACTACAAAAGAGGATAAAGAAATTGTAGAGTGGGCTTTGAAGGAGACTGAATTACTTCAGTTTGCAGATCGTGGCATTACAAATATGTCTGGGGGGCAACGGCAACGCGCATGGATTGCCATGGCTATCGCTCAAAATACAGACATTCTATTCCTTGACGAGCCTACTAGCTTCCTTGATGTATCTCACCAAATGGATGTATTACATTTAGTAGAGCATTTGAATAAAGCTTATAACAAAACGATTGTTATGGTTATTCACGAACTTAATGAAGCCGCTCGTTTTGCTGATAATTTAGTTGCCATGAAGGATGGAAAAATTCAATACGAAGGTACGCCTCATACTATCTTCCATAATGAAATGTTGAAGGATGTATTTGGTGTAGATTCTACAATCATGAATGACCCTAAGACAGATCGTCCGTTCTGTATTCCTTATTCTATGAAAAATTATGGCCATACGGCACGTGAGGTGTAGTATGAAGCGTTTGTTAATTTCTGGTCTTTTGGGGGCTTGTATGCTCATGGGAATTGCAGGATGTGGTCCACAGGAAAATGGTATGACTCATGAAGCTATCTATGCTAATCTTGATGATAAGGTAAAAACAGCCCTTGAACGGTCAAATGATCCGAAAGACATTGATAAAGAGTTTAAGAAGCGATTAACGGCTATCCAAAAGGCAGCAGATAAAATTGTTACTGTTGAAGGAGATAAGATTATTGTCACTCATAAGCTCGGGACAACAGTTATGCCCAAAGAACATAAACGTATCGTGGTTGTTCGGACAGAAGATCCTATGATTGCATTAGATGAATCTTTTATAGGGGCAAATTTTAATGAAAAAAGCTATCTTTATAATGAATTAAGTAATCGTAATGTTCAAAATTTTAGTATTAATGATGAAACAAAGACTATCAACTATGAGCAGATTCAGGCTTTAAAACCGGATTTGATTATTATGCGTGACTCTTATGGCAAAGCGGCATATAATGCACTTTCTAAAATTGCTCCAACCATTTCTGTCAACGTAAATAAGGAAGAAGTTGCACTACTAACTATTGCTAAAGCACTTGGGGTCCCTGAAAAAGGGGAAGCTCGTTTGAAAGAATATTATTCACAGGCTAAGAAAACACGGATAGCTTTAGCTGAACATATGCAAGGGGAAACCGTAGCTTTTCTAAGAATTTTAAATAAAGAAATACGATTGTATCCGTATATGAAAAGCGATTTGAATGTCTTTATGGCTGAATTACTTAATATTAAACCGCCTGATATGGTATTAGAAACAGAACTTAACCCTACGAACAATGCGATTTCTTTAGAGCGATTACCCGATCTTGATGCAGGCTATTTAATCGTTTCTGCTGGTTACGGTGCTTCTAGTGCTAATAATCAAGGTGTAGCAGACCAACGATTGGCAAATCTTAAAAAAGATGAGTTGTGGAAAAATTTGCCTGCTGTAAAAGCCGATCATGTATTGCAAGTGGATAGTACTTTGTGGATGGCCCATGGTATTATTGCGAAAGAACGTGCTATGAAAGAGCTGTATGATACATGGGGAGAATAGGACTAAATACATTTGTAATATATAGTTAGTACTATTATGTAAGGGTTTATCTCGTGTAAAAATACATACATACATTTTAGTCATGTTCGATATAGATAATCGATATAGATTAGAAACTCCCATGATATAAAGGTTGCTTCCTCTTATGAGGTGGCAACCTTTTTGCATGTATCAAATTCCTGTGCTTTTTAGTAGGAATAGTGGTATACTATGTACAGTATCAGTGAAATACCAGAAGACTGGTTGTCATATACTTTCATAAACCTAAAGAGGGGTGGCATTGCCACTAGAAAGATTTGAGGTAAGTACTATGTATGATGTAAAATCTCCAAAGGCGGAGGAATTTATTTCCCATCAGGAAATCCTTGACACACTTGCCTATGCAGAGGAAAACAAGGAAAATAGGGAGTTGTTAGATGCTATTTTAGCGAAAGCTGCTACATTTAAGGGATTAAACCACCGAGAAGCAGCAGTTCTCTTAGAATGTCCGTTACCTGAATATAAGGAAAAGCTTTTTGCTTTAGCAAAGGAAATCAAGAAGGCTATCTACGGCGATCGTATTGTTCTATTTGCACCGTTATACTTGTCTAACTATTGTATCAATGGATGTGTGTATTGTCCGTACCACTCCAAAAACCGCGATATTAAACGTAAAAAATTAACGCAAGACCAAATCAGAGAAGAGGTTATTGCGTTAGAAGCGATGGGCCATAAGCGTATTGTAATTGAGTCTGGTGAAGATCCTCTTAATAATCCACTGGAATATATTTTGGAATCCATCAAGACGATTTACAGTATCAAAAATAAAAATGGTGAAATCCGCCGTGTAAACGTAAATATTGCAGCTTGTTCCGTTGAGGACTACAAAAAATTACATGAAGCTGGTATTGGCACGTATACATTATTCCAAGAAACATATAATAAAGAAAACTATGAAGCTTTACATCCTACAGGCCCTAAGAGCGACTACGCCTACCATACAGAGGCGATGGACCGCGCTATGCAAGGTGGTATTGATGATGTAGGCATCGGAGTTCTTTATGGTTTGGAACATTATAAATACGATTTCGTTGGTTTGTTGATGCACGCAGAACATTTAGAGGCTGTGTATGGGGTAGGTCCACATACTATTTCTGTACCTCGTATTTGTCCAGCGGATGATATCGATGTAGATGATTTCAGTAATGCTGTACCTGATGATGTATTTGAAAAAATTGTTGCTCTTATCCGCGTCTCCACACCGTATACAGGTATGATTATGTCCACTCGTGAAAGTCAATCCATGCGTGAACGTGGCTTGGCATTAGGTATCTCCCAAATTAGTGGTGGATCTCGTACTAGTGTAGGTGGTTACAAAGAAGAAGAAAAGCCAGAAGATAATACGGCACAATTCGATCGTAGTGATACGCGTACATTAGATGAAATCGTTAACTGGTTGCTAGACCTTGGGTATGTTCCAAGCTTCTGTACTGCTTGTTATCGTGCAGGTAGAACTGGGGATCGATTCATGGCTCTTGCAAAATCCGGTCAAATTCACAACTGTTGTCAACCAAATGCGTTGATGACATTGAACGAATATATCATGGATTACGGCAATGATGAAACTAAGGCTCATGGTTCTAAGGTTATTGAACAACAGTTAGAAAATATCAAAAATGATTTAGTTAAAGATAAAGCTAAAGCTTATATTGCACAGATGAAAGACGGCGAACGGGACTTCCGGTTCTAAGGAATTCACTGATATGGAGCCTCCTATTGATAATAGGAGGCTCTTTCTTGTTGAGAAAATAGCAAGCTTTAAATGAGAATAAAATATATAAAATAGTTTATTTTATTTGCATTTTAAGGTATAATAAATAAAAATGATAATGATAATACGTTGAATTCAAGAATAATATTGATTATAAACTACTGAGGGATATGATGATTAAGAAAAAACGTTGGCGCCTTTGTAAAGGTGATCAAGAGAAAGAGAATATCTTAATCCGTGAACTTGGTGTAAACCCTATTGTGGCTAAATTAATGGTGAATCGTCACATTGATGTAGACGAAGGTCGTCAGTATTTACAAGGTACTTTGTCAGATTTGTTAGATCCATTTACATTAAAAGATATGGATGTGGCTGTTTCACTAGTTCTGGAAACAATTGAAAGTCACAAACCAATCGTCATTTATGGTGATTATGATGTAGATGGTATTACTGCAACATCAGTACTTTATCGATTTTTAAAGAAATTAGGTGCCGATGTTACCTATTACATACCAGAACGTCAAAGTGAAGGGTATGGCCTCAATTTAGAGGCTTTAGAGCACCTTATTGAACGGGGAACGGCTTTAGTCATTACTGTAGACTGCGGCATTAGTTCTTACGATATTGTAGAGGCTGTACGAGACCGCATCGATATGATTATTACGGATCACCATACGGCTCCTGATATGATTCCACGAGCCAAGGCCGTTATAAATCATAAGCAAAAGGACTGTCCATATAAGGATAAAAACTTATCTGGAGTAGGTGTTGCTTTTAAGTTATGCCAAGCCTTGTGGCTTACAAAGCACGGAGAATGGTACTTAGATGATTTAGATATCGTTGCACTTGGCACTGTGGCAGATGTAGTGCCTTTGGTCGGTGAGAACCGTATCATTGTAAAATCAGGCCTTGAGAAGATGAATAGGGAACCTAACTTGGGGATTAAAAAGCTTATTGATGTAGCTGGGCTTCATGAACGAACTATTACATCTGGACATATTGGTTTTACCTTAGCACCTCGTCTTAATGCAGCGGGTCGCGTAACGCATGCAACGCGTGCAGTTGAATTACTTGTGACCGATGACGAGGATATAGTAGAGGCAATTGCGGAGGAACTAAATGAAACGAACCGTGAACGACAAGAGTTAGAACGAAATATTCATGAGTTGGCTCGTGTTGATGTAGCTAATCAAGGACATAAAGCTGATTATGTAACTATTGTGGCCGGCGAAGAGTGGCATCCAGGAGTCATTGGTATTGTTGCTTCTCGTCTAGTAGAGGAGTTTTACAAGCCAACCTTAGTCATCAGTATTCATGATGGCGTTGGTAAAGGCTCGTGCCGTAGTATAGATGGCTTTAACATATATGATGCATTAAAATCTTGTGAGGATATCTTGCTACAGTTTGGCGGGCATGCTGCGGCAGCAGGCTTTAGCATCGATGCAAATCGTATTGATGAGTTACGAGAACGGTTAACCAAGTATTGCAAAGCAGTTATTACAGATGAGGAATATATTCCTGTGGTTGCTATTGATGCGGAACTACCTGTTGATGATATCGATGTCGATATCATTGACCGCGTATCAGACCTTGAACCTTATGGAATGGCCAATAGCACGCCAGTCTTTGCTATTATGGAAGCTACCGTGCAAGATATTATGCTCATGGGCCAATTAAAAAATCATTGTAAGATAATATTTGAAACTTCGAATGGTACATTAGATGCTATAGCTTGGAATCGTCCAGACTTATTTAAATTTATCTTTGTGGGAACTGTGGTAAAAGTGGCATTTTCTTTGCAAAAGAATGAATGGCAAGGCATGGTTTCTCCGCAACTCATGATTCAAGCTATTGAACCATTGACTGAAGAGCCGATTAAGCTTTCTACAGAAGGGCTTAGACAAATGTATGTCATAATAAAACAGTCCATGCGAGGTCGTAGTCAATCGGTTTATAATGTAGAACAAGATATATTGCGCCGTAAGCCGGCAGATCAGAATAATCGCAGTGCTCTAACATCTATTGATGTATTTAAAGAATTGGGCATTGTTGAAGAATATACAAGTGATGATGGTCAATTAATGCTTAGATGGAACGCCATTGAAGGAAAATTAGATCTTGTCACATCCGTAACATTCCTTACTTATAGTGTATAGGAGGTGACATCATGACAACTGTAAATGAAGAAGGCAAAGCTTTGGTAGAACAAAGTACATTTGATAAAAGTAAAGCCTTAGCTGAGTTTATGGAGTATATCCATACGTATTTAACAGATGATGAGTGTGACCAAGTATTGAAAGCTTTTGAGCTTGCTGATAAGGCTCATGAAGGTCAGTTTAGAGCTTCCGGTGAACCGTATATCATGCATCCTCTAGCTGTAGCTGATATTTTGGCACATTTACAAATCGACCATATTACACTCATGGCAGCTCTAATGCATGATGTGGTTGAAGATACATCTTACTCGAAGGAAGACCTAGAGGAGATGTTTGGCTCTGAAGTAGCATTCCTCGTTGATGGGGTAACAAAATTAAACCAATTCCAGTATGAAACCAAAGAAGATCGCCAAATGGAAAACTATCGAAAGATGATTTTAGCTATGGCGAAGGACGTACGTGTCGTAGTTATTAAATTGGGTGATCGCTTACATAATATGCGCACCTTAAAGCATATGCGTAGTGACAAACAAAAGCGTATTGCTAAGGAAACCCTAGAAATCTTTGCACCTTTGGCACATCGTCTTGGTATCTTCAATGTGAAATGGGAGTTGGAAGATTTATCCTTCCGTTATTTAGAGCCGGAAAAATACTATGATCTAGTCGATCAAATGAAACAAAAACGCCAAGTCCGGGAAGACATCGTTAATGATACGATGAGGCAACTTACAAAGGCCTTAAGTGAAGCCCATATCAAGGCGGATATCAAAGGTCGTCCAAAACACTTCTACAGTATTTATAAGAAGATGAAAAAGGATAATCGTGATTTATCCCAAATTTATGATTTGCTTGCCGTTCGTGTGATCGTTGATAGCATCCCTGATTGTTATGCAGTACTTGGCATTGCACATAGCTTGTGGAAGCCATTGCCTTATCGCTTCAAAGATTATATTTCCATGCCGAAGTCTAATATGTATCAATCCTTGCATACAACCGTTATCGGCACGATGGGGCAACCGGTAGAGATTCAAATCCGTACTTGGGAAATGCACCGTGTATCTGAATATGGTGTGGCCGCTCACTGGCGATATAAAGAAGGAAATAAAAACGGCGATAAAGAATTTGATCAAAAGGTTGCATGGCTGCGCCAGGTTCTTGAATGGCAAGATACTAGTAATCCAACGGAACTCGTTAATGCTTTGAAATTAGACGTTTTCTCTGGTGAGGTATTTGTATTTACGCCAAAGGGTGACGTTGTTAAGTTGCCAATAGGCTCTGTACCTCTTGATTTTGCCTATCGAGTTCATACCGATGTAGGTCATCATTGTGTAGGTGCTAAGGTAAACGGTAAAATTGTACCGCTGGATTACACCTTGCAAAATGGTGATATTGTTGATATCATCACATCCAAAACAGGTCGTCCTAGCCTTGATTGGTTGAATATCGTAGGTTCTTCTGAAAGTAAGAGCAAAATTCGCAATTGGTTCAAGCGTGAAAATAAAGCTGAAAATATTGAAAAAGGCTTAGAAGCTCTTGAAAAAGAAGCAAAACGATTGAATCATAATTGGAAAGAATTATGTGCAGACAACCGTTTACAACATGTAACGAAACAACTTAAAGCCGGTACAGAAGAGGAAATGTTTGCAGCCTGTGGCTATGGCGGTATTCCTGTAAGCACGGTTCTCTTGCGTTTAATTGAACTTTATAAAAAGTCTAAAGAGGTAGAGGAATCTAAGCGCAGTACAGAGCAAATTATTGAGAAGTTAAAATCTCAAGGACAAAAGAAAACTAAAAATGGCACTGGTGTTCTCGTAAAAGGTGAAGCTGGTGTGATGGTGCGTATGGCAAAATGCTGTAATCCTGTACCTGGTGATGATATTATAGGTTACATAACCCGTGGTCGTGGCGTTTCTATTCACCGTTGTGATTGCCCTAGCATGGGCCATTCACCTGAAGATTTAGAGCGGATGATAGAAGTCTCTTGGGACGGTTCTTCTGGCGAATCTTTCCACGTAGGCATTGATATTCAAGCTTATGATCGAGCTGGCATTCTCATGGAGGTTATGGCGGTGCTTTCAGAATTGAAAATCACCATTACTAACATCAATGCTAAGGTTCAAGAAGATACAAAAAATGTAAGCATCAATTTGGTGGTTGATATTCGGGATATTTCGCAACTAGATTTCGTAATGACTAAATTGCGTCGTATTCGTGAAGTGTATACTGTTCAACGTAGTAAAGGAGGGGCTTAATGAGCGAACAACAATTAGTGCTTATGCGCATGCCTTTAGGTCCACTAGGAACAAATTGCTATGTTATCGGTGATAAAGCGATAGGTGAAGCTTTCATTATCGATCCTGCAACAGCTGAAGTACTAGATGCGCTAAAAAAACATGACTTAAAGCCGAAGGCGATTGTACTGACACATGGTCATGGAGATCATATTGGTGGCATTCAAGAGATTGTAAACATCTATCATGTGCCTGTATATATTCATAAAGGCGATGTACCGTATTTATCTGATCCTGAACTTAATCTTAGTGCTTATAGCAATCCAACGCCAATTAAGGTAAAAGCGGAAATTATCGAGGTTAAACAAGGTGATCACATTACATGTGGTGATATCGATCTTGAGGTGCTTGAAACACCAGGTCATACGCCAGGAGGGGTGTGTTATTATATGGAAGGTCTTGTATTTGTAGGGGATACTCTATTCAGAGATTCCGTAGGCCGTACAGATTTTCCAAATGGTTCTTATGAGACCCTGATATCATCTATTAAGACTCAGCTTTATACATTGCCTGATAATACAATGGTTTATCCTGGTCATGGACCGGAAACAAATATAGGGTATGAAAAACAATACAACCCATTCGTTGGTCAGTAGGTTTAAACGAATTATTTTTTACAGTCGAGGGGAAATTTATTATGAACACAACATTAGAAAAATTAAAAGAACGCATTAAAGACAAAAAGTACAAATTGACAACTCAACGTCAAACAATTTTGCAAGCATTCATCGATGCTGATGAAAATCACTTGAGTGCTGAAGATGTATATGTTCTTGTAAAAGAGGTGGCACCTGATATCGGGTTGGCAACAATTTACAGAACTCTTGATCTCTTCACAGAACTTGATTTGTTAAAACGTCTTGATTTTGGTGATGGCCGTAATCGCTATGAATTAAATGACGAAGAATTCGCTCATTTCCATCATCATTTGATTTGCGTAAAATGTGGTAAAGTATCTGAGTTTGAAGACGACATGCTTGAAACATTGGAGTCTATTATCGCTAAGAAATTAAACTTCCGTACCATTGATCATCAATTGAAAGTATATGGTTACTGTAGCGATTGCCAAAATCATATGACTGAAGCAGAATTAGAAAAGCTTGAGCGTATGTCCCATCATGGTTAATGGTTATCTATATACGGGGCCATTACCACTTGGCTCCGTAGTAGCTCATAACTGTGGCGCGGCAGGACTCTTTTCTGATAAGGTACATCCAGAGGTTATCCTTGAAGCGCATGAAATGGAAGGGATGTACACATTAACTGTTACTATTGGTGATTCGGTTCAGATTTTTGAAGGACCTGTTTCCTCTATGGGGCGTCGTCAAATTGGACAAGCCTTGTTGCGCTATTTGCGTGAATATCAAGGCTTACCTGCTGAGGCTCCGTGGGGAACCATGGTAGGTGTGCGCCCTACAAAGCTACTACATAAATATATAGATACATATGGCTCTGTCCACGCAGCAACTCGTCACATTCGGGACGAGTTTTCTGTGTCTATAGAAAAGCTTGCTACTTTGGGGGCCATTGGCGAGTATCAACGTCCATTTCTATCTGATACAGATGATAAAAAGGTAAGCCTCTATTGTGGTATTCCTTTCTGTGACACGCGTTGCGTATATTGCTCGTTTCCATATGGTCTCTATCAGGATTATGCTGGTAAAAGTCAATTTCTAAGGGCTTTAACCCGTGATATAGAAGATATGAAAGCTATTATCCAATCTTATAATCTAACCGTAGATACCCTCTATATGGGCGGTGGTACTCCGACAGTGCTAAAGGATGAAGACTTTCACCAGGTTCTAAAACAGTTGTCTCTACTCGTACCAGAAGGTCATGAATTTACTGTAGAGGCAGGACGACCTGATTCTGTTAATCCTACAAAGCTACGTTCCATGCTTGCGCTAGGTGTGAATCGTATTAGCATTAACCCGCAAACAATGCAAGATGATATTTTGCGTCGTATTGGACGCGGCCATAGTGTACGGGATATTGATGAACTTTTACAATATGTAAAAAACAATACATCATTAGCCGTAAATATGGATTTTATTGCAGGCTTGCCTAATCAAACGATGTTAAACATGATAGAGAATATGGATTATGTATGTCAAAATCTGCCGGAAAATGTTACAATTCATACGTTAGCATTAAAACGTGGTAGCCCGTTGTACGATTTACATATGGAAGATGATATTCCTGAAGAACATCTTGTGGCGGAAATGGTACAAGATGGTAAAGAGCGTCTTGAAGCGGCTGGTTATGTGCCATATTATTTATATCGCCAACAATATATGAGAGGGCAGTTAGAGAATATTGGCTATACCTTGCCTGGCAAAGCGTGTGAATATAATATCCAGATTATGGAAGAACGGCAGAGTATTCTATCTATGGGGCCTGGCAGTTCATCCAAGTGGATGCGCGCCCCTGAATATCGTCAACTTAAACAGCATATGCCAAAAGACGTAGATGTTTATCACGAAACGATAGATGCACTTTTAGAGAAACGACATAGAATTTGTGAAAGATTTTGGGAGGTTGTGTAATGGCTATAAGAAAACCAAGAGGTACACAAGACTTTTTGCCAGAACAGATGATACATTGGCATTATATTGAACAACGTATGCGCGAAATTTGTAAAGTATATGGGTTCAATGAAATTCGCACACCTGCCTTTGAAGAAACTAAATTATTCTTACGCGGTATCGGTGAGACTACAGATGTAGTACAAAAAGAGATGTACACCTTTACCACTGGTGATGACGGTGGTTCTAGCTTTACCTTACGCCCTGAAAATACGGCGTCTGCTGTGCGCGCATACTTAGAAAATAAAGTATATGGTAAAGAAGGTCTCACAAAATGGTATTACATGGGCCCTATGTTCCGTCATGATAAACCGCAAGCGGGTCGTTATCGTCAATTCCACCAGTTTGGTGCAGAGGTACTAGGTTCGCAATCTCCAGTGGTAGATAGTGAAGTTATCTGTATGGTTGTACAGTTATTAAAAGACTTTGGCCTTAAAGACCTCAATGTAGAAGTAAACTCCGTAGGTTGCCCAACATGTCGTCCTGTATACCGAGAAAAATTAATCGCTTTCTTTGAACCTAAAAAGGAACAATTATGTAGCGATTGCCAAGAGCGTTTGTACAAAAATCCTTTGCGTATCTTGGACTGCAAAAATGAAACATGCAAATCCTTGTCCGTAGGTGCTCCTGAAATTCACGAACATTTATGTGAAGAGTGTCATGATCATTTTGAAGAATTGAAAACCTATTTAACTGCAGCTAATGTGCAATATACTTTAAATCCTCGTCTCGTACGTGGCCTTGATTACTATACAAAGACAGCCTTTGAGGTACAATATACTCCTTTAGGTGCTCAAAGTGCCGTAGCCGGTGGTGGTCGTTACGATGGTCTCGTAGAAGAGCTCGATGGACCGCATACCCCAGCTATCGGTTTTGCTATGGGCATGGAGCGCTTATTATTAGCTCTTGAAAAACAAAACCTATTGCCTGAACCAACTGTAGAACCATCTGCATTCGTAGTAGCTCTTGGTGATGCGGCTAAGGTAGAGGCTTTCAAAATTTGCCAAAAACTTCGCAGTCTTGATATTCCTGTTGAAATGGACGGGCAGGGCAAAAGTATGAAGGCACAATTAAAATACGCTAACAAAATTAATGCGAAATATGTTATTATATTGGGTGATGATGAATTGGTTCGTAAAGAAGCCATAATTCGATTCATGGATACTAGTGAACAAGAGACTGTATCTCTTGATACAGTGGCTGAACGTATAACTTCTTTGGTGAAAGGATGACAATTAGAATGGAAACAATGCAAGGCTTACACCGTACGCACGGTTGTGGCACCATCTCTGAACAAGAGGTAGGTAAAGAGGTCGTATTATGTGGTTGGGTTGAACGCCGTCGTGACCATGGTGGTTTGATATTCTTAGATTTACGCGATCGTTCTGGCGTAGTACAAGTAGTGGCATCCCCAGATCACAACGTAGAATCGTTCCACAAAGCAGAGGATGTTCGTAATGAATATGTGCTTTGCGTGCGTGGAACTATTACAAAACGTGATGATTCTGCTATTAATCCTAACCTTCCTACAGGTGCATACGAAATGTTCTGTGAAGAGTTGCGCGTATTGAACTCCGCTAAAACTCCTCCTTTCTATATTCAAGATGATATCGATGTAGATGAAAATATTCGTTTGAAATATCGTTACCTTGACTTGCGTCGTCCTGAAATGCAACGTAACTTGATTTTACGTCACAAGGTAACAAAAGCAATGCGCGACTTTTTTGATAGCCGCGATTTCTTGGAAATTGAAACTCCAATGCTTACTAAATCTACGCCAGAGGGCGCTCGTGACTATCTAGTGCCGTCCCGTGTAAATGCTGGTACATTCTATGCGTTGCCACAATCTCCACAAATTTTCAAACAAATCTTGATGGTTGCTGGTTACGAAAAATATTTCCAAATCGTTCGTTGCTTCCGCGATGAAGATTTGCGTGCAGACCGTCAACCTGAGTTCACTCAGCTTGACTTAGAAATGTCCTTCGTTGATGAAGAAGATATTTATGCATTGCTTGAAGAGATGATTGCTCATGTATTTAAAACTGCATTAGGTAAAGAAATTTCTTTGCCTATGCCTCGTATTACATGGGACGAAGCAATGGATAAATACGGCTCTGATAAGCCGGATCTTCGTTTTGATATGGCGTTTACTGATGTAACTGATCTTGTAAAAGATACAGAATTCAAAGTCTTCCGCTCTGTTATCGACAATGGTGGCGTAGTTAAAGGTATCGTTGTGCCTGGTGACGCTGGCATTCCTCGCCGTGAACTTGATGATCTTGTTGAGTATGTAAACCGTTACGGCGCTAAAGGCCTTGCGTGGGCTTGCTTCAATGAAGATGGTTCTATTAAGTCTCAAATCATGAAGTTCTTAGGTGAAGATACAATCCGCAATATTGGTGAAAAAATGGGCGCTAAAGGTGGCGACCTTGTATTGATGATTGCTGATAAACCTGCAACTGTGGCACGTGCATTAGGCGAGTTACGCCTTGAAATGGCACGCCGTATGAACATGATTGACCAAGATAAATTGGCATTCACATGGGTAACTGATTTCCCTATGTTCGAATATAACGAAGACGAAAAACGTTATGTTGCAATGCATCATCCGTTCACAATGCCACGCCATGCGGATCTTGATAAATTAGAATCCGATCCTGGCAGTGTAAAAGCGATTGCTTACGACATGGTATTGAATGGCGTAGAAATCGGTGGCGGTTCCTTGCGTATCTACCAAGCTGACGTACAAGAAAAAGTATTCAAAGCAATTGGTTTGTCTATTGAAGAAGCAAGATCTAAATTCGGCTTCATGCTTGATGCATTCCAATACGGTGCACCTCCTCATGCAGGCTGTGCATTTGGCCTTGATCGTCTTGTTATGTTGATGGCAAAACGTCAATCTATCCGCGACGTAATCGCATTCCCTAAAACTCAATCTGCTTCTGATATCATGAGCCAAGCTCCATCTGAAGTAGAACCTAAGCAATTAAAAGAGTTGCATATTAAACCAGATGTAGAAGAAGAACAAGAGCAATCTTTAGTGTAAAAACATAGGCAAGAATTGATTAAATTTGAAATGTCAAGACTTGTTAATTGCTAATCTTTCTGATACTATTTATGTATAAGATATCCCTGCCATGTGCGTGTGATATCGCAGTTTTGAGCCAACACATTTACTTTGGGAGTCTGAACTCTCGTCTGAACGTTACGCCCTTACGGGACAACTGCAGGATGAGGAGGACACCCACCTGCCCTTGCAGGATCAAAACGCGGTACATTACGGCATGGTGGGGCTTTTTTGCGTGTAAAAATAGACTGAAATATCATATACTATAAATATATCTTTGGTAAGAATTTAAACTTTTTAAAATCTTAAGAGTCCTAAATGTCATAAACGTCATAAATGTCTTGCCAATATTATCAGTGTTACCGAGTTACTGATGTTATTAGGCTTTTATGACGGGGAAGTAATTGTTTTTTGATTGAATAGTTATAGATATGAAAATACGACAGTTAAACTGAGTGAGAATTGAGGTGATAGAATGGATAGTTTGTTTGATATGACACCTACAAATACATACGAGCCGCTTCCTGTACGAATGCGTCCTACTAAACTAGATCATTTATATGGTCAAGAGAAGGCCGTAGGTAAGGGGACTTTCTTGAGAGCTATGGTAGAGAAGGATACAATACCATCTATGCTTTTTTATGGGCCTTGTGGAACGGGTAAGACTACATTAGCCGGAATCATAGCTAAGGTGAGCAATAGTTATTTTGTAAATCTGAATGCTACTAACGCTGGTATTGGTGAGTTGCGTACTATCATTGAAGACGCGCGAAAACGGGTTCGTTCTTTACAGCAACGAACAATTCTATTCCTTGATGAAATCCATCGCTTTAATAAAAGCCAACAAGATGTGTTGTTACCCTGTGTAGAGGATGGTACTATCATTCTTATTGGCGCTACTACAGAGAATCCGTTCTTTGAAGTTAATAGACCACTTTTATCTCGTTTGCGTCTTATTACATTAGAAGCACTTACACCAAAGGCTATCGGTCAAATTTTACGTCGCGCCATTACCGATGAAGAGGTAGGCCTTGGCAAACGCCATCTACAGGTAACCGATGAAGTTCTGGAGGATGTGGGGATTTTCGTCAATGGCGATGGGCGTATGGCTCTCAATATTCTTGAACAAGCAGCAGCTATGGTTCCTGATGAGGGGATGATTACTATTGAAGTTCTCGAAAAGGTCGTAGGTCGTCGCATATATACATACGATAAAAAAGGTGATAGTCATTACGATACAATTTCAGCTTTTATTAAAAGTATGCGTGGCTCCGATGTGCAGGCAACAGTACATTATTTAGCGCGTATGATTGAAGCCGGAGAGGATCCTAACTTCATTGCTCGTCGTATTGTTATTTGTGCAGCAGAGGATGTAGGTCTTGCGGATCCACAAGCTCTCATACTCGCAAATGCAGCAGCTCAAGCGGCTCATATGGTAGGTTTTCCGGAGGCGCGCATTATATTATCTGAGGCTGCGTGCTATGTTGCTCTCGCACCTAAAAGTAATTCTGCTTATGTAGCTATTGATGCCGCGATATCTGATGTGCGACATAAGGATTGTGGACAAGTACCGGATCATTTGAAAGATAGTCACTATAGCGGGGCTAGTAAATTAGGCCATGGGAAAGCTTATAAGTATGCTCATAATTATCCTAATGGATTTGTAAAACAGCAGTATTTACCAACGCCTCTAGTCGATGCAACCTACTATAAGGGCATAAAGAGAGGGACTGAGGAACAGTTACTTCACGACTGGGAGAAACGTTGTAAAAATTAACTTAATATTACGATATATGCTATAATATAATGATAAGTTAATTTACTGTAATGTTATATAAGTAAGGGGTTTGTATAGATTTATGGCAGAAGAAAATACTTCCACCAAAAGACGCAACACACGCCGTAAGCGAACAAGTACAAAACAGCAATCAAAGTCTCAAAGTTTTTCTTTGCGCAGCGAAGTGAAAGGCCTTATTGTCATTGCCTTTGCTGTGATTTCCTTTCTGGGCTTTTTCGGCTTTGAACTCGGCCTTGTAGGACAGATTTTAACAGGTATATTCCGTTATGGCTTTGGCTTAGGGGGGATTATTCCTTGTTTATGTGTTTTCTGGTTAGGTTGGAGATTATTATATAAGGATACATTTATTTCCATTACAAAACGAGGGGTTGTAATGACCTTGTTTTTCCTATTTTTGTTAGCTCTTGTTCCCTTGTGGCGCGTTCCTGAGGGGCAGGAACTCATTACTACACAACTAGCTAATCAAGGTGGTTTCGTAGGTGGTGCAATTGCTACATTCCTTCGTACACTATTAGGTAACCTAGGGGCTATTATTCTTGATGTATTCTTACTCATAGCTTTTGGATTACTGGTGACACGTTTGTCTTTGCGCAGTGGATTACAGAAGGCCGCGGACAAAACACAGGTTGGCCTTGATGTTGCAAAAGAGGTAGCTGCCGAGAAGGTTGCTGTTGCAAAAGAAGTCTTTGAAGATTGGAATGAACAACGTAAAGAAGCGGCAGAACAGCGTAAAGCTTATAACAGGGAAAAAGATACACGCTTTGCTGATGCGGCAGATCAAGCATTAGATGCCCTAGAAAAACAAGGCATTGCTACTGGAAGAGACCTTTTTGACTCTACCACAGCTGTAGATGTTGATCCTATTGAAGATACAGTTACTACTATGGAGTCACAAAGAACTCCTACATCTTGGAAGGAATTGGCTGAGATAGAAGCACGTAATCGTGCGGCTGAGCAATTGGCTAATATATCTGAAGCATCTGGTGATGCTAAGTCTTATGAAGCTGATAATTTTGAACAATTCTCTGATACGCATAGATCTACGAGTGATGATTATGTATATGTTCCAGATGAGGACTATTCATATACACCAGATGAAGAGTATTCAGATGAGGGTGGAACTGTAGAAAACTCTGATGATGAAGAACCAGAATTCTCTTATCAAAATACAACAATAGGACCATTGGAAACGAATCACGGTGCTATTGCCTCCGCTGTGCCAGGAACGGGTGCAGCGGCAAGTTCTGTAAGTGCTGGAGCTGGTATGGCAGGTATGGGGTTACAAGTACCGTCCATTATTAGTACTACAGAAGATACGGCGCAAGTAGCTGTATCTAAAGATGGACAGATTCATCGGTCCTATGATAGACCTTACCATTTCCCAAGCCTAGATATTTTGGCGAAAGGGAAGGGGAGTCAAAACAATGGTGAAGAAGTAGCACAAAATGCGATGATGCTTGAACATGTATTGAGTGACTTTGGTATTACTGCAAAGGTTGTTAATGCTACACAAGGCCCAACTGTTACACGTTATGAAATTGAACCTGCACCAGGCGTGAAAGTGAGTCGTATCGTTAATTTAACAGATGATATTGCCCTCAATTTGGCAGCACAACATATTCGTATGGAGGCTCCGATTCCAGGGAAATCTGCCATCGGTATTGAGGTCCCTAATAAAACGACAGAAGCCGTTCATTTACGCGATGTACTTGATTGCAGTGACTTTAAAGATGCTCGTGGAGGTATTCCTGTCGGCCTTGGTAAGGATATTGCAGGAAAGCCTGTTATTACAGACCTTGCGAAGATGCCTCACTTGCTCGTAGCTGGTACAACTGGCTCTGGTAAATCCGTATGTGTAAATACATTAATTTCTAGTATTCTCTTTAGCCGCAAACCGGAAGAGGTTAAGTTATTATTAATCGACCCTAAGATGGTTGAATTGTCTATTTACAATGGGATTCCGCACTTGATGGCTCCAGTTGTAACGGATATGAAAAAAGCAGCAGCTGTATTGCGTTGGGCCGTTCGTGAAATGGAGGCTCGTTATAAGGCGTTTGCTGCATCTGGTAAACGTGATATCAAGAGCTATAATGAAGCGCATCCTAAGGCTGCTATGCCGCTAATCGTGTTGATTATCGACGAGTTAGCTGATCTTATGATGACGGCTCCTGATGATATTGAAGAATCTATTAGTCGTTTAGCACAAATGGCTCGTGCTGCAGGTATTCACATGGTTCTTGCTACGCAGCGGCCATCTGTTAACGTTATTACCGGTTCTATCAAGGCCAATGTGCCAAGTCGTATTTCCTTTGCTGTAGGCTCTCAAATTGACTCTCGTACCATTCTTGATATGGCAGGAGCAGAGAAACTATTGGGTAAAGGGGATATGTTATTTGCTCCGATTGGTGCTAATAAACCTATTCGTGTACAAGGGGCCTTCATTTCTGATGATGAGGTAGAAAAACTTGTAGAGTTTGTGAAAGCTCAACGAGAACCAGAATATGATAATACGGTAACTCAAGAAGTGGAAAAGGAAGCTGAAAAAGAATCTTCTGATAATAATGATGTTTACCGCGATGAATTATTAGAGCGAGCTGTCAATCTCGTTATGGAATCTGGTCAAGCTTCCGTATCGATGTTGCAACGTCGTTTCCGTATAGGTTACACCCGTGCGGCACGTCTTGTAGATACAATGGAAGACCTTAAAATCGTTGGCCCTAGCATGGGCAGTAAGGCTCGAGAAATTTTAATGAGCCCTGAACAAGCTAAGGCTAGATATTTCTCCGATTCTAATGATGAGCAATAATTAGCTAATTACTATATGAATATTACGTAGATTTAGAAAGGAACGAAAATGGCTGAATTAGGCGAAGAATTACGACGTGAACGGGTAAGACGTAATCTAACCTTTAAAGATGTGGAGCAAGTGCTGCACATTAAAACAACCTATTTAGAGGCTATCGAAGATGGTAACTATGATATCATTCCTGGTCAAGTCTACGTAAAAGGTTTTATTCGAAACTATGGTAACTACTTAGATCTTGATGGGGATCGCTTGGTGAAAGTATATCAGGGCCAAGTAGGAGACATAGATACCTTTTCTTTACGTTCTGTTACAAGACGGAAGGCTCAAGCAACTCCTAATTTGGTACAAAGTGAGTTTGTTGAATATCAAACATCTAAAAAGCGTATGTCCTTAGAAACGCGTCAACGAAAACGTCAACGCTCTATTGTACAAGAACGCATTATTTTAGGGATTATTTTAGTTTGCATGGCATTATTTTTACTATGGTTATTCCTGTTCTAGTATCTGATTAGGCATGATAGAAAGGCATTTACACAATCAATGGATAGATTTTTAGTAACAGAACCTTCGGATATGAAGGAACGTGGTTGGGCTGAATTAGATTTCGTTCTCATCAGTGGGGACGCTTATGTGGACCATCCATCCTTTGCGCCTGCAGTTATCGGTAGATACTTGGAATCCAAAGGTTATCGTGTAGGCATTATAGATCAACCAGATTGGAATGATGTAGAGGCTTTTAAAAAACTAGGTAAACCACGTCTAGCATCCCTTGTTACGGCAGGGAATTTAGATTCAATGCTTAATAAATTTACGGCAGCAAAGAAAGTTCGCCGTCAAGATGATTATTCTCCAGGTGGTGAGTCAGGTCATCGTCCAGATCGTGCTACCTTGGTATATGCTAACCGTATGAAGGAGGCTTACAGTGATGTACCTCTTATCATTGGTGGTATAGAAGCGTCTTTGCGTCGCTTTGGTCATTATGACTATTGGTCAGATACGGTGCGTCGATCCATCTTAGTAGATTCTAAGGCCGATGTACTCGTCTATGGCATGGGAGAACTTCAAATTGTTGAACTAGCTGATGCCTTAGATCAGGGGCGATTTAAAGAGTCTTTGCCATCTATACGTGGCATTTGCTACATGGCAAAGGAAATTCCAACTATTGACTATGTAGAGTGCCCATCGTATGAAGCTATTAAGGCGGATAAGATGGATTTTGCCGATGCATTCCGCATTCAATACGATGAACAAGATCCGTTCTATGGACGTATTGTAGTCCAAAAGCATGGTGATAGATATCTCATTCAGAACACGCCTGCCTTGCCATTGACACAGGAGGAAATGGACGGTGTCTATAACTTGCCATATACTCGAAAGTGGCATCCTAAATACGATGATAAGGGTGGTGTGCCAGCATTAAGCGAAGTTCAATTTAGCCTTGTGAGCCAACGAGGTTGCTTTGGCAGTTGTTCTTTCTGTGCTATTACTAATCACCAAGGGCGTATCATCCAGAATCGTAGTCATGAGTCTTTGATTGAAGAAGCTCACATGATGATCAAGATGGACAACTTTAAAGGGTATATTCATGATGTAGGGGGCCCTACGGCAAACTTCCGCCATCTAGCTTGCGATAAACAAGCTGTCTATGGTGCGTGTAAAGGTCGTACTTGTGCGGCTCCAGAGCCTTGTGAAAACTTGAATACAAATCATGATGACTATATTGCTTTACTACGTAAATTACGTAAACTAAAAGGTGTAAAAAAGGTATTTGTTCGTTCTGGTTTGCGTTATGACTATGTACTGGCCGATAACAATAAAGACTTTGTGCGGGAACTTTGTGAGTTTCACGTAAGTGGGCAGCTAAAGGTAGCTCCAGAACATGTATCTAAACGGGTTACCAATATGATGGGGAAAGCTGGTAAAGAAGAATTCCTAACCTTTAAGTCTTGGTTTGAAGAGGCAAATAAAAAGCTTGGTAAGAAACAATACTTAGTACCGTACTTTATGAGCTCTCATCCCGGTTGTGCCCTAGAGGATGCTATTGAATTAGCGGAATTTTTACGAGATCACCATATGTACCCAGAGCAAGTACAGGATTTTATTCCTACGCCGGGTAGCCTTTCTACTTGTATGTATTATACGGGCATTAATCCACTAGATGGAAAACCTGTATATGTTGCTAAAAAGGGTAGAGATAAAGCAAAACAGCGCGCATTGATGCAGTTTAAAAATATTGAAAACTATGACCTTGTTAAAGAGGCTCTCATAGAAGCCAATCGACGTGATTTAATTGGCTTTGGCCCAGAATGTTTAATTCCACCCCGACCAATTGGTGGAAATTCTAAGCGTATTAGCCAATCTAGTAAATCTCGTAATGGCAAACGAGGTTGCGAATCTAGGAATCGATGCCAGACTGGAAAAAGGCGTAGTAGAGATGTGACTAAAGTTCGTACATCTAATAAAAGTTTTGGTGGTCGTTACATGTAGGGAGTAGCTCTAGCTACTCTCATTTTAAGATACTTTATGTCTTATGGGAGGCATATATGAAACGATGGATTGCTCCGAGCATCTTAGCATTATTTGTGGTAGGAATGTTGATCTATGGCATAAACTTTTACCAACAAGAACAAATAGAACAGGCCAAAGAGCCTATTCGTGGTGAAATTATAGTCTATACGGACTTACCTAATACTTTGACAGCTATGCTTGCTGAGCGTTATGAAGAGGAACAAAAGGTAAAAGTCACTGTAATGCCTCTTACAGAGGAACAAATGTCACAACGGTCGGCTTCTACAGTGGCTGATACTTCTGGTGATTTGGTGCTAACTTCTGAAGATAATCTCGTAATTGGTGCCAATGCAGGTAAATATATGCCCATCGTCAATGAACGTATTGACGAGGTACGTGATAATCTAAAGGATCCAAATGGCTATTGGGTTGGTATTTGGTATGATCCCATCGTATTTGTTCAGAATGATACCTTCCATAATGGCATTGGTAAATATATTACTACATGGGATACATTGGGAAAACAAGGTGATTGGTCTATCGTTATGACCGATTTTGTAGCATCTCAGAATGCGGCCAATTTGCTATATAATATGGTAGAGTATAAAGGGGAACCAGAGGCTCTTGAATACTTATATAGTTTGAAGCCCCATGTGGTTCAACATGCTAAATTTTTGTCTACTCCAATACGCCTAACTGCGCTAGGGGAGACAAATATTGGTATTGGTAACTTGTCTGATGCGGCGCAATATAGTCATCATGGGTATCCAATTAAGATCATTTATCCTAAAGATGGTACGTCTTATTATGTGACTGGTGCTGCCGTTTTAAAAAATTCAAAACATAAAGCAGATAGTGTAGAGTTTATTAATTGGTTACTATCTTCTAAAACGGCGAAATATATGGTAGAAAAGAATTTTACTTATATATTTACTAATCCTGAGATGGATGAGCCAAAAGATTCTATGGGGCATGATTTAGTATTATGGCCTGTGAATGGTGGCTATACTCTAGAAGGTAAAAAGTTACTATTAAATCATTGGGTTAGTCAAGTACGATTCCGTAAGGACTAAGTCAGTTGTATAAATGAAATAAATAAAAAAGAATCTAGTGACGAAAGGATATAGAATGGGGAAAAAATTAGGATATGTTAGCCTAGGTTGTGCTAAAAATTTAGTAGATACAGAGGTAATGTTAGGCTTATTGAGAGATAATGGCTATTCGATTACAGAAGACTTAAGCGAAGCAGATCTTATCGTTGTAAATACCTGTACTTTTATTGAAAAAGCTAAGGCTGAGTCTATAAATACCATCCTTGAGGTTGCCCAATATAAGGAGGATGGTACTTGTAAGGGCCTTATCGTAGCAGGTTGTCTTAGCCAACAATATCAGGATGAATTATTCCAAGAAATTCCTGAAATTGATGCATTAATCGGTACCGGTGCATGGGATCAAGTTATGGTAGCCGTTGATGCTATTGAGCACGGCAATCGCAGTTGTATCATGGAAAATATTACGAATATCTATGATGAGCGCATGCCTCGTATTCAAACAACACCTCGTTATAGTGCATATGTAAAAATTGCAGAAGGCTGTAATAACGGGTGTACATTCTGTATTATTCCTAAGGTACGCGGTGCATTCCGTAGTCGTACTATTGAGTCTATTAAGGCTGAAGTGGAACGATTGGCTGCGACCGGGGTTAAGGAAGTTGTCCTTATCGCTCAAGATACAACGAGCTATGGTATCGACCTTAATGCTGGCAAACCATTATTGACGACATTGTTAAAAGAATTAACAACTGTAGAAGGCATAGAATGGATTCGCATGCTATACCTATATCCGACATTTTTCTCTGATGAATTGTTAGATATTATTGTTAATGAGCCAAAGCTTTGTAAATATGTAGATATTCCATTGCAACATGTTAATAACGATATTTTGAAACAAATGAATCGCCGAGACGATCGCAATGATATTGAGCGCTTGCTTAAGAAGATTAGAAATGCACCGACTCATATTACATTGCGCACCTCTATCATCGTTGGATTTCCTGGTGAAACAGATGAACAATTTGAGGAACTTTGTGACTTTGTAAAAGAAATCAAATTCGATAATATGGGCGTATTTACGTATTCTCAAGAAGATGGTACACCAGCTGGTGCTCGTGAAGACCAAATACCAGAAGAGGTCAAAGAAGAGCGTTATCACGTTCTTATGTCCATCCAAGCTGCTATCTCTGAAGAGAACAATCGCAATTTAGAAGGTACCATTGATTATGCTATGGTAGAGGAAATCGAAGAAGGCGAGAATAACACATTGCTTGCAAAAGGTCGATTGAAATCTCAAGCACCTGATGTAGATGGTAATATGTACATTGAAGACTGCGGTGAAGACATTCAACCTGGTGATATTCTTAAGGTACAAGTAGAGCAAGGCTTTGCTTATGATGTAGTAGCTACGGTTGTAGAATAATACACAGTTCGATACATTCGATTGTGGAGGTGATCTGATGATTGTAGAACTTATTTCTACAGGTTCAGAATTATTGCTAGGTGATACAGTAAATACGAATGTATCTTGGCTAGCACAAGAGTTAAATAAATTAGGATATACCATTGCCCATCAATCGGTGGTAGGTGATAATCCGAAACGAATGGCTGAAGTTTTTCAGCTCGCTAGTACAAGGGCTGATATCGTTATTAGTACTGGTGGGCTAGGACCAACGCAGGGCGACATTACACGTAATGTACTTGCCGATTCAATTGGCAGACCTATTGTGTTTAATCAAGAGGCCATGAACGAGCTTGAAAGATTCTTTAAAAGTGTAAACCGTACTATACCCGATGCGAGTCGGCGAGAAGCACAATTACCAAAAGGGGCAAAGGTATTATATAACCCTGTTGGAGTTGCTCCAGGTGTAGTCGTTGAAGATGGCGACACTACGTACATACTTTTACCTGGACCTCCTGGAGAAATGAAGGGCGTGTTCCAAGAGAGCGTAGTTCCTTATTTAAATGGCCGATTTGGTTCTCAAGGTGTTGTTACATCCTATCGTTATGGCGTATATGATATTCGTGAAATTGATTTAGAAAGCACCTTGATGGATCTAATTAAGAAGCAATCTAATCCGACCATTGCTTTACTCATTAAAAAAGGCTACATTGAGGTTCGTATCACTGCTAAGGCTGAAACATTAGAAGCGGCACAAGACCTACTTAATCCTTGGGATGCAATCATACGAGAACGCTTAGGCTCTCGCATAGGGCGCAACTTAACAATTTCTATGGAGGAAACATTAGGTCGAACCTTGTTAGAGGAACATAGTACTATTAGTACTGCTGAATCATGTACATCAGGATTGGTTGGTAAGCTTCTTACTAATGTCAGTGGTAGTAGTGAGTACTATATGGGTGGTGTCATTTCGTATAGTAATGATGTGAAACATCGTGTTTTAGGTGTACCACAAGATATGTTAGATACATATGGCGCTGTTAGTGAACAAGTGGCTAAGGCTATGGCAGAGGGGGCACGAACTGTTGGCCAAACAACATATGCTGTTTCTACGACAGGCATAGCTGGTCCTGGAGGTGGTACTCGAGAAAAGCCTGTTGGTCTTGTATGGTTTGGTGTTACTGGTCCATATGGCACAGTGGCCCATAAAGCTAATTTAATTGGCAATCGAGAAGATATTAGACAAAGTGCGGCAGAACTAGCACTATACTATGTTTATACTTATATAACAGAAAAGGGGAAATAAAATAATGGCTGTAGATGGCAGACAAGCAGCGTTGGATAACGCGTTAAAACAAATTGAAAAAGATTTTGGTAAAGGTGCTATTATGCGTCTTGGTGAAGCGGCAGATCGCATGAATGTAGAGGTGATTTCCTCTGGTTCTCTTGCTATCGATATTGCTGTTGGTGTAGGTGGATTCCCTCGTGGTCGTGTAATTGAAATCTACGGTCCAGAATCTTCTGGTAAAACAACAGTCGCTCTTCACGCTGTAGCAGAAGCTCAAAAACAAGGTGGTATTGCAGCATTTATTGATGCGGAACATGCGATGGATCCTGTATATGCTCGCAACTTGGGGGTAGACATCAATAATTTGTTGATTTCTCAACCAGATAATGGAGAACAAGCTCTAGAAATTACAGAAGCTCTTGTTCGCAGTGGTGCAGTAGATATTGTTGTAGTTGACTCCGTAGCGGCTTTGGTTCCTAAAGCGGAAATCGATGGCGAAATGGGCGATGCTCACGTAGGCTTACAAGCTCGTTTGATGAGTAAAGCTTTGCGCAAATTGACTGGTATCATCAGTAAATCCAAAACAGTTGTTATCTTCATCAACCAATTGCGTGAAAAAGTAGGTGTTATGTTCGGTAATCCTGAAACAACGACTGGTGGTCGTGCGTTGAAATTCTATTCTTCCGTACGACTTGATGTTCGTAAAGGGGAATTAATTAAAGCAAACAACGAAAATGTTGGCGCTCGAACAAAAGTCAAAGTTGTCAAAAATAAGGTGGCACCTCCATTTAAGACAGCTGAATTTGATTTGATGTATGGCGAAGGTATCTCTAAAACTGGCACACTTATTGATATTGGTACAAATATGGAAATTATTAATAAATCTGGTGCTTGGTACTCCTATAATGGGGAACGTATGGGGCAAGGTAAGGAAGCGGCTAAACAATACTTGTTAGAGAATCCACAAATAGCTGATGAAATCGATCGCATTATTCGTGATACATTGGCTGTTGGCACTGAAGAAATCGATGTAATTGGTGAAGAAGTAACTGAAGAAGTATAATCATGAGTGACGAAACGATGCAAGCTGCTATGGATCAAGCGTATCGCTTCCTAGCTCAGCGCTTCCTTAGTTCTTATGAGCTGACGCAAAAAATGAGACGTAAACAATTCGAGGACCCTATCATTGAGAGGGTCCTTGAGCGCCTTAAAGATTATGATTACATTAATGATGAACGTTTATCTGAGCAGGTATTAGCCTATTTGATGAAAGAACAGAAATACGGTGCTTATATGATTAAGCAAAAAATGAAACTTCGAGGACTTGCGATTCCTCAAGAAATTTCTGCTTATGATGAGGTAAAAGCTGCTTATCGGGTGGTAGAAAAAAAATTTGGATCTATTCTCAATGAAGAGAAGACTCCTCGGGTAAAAGTTTTTAGTTTTCTCAAATACAGGGGGTTCTCAACAAGCACAATTCAAGTTGTATGCAATGATTTTTATGAATAAATTCTGCTTTTTGAGAGGCCTTGGTAGGCTTGTAAAATCTTGACAGAAAGGGCTTTGAAGTCTAAAATTAATAATAGCCTTATTTATTTATATGATGATATGGCTAATTGATAATTTAATGCATAAAGGGCATAAAAAGGATCATGAAAGCTCAATTTTGAGAAATAAAAAGGAGGTGAAAGAAATTTTAGAGTATAGTCTAATTGCAGTGGTAATGGTACTGATTGGACTAGGGGTAGGCTATTTTTTAAGAAAAAATATTGCTGAAGGAAAACTGAATCAAGCTGAACAAGAGGCTGCTCGCATCATTGCAAATGGTGAACGCACAGCTGAGTCTAAAAAGAAAGAAGCTTTATTAGAAGCGAAAGAAGAAATTCATAAGCTCCGTTCTGATGTAGAACGAGAAAATAAAGATCGTCGTTCTGAACTTCAACGTATGGAACGTCGTATTCTTCAGAAAGAAGAATCTTTGGATAAAAAATTAGACAATATTGAGCACAAAGAGGAAGCTTTACATCGCAAAGAAGCTGACTTAGCCCAAAGCCGTGAAAAGGTAGAAGCTTTGTATGAAAAACAAATGGCAGAATTGGAACGTATTTCTGGCATGACGTTCGAAGAAGCAAAAAATATCTTGTTAACGAATGTGGAACAAGAAATCCGTCATGAAACGGCGATTATGGTTAAGGAAATGGAGCAGCAAGCTAAGGATGAAGCGGAGAAAAAAGCGAAAGAAATTATCTCCTCTGCTATCCAACGTTGTGCAGCTGACCATGTAGCGGAAACTACCGTATCCGTAGTGGCATTGCCTAATGATGAAATGAAGGGGCGCATTATCGGTCGTGAGGGCCGTAACATTCGTGCACTCGAAACATTAACAGGTATTGATTTGATTATCGATGACACACCAGAAGCAGTTATTCTTTCCGGCTTCGATCCAATTCGTCGTGAAGTGGCTCGTATTGCGCTGGAAAAATTGATTGTAGATGGTCGTATCCATCCAGCTCGTATTGAAGAAATGGTTGGTAAAGCTCGTAAAGAGGTGGACCAAACTATTAAAGAGGCTGGTGAACAAGCGACATTTGAAGCTGATGTTCATGGCTTACATCCTGAAATTGTTAAGATTTTAGGCCGTTTGAAATATCGTACTAGTTATGGTCAAAACGTATTGAAACATTCCATTGAAGTATCTCATTTAGCAGGTTTAATGGCAGCTGAACTAGGCTGTGATGTAACTTTGGCTAAACGAGGTGGTTTGATTCATGATATTGGTAAAGCATTAGACCGTGAACTTGAAGGTTCTCATGTTCAAATCGGTGTTGATGTGGCTCGTAAATATCGTGAAAGTGCAGCAGTAATTAACTGTATTGGTGCTCATCATGGTGATGAAGAGTTCCAAACTGTAGAAGCTGTATTAGTAGCTGCCGCTGATGCTATCTCCGCTGCCCGTCCAGGAGCACGTCGAGAAACATTAGAAAACTACTTAAAACGTTTATCTAAATTGGAAGAAATCGCTGAATCCTTCGAAGGCGTTGAAAAATGTTTTGCTATTCAAGCCGGTCGTGAGATTCGCGTTGTAGTAAAACCGGATAAGATTGATGAAGCTGAGTCTACATTACTTGTTCGGAATATCGTAAAACGCATCGAGTCAGAACTTGAATATCCAGGCCAAATTAAGGTCGTAATTATTCGTGAAACTCGCGTTGTGGATTACGCAAAATAATATGCTATAAGCGATAAGTATAGGCTGCAATGTTTTCATTGCAGCCTATTGTTATCAAAGTTTCGGTAATTATATATTGCTATATACGGCGTATAGGAATCATCATTTACATTGTGTTGTAGATGATGATTCCTATGATTCGTATCAAGTTATTTATACTTTTTTAATAATTTAATTGATTAAAATGCTTTACAAATAGAGGATTTTTTATTTGTATATAGAATTAATATATATATGGGGAAGGAGGCGTTGGCTATGAGCCGATATTTTGAAAATGAGTTGATTGAACAAATCAAAGATGCTAATGATATCGTGTCAGTTGTATCCGAGCATGTAGCCTTAAAGAAACGCGGCAAGAACTATTGGGGTTGTTGTCCATTTCATAATGAAAAAACGCCATCCTTTAGTGTAGCCCCTGAAAAGGGTTTTTATTATTGCTTTGGGTGCCATGCATCAGGAAATGCTATTAAATTTCTTATGGAATTAGAGCATTTAACTTTTGTAGAAGCCCTAGAGCGGCTAGCTAATCGAGCTAATATTCCATTGCCAGAGGCGAAACTTTCACCTGAACAAAGAGCTAGAGATGAAAGGCGCAAAAAACTGTATGAAGCTTCTGATTTAGCGGCTACCTTTTTCCATAACTGTCTCACTCAAACGTCTATTGGTAAAGTGGGATTAGATTATTTGAAAAAGCGAGGGCTCACACAAGAGACCATAGAAACATTTAAGCTTGGTTTTGCTCCTGATGGTTGGGATAAGTTATATCGTGCCTTTCATGAGCGTGGCATTGATGATTCCATTCTTTTAGAGTTGAATCTTGTCCGAAAGAACCAAAAGGGTCAATTTTATGACTTCTTCAGAAATAGAATTATGTTCCCCATTATGGATGGTAAAGGGCGAGTAGTTGCTTTTGGTGGGCGCGTTATGGATGATAGTACACCAAAATATTTAAACTCTCCAGAGTCATCAATCTTTGAAAAAGGTAAACTCTTATTTGCCTTTGATAAGGCTTATAAATCTATTCGTGAGGAAAAACAAGCTATTCTTGTAGAAGGCTATATGGATGTTATATCCGCTCATAATCATGGTGTTACTAATGTAGTCGCATCATTGGGGACTGCTTATACAAGAGATCATGGGCATATCTTGATGAGGCAAGCTGAAGAAATCGTGTTAGCTTATGATATGGATGGTGCTGGTCGTCAAGCGGCTGCTAGGGCTATTGAGTTATTGCAAAATACGGATTTTAAGGTGCGTGTCCTTGCTATGCCAGACGGCAAAGATCCAGATGATTATGTGCGTAATCATGGGGGACAGGCATTTAAGGAGTTAGTTGCTAAAGCTGTTAAACCTCTTGATTATCTATTAAGTGAGTCTTTGATTAAACACGATACAAATGATACAGAAGGGAAGCAGGCTGTTATGGCAGATGTTTTCCCATATATTGCAAATATAGATAGTCAAACACAGAGAGATGATGCTTTAAAAACATTGGCATTGCCATTATGGCTTGATAATAGTACTATTTTTAGATACTTTAGAGATTATGTGAAAAAAGGACAAATTGAATTAGTGGATACTGCATCAACACCTTTGCCAATACAGGACTTACCAAAGGGGGATGCGGAAAAATTATTGTCCTTAGCTTTCACAGATGGCGAAGTATTACAACATATGATGAGCTATTTGCCATTAGAGGACTTTGAAAAAATTGAATATCGAGGTATAATAGAAAAGCTATTCACCTTGTATAAGTCCGAAGGTCGTCTAGATGAAACTGCAATTCAATCTGTTTTATCTTCTCAAGAATACGATATTTACTCTAGGTTGGTCGTCATGAGTGACGATGAATATAAGGTACAAGTGCCTGCATTAATCCGCAAGATAAGGCTCCATTCATTGCGTGAACAGTATAAAGCGCATTCAATTATGGCGGATCAATTAAAACGAGCAGGAGATTCGACGTTTATTAGCGAATTACATAAGTGTCAGGAAATACAGAATTTAATTAGAGAATGGTCTAAGTAAATCATTAATGGTTAAAAAGGAGAGCGCTGTGGCTAAGAAAGTACAAAAAAGTCAAATAGAGGAGATTGTTGAGCAACTTCTTGAAAAAGGCCGTAAGAGCGGTGTGTTGACACAATCCGAGATTTCAGATGCTCTTCATGAGCAGACGGAAATTACTGCGGAACAATTAGATGATATTTATACGACTTTGGGTAAATTGAATGTAGAGATTGTGGCAGATATTGATGCTGATGATACAGATAGTCATACAATTGAAACGGATGAAGATGAAGACGAAGTTTCTAGCGAGAAGAAAATTTCTATCGATTTAAGTGTTGATTCTGGTGTTAATATTGATGACCCTGTACGAATGTACCTAAAAGAGATTGGTCGCGTACCATTGCTTTCAGCTGACGAAGAAATCGTATTAGCTAAGCAAATCGAAGCTGGTGCACAAGAGGATGCTACATATAAAGATATTCAACTTAGCAAAAAGGCTAAGAAAAAATTGGTAGATGCTAACTTGCGATTAGTTGTAAGTATCGCGAAACGTTATGTAGGTCGTGGTATGTTGTTCTTGGATCTAATCCAAGAAGGTAACCTAGGTCTGATTAAAGCGGTAGATAAATTCGATTATACTAAAGGTTATAAATTTTCTACGTATGCTACATGGTGGATTCGTCAAGCGATTACGCGTGCTATTGCAGACCAAGCTCGTACGATTCGTATTCCTGTACATATGGTAGAAACAATTAATAAATTGATTCGTATTTCTAGACAATTGTTGCAAGACAAGGGTCGTGAGCCATTGCCAGAAGAAATTGCTGAAGGTATGGGAATTACTGTAGAGCGGGTGCGTGAAATTCAGAAAATCGCCCAAGAGCCAGTATCTTTGGAAACTCCGATTGGTGAAGAGGAAGATTCCCATTTAGGGGACTTCATCGAGGACCAAGATGCAATTGCTCCAGATGATGCAGCTAGCTACATTTTATTGCAAGAGCAGATTGAAGATGTATTTACATGCTTGACTGATCGTGAGCAACAAGTCTTGATTTTACGTTTTGGTTTGAAGGATGGTAAGCCTCGTACATTGGAAGAAGTTGGTCAACATTTCAATGTAACAAGAGAACGTATTCGTCAGATTGAAGGTAAAGCGCTTACTAAATTGCGCAACCGCGGTAAACGTGATAAAATCAAAGACTTCTTATAAGATTTTGAATCTCTTAAGGGTTGTAATGCAGTGTTGTATAGCACTGTATTACAACCCTTTTGTGTTATAATAAAAAATGGTAATATCTTACAATAAAAAGCATTTTATGATAAGACTTACGTAATAGACAAGGGTTTCATGTAATAGCGATAAGTCTTATGTAATAGATATAAGTTAAACGCTTATGTAATAGATAGGAGATATAATGTTTACAGTTACTAAACGGTTAGAGGTGAGTGCATCTCATCAATTGAAACTAGATTATCCAAGTAAATGTCAAAATCTTCATGGGCATAACTGGATTATTACAGTTCATGCTCGCTCTGAAGAGTTAGATCATAATGGGATGGTTATCGACTTTACGATTATTAAAGAAAAAATTTATGGTCGCTTGGACCATCGCCATATCAACGATGTACTAGGCAATATTAATCCTACTGCGGAGAATATGGCAAAATGGATTGCTGATGAATTGGGCCCAAAATGCTTTAAAGTAGAGGTTCAAGAATCTGAAGGGAACACAGCTATTTATGAACGTGATTGAGATTTTTGACTCTATTGATGGGGAAGGTAGTCGGCAAGGTTTGCTGACTACATTTTTACGCCTCCATGATTGCAATATTCGCTGTTCCTATTGCGACACGACTTATAGCTACGGCATTGATAGTGTATTCACAGAGATGACTGTAGCTGAGGTGGCTGATGTTATTGAAAGCTTAGGCAATCATCGCATTACTATTACTGGTGGGGAGCCTCTATTACAAGAAGCTGCTGTTGTAGAGTTAATTGATGAATTAAATCGTCGGAAGGCTTTAAAGATACAAGACAGTTCATCAAGTCAAAGTGATTTAACTCGTATTAATGATGTAGATAAAGATGTAGATAAACGAGAGAGGCCTAATAATAGTCCTTATGATTTCAATATTGAAACAAATGGCACGATTATACCGAGCTTTCATAGAGATAATGTGTGGTTTACCTACGATTATAAAACGCCGTCCTCTTTAGCCGAAGAGTCTATGAATATAGATATATTCAAGGTGGCTACAGAACGTGATTTGATTAAGTTTGTCGTTGGTTCTCCAGAAGATTTGGATTGTATGCGTCGCATAATTAGTAAATATCCTACAGTGGCTCAAATATATGTATCGCCTGTATGGGGACAGATTGAGGCGGCATCGATTATCGATTATATGAAAACATATAATTTGCAGAATGTACGATTCCAACTGCAAATCCATAAATTTGTCTGGGATCCAGATGCAAAGGGTGTATAGTATTGTTAGGCTGTGTAGTATCAGTATCTTTTCTATGGTATGATATGAGGTCTGATGAAATCTTGATATAAAGGGGTAAATATGGATACAAAAAAAATAGAATCGCTTATATATCAGTTGTTAGAAGCATTAGGTGAGGATCCTAATCGGGACGGTTTGTTAGAAACACCGAAACGGGTGGCTCAAATGATGGAAGAGGTATATGAAGGCATTCAGTATACAAATGCTGAGATTGCAGAAATGTATGGTAAGACCTTCGCTGTAGATACAAACCAAATGGTAGTAGTAAAGGATATTACTTGCTTCTCTCATTGTGAACATCATATGGCATTGATGTATGATATGAGTATCAGTATTGGGTACATCCCAAAAGGTCGTGTCATAGGTTTATCTAAGATTCCCCGCATAGCTGAAATGTGCTGCAAGCGTTTACAATTGCAAGAAAAAATTGGTGAAGATATTGCGGAAGTAATTTCCTTAGCGACAGGGTCTGATGATGTTATTGTGCACATTACATCGTCTCACAGCTGCATGAGTGCACGAGGCATTAAATCTACAGATAGCCAAACGACTACACTAACTACTAAAGGCGTATTTAACGAAGATCATATGATTCACCGTTTTATGCTAATGAAATAGTCTTAGCGTTTGAGTTGCCTTGACTAAATGATAGTCTATTCGGTATAATTAATAAGCTAGAAACTAACTGAGGGCCTATAGCTCAGGGGTAGAGCAACCGGCTCATAACCGGTCGGTCCCTGGTTCGAACCCAGGTGGGCCCACCATTATGTTGACATCTACCGTCCTTGAGAATTCAAGGGCGGTTATTTTTATATGTAAATTATTTATTTGTGTAACTTAACAAAGCTTATTTTTGAATAGTATTATGTTTAGAAATAAATAAACGAGAACAAATATGTAAATAAATAAGCATAAAATAAGCAAAAAATAATCAAGAATAAATAATTAAGAATTAAGAATTAAGAATGAATAGTTAGTAATATATAATTAGTAATAGTAGAGGATGTTATGGAACCTAGACCTATGATGGACCGCCTAGAAGCGGTATTCTCAATCGTACCAAAGGCTCATGCCATTGCTGATATCGGTACCGATCATGGCTATTTAGCGGTAGAGCTCATCAATCGTCAACGCGCTGAATATGTCATTGCCGGTGATGTACATAAAGGTCCGTTAGAGTCTGCAAGATCATATGTTGAGTCTTGTGGACTAGCCGATAAAGTAGATTGTCGTTTAGGCGATGGTCTTAAAGTGACAGAAAAGGGCGAGTTGAACGGCGCCATTTGTTGTGGTATGGGTGGATTTTTAATGCGGGATATTGTAGATGCAGGCCCAGAACCATTAGAGTTCTATGTACTCCAACCACAGAATGGACAAAAAGAATTACGTCAATATATGGTTCAAAAGGGATATGTTATCGTTCTAGAAATCATCGTAGAAGATGCTGGTAAGCTCTATACAGCATTTTTAGCCGTGCGCAATGACTGCGTGGAAGCTTATACAGGTATGACTGAATATGTAGATGTTTATCAATCGTTACCGGAAGACTCCTTGTTGTGGTCTGTAGGGGCTTTATTGGAACAAGATAGACCACCACTTTGGATGAAATATATAGAGTATTTAATATATCAACGACAATGTGCATTAGATGATATGACAGAGAAATTAAATCATACTGATAAATATCAGGATTTAGAGCAGGAAGTTAATTTTCTTCGTAATCTTTTAGAGAATAAATAGAAAGAAGTGAGTTGTATGATAACAGTTCAACAAGTTATTACCTTGATGGAACAATTAGCACCGCGCTCCTATGCAGAGTCTTGGGATAATGTAGGTTTAATGGTGGGCGATCGGAATGTAGTTGTTACAGGTGTAGTGACTACGTTAGACGTAACAGAAGAAACCGTAGAATATGCTATTGAACAAAATTGTAATTTAATTGTTAGCCACCACCCATTAATCTTTAAAGGGTTGAAACAGATATCATGTGATACTGCTCAAGGGCGTACGATTAATAAGCTGATTCAACATAAGATTGCCGTATATAGTGCTCATACAAATCTTGATATCGCTCCAGGCGGTCTCAATGATATGTTGGCGAAGCAATTGGGACTCATAGATATAAAGGGCTTCATTAAAACTGGTGAAGAGGCGCTTTATAAGGTGACCACCTTTGTACCTGAAAGCTCGGCTGATGCGGTTCGCTTGGCGATGGGCGATGCAGGGGCAGGCCGAATTGGCAATTACGAGCATTGTAGTTTCAGTATCCATGGGGAAGGACGCTTTGTTGGTAATGAAGATTCTCATCCTGTCATTGGGGCAGCTGGCGCTTTGACCGTGGTTCCTGAGGTACAAGTGAATGCTATCGTTGATGGTACGTATTTAAGCAAAGTCGTAGCGGCTATGAAAGCTGTTCATCCATATGAAGAAGTTGCTTATGAGGTTTTGAATATAGTCGAGCCTACTAGTTCAACTCAATATCTAGGACGGGTAGGTCGCTTGCCTAATGCATTAAACTTAGATTCTTTCCGTGAGTGGGTACAAGAAGCGTTGCCTGATGCTAACATTCGTTTTGCTGGTATTGTGCCGAAAGCGATTCAATCCATTGCTCTATGCTCTGGTGCAGGTGCAGAATTTATTAAGGATGCTGCCCGGTTACATGTAGATGCCTATATTACAGGTGATGTAAAGTATCATGAGGCGCAAATGGCTAAGGAATTAGGCTTACTCGTAGTTGATGCGGGGCATTTTGGAACTGAGTCTATAGTGGCACATGGTTTACGTGACTATTTAATCTCTGCAGGGCTTACTGTTCCTGTGAAAGCTTTCACAGAACAAAATGATTTCTTCTTTGTGTAATGATGCATTTTCTTGCAACAAATTGTTAGCTATGATAAACTGAATTGAAGCAAGTATGAAAGACGGTTGCGAGTCTATAAGACTCGAGGAAAGTCCGAGCTCCATAGGGCAGGATGCCAGATAACGTCTGGCGAGGGTAACCTTAGGGAAAGTGCCATAGAAAAGGAAACCGCCACGTAAGTGGTAAGGGTGGAAAGGTGAGGTAAGAGCTCACCAGCAGTCTGGTAACAGGCTGGCTCGGTAAACCCCATCCGGAGCAAGACCGAATAGGGAAGGGTTAAGGGTGGTCCCGCCTACCTTCCGGGTTGTGTCGCTCGAGCGTGCAGGCGACTGTACGCCTAGAAAGATAATCGTCACCGCGCAAGCGGAACAGAACTCGGCTTATTGATTGCTTGCTTCTATATTTAACATATAATTGATAGTATATAAGATTGTAGATCTTTGTTAGGAGAAATTCATGGCAATTACAGCAATTACTAGTGTACAAGAATTTGATGAGAAAGTGCTTGGCGCTAAAGGTTTAGCTATTGTTGATTTTTGGGCTGGTTGGTGCGAACCATGCACTGTTATGCGCCCAGAGATTGAAGACGTAGCAGAGCGTTTAAAAGGTCAAGTAGAATTCTTTAGTGTTAATGCAGAAGATAAAAATCTTCGCGGTATTTTGTTAAAAGAAGATGTTGATGGTATTCCATCCTTAGTATTCTTCCGCGATGGCAAAATGCTCGATTCCCTTGTGGGCTATAAAAAAGCAGATATGCTTGAGTCTCTAATAAAGGAAGTTATCTGATTAATTAATAACTAGGAATTCTTAGGAAATGAATAACATGAGGCTGTATATAAGGAAAGTTAATTTCTTATATACAGCTTTTTTGTTAAATTTCATAGTTTTCAAGAATGTTAAGTGATATAATAAAATAGTAAAAATATGATTGTCATCATGTTGGTTGAACTTCTTCAAAGTGATAGAGGACGCTAATAAAATGATTTCCGTCATAAACGTTGTAGTTTATTAAGTAATATAATTATATTGCGCAAAGTTGTTGTAAGGAGGCTATATTCCATGAAGAATCGTATAAATAGTTTGTGGACACTCTTCCAAGAACGCCGTTTGAGTCGACGAACATTTATGAAATCCTGTGTAGCACTCACTGCTATTTTAGGACTACCTCCAACGATGTTAGACACCGTTGTTAAGGCCGCCGAAACAACTGAATTACCTACAGTGATTTGGTTGCATGGTCATGAATGTACTGGTTGTAGTGAATCTTTTATCCGTTCATCCTCTCCCTTTACTTCTGATGTTATTTTAAACATGATCTCTTTAGAATATGATGATACTTTGGCGGCAGCGTCTGGTGCACCATTAGAGGAACATTTAGAAAAAATCATCAAAGAAAAAGCCGGTAAATATATCTTGGCTGTTGAAGGTGGCGTACCACTTGATGAAGATGGTGTTTATTGCACAGTAGGTGGACGTACATTTAAAGAATCCCTATTAGAAGCAGCTAAAGGAGCTGCAGCAATCATAGAATATGGTTCTTGTGCTTCTTGGGGCGGTATACAGGCGGCAAAACCAAATCCAACAAATACAGTTTCTGTATCTTCCGTTGTATCTGGCAAGCCAATTATTAAGGTCCCTGGTTGTCCTCCAATTCCAGAGGTTATGACTGGCGTAATCATGCACTATGCATTATTCGGTCAAATTCCACCTCTTGATTCTCAAGGCCGTCCTAAACAATTTTATGGCAATCGCATTCACGACACATGCTACCGTCGTGCCTTCTTTGACTCTGGACTTTTTGTTGAAAAATTCGACGACGATGCATCCAAATCTGGTTGGTGTTTGTATAAAGTAGGTTGTCGTGGACCTCAAACATATAATTCTTGTGGTAACTTACGTTGGTGGAATGGTTTATCCTATCCAATTCAATCCGGTCACGGTTGTATTGGTTGCTCTGAAAAGGGCTTCTGGGATAATGACGTATTCTATAAACGTTTACCAGATATTCCATTGGCTAATACCATCACGACTGCTGATACAATCGGTACAGTAGCTGCTGTTGGTGCTACTGCAGCAGTTATCGTTCATGGTGCTGCAACTCTTACGCGTAATAAAATTCTTGATATGAAAGAAGAAAAACGCTTAAAAGAACAAGGCTTATGGGATGAAAAGAAACATAATAATGGAGGAGGTCACTAATGAAACGCGTAGTAGTAGATCCGATTTCCCGTATTGAAGGTCATTTACGGGTTGAAATAAAAGTTGATGAAGCGAGTGGTAAAGTAGAGGATGCATTGTCTTCTGGTACTGCTTGGCGCGGTATCGAACTTGTTGCTAAAGACCGCGATCCTCGTGACCTTTGGGCGTTCGTACAACGTATTTGTGGTGTATGTACTACAACACATGCCTTGGCTTCGTTAAGAGCTGTTGAAGATGCGCTTGGTATTACAATTCCTAAAAATGCAAACTATATACGTAATATTATGCATAGTAGTCTAGATGTGCATGATCATATTGTGCATTTCTATCATTTACATGCCCTTGACTGGGTTAGCCCGGTAGCAGCTCTTAGTGCCGACCCTGCTAAAACCGCACAATTACAAAATGATGTATTGGCTACATATAATGTAAGCGGTTTAGCACCTGCTGAAACAGCATCCAAAGACTCTGCTTATCCTAAAGAGTTTCCTAAGGCTACTACAGCCTACTTTACGGCTGTACAGCAAAAGGTTAAGAAAATAGTTGAATCTGGTCAGTTGGGTATTTTCTCTGCGCAATGGTGGGATCATCCTGATTATAATTTGTTGCCACCAGAGGTTCATTTGATGGCTGTATCCCATTACTTGAATATTCTTGACCGTCAACGGGATATTGTAATTCCTCACGTTGTATTTGGTGGTAAAAACCCTCATCCTCATTACATTGTAGGTGGTATGCCATGTTCTATATCGATGAATGATATGAATGCACCTATCAATACACAACGCCTTGGAGCTGTTGAACAATCTATTGCATTAGCTAAAGACTTAGTAGATAATTTTTATTTACCAGATTTACTAGCTATTGGCAAAATCTATGTAGAAAAAGGTATGATCGATGGTGGTGGCCTTGCGAAGAAACGCGTTATGTCTTATGGTGATTATCCAGATGATACTTACACAGGCACTTCTAATGGTGACTATCATAAGAAATGTATTGTTCGTTCCAATGGCGTTGTTGAAAACTTTGCGTTAGGTGTAGATAAAGCAACTTTCATCCCATTAGAAGGTAAGGATTTTATGGATCCTCAATACCTTAGTGAAGAGGTTGATCATTCCTGGTTTACATACCCAGATGGAACAAAAACACTTCATCCTATTGAAGGTGTTACTGATCCTAAATTTACGGGTCCTAAATCTGGTACAAAAGAAAAATGGGAATTCCTTGATGAAGATAAAAAATACTCTTGGATTAAATCTCCAACTTTCAAAGGGAAAACCGCGGAGGTCGGTCCATTAGCAAAATATATTGTTGTGTATACAAAGGTAAAACAAGGCATAATCAAAGACCCAACTTGGGCTGAATCTATGATTGTTCGTCAAATAGATACAGTATCACAAGTATTGGGTGTACCAGCTCATGTATGGATGACTACTATGGTGGGACGTACGGCATGTCGTGGTCTTGATGCACAAGTAGCGGTAAATATTAGCCAATACTTCTTTAACAAACTTGTATCTAATATCAAAAATGGTGATACTACAGTAGCGGATATGACTAAGTTTGAGCCAAACACATGGGATAAAGATGCTAAAGGTGTTGGCCTAGTAGATGCGCCTCGTGGTGGTTTGGGGCACTGGATACACATTAAAGATGGACGCTCTGCAAACTATCAATGTATCGTACCATCTACATGGAATGCGTGCCCTAAAACTGCAGCTAATGAACATGGTGCCTATGAAGATTCCATGATTGATACACATGTAAAAATTGCAGATAAACCACTTGAAATTTTGAAGGTAATTCACTCCTTTGATCCATGCCTCGCATGTGCAACCCATTTATACAATAGAAAAGGCGAAAAAATTGTTTCCGTCAATACAGATGCATTGTGTAAATAAAGGGTGGTGGGCTTATGTTAATACATACTGACAAAAAGGCGTATGTCGTATTTAGTCTATGGCTGCGCATATTCCACTGGACTATGGTGCTTAGTGTAACGGCTTTATTCTGGACAGGACTATATATCGGTGATCCAGGCTTTGCTGCGATTACGGGTAACCCTGAACCAACTTTTGCTATTGATGGCTGGTTCTCTATGGAAACTATGCGACGTGTTCATTTCATTGCAGGTGTTATCTTAACATTCTCCTTTATCTTCCGTTTTGCAGGCGCTCTTTGGAACCGAGGGGATAGATTATTACCTAAATTCCGTCAAAAACGGTATTGGTACGGTCTTAAAGAAACAACATTGCACTATTTAATGATTCCTCAAAAACATGAACATCATTGGCTTCGTAATTCCTTAGCTAGAACTGCGTATATGATGGTATACATTATGTTCTTCTTTGAAATCTTAACGGGTTTTGCAATGTATTCGATGGTTAATCCTAATGGTATTCTAGGAACTTTATTTGCACCAGTGATTACATTATTTGGTGGTGAATATAAAGTCCATGTTATCCATCACTACATTGCGTGGGGATTCTTGTTCTTTACTATTGTTCACGTGTATATGGCATTCCGAGAAGACGTTATGGAGGAATCCGGCGAAGTATCTGCTATGGTTTCGGGTATGAAATATTACGCTCATGACCCAATTGATATTGAAGATCTCAATGGTAAACGCCGTCGTGGGGAACGTATTGATAAACCATCTGGTACTACATATCGTCCAAGTGATCCTAATGATCCTAGAGAAAGAGAATTACAAGAAAATGACTAATACAAGTACTGATATCATCAGTGGCTTGAAACAATACGCGGACTCAGAGGGTCCGCGTATTGATTTAAACAGCCTTTATGATGATGGAGATAATGAAATTGTCCTACTTGGAGTCGGTAATATTTTGCTTACCGATGAGGGATTAGGTGTTCATGTAGTAAAAGAATTGAAAGAATCTTTCACATTTACACCTGCAATTTCCATTATTGATGGTGGCACTATGGGGATGGAATTACTCACGTATATGCGTGGTATGAAGAAAATTCTTCTTGTAGATGCTATTAATGGTGGAGATGCTCCAGGAACTATATATGAATTTCCTCATAAGGAATTGGAACAATATTTTACGGAACATATTTCTGTACATGAAGTAGGAATGCAAGATATTTTACGCATCCGTGCTATTCAAGAAGATCCATTAGAAGATGCAGTGGTTATTGGTGTAGAACCGGAATCATTGGAAATTGGTTTTGAACCTAGCGAGCCGGTACAATGTGCCTTGCCTGAGGTTAAAAAACGTATTTTGCATGTCCTACGAGAATGGGGCGTAACAGTTGAGCCTAAAGCATAAAGTGGAAATTTCATATAATGTATAGATAGCTTATAGAATGTAAAGATAGTTTCTGTATAGGAGTATTTATGATTGAAAATTATGGTAATGTTTGCGCCGTTTTAAATGAGTTGCGTTTGGCTCTAAAGAATTTGCGTGAAAATGGTGAGACATATTCGATTTATATTGAAAAAACAGGTTTAACAGAGGAAGAACAAGTTGAAGTATTAGAAACACTTGGACGCGGTCATATTACGATTAACTTTAATGAAACTGATCAACCTGTAGAATGGTATGAATCACAATTTTCTGGAATCTGGATTGGAACTTATAAAAATGGTCGCGATGATTCCATTTTACATACAGTAGAGGTCGCTAAATATCCAGTTGTAGCTGGTGCTTATATAGAAGATATGGAACTGGCGGAGGAAGATTTACAATCTTGGATTGATGCTGCTGGATTATAGTAAAGGAGACCCTTAACGGGTCTCTTTTTCATGAAAGATAGATGAAATTAGGCGTTTTTGATAATTTTATGATAAAAATTCATATAAATTTTTGATTAATAGTTAATTGAGCCAGAAATAATCAAATTTATTTATATATTATTAAAATAAATATTTTTTATAAATTGCTTTATTGAGTAGTCTTGCAAATAAATAAATATAAAATTAATTCGTTTAGCTTATATAAAGGATAAATGAAGTGCTTCATTGGCGTTTTACAGAGAAATAGCTTATTTACTGGCTTTATAAACATTATTAGGCCTATTGTTAACCTTTAGCATTTGCCTTAATTTACTAATTAACATAAAATATGTGAGTAAAATACTTTGGAGGATTTATGTTACTTTCTATTGTAGTGCCTGTATATAACGAAGAGGAAAATATAGCGAACTTTTATAAAGCTGTAACTGATGTTATGTCAGGTCTCACGTATGATTATGAATTAATCTTCGTGGATGATGGATCTAGTGATTCGTCAGCTATGATACTGCGTGAAATTGCATTCAATGATAAACATGTTAAAGTGTTATTGCTAGCTCGTAACTTTGGGCATCAAACGGCACTTACATGTGGGCTTGATTATGCTCATGGCGATGCAGTCATTACAATGGACGGTGATATGCAGCATCCACCGGCATTGATTCCTGAACTAGTTCGATTGTGGGAATCAGGGTATGATGTGGTGCGTACCATACGCGATTCAACTGATGACGCTAGTTGGGCTAAATCTTTCACGTCTAAGTATTATTACAAACTGATGAACAAAATGGCCGATGTTCCTATTGTTGAAGGCGGGTCCGATTTTCGCCTCATGAATAGTAAAGCATTGGGCACGTTGAAACGATTCAGAGAACATGGTCGATTTTTGCGTGGTATTGTCGGCGCCTTAGGGTACAGACAAGCAGAGTTGCACTTTGTGGCACCACCTCGATTTGCAGGTGTCTCAAAGTTTAGTGTGCGTAAAATGATTCGATTTGCTCTCGATGGTGTAACCGCTTTTTCAAGGGTGCCTTTACGGGCCGCCTTGTATGTAGGTGTACTTTGTGGTGGAATGAGCTTTTTGCTCATCTTACATCTTTTGTATGTATATCTTACAGGACAAGCTTTGAATGGGTGGACAACCTTGGGTGTATCAATCTTGTTTATTGGTGGAATTCAACTCGTCGGACTGGGAATTATTGGCGAGTATGTAGGTCGTATTTTTGAAGAGGTGAAGCAACGGCCTTTGTATTGGGTTAAGTCAGCTATAAATTTTGAAGAGCATGAAGAGGCTCCGTTACTCGGACCAAGCAGTGCAGATGTTTTTATGGCACCAGAGGCTTATACTAACAAAAGCAAAGAAGACTAGCTGTATTTGTGAATGCAAATAAATAGACGGTTAGTATATTTTGAATAAATAACTTACTTTAAAAGTTTTTTGGAAAGGAAGCATATGAAGTCAAAATATAGTAAGGTTAAAATAACGGCATTAACATTAACTTTTGTGTGTGCCACAACAGCCATGGTTGGCGCAACAACATTACAATATGGTGATAAGGGCAAAAGTGTTACAGCGGTTCAACAACAACTAATTAAACACGGCTATAATGCTACAGATAAAAATGGTGTATATGGTAAGGAAACGAAGTGGGCAGTTCGTCTGTTCCAACAAGATCGTGGCCTTCCGGTGGATGGTATCGTAGGCCCTGCTACGTATAATGCATTGATGGGTGCTCCTCGTTCTACGAAGGCAGTATTGACCCAAAATGCAGCGACTAAAGCAGTAGCAACGAAATCCGCTTTTACAAACAGTAATGCGACATCCCGTCGTATCGCTGGTCATTCCATTAATGGCAAGAACGTTAAATTAAACAATATTACGAAAAATGAAACACCTAGCAGCATTCACGCAATCTTGGCAGAAGCTGACAAATACCGTGGCGTACCATATGTATTTGGCGGTACAACTCCAAGTGGCTTTGACTGCTCCGGTTATGTTAAATATGTATTTGAAAAACAAGGTATTTCTTTACCGCGTTTGGCAGATGAACAGTATAATGTAGGTGTTGAAGTTTCTCGTGCGAACTTGAAAGCAGGGGATTTGGTATTCTTCGAAACTTATGAACCAGGTCCATCTCACTCCGGTATTTATATTGGCGATGGCAAGTTCATCAGCGCCACTTCCAGTCGTGGTGTTGCAGTAGCAGACCTTGATACTGGCTATTGGGGTGAACGTTACATCGGCGCAAAACGCGTTGTACGCTAATTTAATAACTAGCTATAAAAGAGGCTATACGAATCAATTTTGTTTTGTTGATTTGTATAACCTCTTTTTATGTTCATTATTTATGATTTAACTAGCATTGATTAAATTTGATTTTTACTTTTATTTTAAAAAATATGGATTTAAAATTATATTTTTTGCGGTTTGCTTGAATTGGTGTGAAAGTGCGTAAATTCCGCATAATCTCAATGTTTTTAATAGATTTTATATCGTTTTTGAGTTATAATGAAGAGTAAATAATTTTAGGAGGAATATACACATGAAGGGTAATGAACTGCGTCAAGCATACTTGCAGTTTTTTGAAAGTAAAGGACATTTAAAATTAGATAGTTTTTCTCTTATACCAGAAAACGATCCGTCTTTGTTATTGATTGGGGCAGGTATGGCGCCATTGAAGCCGTTCTTTACAGGTAAGTTGGTACCTCCTTGTCATCGTATTACAACAAGCCAAAAGTGTATGCGTACCGGTGACCTTGAAAACGTAGGTCGTACGGCTCGTCACCATACATTCTTTGAAATGCTTGGTAACTTCTCCTTCGGTGATTACTTCAAAAAAGAAGCTATTCACTGGGCATGGGAGTTCTTAACTGAAGTTATTAAACTCGATAAAAATAGACTATATGTCACTGTATATCCAGATGACCAAGAAGCGTATGATACATGGCATAATGATTGTGGTGTAGAGGAAAGCCATATTACACGCCTTGAAGATAACTTCTGGGAAATTGGTGAAGGCCCATGTGGTCCTGACAGTGAAATTTTCTTCGACCAAGGTCCTGAACATGGTTGTGATGACCCTAATTGCGCACCAGGTTGTGACTGTGATCGCTATCTTGAAATCTGGAACTTAGTATTTACACAATTCAATAAAATGCCAGATGGGTCTTATGAACCATTACAACACAAAAATATTGATACAGGCGCCGGTCTTGAACGATTGGCTTCCGTATTACAAGGTTGTAAAACAAATTTTGAAACCGATTTGATTTTCCCAATTATTGAAGCCACTGCAAAACGGGCCGGTGTGAAATATAACGAAGATCCAAATACAGATGTTTCTTTGAAGGTTATTGCTGACCATGCTCGTGCTGTCACTGCATTGATCTCCGATGGCGTATTGCCATCCAACGAAGGTCGCGGCTACGTATTGCGTCGTATTTTACGCCGTGCTGTACGTCATGGCCGTTTGCTTGGTATTGAAGGTATCTTCCTAACACCACTTATTGATGTAGTCGTAGACATTCTTGGCCCTGGTATTAAATCCATCGCTGAAAAACAAGACTTCGTTAAGCGTGTTGTACAAAATGAAGAAGAACGCTTCAACCAAACATTGGAACAAGGTCTTGAGTTATTAAACTCCTTGATTGATACACTTGCAGCTGAAAAAGCAACTGTTGTTCCTGGTACAGAAGTATTTAAACTATATGATACATATGGATTCCCTTGGGAATTAACAGAGGAAATAGCTTCTGAACGCGGCTTTACAATCGACCATGAAGGTTTTGAAGCTGCTATGAAAGAACAACGCGAACGCGCTCGTGAAGCTTGTGTAAAAGAAGATGCGAAGGTAGCAACACCAGACATTACATTCTTGAAAGATGAAGAACTTGTTGAAGATGAAGCAGAAACTACATCCTCCGTATTGATGCTTGGTAAAGGTTCTGAACGCTTACAAACAGCAGCTGATGGCGATGAAATTACTGTTATCGTACGCACTACTCCTTTCCATGCGGAAGGGGGCGGTCAATTAGGTGATACAGGCTTTATCGTGGGCCCAATGGGTAAGGTAGAGGTTCATAATACAAAACGTTTACCAGAAGGCACTGTATACCATATCGGTACTGTTGTAGAAGGTTCTATTTCTGAAGGCGATGATGTAACACTTGAAGTAGATACAGCTCGTCGTGCAGCAATGGCTCGCAACCATACAGCAACACACTTGTTACATGCAGCATTGAAAAAGGTTCTTGGCGAGCATGTTAACCAAGCGGGTTCTCTAGTAACTCCTGATTACTTGCGTTTTGACTTCACTCATTTCTCCCCTGTAACACAAGAGGAACTTGATCAAATCGAAGTACTTGTAAATGAAGAAATTTTAAAAGCTACGGACCTAGCTATCGCTGAAATGTCAATGGACGAAGCAAAAGCGAAAGGTGCGATGGCACTCTTTGGAGATAAATATGGCGATGTAGTTCGCGTTGTAGAGGTTCCTGGCTTCTCCGTTGAATTATGTGGTGGCTCTCATGTAGGCAATACAGCTTTCATCAGTTCCTTCCGTTTAACATCTGAAGCTGGTATCGGTTCTGGTGTACGTCGTATTGAAGCGATTACAGGTCGTGCAGCTCTCGATGCAGCCAAACATGATCGTTTAACTATCGAACGCATGGCAGGGGAACTTAAAACTAAAGCTCCTCAAGTAGAAGAACGCTTACATCAAGTATTGGCAGAAGCAAAAGAAACTGCTAAGGAATTAGAACAAATTCGTAAAGAAGTTTCGGCAGCGGGTGCAGCTGACATCGTTGCTGGTAAAGTTGTGATAGGTGATGTTGAATTTGTTGCCGCAGCTGTAAAGGCGTCCTCCGTTGATGAATTGCGTGATTTAGCTGATTTGGGCCTTGATAAATTGAATGGCTCTGGTGTGGTTCTTGTAGGCGCTGCTATGGGCGATGATAAGGTAAACTTTGTATGTAAAGTATCTAAAGATGTCGTTGCTAAAGGTGCAAAAGCAGGTAATATTGTTAAAGCAGCAGCTCAAGTAGCTGGAGGTAATGGCGGTGGCCGTCCGGATATGGCACAAGCAGGTGGCAAAGAGCCAGCTAAATTAATGGAAGCCTTAAAAGCTGGTGGTGAAGCCTTAAAATCTATGTTACAATAGGCATATAATTTTATAATTATACTTGTATCTGTTATAGAAATTTTTTATAATGCATAAAAAGTTACTGACTTTGTAGCTTTAATTCAAGTATAATAGTAGGTGAGATTTCACTTGTATGGTGAAATCTGCCGATGTAATAAAAAGGAGGGATACGATGAACGTTTCAGATGAAACCATGTTATTCCGTAAAGTAGACGATGAACCGATGACCGCTGAAGAGGTGCTCACTCGCGTTTATCAATCTATTCAAGAAAAAGGTTACAATCCAATTAATCAAATCTTAGGGTATCTAATCTCTGGAGATCCTGCGTATATAACAAGTTATAATAATGCGCGTTCCGATATCCGCCGTTTAGAGCGTGATGACTTGATTGAAGAATTGTTGAAAGAATACGCAAAGGCTAAACAACTATAATGAGAATTATGTCATTAGATGTAGGCAGCCGTACTATTGGTATTGCCTGTAGCGATGCACTGCTCATGACTGCACAAGGTATTGAAACCATTCGTAGAACATCTCTAGAAAAAGACTTTAATCGCTTACAAGAACTCATTTCTGAATATGAAGTACATGAACTTGTGGTAGGTATGCCGAAAAATATGAATGGTACAAAAGGTGAACGGGCTGAAAAGACTGAAGAATTCGTTGCAAAAATGAAGGAAGTCATCGATTTACCTGTTACATATTGGGATGAGCGGTTATCTACTGTTATGGCTGAACGTCAACTCATCGCAGCTGATGTGAGCCGTAAAAAGCGTAAATCCGTTATCGATAAAATGGCAGCGGTTGTAATTTTGCAAGGATATCTAGATCGCTTGCAGTTTAATAAATAAGTATTTTTCCTTAAGGAGGGTTTCCAATGGTTGACCAAAATTTTGAAGGTGAAGTGTATTATTTGGAATTCGAAGACGAACATGGTAATAAACAATACTTCACAGAAGATGTTATCTTGAGCCATGAAGGTCAAGAGTATGCCGTTCTTGTACATGTACAAGATGAAGATGCCGACCATGAAGGTCAAGATGACACGTACATGATCTTGGCTCGCATCGAAACAAATGAAGAAGGTGTAGAAGAATACGTACCTTTGGATGAAGAAGATGAAAACTTTGAAACTCTAGTAAAACTGTATGAAGACATGGATGAAGACGAATAATTGTTTTTAGCATAAATTTAGCGTGTTGTCAGTGGACAATGCGCTATTTTTATTTTGTTATACCTTATCATTGTTGTACAAAGAAGGGACTTCATTCATGCTAAGGGCATAACAAATATATAAAATTAATATATTGCATAAAATGGAATAAGTGGAATCATTGCCCTTTTATATAGGGGAAATATAGAGTTTATGGTATAATGAATTGATATACTGTTATGTTACAGAAAGGAACTCAACAACGTGAGAAAAGCCTTAAGATATATTTTGATCCTAGTTATTGTAGGTATATTAATTATTGGTGGAGGCCTAGGTGCATTGTACTTTGTACCGAATACCTTTGCTCAAGATGATGGAACACAAGTAGTCGTTATTGAAAAAGGTCAAACGGGTACTGAAATTGCAGATATGCTTTTTGAAAGAGGGCTTATTCGCTCAACTCAAGGCTTTAAGCTCTGGTTATATTTGAGCGGTACCAATGATAAGCTTCAAACTGGCCATTATCAAATACCTAATAAAGTAACTGTGCGCGAACTCATTTCTTTGTTACAAGAAGGTCATGTAGAATCTATTCGTGTTACAATTCCAGAAGGATATACAGTTGGTGATATTGCTATCGTTCTTGAAAAGAATCAAATTATGAAGGCGAAGGACTTCTTAGCTGAAGCTAAGACCTATGTACCATACCCTTATATGAAAGGTACAAAACCTGCTACATATCCTGTAGAAGGCTTCTTGTTCCCAAGCACGTATGAAATCCCCGTAGGTGCTACGCCTCGTGATGTTATTCAAATGATGGCTGACGAAATGAATCGTTACCTTACACCAGCTGTGAAGAAACAAATTCAAGCTCAACATATGAGTATTCATGACTTTGTAACCTTGGCGTCTATTGTTGAACGAGAATCTTTATTTGATGCAGACCGTCCAACTATTGCAGGGGTATTCAAAAAGCGTCTAGCTCATGGTATTCCATTGCAATCTGATGCGACTATTTCCTATGTGCTTGGTTATGCAAAGGAAAATGTAACGATTGGGGATACACAATTGCAAAGCCCATATAATACATATGTATCTAAAGGTTTACCACCAGGTCCAATTGCAAATCCTGGTAAAAAAGCTCTAGATGCAGTATTACATTCTGAAAATACAGATTATTTATACTTCGTAGCAGATAAAGAGGGGCATAATCACTTCTCTAAATCATACGAAGAACATTTAGCAGCGGTTAATAAAATTTATGGTGCTGATACAGTTAAAAATTCTTCTGCTAATACTGAAGTAGCTGCACAAGCTGGCCCTAACTATGACGTAGCAGTAGCGACTACAGAGCCTAATTATAATTATAGTTCTGCAGAAGCGGTGGAAGCAGATTCTCAATATGTTGACGTAGAACCTAGTTATAAATACACACCAACTACAGTTCCAGCAGCTGAGATTCCAGATCCTATACCAGGTTCAACACAAAATCAATCATCGACGCAAGTCACGCCGGCTACTCCATCCTATGGAAATAATACAAATAACAATACGTATGTACCAACGACGACACCTGTACCTGAATCGATGCAGAATGTGATTCCTAATGCACAACAAGTACCACAAATTCAGGTAGAACCTGCAAATCCTGCTGAACGCTCTACGTTGGTAGTTCCTAGTGGTACTAACAATAGATAATGTAGGAGATTTAATCTACTTTCATGACATTAAATGATATTTTAAATGAACAGCGTATTTACGCGATGATTAATGATGTGCCGATTTTACGAGAATCTGAGGTTCATCTATTTGAAGAATTAATAGGTTTGTACCGGCCCACCTCTGTGTTAGAGGTGGGCACAGCCATTGGTTACTCGGCTTTGTTGATGGCTCCGCTACTCGACGAGGAAGAGGGGCATATTACATCCATTGAACTGGATGATGTGCGTCACGAAATGGCGAAATATTATATTAACCAATCCGATTATGCCGATAACATTACATTGCTGAAAGGCGATGCGTCTCAAGTCTTAACGGAACTCACAGGCGAATATGATCTAGTGTTTTTAGATGGTCCAAAGGGGCAATATTTAAAACAACTTGAACTTATTCTGCCACATGTGAAAGAAGGGGGCGTCATTCTTGCAGATAATGTACTCTTTAGAGGCTATGTAAGGGGCGATAAGGAACCACCAAAACGGTTCAAAACCATCGTAAAACGGTTACAAGAATACTTAACATATGTTGAAAATAAAGAATTGTTTAACACTACTATTTATCCAATGGGTGATGGTATGAGTGTGAGTGTGTGGAAAGGGCACAACAAATAATGGCAGAACATTTTATGGAATTGCTTTGTCCTGCAGGTAATATGGACAAGCTTAAAATGGCTATCCGCTATGGGGCGGATGCCGTATATTGCGCAGGCAAACGTTTTGGCTTGCGCGCAGGTAACTCTAATTTCTCCGACGAGGAATTAAAGGAAGCTGTAGAATTTGTACATGCAAATGGCAAAAAGATTCATGTTACATGTAATATCATTCCTCATAACGAGGACTTCGAAGGTTTAGAGGACTATTTGAAATTTCTTGAAAGCATCGGTGTTGATGCTATCATCGTTGCAGACATGGGGATTTTTAGCCTTGCTAAGCGCGTGGCTCCAGGTTTAGAGCTTCATGTAAGTACACAAGCTTCTACTACGAATTGGCATACAGTTCAGATGTGGAAAGAGCTTGGTGCCACACGTGTTGTAGCGGCTCGTGAAGTATCCTTAGCAGATCTTAAAGAAATGAAGGATCATGTAGATATTGAAATTGAGTCCTTCGTACATGGTTCTATGTGTATTTCTTACTCTGGTCGCTGCTTATTGTCTAACTATATGACAGGTAATCGCGATGCGAACCGTGGTCAATGTTCTCAATCTTGTCGATGGAAATATTCTCTTGTGGAATCTAATCGACCTGGTGAATATTACCCAATCGAAGAAGATGAACATGGCACGTATATCTTTAACTCTAAAGACTTGTGTTTAATTCACCGCATTCCAGATCTATATGAAGCTGGTATTGATAGCCTTAAAATCGAAGGTCGCATGAAATCCGTTCACTACTGTGCCACAGTGGCAAAAGTATATCGCACAGCGATTGATACATACCTTAAAGAAGGTAAAGATTGGTACGTTCGTCCAGAATGGATTGCAGAATTAGAAAAGATTTCCCATCGCCCTTATACAGACGGCTTTGCTGAAGGTCGTCCTGATGAAACGGCGCAAAACTATGGTAAATCTACGAATACTCAAAGTCATGACTTCATCGGTTTAGTTATGGGCTACAACGAAGAAGAAAAATACGTTGATCTTGAACAACGTAATAACTTTAAGGTGGGCGATAAGGTAGAGTTCTGCCAGCCAAAAGGGGAACTCGTTGAAACGGTAATTGAAAAAATGACAGATGAAGATGGCAATCCTATCGATGTAGCACCTCATGCACAAATGAAAGTTCGCATCTATATGGATACACCTCTTGAACCTTACTCCATGATGCGTCGTGAGTGCAAACCTAAAGAGGATGAATAGTTTATGAGCGGTACAGCCTTAGAGCCGAGTAAATCAATCGGCGCATTTCCAGATGTACCTGACTTAACCACCTCTGGAGAAGAAGCGTATGTGTACTTTCACATTGATCCTAAGCATACGAATTTCATCAATCGCATCATGGAGGGCTATGAATATTTGGGCGTTATGACCTCGGTAGATACGAGTGGGCGGTGCATGTTGCGTTGCACACCATCTACAAGGACCTTGGCGCTTGCAGTATTGAGTAGCTTATCTGACTATGTCACTATAGAAGATTAAGTGTAATTTTGATTGTAAATCATATGAGGGAATTTTATGACTATACTAGATTTACAATTACATCAAATGTATACGAATTGTAGAGAAATGAGAGTATATCTATGAAACAATCTATTTTGAAACGCACATTATTAACAGCTTGCCTTGGAGTATCTATGGCAGGTGTAGCTATGGCGGGCCCTGTAGGTCCTGTAATCATTCCTCAAGCAGGGGATGTGGTTGTTATCAACCACGGTCCTGATATGACGTTTACAGGGAATATCAATTTTGATGTGGAAAGCCAAACTAACAACAATTTACAAATTGGCTCTACTGTGATTCCTAATGTAGTATACGGTGCGGCATTCAATAAATCTGGTGCACCAGATACCATCATCCCGGCTCAAACCTATGTATATGTAGGTACAAAGGATGGGGCGAATGCTTTCACTGAAGCAAGCGATGCAGATAAAAAAGGTGCAAGCTGGAATGTGGAAACATTGAAGAAAACTAAATCTGGCGATGTACAATTGGCGAGCCGTGGCGTTCCTGAAAAACCGTTGGCTAATCAAGTGGCGACCATTAAAGATTCCATTATGCTTAGCGCTGTAGACCTCAGTACGACAGAGGTGGGACGCAATAGCAAGGGCGTTTTATACATGACCGTTCCTAAGGAATTGAAATTGACTGCTGACACAGGTATTCCTGATGACGTGCGCGAAACGATGCCAGCCATGTTCCGCGGCAAGATGGGTGACTCCCTCATGGTAAACCTCATGCCTCTAAATGAAGAAGAGAAGCAACAATTAGCGGCAAATCCTCATAATGCAAATGCAATCGTATTTAACCGTGGTATGAATATGGCAAAAATGATCGGCTCTTCTGCGCGTACAAGCAAGGTGTATACATACATGAAGGACCATTATTTGAACCTTGTTATCGTAGCGAAAGATTATGATGATAACGGGGCTCGCGGTAGTGGCGTTATGATGGTATCTAAACAAGATAACTCTAATGACGTGCTCTTAACACTCTATAAAGGTCCAGATCTTTCCACTAGCAAATTGGAAAAAGTAATTGGTGCTATGCTGTCTACAAACTTCAAACGTTAATAGAGCTAGCAAAATTTTCAAAGGTTAATAGATCTTACAAAACGGCTCGATACATTCGGGCCGTTATTTTTAATGTATAGAATTTATAAAATTTCCAGTTAAACTGTATTGAATTTTTTAATTCTCTATGATACTATAATCTAGTAAAAGTGATGCAAAGGACATGATTCTTTTATCCCTGTGTGCCAGAGAGAGGCAGATGCTGGAAATGCCTTACACATATATTAGAGTTACCCCCTTTAAACTGATTTGTCGAACCTAAGTAGGCAAATACGGTCGCCACCGTTATCGGGCTTAATGAAGTGAATTAACTATACACATATATTGGTATAGGTAGTTAACTAGGGTGGAACCGCGAATGATCTTCGTCCCTTGTTTGTAGGGATAGAAGGTCTTTTTTTATTACCCAATTTCTACAAGCTAATTACTCAATGTTTATGTATTGTGTGGTAAGTAGGTATATTGGTGAAAGTAGAAAATCAAAGCTATCCTAGTTTATAAATTGGAGGAAAGAAAAATGGCAGATGTAAAAATCATTTTACCTGATGGTAGTGCAAAGGAATACGCTGCTGGCACTACTCTTGGGGAAGCAGTAAAACAACTATCTAACAGCTTGGCTAAAAAAGTACTAGCTGCAAACGTAAATGGCGAATTAACAGACCTTCGCGAAGAACTTGTAGATGGCTCTGAAGTTGCGTTCTTAACATTCGAAGATGAAGGGGGCAAACATACTTTGCGCCATACAGCTTCTCATATCTTGGCACAAGCGGTTAAACGTTTATGGCCTGAAGCTAAATTGGCTATCGGTCCTGCTATCGATAAGGGCTTTTACTATGATATCGATATGGAACATACTTTGACTCCTGAAGATTTGGGTAAAATTGAAAAGGAAATGAGCCGTATTGTAAAAGAAAATTTACCGATTACTAAATCCGTTATGCCTCGTCAAGAAGCTATCGAATTCTTTAAAGCTAAAAATGAAGATTACAAGGTAGAATTGATTCAAGATCTTCCTGAAGATGCTGTAATCTCTTGCTACTCTCAAGGCGATTTCATCGATCTTTGTGCAGGACCTCACGTGGCATCCACTGGTAAGGTAAAAGCTTTCAAATTACAAAGCATTGCAGGTGCATACTGGCGCGGCGATGAAAAGAACAAAATGTTGCAACGTATTTACGGTACAGCATTCGAGAAAAAAGAAGAACTTGATGCATACCTTCACTTGCTTGAAGAAGCAGCTAAACGCGACCACCGTAAACTTGGTAAAGAACTTGGTTTGTTCGTTATCAAAGAAGAAGGTCCTGGCTTCCCATTCTTCTTGCCAAAAGGCATGGCTCTTCGCAACGAATTAGAAAACTTCTGGCGCGAAGTTCACCATGAATTTGAATACGAAGAAATTCGTACACCAATCATCTTGAACAAACAATTGTGGGAAACATCTGGTCACTGGTTCCATTACCGCGAAAATATGTACACTACAATTATTGACGAAGAAGAATATGCAATTAAACCAATGAACTGCCCAGGCGGTATCTTGGTTTATCAAAACGAAATGCATTCTTACCGTGACTTCCCATTGCGTTACGCTGAACTTGGTCTAGTTCACCGTCATGAATTATCTGGTGCATTACACGGCTTGTTCCGGGTACGTGCTTTCACACAAGACGATGCTCACGTATTTATGTTGCCATCTCAAATGCAATCTGAGTTGATGAAAGTTATCGAATTATTCGACCGCATTTATAGTCAATTTGGCTTGAAATACCATGTGGAATTATCCACTAAACCTGACAATGCAATGGGTGATGATGCGATTTGGGAAGCCGCTACAGAAGCATTGCGTAATGCTATCGAAGCAAAAGGCATTCCATACGTAATTAACCCTGGTGATGGTGCATTCTACGGTCCTAAACTTGACTACCATATTGAAGACTCCTTGGGACGTACATGGCAATGTGGTACTATCCAATTGGATATGAACTTGCCAGAACGTTTCCAAATTGAATATGTTGGCGAAGATGGTCAAAAACATCGCCCTATTATGATTCACCGTGCATGCTTCGGATCCATGGAACGTTTTATCGGTATCTTAACTGAACACTATGCAGGTGCATTCCCAACATGGATGGCTCCTGTACAAGTTAAAATCTTGCCTATCTCTGAAAAACACGTTGAATATGCTAAGGACTTGGCAAAACAAATGCACCGTGACTATGTACGTGTGGAAGTAGACGATCGCAGCGAAAAAATCGGTTATAAAATCCGCCAAGCACAAATGGCAAAGGTTCCATACATGCTTGTTGTGGGTGATAAAGAGGTCGAAGAAGGCACAGTTAACGTTCGTAAACACGGTGGTGACGAATTGGGCTCCGTACCATTCGAAGAATTCTTCAATTCTATTAAAACTGAAATTAAAGAACGCAACTAATTATTTACTCTCCTAGTAATTATAATGTTATAAATCCCCCTCACATCTTGCACAATTTAAATTAGTCTGTATAATTTAATAGTGATGAGATTATAAGAGGGGGATTTTGTATTATATTCGCTTTAATTGTTACCTGTGAGTAGCGAAAGGAAATGACTATGAAAGAAGTAAATTCATACGGCTGGAAAGCTGTTATTGGTTCCTCTATTGGCTATGCCATGGATGGTTTTGATCTCTTGATTCTCGGCTTTATGCTGACCTTAATTTCAGGGGACTTAGGTTTGACCACAGGTCAAGCAGGTTCCCTTGTGACGTGGACCTTGGTAGGTGCTGTAATTGGTGGTTTTATCTTTGGTACCTTGTCAGATAAGTTTGGTCGTGTTCGTGTGTTGACATGGACTATTGTATTATTTGCTGTATTCACTGGCCTATGTGCTTTTGCACAAGGGTATTGGGATCTTCTCATATATCGTACAATTGCCGGTATCGGCTTAGGCGGTGAATTCGGTATTGGTATGGCCTTAGCAGCTGAAGCATGGCCTGCACAACACCGTGCAAAAGCGACGAGCTATGTTGCCATTGGTTGGCAGTTAGGCGTATTGGCCGCAGCACTGTTAACGCCCGTATTACTCCCTTATATTGGCTGGCGTGGTATGTTCATGGTTGGCATTATTCCTGCCTTTGTAGCCTGGTTCTTTCGTGCGAAATTACATGAACCAGAAATCTTTGTTCAAAGTAAAGAAATTAAGGAACATTCCCATACGAACTCATTCAAGTTATTAGTAAAAGATGTAAGAACTACAAAGACATCTATAGGTGTTGCTATTTTAACATCTGTTCAAAACTTTGGTTACTACGGTATTATGATTTGGTTGCCTAACTTCTTGAGTAAGCAATTAGGGTTTTCTCTTACAAAATCGGGTTTGTGGACTGCCGTAACTGTATGTGGTATGATGGTCGGCATTTGGTTATTCGGACGATTGGCTGATAAAATTGGTCGTAAACCGACATTTATTTTGTTCCAAGTATGTGCTGTGGCATCTATCTTGATTTACTCTCAACTATCTGATCCAACAGCTATGCTATTTGCCGGTGCTATATTAGGGGCCTCCGTAAATGGTATGATGGGTGGCTACGGTGCCTTGATGGCGGAAGCATACCCAACAAGTGCTCGCGCAACGGCTCAAAACGTATTATTTAACATCGGTCGTGCCGTAGGTGGCTTTAGCCCAATGGTAGTAGGTATGATTATCTCATTGTACTCTTATCAAGTGGCAATCGCTTTCCTCGCGATTATCTATGTAATCGATATTTTAGCAACCGTATTCTTAATTCCTGAACTAAAAGGTAAGGAATTAGAATAAATAAATATCTGTGAAAGCTTTACATTGAAAAGAATATAGACGTTTTATATTGAAACGCATATAAAAATCAAGAGGCTCTGTCATAAGACAGAGCCTTTTATAGTATGTTTAATTTAAAATATTAGAATTATCTAGAATATTTGGTCTATTTAGAATATTTAGACTTAAGCAATTCCGATCCAGCGCCAGTATGTAAGTGCAAATACGAGCATCATTACATATCCAATAATTGTTAATGGAATACCTGTAGTCATAAATGTTTTTACGTCGAATGTATCTGTACCGTAAGCTACCATGCCTTGTGGTGAGTTTACTGGTAATACTAAACCGAAGCAGATTGAATATTGCATGAGCATTGTTACGCCAAGTGGATTAAGTCCTTCTGCGGAATGTCCCATAACGATAGAGATTACGATAGGAATCATGGCAGAAGAGAGGGCTGTAGCTGATGCAAATCCAAGGTGGATTAAAATCAGAAAGGCAGCCATAATAGCAATCAAAAGGAATACGCTTGCCGTTTCAAGAGAAAAGGCATTTACGAATACTTGAGCGAGCCAGGTGGCCGCTTTCGTTTTAAGTAATACGGAACCAAGACCGATACCAGCCCCAAACATAACAATCGATCCCCAGTCGATGTTTGGCTGTGCAAATTTCCAGTCCATAATGCCAATTTTAGGGAAGAAGAATAAGGCAATTGCTATAATTGTAGTTGTTGTAGTATCGATGGTATGTAATTTACCTCCCGTTGCCCACAATGCTAATAAACCAATAGAGATGCATAATAGTTTCTTTTCATCAAATGTCATTGGACCAATTTCTTTACGCATTTTTGCGAGTTGTACATCACCGCCAACGAGTTCTTTAAACTCAGGTTTAATAAAAGCTTGCGTTACAAAGTAAGTAATAATAGCCATAATTATGGAGAACGGTGCAGCTGCTGTGAGCCAATCAATCCAACTTACAGATGTGTTCATCTGTGTTTGCATAAACCCAACAGCTACGAGGTTTTGAGCGGCAGCTGTTTGAATCATAATATTCCAAAATGTATCTGCTTGTACGGCACCTACCATGAGTAGAGCGGCTACACGGCTTTTACGTTCAATACCTAAGTTTTCGACGATACCGATAATAATTGGAGCCAAACAAGCGATACGAGCCGTTGCACTCGGTACAAAGAAGGCGAGAATAAGGCCTGTAATAATAACACCTAAATAGATGCGGCTTACCTTTGTACCTACACTAGACAATACGAGCATGGCTATGCGACGATCGAGACCTGTTTTACGCATGGCTACGGAAATAAACATAGCGGCACCTACGAGAATCATCGCAGGGGAAGAATAACCTGAAATGATAAGCTTTAAGGCGTTAGCCGTACCCATAGCTTTTGCTGGTGCCTCAGGATTTGGAGAGAAGCCTAACAGTAAAGCTGTGAGGGCTGTAATCATAGTGGCACTTACAGGGTAAGATACAGCTGATGTCATCCACAAGATGATAGCAAAGGCGAGGACCCCAATCATGCGATGGCCCCCAGTAGATAATGTTTCTGGTGTTGGTAATAATAAAATGCCAACTAACACAATAAAGGCAAGAATAAGACCTATATTTTGAACTGTTGTACGCGCCTTTTGAGGAGGCGAACTAGTTGTTACACTCATAATAAAACCCCTTTCAGTTTGTGTAATACCTATTACTGTATAATACCTATTACTGTATAATACTTAGTTAGATAATGTTTAGTTAGATAATACTCAGTTAGATAATACTCAGTTAGATAGAATATGTTATATATATTATTGTATCGTATTTTTCTATAGAATTAATAACTATATTATAAATTATATTATAGCAATATTGTATACATAAAGGGTGGATAGGTGTCAGTAAGTATACCTATATACAGAACTTATAATCTCTGTTATACTGTAAGAGTTGTAATAATAAATTGCTGAGAGCAACCTAAGATTGTTGTTGACTTTCACTATCTAATTTGTTATTATAATTAAGTAATTTATGAAGCAGAGGCCATCCGCCACTCACCTAATACCAAGAAGTATGAGGTTAATATAGAGAATTCTATTCGGATGGTGTTTGCCGTCCGTTTTTTTTATTCTCTTGGAGGTGAACGCTATTAGCAAGGATACACCACGCATTAATGAAGAGATTCGTGCTCGTGAACTTCGTGTCGTAGGTCCTGAAAACGAACAAATCGGTATTATGTCTGGCCGTGAGGCTTTGGCATTGGCTGAAGAACAGCATCTTGATCTTGTGGAAATTGCACCTAACGCTAAACCACCAGTAGCTCGCATTATGAACTACGGTAAATATCGTTATGAACAACAAAAACGCGAGAAAGAAGCGAAGAAAAAACAAAAAATCGTAACTTTGAAAGAAGTCAAATTACGTCCACATATTGAAGACCATGACTTTTACGTAAAAATGAAAAACGCATCCAAATTCTTGGCGGAAGGCAATAAGGTAAAAGTAACCATCATGTTCCGCGGTCGTGAGCTTTCACACCCTGAACTCGGCATGGCGGTATTGACACGTTTTGCTGATGAACTCAAAGAAACGGCGTCTATTGAAAAAGCAGCTAAGTTAGAAGGTCGTAACATGACCATGATTTTAGTAAGTAAATAAGGTATTGGGAGGATTATATTATGCCAAAAATTAAAACTCGTCGCGCAGCGGCTAAACGTTTCGCAGTAACTGGTACTGGTGAATTCAAGCGTGCGAAAGCTTTCAAAAGCCACATTCTTGAGAAAAAATCTCCAGCTCGTAAACGTAATTTACGTAAAGCTACATTGGTTGCAAAAGCTGACCATAAACGCGTAGCTAAATGCTTACCATACGCTTAATCGTTAACTATTAGATCGATACATCGTAATTTAGGAGGAATATACAATGGCAAGAGTGAAAAAGGGCGTTACAGCTCATGCACGTCATAAAAAGATTTTAAAATTAGCTAAAGGTTACCGTGGTACACGTTCCCGTTTGTTCAAAAAAGCTAACGAAACAGTAATGAAAGCGTTATACTACGCTCGTCGTGACCGTCGTGCGAAAAAACGCGAATTCCGTCAATTGTGGATTGCTCGTATCAACGCAGCGGCTCGCATCAACGGTACAACTTACAGCCGTTTCATCGCTGGTTTAGCTAAAGCAGGCGTTGAAGTTAACCGTAAAATGTTGGCTGAGTTGGCAGTTAACGATGCAGCAGCATTCGCTAAACTTGTTGAAGTAGCTAAAAACGCTTAATAACATAACAATATACATTGAGGACTCTCTTTGGAGGGTCCTTTTTTATGTGGTGAAAGTAATAGATTATCAATACTTTTATAATATGATATCCTATACATATAATGTGTGTGATAATATTAAAAGAGAGGATTTAAATTAATGAAAAAGTTATTTTCTATGTTATTGTTAGCATGTATAGTAATACCATTACAAATCCAAGCTATATCGATGGAAGCTATTAAAAATGATAAGAATAATATTCCTATTCTTACAGGGAAAAATGCCATTACGTATTTTGTAGACAAGAGTTCTATTAAAAGAATAGAAGAGAACCAGTTTATTTATAAAGTACAGGCAGTTGTATATGAGGTTGAAAATAATAATAGTAGTAGAAATAACTCATATATTCACAAGGTTTTAGTTACTTATCGTTATGATATAAACCATTCTGTAGCCAGCGTATTACGTACTCCACAGTATGCACAAGACTATTCACTCCTCATATATGCTAAACAAGCTAGCTCTGGTATGAAATTAACGATAAATAGTGTGGAAGATTTTAATTATGAAGGTGTGGCTTTGGGGAATTTCGGTAATATTCAACAACAATACGTTGATGTAGCTTTGCGTGATCCTAAATATGTTGTAGGTAACTATATCTTTAAAGAAGCTTATGGTACAGCTTTTGAAAATATGACTCTTCATAAGAAATAAGATAAATGAGTTTATGGAAGTAGCTAAAAACGCTTAATAGCATAATAATACAGATTAAGGACTCTCTTTGGAGGGTCCTTTTTGTATGGTGAAAGTATGATATAGCTACATTTATATTTTAGTGTAAAATACTAAATCATTTTAGCTGTTTTATAAAGTGAAATAAACTATCAAAAAAGTAAAATATAAAAGAGGAGTTTTATTATAGCTTGTAGAACTAACATAGTAATAAACCTATTTAAGGTGCTTGTAAAAGGAGACATTATTATGGGAATCTTTAAAAAGCTATGTATGACCTCTATGTTAGGTGTTATGTTAACTGTACCAACGTATGCAACTGTTGTTACAGGCAGTCAATCAGATGTAAATTTAGATTTAAAGTATCCTTTAGTTTATACAGATCATGCTTATGCTCAAAGAGTTATTAATACAGATATTGCAAATTATGTACTCGAAGCAAAGGATATGTATTACAACCAACATATTTATCAAGTTTCTCAAAACTATAAGGTTACCTATGAGGATAGTCAAGTTGTTTCAATCCTACTAACTACCTATTATTACTACGCCGGAGCTGCTCATGGTATGTATAATACAAGAGGTCTTGTATATAATAAAGTAACAGGTCAACGCATTCCATTATATAACTATATAAAAATTGCGAATGCAGCACAATTGGATAACGGCTTACGATCCCATGTATTAAGTTATTATACAGGTAATCATACAAAGAGCTATATTCCAAGTGGATGGAGTGTAAAATATGTAACCGATAACTATTGCTTACGTGGTAAGGGGAACATTGATCTAGTTTACCAACCATATGAACTAGGACCGTACGCAGCTGGTAATACTTATATTGGTTTTACACCAAAAGCCATTGAATACTTTAACCGCATGAACTCCTAATACAAGTGTAGCTTTAAATTGTGTCTTATCAGTACATTGATGCATTAAATAGTATTCTTGTTATAAACTCTATAAAAGCCTATAGTACATATACAGTACTATAGGCTTTTAGTGTACTTATCATATTATCTTCTATATCCGCCACATCCTCTAGTATTAGAGTTTTGACCACAGTAACCTTGGCTAGTATTGTTACAAACTGTATTGTTATTATTACAGTTGTATTGAGCGTTTGTATTACAATTGTATTGAGTATCTGCATTACATTTATACTGAGCATTGGTATTGCAATTTGCTTGTGATCCATTGCATACATAATCATAAGCAAATCCTGTAGATACAGCCGCTGTCACGGCTAAAAGAGTCATGACAATCATACGTTTTGTAAACTTCATAGGTATCACCTCCTCATTTCTATACTTATATTGTACTACTAAATGTCAACTAAAATATGATATTCTATACATATATACTATTTGAGAGGCATTATGTGAAAGGATGAGAGTCTATTATGAAACGTATATTGATGGCTACACTATGTTTTAGCTGTGTTACGTTAGGAAGTCATGCGATTGATATTAATATACCAGGTGCGGATCCTACAATATCAAAGGATGCATATCAAAATTATCGCAAGACTGATTTAGATGTACACAAGATGGAACGTGAGGTTGAAGCAGAAATAAAAGATTATATGCCCAAAGCTGTGGTAGGTAATGGTGATATAGATTTAGATAAGGTAATTTATTCAAATCGTGAGTTAAACCATTCGTTAAATTTTTCTTCAACAGTATTTATTTTAAAGGAGGGTGGAGCAAATATAAAATTTACTATGCCATATCCAAGTAGGTATGGTAATACTGAAAAAATTTCAGATGGCACCTCTGCTTTCGAACAGGCAATAATTATGAGTCCTAATGGAATTATGGCCTATGAATTACGACATCAACCAGCTGGAAATAATTGGGAAGATAGTAAGATTCCATATAACAAGTTGACTATTGATGATATGAAAGCTATTGCAGAGAAAACAGCTGGAGTGTATAAAGCGCCTAATCCTTCTTTATATGCTGATAAATTTATGTATCCTACTATAGAAAAAGCCACATGGGATGTAACATATGCTAAGGGGACTCCGATGGTAGGGAGTATCAATTTTACAATGAAGGATACACCTACAATTTCCTATCATATCGGTTACAATTTGACACCTAAAAAACAGTTGAATTCATTGGAGAAACAAGGTGTAGATAAGACTAAAGAAATTATAATGTCACCTTTGGTAAACTATGTTCTACCATCTATTGAGCCAGCTAAGGATATCCTTTCTAAAAGTAAGACATTAAAAATTAATGATTTTATATTTTTAACACTAAAAACAAGTAAAATGGTACGGGTAGATAAAAGCGATTCGTATATGTACATACATGATAGCGATCATTATAAAGAGGGGATTATGGTGATGCCAATAGCAGATACTGATATGCAGCATCTAGAGAATATATTCCCAAAAGTTGTACGAAGTATCATTATGTCTGACAAATATTCGATGCGACAACCAATTCAATTTGCTACTGTATGGAATGATGCTATGCCATCAGTATACTTACAAATTAAGCGCCCTAAAACAACTTTGTATATGTTAATATCTCATGACAAACAATTTGTATATACGCATTTTATTATGTCTAATAATAGTAATCTATTGGTAAAAGACTATCGTGATATTGTGCAATATGTGGATACTAATAACAATAAGGACTACTATCATACATTCCAAAGTGGACTGGGGGCTAAGATGCCAAAAGAAATGGTTACTTATGATATTAAGAATATAAAATAGTTTAGTTAATTATTTAGAATTAAAAAAAACTATCCTGCATTTTTAAAAATTACAAATTTATCATTGCTTTTATATGAATTACACTGTATACTTAAGTTAAAAGTTATACAGTGTAATTTTTTTACATGCAAAAATAAATATAAAATGAAAACTATTTTTGAGAAAGAGGTGACATAGTGTATATTAAAGATATGTTTCATAGTAATACAGGGGTATCACAATATCGATTAGAGGAAAGCACTAGTAAAGATGCAGTGCTATATACCTTGTATGGGCAGAACGAATTATATGAAGATTTAACTGGTGTACCTGGCGCTATGAGTGATAGAAAACAAATTCGTACAGAATATAAAGGCTCTACTCTTAAAGCAGGAGATTTAATATTTAGTACAATATCTGGCATGGCTACCCTTGTTACCAGTGATCACGAAGGTTATCTTTTTACTCAAAACTATGTTAGGATGGAGCCGTTAAATACGCCTATAGATAAAAAGTTTATGGCTTATTTAATTAATGAAAATCCTAAAATTAAAAAGCAGTTCAAACAGAACTTACAAGGGAGTCAGGTTGTACGATATAGTCTTAGCTTATTAAAAGAAATCCAGTTACCAAAATTACCATCTATTGAAACACAACGTATTATGGGGGATATTTATTTTAAACAATTACGACTGAGATCATTAAAACAGCGTGTGGCAGATAATACATATCGTAAAGCAATTACTATGTTACAGGGAGTAAAATAATATGACAGAGCTAGAATTTGAAAATAAATTAATTGAGCAATTATCGACGGGGATTGTTACTAATGCAGCTAAGTCTAATCAAATAGGCGATACAATAGATGCTTATGGAAATATGAAGGTTTATAAAAGCAAACTCTGGAAGTATGAGCCAACTATAAAAACAACAGAGGCACTTTGGGATAACTTCCGCAAAATTTTGTACCAATTGAATCAAAATCAACTGACACAACCATTAAGTGATACGGAATTTAAACAAGTTCAAAAGGTGATTAATGAACTGTATACACCATATCAAGCAGGGCAGTTTCTATATGGTATCAATGGCGTATCCCAAGTAGAGGTTGACCTAGATGATGGCCGTCATGTATTTTTAACAGTATTTGATCAAAAACAAATTGGGGCAGGTAATACTGTCTATCAAGTAGTTAGTCAAATTAAGCGAGAGCCGCTAATTGCAGGTCGTCCAGAACGCCGTTTTGACACAACGCTACTTATTAATGGTTTACCTATTATTCAAATTGAGGAAAAATCTGTTAAACATCATGTAGATGAAGCATTAAATCAAATGCATCAATATATTCAAGAGAAACAATACAGTGATATTTTCTCAACAGTTCAAATTCTAGTTGCAATGACGCCAAATAGAATTAAATATATGGCGAATACTACGGCGGATTTATTTAATAAAGACTTTGCTTTTGAATGGCAAAATCCTAATGATAACAAGGTTGTTCGCAATTGGACCACCTTTGCAGATATGTTCCTTAGCATACCAATGGCACATCAAATGTCTACATTGTTTACTATTCTTGACGGTACTAAGAATAAACAAATGCTTAAGGTTATGCGTCCTTATCAAGTATATGCAACAAAAGCAGTTTTAAATGAATTAAAACGGGCTGATTTCGATTTGCCAATTAATAAATTAGGTTATGTCTGGCATACAACAGGATCAGGTAAAACGATTACTAGTTTCAAAACTGCCTGGTTGGCGAGTCGCATGCCAAATGTTGATAAGGTAGTATTCGTAGTTGACCGTATAGCGTTAACGAAACAAACTGAAGCAAATTATAAGGCATATGACCCTGAAGGTTCTATTGATATTGATGGTAAACAATTTGATACTGTTGGTGGAACAGAAAATACTTCAGCGTTAAAGAAAAAATTAAATGAAAAAGGGTATGGCATCATTGTTACCTCTGTACAAAAACTAAATACTCTCATTAATCGTAAAGACTTTGTAGTACCTAATAAGAACTTTGTGTTTATTGTCGATGAGGCACATAGGTCTACCGGTGGTGAAAGCTTTGAGGACTTACAAAAAGTATTCAAAGGTGCTGCTTGGGTTGGCTATACAGGAACACCTATGTTTGATAAGGTGGTCGGTAAAAAAGGCACTAAGACACATGAGGTCTTTGGTAAGTTGTTACATGCGTATACTATTCGCGAAGCTATTGCAGATAAAAATGTATTAGGTTTTAAAGTGGATTTTGAAACGACTATTGCCGAAGATCAAATGAAACAAGAGTACTTACCCAAATTTTATAAGGCACAATATCCTGATTGGAATGAACAAGATATTGAACGTAAAATCGCTAACCTTACCGACAATGATATGGATGATATGATTGAACCAAGTTTCTATGATAATAATCCTAATCATGTACGATTGGTAGTGGAAGATATATTTAAAAATTGGCGAAACCGTTCTAATGATGGTGCCTATAACGCTATGCTCACTACTCATGTAGGTGGGAATAGACCAAGCACACCAATGGCACTAATGTACTTTGAAGAATTTGAACGAGTGAATCAAGAACGCAAAGAGCAAGGGCTTCCTACGTTAAAAGTTGGTATTACTTTCAGCATGAGTACTAACAATAGCGATAACCAATTAACTACAAATGATGGTCTGTTACGTGCTATGAAACATTACAATAAAATGTTTGGTACTAGTTTTGGCCTAGATGATGTATCTGGTTATACTCAAGATTTAACAACACGTTTAAATCGTACAGCACAAGATGGGCAGTATTTAGATATAGTTATTGTTGTGGATCAACTATTAACTGGTTTTGATGCACCGCAGCTAAATACACTTTACGTGGATCGTACATTAAAGGATGCAATGCTAATTCAGGCTTACTCAAGAACAAATCGTATTGCCGATAATCAAGACAAGCCATGGGGTCGTGTAGTCAATTACAGATGGCCAACTAAGAACGAAGAGCTCATGAACCGAGCTTTGAGTATTTATGCGAATAAACACTCTGCTGATGTACAAGACACATTAGTAGATACAAAAGTTTTAGTTGATAGTGGTGTTTTAGCCAAACCGTTCAAAGAACAATTTGAAGAAGTAAAACAAATGGTAGATCGTCTTGCAGATATGACGGATAACTTTACAGAGGTTCCTGCTAGTGAAGCTAAGCAAGAAGAAATGTTTAATCTTATGCGTATATATAGCGCTGGAATGTCAAAGCTAAAACAATATGATCCAGATGTTGTTAATGGAGAAGACATCGGATTTGACTATGATAATCCAGATGAACTTGTTACATTGCTCGGGATGACACCTGAACAAGAAGAAATGTTAACCACATCTCTGTATAACGACTTGAAAGAACGTATTGCTGAAAATCATGATGTACCAGTTGCTCAAATTGAACTACGTATGATACATGTAAAGCAAATTAGTGTTAACTATGATTATCTTACTGAATTAATCGAAGCGTTAATGAATGCTGTTCATGAAAAACGTATGGATGCAGCTGCGGATTATCGTGAAAAAATTAATGATTTTGCAATGGCTTTAGATGATCGTCAATATGCAAAACAAATTAATAATGCAGTTGATGCAATTTATAAAGGTACGTACCCACCAGAAGGAAAGGAAATCCAATATCCTGTAAAGTTAACTAGTTTAGAAGTCATTGAAGATGTAAATACAATGATTATGAAGGATGATATTTTTGATTTCCGCTTAAAATGGGGGATTATTGATGTTATTAGTAATGACGAAATATTAGATCTATTTTCTCGACATACAGCTGGAAAACAGGATTTAGATAGTACGGGTAGAATTAGTAAACTAAAAAAAGATGCTCGTGCGGAATATAAAGTAAAAGCACAAGATGCAGATATTGTAAGCCTTAATAAAATCAAATATGGTAATGAACTTGTGGAAGCTTTATATAAATTTGCAGATTCTTATGTTAATGAAAGGTAGTGTTGTTATGATAAAAGGGAAGCGAGATTGTAATGAGTAAAGAAAAACGGAGAGTACCTAAATTACGATTTCCAGGATTTACTGAAGATTGGGAACAGTGTGAGTTAGAAGAACTTTGTAATGTTTATGATGGCACACATCAAACTCCAAGATATACGAATAGTGGTGTGATGTTTGTTAGTGTGGAAAATATTAAAACATTAGAATCAGATAAATATATTTCTGAGGAGGATTTTAAGAGTGAATTTAAAATTTTTCCGGAGTATGGTGATATTCTACTAACTCGTATTGGTGATGTTGGTAGTGCTAATATAATTTTAGATAATATAAAACGTGCCTATTATGTAAGTCTTGCATTGTTAAAACCGAAAGATATAAATTCTTTATTTCTATTAGCATTATTAGCTTCATCTTCAGTGCAATCAGAGATTTGGAGAAGAACTTTACATATTGCATTTCCTAAAAAGATTAATAAGAATGAAATTAGTAAAGTGATAGTAAATAAACCTTCAATTCCTGAACAGGAGAAAATAGGCGAGTTAATTTATGCATTAGATCGAACTATTACCCTTTATCAGCGTAAGCTTGATCATCTAAATATGAAGAAAAAAGCGTTGCTTCAGAAACTTTTTCCTAAAAATGGAGAGCGATATCCTGAGCTTCGTTTTCCTGAATTTACTGAAGATTGGGAACAGTGTAAGTTGGGGGATGTTGCAAATATAAAAACTGGGTCTCGAAATCAACAAGATTCTGTCACAAATGGTCAATTTCCATTTTTTATAAGATCTGAAAAAATTGAGAAACTCGATACATATGATTTTAATACTGAAGCAATACTTGTTCCTGGTGATGGTCGAATTGGTGAAATTTTTCACTATTATAATGGTAAGTTTGCTCTTCATCAACGTGTATATAAGGTAGATAATTTCAAAGGGGTAGATGCATTTTACTTATTATATTTATTTCACTGCAGATTTAAAGAACACGCATTACGTTTAAATGCCCAAGGTACTGTTCCGTCATTAAGATTGCCTATGTTTACGGAGTGGAATATATGTATACCTTCCCTTCAAGAGCAAATTTGTATTGGGAGAGTATTAAATAAATTTGAATTAATGATTACCCTTCATCAGCGTAAGTTAGAACACTTACAACTTCAGAAGAAAGCTTTATTGCAGCAATTATTTGTTTAAATTTAGGAGCGACTAGATGTATCGATTCTTACTTAGCTTAAGCTCTTTTTCAGCTGGAGGCATATTGTATCTGTTTACCAATCCATTAAATTTATCATTGGAATATTATTGGTTGATAGTATTATTAGCATTTTTTATGTTCCTTTTAGTTGCACTTTGTTTAGAGTCTTGTTATCGTATCTTTTATCAAGATGAAAATGACACATTAATAGTTCAAGAAATTCAACCAATGGAGCAAGATATTATACCAATTTATATAGGCTTATTTGTTATAATGCTTAGTATTGGAAACCTTTCAATTGACTTACAAGTTTTATTGATTTTGGTTTTATTTACTATTTGGTGGAAACTTTTAGAACAGTCTTACTATTTTAATATTTTTTGGTTAACTAAATATCGATTATATAAAGTTAAAGATTTAGAAGGAAATATCTATAGTGTTTATACGAAAAGAAAAGATCTAAAGCTTACAAGAGTCAAACCTGAGGAGAAATTTAACTTAGTTCGTATTAATAATTTTTCGTTTATAGAAATTGAGGAGTAGTATGATAATAGCAAAATGTAAGAGGGAATATAAAGTATTAAATTTAAAGAAATCAGATGTTGATCATTTATATATTTCGCCTATAACAAATGAAATGCACTTAATTGAGTTTAATGCAGAATCAAAATGTGAAAATGATGAATGGTTGTTTATCAATCTTTCAAATTATAAAGATGAAATTATTACTCCTTTTATAAGGCTATTTGATTCAACAGCAAATTTAAATATATTTGATAATGATAGCTTTAAAACTGTGGAGTTTTTACTCAGTAAACCTAGTGAAACTAATGAGTTTATTTTGAAAAAAATTACAAATTCTAAACGTGTTGAGAATATGTCAATTTTACAGATTAATGGTAATCAAGTAGGCCCGAGAAAATTAAAAGTACTTAATATTCCTAATGGGATTCAATTAGATGGTACTATTGATGCTTACTATGATGGGGAGGGGAAATTATATTTTAAGGATTTTAGTAAGATACATAAAATCTTTATGGGTCTTGATATATTTTATCGTGAAGCAAATAAAGAAGAAGTAGAAGAATTCAAAAATAATACTTGTTTAGATTTATCAGGTTATACAAGCGATATTGGAATCCGCAATTTAAAAATGATTGCATTAATAAAAGATAATCCGAAAATTAGACTAGATGATTCTGATTATATTAGTAGCATGATCAATCAGGCTAACTCTTTCGAATCGATTACTCTCCAAGTTGATAATAATAGATTTATAATTCGTAATGAATCTGATTTGTCGCAATTCCTTAAGTTAGCATTGGGGCGTTATTATATTAATCCATTAACAGACGATAAAATGATTGCTAGTACTACAAAAGTAATAAATTAATAAAGGAGATTTTGTATGGCAGAATCAAAAGCACAGAATATTTCAAGCCAATTATGGGCTATTGCCAATGATTTGCGTGGCACAATGGATGCAGGTTCTTTCAAAGATTACATTCTTCCATTTTTATTTTATAAATATCTTTCCATTCATCAAGAAGAGTATTTAGTTAATAATGATTTGGTTGATATTTCAGACGGCAAATCTGTTAATGAGGCATATAAGGAACTTGTCGAAGATGCAGGTTTAGAGGCTTGTTTAATTGATATTGCTGGCACATTAGGGTATGCCATTAATCCTGAGGATACATGGGCTTCTTTAACTGAAAGTATTCATAATGGTTCCGTTATTCCTAGTGATTACCAACGATTATTTGAAAACTTTAATAAGAATGCTGAAATTAATAAAGAAGCTGCAGCAGATTTTAGAGGTATTTTTAACTATATTAACCTTGGTGACTCTGGACTTGGATCAACAACAGCAGGTAGAACCAAGACTTTAAATGCAGTTGTTACTAAAATTGATGAAATCGAGTATAAAGATGAAAATGGTAAGGATATACTTGGTGAGATTTATGAGTATTTAATTGGTAAGTTTGCAGCTAATGCTGGTAAAAAAGGTGGGGAGTTCTATACACCTCATGAAGTTAGTCAAATCTTGGCTAAAATTGTTACTGGTAATATACAATCTCAAAATGATACTTTCACAGTCTATGACCCAACAATGGGTTCTGGATCATTACTATTGACGGTTCGAAATGAATTGCCTGATGGATCTCGTCAAGGTGCGGTTAGCTTTTATGGGCAAGAATTAAATACGGTAACATATAACTTGGCTCGTATGAACTTGATGATGCATGGTGTTACGTATAATAATATGACACTAAATAATGCTGATACTCTTGAAAGTGATTGGCCAGATGGTCCTGATCGTGATGGTATCGATAGACCACGTTCCTTTGATGCGGTTGTTGCGAATCCTCCATATTCTGCTAAATGGGATAATAATGAAAGTAAACTTAAAGATCCACGCTTTAGTGAATATGGTAAATTAGCACCAGCCTCTAAAGCAGATTATGCTTTTATATTACATAGCTTATATCATCTAAATAATGAAGGTACAATGGCAATCGTTTTACCTCATGGTGTTTTATTCCGTGGCGCAGCAGAAGGTAAGATTCGCCAAACTATTATAGAAAAGAATTACCTTGATACGGTGATTGGTTTGCCTACGAACTTGTTCTATGGCACAAGTATTCCTACAACAATTCTTGTGTTTAAGAAAAATCGTACGACTCGAGATGTACTATTTATCGATGCCAGCAATGAATTTGAAAAAGGTAAAAATCAAAATAATTTAAGCGAAAAAAATATCACTAAAATTATTGAAACATATCAAAATAGACAAGATGTTGATAAATATGCACACGTTGCATCTATCGAAGAGATTAAAGAGAATGACTATAATCTAAATATTCCTAGATATGTAGACACATTTGAGGAAGAAGAAGAACTTGATCTTGATGAAATCAATCGTATGATTGAACAAGATAACCAAGAAATTGCACAACTTGAAAAAGAAATAGCCGAACAATTAGCCCTATTAGGCGTCAAAATGTAAGGAAAAGCGGTAGAAAAGACCAAATAGGACTTTTCTACCGCTTTTTGTATTTTTTTTTATTTATATAAGGAGTAGTTTGATGCCGGTTATTAAGCAACATTATGTGCCACAGTTTTTTTTAAGATTTTTTGGTTGGAAGGGCAAGAAAAAATATCTTATTAATATATATAACATACAGAATTTAATAAATCATGAGAATGTATGCGTTGAAGATATTTGTCGAGAAGAATATTTTTATGGAGAAGATGGTATAATCGAGACTGATTTAGCTAAATTAGAGACTGAATGGGCTAGTAATTTTAGGAGGGTTATAGATGGAAGAAGACATACTCTTTTACCTAAGATAAAAGTATCCATATATAAATTTATAGCTTATCAATTACTAAGGACTTTAAGTGCAAAGAAATACTTAGATGACAGTATAACAGGATTAGAAGATCTTTTAAGATATAAAGGAATAAAATTACAACCTTTAAAGAAAGATATTAAGATTCTACTTAGTATGCCTGATGAAGTATATGAAGCAATAAGAGATTTAAATTCGGTAATTATTGATAATACAACTGATGTTGACTTTATTATATCTGATAATCCATGTATATGCACAAATATTTTTACCAATATTGCTATTGGTCTTAAATTAATCGGAACTATTATTTTTATCCCAATTTCTCCAAAGCGTTTACTATTACTTTATGATAGAAAATCGGTAAATCTGAAGCTTATGAATTATAGAATTATTAATAAGGAAGAAATTAATAGCATTAATTCATATCAATATATAAATGCTAATCAATTACTGATTGGCAATAATTTTGAGTTTTTTACTAATAAAGTGCATATCTCTAAATTAGAAGGTTATAGAAAGCAGAAAATGGAATATAATAAAATTGATAGTGTTGAAGCTGGACGAAAATTACTTGTTACTAATAAAAGCGATTTTATTCCATATTACGTTAATATTCCATGGATAGAATTAGATTATTCTCTAGGATTAATTCCTGAAATAAGTAGATATCCAATAAGTAGAATAATTGATAAAGATCAACTTGATTTTAACTTAAAGATGATTAAACACAGTGATATATATAGTGGTGTAATTCAAGATTATTGGAAGCATCATATTTAGAAATAAAAATAATATATGATTAAAAAAATAAATCTCCTAGGTGTTTAATTTATAGATTAATATTACCTGAAAGGAATGCACTAAGTTATGGAAAATCTTGGTAATTCACTATGCCAAAGTAATGGATGGATATTAGAACAGAAAAATAATTATAAAAAATGCTATAAGGCAGTTGAGCTTTCTTTAGGTGATGCAAAAATGGAAAAGCGTGTAGTTGAATTAAGAAGAAATTATTTTAAAGCTGGTGGCTTATTTACAATATTGATGGTCTTCCTTACCACGGTGACCTCTAATGTTAATCCTAGTATTACGAATGGAGTTATAGGTATAAATTTTCAAAATTATATAACGGTAACAACAATTGTATTAGTTGGAGCCATGATTATTTTATATTCGATAACAATGTGGTTCGATTATAAGTTGAAAAAACATAAAATTTATTATCTTGTACCTTATTTTTTCTTGTCGGTAGTAGTACTACTTTTAGCTATTGGAATAGAAACGAGTAATGCGCTAGTTGCTATTCTAATTTTTATCTTTAGTTTATTATCTTTTCTTTTACCGATTGCATACTTTATTTACCATAAAATAATAGACTATGATGCTCGTTTAATAGTTTTAGATGAGCTCATTGAAGCTCTAGAAAATAAATAGTCAATAATAAATAGAGATGATTACGGATGGATTAACCATAGTAATTATCTCTATTTTATTTTATATAAATTTTGACTTCATTTTATTTTCATTTATTATAGTAAAGACGTATAATATAAATATCATTATATATAGTTTTCCTGAAAGGGGATTTATTATGAGTGTTAGTTATGTAGGGGAATTATTTGGTAGAGAGAGTATATTAGATTCTTTATCAAACCGTCTTGAGATTGCCTTAAAAGGGAAAGGTTGCATTGATTTATTACATGGTGATGCTGGAATTGGTAAAAGTGCAATAATAAATAAGTTTGCTACCCTACATCCAGAAGTACAAACCCTGTATGTACAATGTTCAGCTTTGACTGATGCAGATGATTTGTATAAGCCTTGTTCGGATCTTTTGAATAGTATAGAGTCGATTAAATGGCAAGAACAATCTAAAGTGAAAAAGTTCTTTGGCTCTTTTAATATGGAAAAAGTTTTTGATGTAGGTGGTAAGATTCTGGGATTTATTCCTGGATTGGAATTACCGAGTGCAATTATTGACCTAGCTATCTCTGCCTATGCAGGGGATACAAATCCGGAGGTGTTAGCCGAGACCTATAAAAATGATAAAGTTAAGCTCTATTCAGATATTATATTGGGCCTTAGTATGGAGAAACCGTTAGTTGTAGTTTTTGATGATCTTCATTGGGCAGATCGAGGGACTATCAATGTGTTTAAACATATATTTCAAATTATGTTGGAGGCTCGACAAGGATTAAATAATAAAAAATTTAATTTGTTATTAATTGGTTCATTACGAGGTTCAGAAGCTAAGGCTGATTCACTTCATAATGGTATTAATGAAATGTTTAGCTTTATGGATCGTTACAATTTTGGCCGAACTCAAAAATTGATGATTCAACATGAGGTCCAAGAACTAGATGCTGCATCAGTTCAAGCTCTTATTACCTATAATTTTGATAATGATGAAAAACTTTCTGACGGATTGAAACGTTGGTTATGTGAGTCTAGTAATGGTAATCCGTTGTTATTGTCCAATCTTATAGATGTATTACGCGAAAATGGTGCAGTTGAAAGTACGTCCACTGGATGGATCGATTTTAATGAAGTTAGTTATGTATCTGATGGTCCTGTATTAAAAGGTAGAATGTTACGTCTTGAAAAGCAAGGAGCCTTTAGAAGTAAGTCTGTAGTCGCTCTTGAGGCATTGCGCAACTTAACAGATACAGAATTGAAGATTCTATATGTAGCCTCTATTTTTAAGGAATATTTTACTATTGAAAGCTTAGCTCATGTTTGTAAGATTATTGAATCAGATTTATACTGGCCAATTAATAGATTAATTAAAATGGGCTTTATTGTTGAACAAGATGAAGTAGATAATGGATTAGAAGTCCAAAATCGCTACCAAATTAAATCTAAAGCCTTAATTGAAGCACTTCGAAATGATATGTCTGTTCATCAAATTACTTATTATGAGGATTCTTTAGGTGAGTATTATTCTTCTAAAATAAAAGATATTGACTATATGGAAGAGACTGTTGATAGCTTAGACTTATCTGATATAGTTGCTAAACCAGTTATCTCTGATAAGTATAGTAAGATTAATAAAGTTAGAGATTTCTATCATAAAATGGCTTCTTATCATTATATGAAAGGTAAAAACTCACTAAAAGCGATAGAACATGGTTTATTTGGCATTGAACGACTAGTAGAGCGATATAAAGAAACTAAAGAACAAACACCGTCGCCTTTAGAGTTGGATGGATTATATAAGACTATTGAGTCTCAGATTTCTTTATATGATACTCTTTTTGATAAGGTGATAGATGAATTGATTTTAGTTAAACATAACGATAATGAATTAATTCAACATCTCAAAATACGTGCATTAAAAATCTATGCTCAATTTTATGGCTGCTTTGGTCAATATTCTAAAGCTAGTCAATATTTAAATACGGCTCTTATGTTAACCAGCTTTACTGAGTCAGAGATAGATGACGCAGAGTTAATGTTAGCTGTTGCAGAGATTAATATTGATAGTGGTAATTTTACAAAAGCAGGACAGATAATAGGAAGGCTTTTAGACTATTTAAAGGAGTATGGGAATTCTTGGGAGCCATCACAATATGACGATATAATTGAGGATCTATTATTACTAATTAGTATTGATTCCTCCTTACAGGCCAAATATATATCTAAAATGACTTCAGTTGCTATTACACTAAAGTCTGAATGTATTATTGATGCACAGTTTGCAGAGCTTGAATTTTATTTGCGTCATAATGATCTTGAGAGAGCCAAAGAATTAATAATACAAATAGAAAGCACACATTCAGATATAAACTGGGCCCATTATTTAGGCACTCAAATATGTACATTATGTTTATATAAGATTCCAAAAGATGTTGATGAACAGTTAGAGCTTTTAGCTGATGATTGGAATGCTCAATATAATTATAAACTAAAAAAAGATTATCAATGGGGCTTGAATGTATGTAACTTATTTTTACCAATCTTGTTAAAAGAAATTAAATCATTAGATGAGGACTCAATGTCTATCACTGTAGAGGAGGCATTGGCACTTTTATCATGGCTTTATAGTTTTTTAAGATTAAAGCCGAATGTTGCTATTCAAAATCATACGGATGATGAATATATTCAATCGGTTTATAAAGGCCGCGCTCTAGAGTTACAATCACAAGCGATTAATATTTTAGAAGTTAATAAGCATAATATTGATTTACAGGCTATTTATAACTGGTTTTATAATCAGATTAAAAGTGGACTATATATAGAAGAAAGGGACTCCATATTGCGATACTTTTTAACTAGCTGGCCTGAGTATATTGATAGTAAACATATAGAATATTTATTTATAGAGTCTATGAATTCAACTGAAATAGTATCTAATATAAGTCGGTATGAAATTAATATAGCTGCGTGGCGTGACTATTATGAACTAAAACCAAGTAGTGGTTTAGCAGATTTAGTTGTTCATTCATTAGAAGAAACAATCAAAGCCTTAGGAAATAATCTGTTTGTAGTAAAATTGGTTGATGGAATATTATTAAAAATTAATGATTTTAAGAAACTTGTAGATTGTAATAAATATATTAGATTAGCAGTAGATATTTGTTTGGAATATAGCGAGTATCATGAGGCTAGAAATCTTTTAAAATATGCATCTAAATTATTATCCGATGAACTAACTCTTAAGATAGATGAATTAGAAAATAAAGAAAATGAAAAGTGTTTAGATAAGAGTAATCTTGAATTATTTTCATATAATGGAGAGGATCAATTTTCTAGATTTATTACTGCTGAAAAACTAATTAATCAGGCAGAGTCACTTTTATCAGATTATGAATCTGATGAGGAAATAGAAGATTCTGATATTATTGAAGGATTAAAATTATATGTACCTGCTTATTATTTAATGAAAAACAATGAATATGCAGAAACTAAAATAGATGATATATGTGAGTGTATTGCAAATTATATTGATGAACTTGAAGAGGTTGATTTATCAGAACTCGTAGATATTTTTGGGGAAGAATCTATTTATGAGATTCCAGAATTAAGTCAACTTGTATTGCAACTCAAATTCCAGTATGAAGCATTACAAATTAATCAAACTCTAGGGGATGTTAATAGGGTTGTTGAATGTCTAGCAAATATGATTTCAGCTGTAGAGGAGGCCATTAATCCGGGTGAATCTAACGATGATGAGGATACTATTGAAAATGAACTAGAAGAGGGGCTTTCCTATAATGAAGTAGATAATGCACTAAAAGCATTAGATCTTTCAATTGAAGCTATTTTATCTTTACATCAACAATTATTAGTTGAAAATACTATGTTAGATACTGCATTAGAACAATATTTTGAATTTAATCAATTAAGTGGCTTTGATTTTGCTGATGAATATATTATTCCTAGTGTTAAATCATCTGTAGAGCAAATTGTACAGAATGTTGATAATCCTATTTTGACTAATTATGTTGATAGTTTGTTAGCTGTTAATGATCCATTTTAATTATTTTTAGTAACATGTATAGCCAAAGTTTCTAAATGATTCTTGGCTATAATGTTAGAGGTTATTATGAACAATATTTTTTCTTTTGCTACCGGTGAGTTATCTCAAGATGCTTTTATTTGTTGGTGTTTAAATTGGATTAATGAGCCAGATACTGTAGCTACACATAGATATCGTCAACTTGGTTTAGATTTACTAGCAAAGTTAATAGATAAGCCATCAAATTGTGATAAACTTTTAAAGGTAGACATCAAATCAATAGATAAAGTAATCTTGGTGCAGCAGGTTTTAAATATTGATGTGTTAGCTATAATTCCTAAATATAGGTTAGCTATTATTATTGAAGACAAAACAAGCACTAGTGAACATGGTAATCAAATTAGCTTTTATAAAGATTCTTTAGAAGTTGTGTTTAAATGCCATAAACCTTGGAATGCCTATACTAAATTGGAAAAAGCTTTTAAGTTAGTAGATCTTAATATAGAGAATGCCGACTTAGCTAATTATCATATCCATACCGTATACTTCAAGACGGGTTATTACTTTGATTATGATTGGCAAGTAGCTCATAGTGAATCAGTACATAATTATCTAACTGGACCTATGTTTTGGGATATTCTAAAAAATTATGATGACTGTGAAAGTGATATTTTAAGAAGTTATTGTGAGCATTTAAAAAAGCAACTAGATTGGTATCAAATTGTATCTACAATAAATGGACAATATGATGATGGATGTCACTATATAAAATGGGAACGTGTCACACAGCATGGCTTATTACAGATTATATTTGATAATGAAAATATAGATGGTTCCTGGTTATGGAAGGATATGAGTATCTATCCGAATCCATATAGTACTGGTACAAATCAGGGTGGTAGTCCATGGACTAATCGCCGTTTTTGGACTCGAACAGAGTCAGATGCTATTTGGTCCGAGCCACCTAGAAGCTTTAATCCCAGGATATTTTGGCGGATAGATCATGATTCAAAAGGAGCGTATTTATCTTTACGATATTATAATAATGATTCTACTAATCAGGGAAAGATAATACGCAAAAGAATATATAGTCAACTTAATACTTTGATTAATGATACTGTCACTGATGAGTTAGATCGATTAAATATTACTTATGAAAACTGTGTCGCTTGTCCTCGGCATGGAAATTATTATGAAAACACGTTGATTCATATTGGCATTGATAGAGTATTAGATTCTTGGGATGATAATAATGGAGAACCTTTTATAGGTTTAGTTAGAGCTATTGATAATAAGCTTAAAGAGGTAGTTATATCTTTTGATTGGAAAACCTTTAGGTTATAAAGCAAAATAGGGAAAGAAATCCTTAGATTTCTTTCCCTGTTTAGATATGATATAATTTATACCCAAGTGAGGCATAAATGGTTTGGTCGCCAGACTTCGCTTCTAGTATTTAAAATTGAAGAAACGGTCTGACATCATGTCAGGCCGTTTCTTCATGTTTAAATGGAGTTATTAGTTGTGTAACTCTCGTTTTCCGTATAATTTCAGGACTATAGCAATAATTGTATTTAACACAAATAGAGCGGCAAAACATTCTAAAGCAGTAGTATAGCCATATCCTGCTTCGTGAAAGTATGATACGAGCATAGGACCAACGATGCCCGCTAATCCCCAAGCAGTTAGAATACGGCCATGAATAGTAGAAAGTTGACGTATACCGTAGAGATCCGCAAGATATGCTGGCATACAGGCGAATCCGCCGCCATAGCAGGTGATAATGAGAAGAATTAAAATTTGGAATATTAGAGCATTATTGGTTTCGGCAAGTAGATAGAATGCGATGATTTGTATGATAAAGAATAGCATATACGTTTGTGCACGGCCAAAGTAGTCGGAGATAGTAGACCACGCAATGCGACCTCCACCATTGAAGATACCGATGATACCAACTAGTGATGCAGCTGCTGCAGGTGTCATACCAATGGTTTCTTGTGCCATAGGGGATGCTAAGGATAGAAGACCTATACCACAGGTAATATTAATAAAGAATACCCACCAAAGGGCACCGAATTGCCAAGTTTTCATGGCATCATTGGCTAGCATGCCATGGTTATGAACGTACATGGTGGATTTATCTTTCGTAGGGCGAGTTGGATGTTTTGGTTGGGGTGCTTTCAAATAGAGAGAAGAGGCGCCCATAATTACAAGATAGATTACACCGAGGATAATGAAAGTATCCACCAATCCAACCTGAGCTACAAGGTATTGCATAAGAGGCCCCGCAATGAGTGAAGCCAATCCAAAACCCATAATGGCTAAGCCGGTAGCAAATCCTGGGCGATTTGGAAAGTACTTTACGAGCGTAGACACTGGTGTTATATAACCAATGCCTAGTCCAATACCACCAATGATGCCGTAGAAGAGATAGAGTAAGGTAAGATTGTGTATGCTAAGTGCATAGGCCGTACCCAATAATCCGGTTACCCAGAATAACATAGCGAGAAGTCCACTTTTCTTAGGGCCAATTTTTTCTGCAAAGGATCCAAGAAAGCCCGCAGATAGTCCGAGCATTAAAATAGCTAATGAGAATGTCCATGTTGTTTGCGATAAGGTAAAACCCATATCTGCCATAATGGGACGTGTGAGTACGCTCCATGCGTATACGCTACCAATGGATATGTGCAGACCAATGGCTGCTAATGCAATTAACCAACGATTTCTCATAAGAAAACTCCTTTCATATAGGTGAGATATTCAGATATAGATAAAGAAGCATTTGTTACGGGAAGGCAATAAAAAAGACCATCTGAACAAAAGCTTGCCCAGACGGTCGGCTATCACACAATGTGTGCTACTGTGCATGTAGTTAATTCTACGTATCCGTCAGCCCAGTAGGAATATATTATAAATATAGCAATTGAAAGGACATCTTGTCGGTGATATAAGTCACTATCGTATGCACTATGAGGATTTATAAAAGAAAACAAGGAAAGAAATCCTTAGATTCCTTTCCTTATTTAAATATGATATAATTTATATCAAAGTGAGGCATAAATGGTTTCGACGCCAGACTTCGCTTCTAGATTTATTGAATTGAAGAAACGGTCTGACTTCTATGTCGGGCCTTTTTTCATACCACGATTAGAAAGCTAGCTTTCAGCTAGAGGTCAATCACTTTGCTGCCATGATAATGGTCGCTACAAGTATGCCAAAGGAAATCATGAGTGATAACACTTTGAATGTACTCATATTGATCACCGCCAATCTCTAGAAGATTAGCAAAGGCTGGACCCATTTAGAGGCCTCAAGTTCAATATAGTGTTGTCAATTATAAAAGTAAATAGATGAGAGGTTCCTAATAGTCACCTAGGTGACCAATAGGAACCTCTTTCGTTTTGTAATTATTATTATAGGATAGATAAATTATGTTACAATACAAATAAGATAATAGTTTTTAGGGAGAGGGAGACTTATATGAAACGTTATATTATGCTATTAACTCTAGGTTTATGTTTAGTAGCACCAATTCTTTCACAAGCAGTAGATATGAAACCTATCATACATGTTACGAATGTACATAATGGACAATTTGATGAGGCCTTAGATGCTATTACAGAAATCAAGTTTTTGGGTCCGTATCAGTTCCGTGTATTAAAGGACTCTGTGGAGACTAAAGGGGAAACTAAAGATATAGATGGCAGAGCCTTTAGAACCTCTGATGGTGTTTTTATGCATGTAAAGGCTAGATCTATCGATAGTACTAGCCCTACTCTTGATAATGAGGTTAATAAGCTTATCAAGGACAGAACAGTTCCTGAACCTACCGTAAAGATGGTATTGCCTATTAAGCATCATGTAATAGAGGTCAACAATGATGGTGTGCGTAGTTTACTAGCTGAATTTATGTATGGGTGGCCATTAGAGTATCGCACGGATATGGTATTGGTGACAGATTATGAAGATACTCGATACTACTATAATTTACAGTTTTATCGACATAAGTTACCTGAAGGTGTTCGTATGGAGCAGTTGCGCCAAATGATTATGGATGCGCAGTTTAGTTATAAATAAGTGATATCTAATTAGCACAATATAGTTATAAATAAAAGAGGTTTCTAATGGTCACAGTAGTGACTTATAGGAACCTTTTTTATTGTGCAAATAATTTATATAGTTAGTAAACTATTACAGAATGCTTTTACCCAAAGGGAATACAGTTTTGATGCCGCATCTATGTGAAAGTACCGCCTCATAAACGTAACATATATCATATTTTTACAGGTAATAGATTTGGAAATTACGTTGTAAATGCTTTAATTTACATGAATTTGTTATAGGGTTATATTATTTATAAGTGTTTTTTTGGATTAGTGGTGGTTTTATATATTTTACAATTGCGATAGATATAGCAATTGTAAAAGCTATCAAAAAGGATTCTTTTGCGAAGCTAATGGCAATAGTTTCTTGTCCCATTAGCATATAATAAATGGATCGATAAAAGCTGAGGCCTGGTAGTAAAGGGAATAAGCTAGTCATTAGGAAAACTATAGCAGGGCATTTCCGTTTAACAGCCAATATTCTTGATGCTATGGCGATGATAAAACCACTGATAAATATTGAAAGCATAACATTAAATTGTAGTTCAGATAAAGTTAAGAATAAGAACCATGAAATAAATCCTAATATTGAAGTATCTAGAATATGTTGTTTTCGTACACGAAATAGGATTGCAAATGCTGTCGTACCAATGCCAGCCATTATACTTCTCATGAACATAGAAGTGAATGAATTAGAATCTAAATTAGATGTATAAAGGGGAATTATTTGTGTGTTGAAGAGTAGTGATTGTACTACTGCGACCCCTACAGCCATGGAGATACAGGTAAGTAAAGCTCCCATCATGAGTGTTATTCCAGTATTATAATTATTTTGACTATACTCCCTGATAGCATTAACAAATGGAACTCCAGGAACAATGTCAATCATAGCTCCTAGTAGTATTACAGAAAGATTAGATCCTATATTAAAGTGTATGAAAAGATTCCCAAATAAGGCGATAAGAATACTACCTAAAATAGTGATTAATACATCTGAGTTAAGTATTCTTTTAATCGTGCACATATAGGCGCCTAATATTAAGCCTATAATACCTGCAATTATAGAGTCTGTTATTGAACTACCAATTGCATAGCTAAAGCCAGAAGCTCCTATTGTATAAGCTACTAATCTCCAAAAAATTAAATAGTCAGGCATAGTATCAATTTTTTCAAGTTCATTTATAACCTCTTCAATAGTAATGCTCTTCTGTGTAATGCGTCGAGAGAGCGCGTTAACTGATTCAATTTTGCTGAGGTTAATATCGACTTCAGGAACATTATAAATACGAGTAATTTCAGTATTATCATCTTTCTTAGCAGTTGCAAAAATGCCTCTATTTGATACGTAGGCTTCTAAATCTTTAAAATTCATAGCTCTTGCTATGTAATTCATAGTATCCTCTGTACGACTGATTTCGGCGCCACTACTAAGTAATATTTTTCCAGCTTTTAGTATAATTTCTAATTCCACATCTGTCATTATTTCCTCGTTATTCATTTTACTTCATTGTTATTTATATTGGACTTTTTGATAGGTCTATCTTTAGAAGATTCAGTTGATTTTGATTCTTCCTTTTGTTCTTGTAGAATATTGATATTTTGATGTATAACCTCTTCGTCTATTAAGAGATGCTCTTCCACATAGTCTTTTAGCTCTTGAACTGTTTCCGTATTTGAAAGTATTTCTTTTGCTTCATTATGAATATCTTCTTTAAGAGATTTTGTATCTGCTTGACTAATATCACCTAATGTATGGAATAGTTCACGTTCTTTTTCTGAAAGATTTTTGTGAGGACTATGTTTTTTTAATGATAAATGGAGCATCTTTCTTCGGAAGAGTTTTTCCATAATGATATCTTTACGATCACGGAGCCAGCCATAAATAAGAATAATTAGGAGTAATAGTCCCATATAACCGAGAATTGGGTAGAGGATACTAATCAAATCTTTAAAACCAAAGAAGCTACATATATATCCTATGATTACTACAGAAATAATAATAATTCTCATTCTTTTTGTGCTGCCGTTGGCAAAACGTCTAGCAATAGAATAAAAAAGAGAAAATGCTGTATTAAAAATAAGTGAAAAGACTGTGATTGCATATATATATGCTAGCCAAGGATGAATTTGATTGGCAATAGCAAGAATCGGCAAATCTGCATCTTTTACTGTATCTAGATTTGCAAAAATAGAGATAGCAGCTATAAAAACAACTAATCCGACTAATAGGCCGCCACGAGTGCCACCTTTTTCAGCAATACCAATACGAACAACAGAACCACCTAAAATAAAGGCCATAGAAACAGCTGTCATAGCACATAGAGCATAATAATTAATGACAGAAAACCATACATTGCTTGTGGCTGGTTTGATTGTGTGGGCTATAGCCTCTAATGTAGTCCAATCATGACTTTTACCAATAAAAGAGTAGCCTGTAATAATGAATATCATAACAATCATGATAGGAGTAAAAACACCTAAAATATTGGTTATTTTGTCAAAGTTCATAAATGATACGGTTATGATTAAAAGTGAGCAAATTAATCCACCAATCCAAAAAGGAAATCCAAATTGTTGTTCTAAGTTTGAGCCTGCGCCAGCAATCATAACAAATCCCATAATAAAGCTACCAGAGATTAGTACAAAATCAAGTATTCTTGTAATAATAGGATGGGAAATCTGTGTAAAAACTTCTTCATGATTGTCTGCACGATAGTAGCTCCCCAAAGTAAGCATGATTTTACCAAATGCGGCATTTAATAGACCTAGTAATAGAACACCAATGAGACCTATTTGGCCAAAACTTATAAAATATTGTAGAAGATCTTGTCCACTCGAGAGTCCTGCACCTACAATAACACCTATGTAGGCAAATGCAATTTTCCATGATTGGTGCATTATATATTTCTCCTTCCAAATACATAACTTAGTAAACATTTAATATTATATCATACTGATGATTCAGTTGATGGAAACCTCACCGCCAATCTCTATAAGATTAGCTAAGACTGGCCCCATTTTATAGGCCTTAAGTTCAATATAGCGATGTCAAACGTAAAAGTAAATCACCTTTCTTTTGCATATAATGCGGCTTGAACAGCTACATTATACTTAAGCAAGGTGATTTTTTTGTATAACTTTCGTTGTCGTACCTGCATAGCGGGTGGTTTAATGATTCGCGACTACGTCGTGAACCAGTCTAAAGACAATAATAAAAGAGATTCCTAATGGTCACAGTAGTGACTTATAGGAACCTCTTTTATTGTGCAAGTAATTTATATAGTTATTAAACTATTATAGAATGCTTTTACCTAAAGGGAATACAGTTTTACCGAATACTTTGTTAACAAGTACAGCACCGGAATCGTAGAATCCCAATAGGGAGATGAATAATTCAGACCATGCTGCAAGAGCAAAGAAGTCTGTGCGACCACCCAAGAATAGATCTGTTGAAAGACTAAAGAATAGGAAGCAGATAAGAACCATAATAGCAAATACAACTCTGTTTGTTTTCAAAGATACGATGGTACCGAAAATAGAGAAGATTAAGAAGCCCACAAAAGCGAATGCTAATTGTGTTACATCGAAATCTTTTTGAATTTCAGGACCGAAGGCGCCCATTTGAATCAACCAAACACCAGCCATAGCAGACCAGAATAAACCGTACGCACCGAATACAACGGAGCCGAATGGATTGTTTTTTTTGAAATCAAAATAACTTGCCATTAATTGGGCTAATGAACCTAATAAAACTGCCCAAGGTATAATAACGGATGTTGTTGGACCAGACCAGCCTACGCGGGACGTGGATACCACAAAACATACTACAGCGAGACCGAGTAGACCAAGACCAGTAGGATCCGCTACATTTTCGCTCATTTCAACTTTTCTTACTTCGTTTTCCATTTGTTCCTCATTTCTCCGTCAACTAACTACAACTACACAGCCAAATCTTCACATGATTACAACTATTGTCATCTCCTATTAAATACTGTGTGTATTGAATTGACAGATAACCATTGTGAAAGTACTGCCCCATAAATGTAACATATATCACAGTTTTAAGACGATAGAGGGAGTCATAGGTATATGCCTAAAACACATATAAAGAAATATGCTAAAAAAATATAAAAAGCGTAGAAATAATGAGGAATAATATTTTAATCTTATATATTTCTACGCTTTTATTAGATTTTGTATCTAATGTATATGAATTTGTTATAGATTAAGGCTCATAATAATATTTAGGTTACTATCCGGTACATGTCGATGTATTTAGCTCATAGATGTTAGGTATTTCCTAGTTGAGTTCAATTATGAAATTATATTCACATAATCATTTATTAGAATTAGTGATAAATGATGTGTTGATATATGATGTACGCTGAGAAAATCAAAAGGCTTAGCGCATAATTTTTAACATTTTGACAAGCCCTATGTAATAGGCGTACCCTTTAATTAGAAACGTTTGTTATTATGTGATGTATTTTTTGTGTTGTTATGTAAAAGGGGCGTAGAACATGGAAAAGAAAATGGATCAACAGCCAAGCAGATATAAAGCTCTCTTGACTGCTGTTTTAGTAACAAGTACGTGCGGTTGTTTATGGGGTAGTCCTGTTTATGGCGAAACTCCTGTTACTGATGGTAATGGTAATGAGTATTTAGCTAGTGATAATACCAATATTACCGGTAAAAAGAATACGGTAACTAGTGGTAAAAATGCTACTATTGTAGGCGATAATAATACGATCAGTAAGACCTTTCCTAATGAGAAAGGGAAACCAGTTAACTCCATGGGCAGTGAAGATGTGCGAATTGTAGGTTCAAACAATACCGTTCAAGGTAGTCGCAGACAGCATGTTATTGGTGACAATAATACATTAATTGCTCGTGATAAGGGGACTGTTACGGATTATAAGCATAAAACAGGAAGAGAACCTAATACCTCCGATCTGACAATCGGTCGAGGCAATTTCCTTCGGGGTAATGATACTTATCGGAATGAATGGGATTCATTGACCGTTATTGGGAATAATAACAAAGCTGAGTATAGTGTAGAGTCTGCTGGTGGTCCTGCAGCAGGTATTGTTATCGGAGACAATCAAAATCTTGATACCATCAGAGATTCTGTTGTTATAGGCAGTATGTCTCCGGCGGAACAGGCCGAAAAATCAGAAAGTGATCCGAGGGATAAAAAATATACAGTAGGTAGAAGTAGTACTATTATTGGGTATCACTCAGCCAATTCTTCAGGAGGCAGTGTAGTCATTGGTAATTACTCAAAGGCAAATAGTATTTTTCAAACCCTAACCGGTCATGGTTCCGTTATAGAGGGCGGAACGGAAATGAGTCGTTCATCGGGCGCATTTTCATCATCATATGGTAGTTTTAATAGTATTGAAAGTACTTCAACTGAAAATGATGAAGCTGATAGTATCGGTAATACGATAACTGGTAGTTTGAATAGAGCCTCCGGATCAACGGGAACCATGATTGTAGGTTCTGGGAATGAAGTAACGAATTCTAAGGCCTCTGTGATACCTCTTCCTGAATTAGGGACTACTTTGGGAAACTTTCATCTTGAAAGTACTGAAATAGCCGGTATGGATAAGATAAATGGAAATCATGAGAGAACCACCGTAGAGGCTGGTCGTAAAAACATGAAGGCCTATATGGCGGGTCATGCCGGAGCCGTATCTATTTTAGGGAATAGTAATAGCGTTGATTATACGATGCGTTCCCAAATATCGGGTACTAATAATGCGTTAAAAGGCCAAGACGGGCACATGAATGTTTATAATAACATGAGTGGATATGGCAATGAAGGTAGTAACATCAGCCGAACTACAGTAGTTGGTACAGGTAATAGTCTAAAAAATGGCGAAGACAATGTGGTTATCGGTGACTTTCATAAGCTTGATGGTGGCAAACATAATATCGTGCTAGGCTCTATGGCTTCAGAGGAAAAAGAAGTAACAAAGACACTTAAAAATTCTTGGGATGGTAGTGAAACTAAATATACTGTTAAAGAAATAGTTCCTACGAGACGCAATACGGCTAATATTGAAAATGCTGTTATGCTCGGATATAATACGGATGTTAAAAATAATGGTGGTGTAGCGTTAGGTAGTGATTCGGTAGCTTCTAGAGGTAAAGGGATTGCTGGCTATGATCCTTCTAGAAATGCTACCTCTACAGAAGGTTCCCCAACTTGGAAGTCCACAGCAGCAGCCCTTTCGGTAGGAGATTCAACAGGGAATACGGTTTTGACACGTCAAATTACGAATGTTGCAGCCGGTACTGAAGATACAGATGCGGTCAATGTAGCTCAATTAAAACGGATTGCCACAGAATCTGCATCTACTATGGAACACCGATTCAGTCAAGTGGATACTCATATTAATCAGGTGGATAGTCGAGTTAAGCGTGTAGGGGCAGGTGCGGCAGCATTGGCTGCATTACATCCGCAAGAGTTTGATCCTTATGATAAATGGAATATTGCTGCCGGTTATGGCAATTATCGTGGTGCTAACGCGATGGCTCTTGGTGTTTTCTATCGCCCTAATAGTAAAGCTTTATTCTCTGTTGGTGGAAGCTTTGGCGGAGGCGAAGATCTCCTTAATCTAGGTGTTAGTCTGAAATTTGGCAAAGGTAATCCTTATGCGGAGTATTCCAAGGCAGGGCTTATTAAGGTCATTAACGACCAAGATGAAAAGCTTAAGCAACAAGACGAAAAAATTAACACCATGCAAGAACAAATTAATAAAATGATGGCTAAATTAGATCTTTAATATAGCTTTCTGTATTTATACACAGCCGACTATGTTACAATAATGTAATGTAGTTGGCTGTTGTATTATGCGAGGTAATTTATGACTGAAATACAAGCTCTTTTATTAATAAAAGCTACCCTAGAAGCCGCTGATATTCACGGCATCGAATCTATCTTGGCTGACGATTGTGAATATATGTCTACAGGTCGTGGTATTATTGGGCGAAACCGCAATGAAACTGTTGAGTTTTTGTCCTCTATGACTGAGTCCATCAAGGCTGATAATGTGCCTGTTACGTGCAAGGTCATGCATATTACCGATGTGTATGAGGAGGATGCGCTATTTCACGAGGGTCGTCATGGTTTAACCGTTTCTTATGAAAGTGGCGATAACTATGTGTACATGATTTTTGTAGATGTAAATGATGAAGGCCTTGTAGATCGTATCATTTCAAGCCAAGAAAATTATAGTATTGAGTATGATGATCTTCGTTTTGGCACTGATGAAAGCGAATATGCTTTTATTTCTGCACCAACCACTGTGAAAGACTGGATTACAGCCCTCAGCATTTGGCTTGAAACCGCGAATATTGATGTCGATGATTTTTATCAATACATCGATGAAGACACACGTGTTGTATTCCAAAAGGGGGATGCTGAATCCATTACCCTTGAAAGCGGTCTTGATGTAGAGGATTACTTTGATCAATTAATGAACCAACACTTTGATGCGGTGCCTCATATCATTCGAGATGAAGAAGATGGATTAATCTTAACCTACGGCCCTATGAGTGCCATTGCTACCCTCAATGAAGAGGGAGCACTAGCACTTATCAGTATCTATATCGATATACGCGATGAAGATGAAGCGACTGATGAGGTTGGTTATATTGAAGAGGACTTAACGAAGGAAACTATTATTGAAGAGGATCTATATTAGTCGATACTACTCATTTAATATATCTAATCTAATTAGGATTAATATATAAAACAAAAACTACCAATTAAACATATATCTTTTAAACAGACCTTCTACTATGGAAGGATAAGCCACTAGATATTATGAATAACTGGTAGTTTTTTTGTATTATTTACATTTCGTCATGGTCTTTAATGAGACCAGCTTTTTTCTTTTTCCAGTAGGAATAGTAGAATGGCAAGATTACAATACAACCGCCTAGACCCCATAATAATTGGTTTGTTTGTGCTTGTGCCAACATCCAAAGGGATGTGCCGATAGCGATGACTGGGATTAAGTAGCCACCAGGGATTGTGTAGGAGCGAGCTTTGTCTGCCCATTTACGACGGAAGATAATAACAGCCAAACATGTTGGTAGGTATTGTGTAAAACGAGATACCGCGCTGATTGCTGCTAGTGTTGTAAAGGAACCAGACCAGGCAAGTAATACACTGGCAATGGCAGTAACGATAGCTGCTACATATGGTGCATTGTAACGATTACGTTTTGCCAAAGCACTTGGTAACATACCATCCGCTGCCATGGATGTTGCCACACGAGGAGCATAGTAAGCTTCGGCAAAGTTGATACCACCCATAGAGATCAATGTGCCTATTAATACGATATACATACCAATAGGTCCAACAATTACGTTGAATGCATCTTGTACTGGAGCCTTGGTATTTGCCAAGTCAGTACCGAGTACACCAATAGATACGGCGAGGATTGCCATATACAGAACGGATACGAGAAGCATACACATGATAATAGCACGTGGTAAATTCTTTTTTGGATTTTTCATATCTTCTGCAGCAATGGCAATAACTTCAAATCCTGTATACGCAAAGAATAGAAGTACTGCTGCTTGTGCAAATGATCCATCCACATAAGTATCTTGCGGGAAGACTGGCGTAAAGTTAGCTCCATTTATAAAGAAAATGCCAATTGCAATGAATAGGGCAAGAGGAACTAACTTAGAAATAGTGATTAAGTTGTTAACGAATTTTGATACGTTAACATCAAAAATATTTACAATGGTAAGACCTACAATTAAGATAAATGAAATGACATCCTTTGCAAAATCACCACTTAACGCCGGTACTGCAGCACCTAATGCTGTAGCAAAGCCAACGGCCATAGCCGCCCAGGCAATAACGGTTACGATCCATTTTAAAACGCCCACTTCAAAGGCCCAGAAATCACCTAATGCATGTTTTGCATATAGATAAGGACCTCCATTACGTGTAAATAGGCTGGCTGCCTCTGCAAAGCAAAGGGCGATACAACCTGCGATAATGGCGTCAAATAACAGGACGCCTAAGCTAGCGGAACCAATTATAGAATATGCTTTGTTTGGTAGTAGGAAAATACCTGTCCCTACAATACCATTGATGCCAAGGAGTACAATACTCCAAAAGTCAAATTTTCCTGTTTCTTTCATGATATAATCTTCCTACTATTTAGTTATATTTTCTCGAACTGCTTTTACGAATGCAGTAAATAAACGTTTTGCATTTTCGTCATTTGTAGACATCATTTCTGGGTGGAATTGACAGGCGACTAACCAAGGATAGGATGGGTCCTCTAAACCTTCTACAGTACCATCCTTAGCTCTTGCTACAACTTGTAATCCTTTACCGACGTTTTTAACTGTTTGGTGATGATGGGAATTCGTAATCCAAGTATTGTAACCTATAGCACTAGCTAGTTTTGAGTTGGTCTCAATCTCTACAGTATGGGTACCAAGAGAAGGTGTTTGATTCTGAGAGTGTTTTATTGTACAGTTTTGATCATATTTTAAGTCTTGGAATAAAGAGCCGCCACGATATACATTTAAGATTTGTAAGCCACGACAGATGCAAAAGATAGGAATTTGTCTTTCTTCTGCTGCTTTGATTAAAGCAAAGTCGAATTGATCTCGCTCCGGAAATACATCGCCAAGACCTTGCAAAGGTTCTTCTCCATAGTGGAGAGGATATACATCATGACCGCCGGATAATAATAAGCCGTCAAGCTTTGCTACCGTTTCGCGAGCTACATCAAGATTTTGGGTAAATGGAATTATAACAGGAATGCCACCAGTCTCCTCAATAGAACGAGGATAGTCTTGGTTTACGTAAGAACGCAATAAATCTACGTAAGGACCACCATTGTCTCGTAAGATATTGCCAGATATGCCAATAAATGGTTTCGTCATAATATCACCTCATATGTGTAAAAATCTGTACAACCTGATGTTAGTGTATCAAATCTTTATGGATAAAAACATTACTAATAGATATAATTATAAGACTTAATATAGAGAAAATATGTTAAAGTTGATACATTTTTTTATATTTTCTTTCAAGATATAGTTGTATATGTTTATTGCGAATCATGGTATGATAGACTACGAATGAACTGTGCGGGAGGTTTACTATGGTTTTTCTAACATCCTTACAAAGTATCATCCCTATTGTGCTACTTATTTTGTTAGGATATATATTAAAAGGTCGGGGTATGTTTAATCCTACCTTTAGCGGTAACTTATCGCGATTTATTATGTCTGTTGCATTACCAGCGGGAGTATTTATATCTGTATTACATCACCTACATACTTCAGATATATGGAATTTACGATATGGCATGTTAGTGGTTGTCCTAACATATGTTATTGCATATATCGTAGCGTTCATTATGATGAAAGTGTTGAAAGTTCCTAAAGGGCGACGTGGTATTTTTATCAATATGGTAGTAAATGATAACTGCTTGTTTATTGGGTTACCAGTGCAAATTGCACTATTTGGTCAAGATGCGCTGCCGTATTTCCTGTTATATTACATCGGTAACACTATTTCCGTATGGATGGTGGGAGTATTCCTTATAGAATTAGATCCACTGCCAAATTCTGAAGTAGATTTTAATAATGGCTCCTATAAGATTGATAGTATAAATAATAGTTCAGAATCTACTGAAGGTAAAAGCAAGAAACCTAAATTTGATTGGAAGAAGTTATTACCACCACCATTGATAGGTTTTTTTGTGGCCTTAATCTTCTTGTTTTTTGAAATTCCTTTACTTCCAATTTTGCATACTACCTTGAATTACTTAGGTGATATGGTAACCCCATTATCCTTGATTTATATAGGTATTGTACTTCATGATGCGGGCTTAAAAAGCATGCGTTTAAATAAAGACTCCATCGGTGGGATTGTAGGACGATTTGTCATTTCCCCGATTATCATGTTCTGTTTGATTATGGCTTTACAATATGGAGCAGGCATAGTTCTAGAACCAATTGCAATCATTACCTTTGTTGTACAATCAGCAGGACCTGTCATTGCAGTATTGCCAATCGTAGCTAATGAATCAAAAGCTGATTTGCCATTTGCTACAGGTCTAGTTATGATTAGTACCATATTATTTGTTGTAGTAATTCCAATCATAATGGAAATTTTAACAATGATAGGTATACAAGCTTAAAATAAGAAAAAGATTAAAATAAGTAAATAAAAAATAGGTTCCTAATGGTCATATAGGTGACTATTAGGAACCTATTTTTATGTAAGTATATACAGCTTATCTAAAGAATCTACCAACGAGTGGCATGCTAGCACCATCGTTTTTATTAAGGCCTTTTAAAAGAACCATGATAATTACGTATAGTAGTAATCCTTCAATACCTGTGAGTATAAAGTTAGCCCACATTGGTAGGATGTCTATTAAGTAATGGTAACTCATGAAAATAAGTATACCCATAACACCGGCACTGACCACGTTTTTCCAAAGCAGGGAAATATCAAGGAAGTAGCCTGTGTATTTTTTGATATAAATCAAGTTAAGTAATGCGGCAAAGCCAATATCAGCAACGGTTGCCCAAGCGGCACCGCCGATGCCAAGCCAAGGAATAGCAGTCAGTGTCCAGTTAAGGATGACCTTGATTATGAGGGAAATCCCCATATTTATGACTGGAATACGTGGTCTGTTGAGACCTTGTAGAATACCTGTTGTTACTTGATGTACACCTAGGAAGAATATAGAGAATGCCGTGATTTGCGTTGCTAGTTCTGCCTTAGGCGCATTGTAAATCAGTGTAACAGTTGGGGCAGCAAGTACATATAATAGCACTGTAAATGGTACGGTTGCCATAAATGTTAAACGCATAGAGCCAGCAGTGCGATCATATATACCTTGATGATCGCGTTTTGCAAAGGCATGAGAGATAGCTGGTACAATGCTTGTCGCAAGGGCTGCGGTAATGATGGTAGCCAAGTTGATGAGCGGTACCGCCATCCCAGTAAGGTAACCGAAGAGTTCTGTTACTTCGTTCATTGGGAACCCAGCATCTAATAAGCGACGTGGTACGATAAGTAAGTCGAGATTCGCCGTCAACGGTAACATGATACTTGCTAAGGAAATTGGAATGGACAAGGTTAAGAGTCGTGACAAAATTTCTTTAGCTGATTCACGAGGCCCATCGTAGCTTTCACCAGTACTACTTGCCTTAGGTAATTTATAGTAGTAGTACAAGAGCACTAGGAAGGCACCAAAGGCACCTACGCCAGCACCTAAGCTAGCTCCACCTGCCGCGGCCGGTAAGCCGTAAGGTAATAAAATAGCAGCAGCACCAAGCATAACGATAACCCGTAGCAATTGTTCTACAATTTGGCTAATCGCTGTAGGCGTCATCATTTCATAGCCTTGGATATACCCGCGGAAACAGGAAATCCATGTTACAAAGAATACTGCCGGAGCGAGCGCGATGATAGAGTAGTAGGCACGGCTTTCAGCAATGAGACCACTAGAGATTAACCAATCTGCACCAAAGTACATGGCAAGACTGGCGATAAAACCTGTAATAGTCAACATTGTAAAAGAAATATTGAATACTCTCTTAGCACCACTAAAGTCGTGTAAGGCTAATCGTTCTGCCGTCAAAATAGAGATGGCAATCGGCACACCTGCGCTCGAAATTTGCAATAGTAACAAGTAGATAGGAAAGGCCATCTGGTAGATGCCGATTCCTTCACCGCCCAAGATGCGGGATAAAAGAATCCAGTTGATACTACCGATGGCTTTTACTACGAAACCGGCAATGGTTAAAATTAAGGTTCCTTTTAAAAATCCACTAGCCATTGATTATAGTTTGTTGGAAGAACCCAATACATTTTTAATTTTGTGAGCTACCATGCCTTTAATAGCATCACGAGCAGGTCCTAAGTATTTACGAGGGTCAAATTCGGATGGGTTTTGAGCCAAGTATTCACGTACAGATGCGGTCATAGCAAGACGAAGGTCTGTATCGATGTTGATTTTGCAAACCGCCATTTGAGCTGCTTTGCGAAGCATTTCTTCAGGAACTCCTTGAGCACCAGGAATGTTGCCACCGAATTCATTACATTTTGCTACGAATTCAGGCAATACGGAGGATGCCCCATGCAATACGATAGGGAAGTTAGGCAATAATTCGCCAACTTTTTTCAAACGATTGAAGTCGAGGTAAGGGTCGCCTTTGAATTTGTAAGCACCATGGCTAGTGCCAATAGCGATTGCTAAGGAGTCTACGCCAGTTAGGTGTACGAATTCAGCAGCTTGTTCTGGGTCTGTAAAGCGAGCATCTGCATCGGATACGTTTACATCATCTTCAACACCAGCCAAACGGCCTAATTCTGCTTCTACTACAACGCCATGAGCGTGAGCATATTCAACAACTTGTTTAGTGATTTTTACGTTTTCATCGAAATCATAGTGAGATGCGTCGATCATAACGGATGTGAAGCCACCATCTACACAGTCTTTACAGATTTCAAAGGAATCGCCGTGATCAAGGTGAAGAGCGATTGGTAAGTTGCTGTCTTCAAGAGCTGCTTCTACGAGTTTAACAAGGTAAATATGTTTAGCATATTTACGAGCACCTGCAGATACTTGCAAGATAAGAGGGGATTGTTCCTCTTTCGCTGCATCTACGATACCTTGTACGATTTCCATGTTGTTTACATTGAAAGCGCCAACAGCATAGCCGCCTTCATAGGCTTTTTTGAACATTTCTGTAGTAGTAACTAATGGCATGTTGTCCTCCTTGGCTCTAGAGCCTGTCATATCATGTTATTAATACTGTGACTGCTAGTATTTCTAGCGCATATGAGCTAGATAAAAAAACTAGTGTTATTGCAATCATATATCAATTCAAGTTAAGTATATCAAGAAACACTATAAAGGGCCAATATTTTTTGTATAACTTATGCATAAATTTCGTCTTGTTTTGTGACCCATGTGGGTTATTTCTGTGTAGGAGCATTTATTTAGGGTATTATATCAGCTCAATCGTTTAGCAATACGTTCATATCTTCTGGCATTTCTGCATGCAGTTCGAGCCATTCATTTGTTATGGGATGATAAAAGCTTATGCGCGATGCATGCAGTGCTTGACGTTGAATAGATTCTAGATGACCACCGTATAAGTCATCACCAGCTAGTGGATACCCTAGTTGAGATAAATGAACTCGAATCTGATGGGTGCGTCCTGTGTGCAATAAGCACCGTACATGGGTAAACTGATTATAAGATGTAAGCGAGCTGTCAGTTGAACATACATTACTATTATTATTCATCGTAATTACATCATCAGAATTAATCTTACCACTACTGATTTTGCTTGTATTTTTACTAATAATAGTTATATCCGTGCGAGCCGGCTTTCCTTGGACTGTACAACAGCGCTCAATGATACTGCCTGGTTTACGACCTATAGGCCAGTTAATGCTTATACGCATAGAAGGGAGATGCCCTTCTACAATGGCGTCGTAGATTTTGTAAAAATGGGTGTGTTTTTTATCAAAAGCATGTTGGACCACCGATGTTTTAGCAATGATGACAATACCTGAGGTATCCTTATCTAATCGGTGTACAGGATGGAAATCATAATGCTGATTTGTTTCTTGGTAGTAATGAAGTACACCATTTGCCAGCGTATGATCTCGGACGATAGAAGTAGGGTGCATAAGAATACCAGCCGCTTTATTAATGACTAAAATATATTCGTCCTCATATATGATATCTAAACTCATAGGGCTTAGGCTAAACTCTTGCTCTGGAGTTAACTTCATAACGAGATGATCGCCACCGTGAATGAGCGTATTCCAGGTAGCAAATTTACCATTAACTGTTATGATGCCTTCATTTCGTAAACGGCGTCTCATGCGCTGGGAGATATGCTGTTGTTTTATAATATGATTTATAGATTGTGTGTGTACATCAGAATCTACAATTAAGTCGATTATTGTTGCTGTTTTCATACGTATTATTATAGCAAATAAAATAAAAATGAAGAATTTTTCATAATTCGTTGTATTTGTGAAGGTCGATATAGTATAATTTGAATTGCTGAATTTTATACATTATTTATGTGTGAACTTTTTACTATAATACTGTGTGTTTAGTTCTAACAGTATATTTTATGAACTATATATGTATGTTAATGACTGTATGGTTATAGCTTATTCTATAAAAGGAGAGGTTTATGAATATTAACAAGAAATCTTTATTAGTTGCATGTGTGTTAGCGGCTATGTCTACAACAACTTTCGCGGCATCTACTACAACATCTACTAGTAGTACAACGGTAACAAACCACGATACACCAACATCGACTAGTACACGTGTAACCCGTGAGCAACATACAACAACTACATCAACTTCTACTGTGCGCACAGAAAGCTCTAGCTCCACTAAAAGAACTAAAGCTAGTGTAGGCGTAATGACTCCTCAAAAACTTGAAGAACGTAGTGCACTTTCTGGTTATATCGCGGCTGATGTATCAAGTGCATTAAACCCTTATCGTGATGCACCAAAATCTTTGAAATCTGGTAAAGGTACTACTTTCAAAAATGATGAAGTTCTTGAGCATGGTGTATTAGCATCTATGAAACAAGGAGGTAAATGGGGTATTATTCGTCCAGATGGTACTGTTGCTATTGAACCTAAGTACAAAGAAATTAAAGATGTTGATTATAAAACAGGCAATGTGTTAGCTCAAGTAGATAAGAAAACAGAAACTTGGGTTACACCTAAGGGTGTGGAAATCTCTGAAGAGGAAGCTTTAAAAGAACGTGTTAAACAAGAAGCAACTCAAGAGTATCCAAGCGATTCCTATGTAGAGTTTAAAGAAAAAGGAAAATACGGCTTTAAGACTACTGACGACAAAGTAGTGATTGCTCCACAATTCCGTCAAATTGTGACTGGTTTTAGCGAAGACCGTGCTTTTGTTAAGAATGCTAAAGGTAAAATTGTAGCTATTGATGGTACTGGTAAAGAATTATTTAATGCTCCATCTAAAGAGGTATATAGATACCGTAATGGTCTTGCTGAATACCGCCGCTCCGTGAGTGGCTTTAATTTAGGTGGCCTTGTAGGTGGCTTCATCGTGGGCGGTATCCTTGGAGGTGCGCTTTTAGGTGGTCAACATTATCACGTAGGTGGTTTTGCTTATGATGGTGCAAAACGTGGCTATATCGATCGCTCTGGTAATATTGTAATCGACAGCAAAAAAGATAAAGTATGGCCTATCACAGCCTATGGCACAGTAATTAAAGATGCTGGTAACTTATACTTTGTGAACCGTAAAGGTGAAGTTGTTATTCAACCAGGCGATTACGATACAGGTGAAATGGATAAATTAAATGGTCTATTAGCGTTAAGAGACAATAAGACTGAGAAATGGGGCATTTTCGATGTATCAACAGGTAAGCAAGTAGTAACCTTCAAATATGATTCTATTTCCTTTGCAGGGACTGATCGTTTAGTAGTTGTGAAAGATCATGTTAAAAACCTTATCGATATGAATAGTGGTAAATCCTTGTATTCTGCTCAAACAGAAGCAACTATTGAACCATTCAACAACGATACTGTAACATGGGTTCATACTGGTAAAGAGGGCTATACAATCATAGATAATAATGGTCATATTTTATTTAGAGATACAAACAAACTTATTGAAGACGCTAAGTCCTTTAACCATGGTTTCAGCTCTGTTAAGTCTAAAGGCAAATGGGGAATCATGAACTCCAAAGGCGAATGGCTTGTACAACCTACATATGATGCGGTAAACGTTTTATAATATAATTGGTTGTAGAATTCTTTTGAATTTGTATTGCCTTTAGTTCTGGCTTAATTAGTTTTTTTTAGTTATAGTTCTTAGCTATAGACTAAATACAACAGAATAGCGTTATATAGAACTAGCAATGTACATATATTATGTATGTTGCTAGTTTTTTATATTATTTGTCTTATGTATTGCGTTGCATAACCGTATTAGAGAACTTTCACTATACTTATAAAAGCTTCATTAATACATAGCTAACAATTATAATTAAGAAAATCGATTTACCTAGAAAATAAGCCTATTTTAAGGTATAATTATAGAGATGTATTCCGATTTGGTGTAGTTTTACACTTTCACTTGGAATATGAGGATGATGAAAGTAATGCTATGAACCTTATGCCCAACAGGTTCAGGTGTAGGAGGTATAAAATGGCTAAAGATTGTTCCTTTGACGTTGTGTCTGAAGTGGATATGCAGGAAGTAGATAATGCTGTAAACCAAGCAAAAAAAGAAATTGGTACGCGCTATGATTTTCGTGGCTCTAAAGCAGAAATTAGTCTTGAAGGCGACACTATCAAAATCATCGGTGATGATGAATACAAATTGAATGCCATTATCGATGTATTAAAAGGCAAGATGGTTAAACGTAATGTAGCGATTAAAAATCTTGATTACGGTAAGGTTGAACCAGCAGCAGGTGCAACAGTTCGCCAAATCATTACTATTAAAAAAGGCATTACTAAAGAAAATGCTAAAGAAGTAGTAAAAGCAATTAAAAACATGAAAATTAAGGTACAAGCATCTATCCAAGAGGATCAAGTGCGCGTATCTGGTAAGGATAAAGATGATTTGCAAGCAGTAATCCAAATGTTAAAACAATTGGATATCCCTGTAGAATTGCAATTCGTTAACTTCCGTTCCTAATAACATATGTTCATAGGATAGGGTTAGTTAGACTCGTTTGAGTCGCTAATACTATCAGTGTAGGAGGCCTTATGAAAGTGGAGGACATGAAGGGTGGCTATACCACAGGTTCATGTGCTACGGCAGGTATGAAAGCTGGTTTATTGGCTCTCTTAGATAAGAATATTGTGGACCAAGTGGTCATTGAGAACCCTCAAGGTCAGTATATTGAGGTTCCTATTAAAGCGGTAGAGGTTATATCCGATACAGAGGCGAAGGTGACCGTTATGAAAGACGGCGGCGATGATCCTGATGTAACCCATGGTAATGATGTGGAAACGACAGTGACCCTTGATAATACTGGTGAACTGCGATTCCGAGCCGGCTTTGGCGTAGGTACCGTAACAAAACCGGGTCTTGCTATGCCGCCTGGAGAACCGGCTATCAATCCAGGGCCCCGGGCAATGATGAAAATAGTTTTTGAAGAACATTGTGTCCATGGTCAAGGTGTAACGGTAACCGTTAGTGTTCCTAATGGTAAGGTATTAGCCAAGAAAACATTAAATCATACACTTGGTATCGAAGGTGGCATTTCCATTATTGGTACTACCGGTATTGTTAAGCCTATGAGTGAAGAAGGGTTTAAGAACTCGTTGGTGCCACAGTTGAAAGTTATGAAGGCTAACGGATGTGAAACAGCTGTTCTCGTACCTGGGCGTATCGGTCAAGATCTGGCAGAGCAAGTATTGGGTATCCATAAGAACCAAATGGCAGAAACGAGTAATTTTATTGGATTTATGCTAGAAAAGGCTGTACAGATTGGATTCAAACGAATATTAATCATCGGTCATATCGGTAAATTAATCAAACTAGCTAGTGGTAGCTTCCATACTCATAATCGCATGAGTGATGGCCGTATGGAAAGTATCGTGGCCTATGCCGCTCTAGAAGGGGCATCCCAAGCGGTGTGTGAAGAGTTATTTAATTGCCAAACCACAGAGTCTACATTCCCTATCTTGAAGCGAGAAGGATTGACTGGTGTGTACCAACGTGTTGTAGATCGTGCATCTCTACGTAGTGAGCGCTATATTGCTAACGAAGCAGAGGTAGGCATCATTATAACGACCTTAAAAGGCGAGATTTTAGCAATGGATAAGCATGCAAAAGAGATAGGAGAACTTGAACATTGGCACATACCTTGTATATCGTAGGCATTGGTCCGGGTAATCCTGATTATGTGGTGCCTAGAGGCCTTAATTTAATTAAACATGCTACAGTATTGGTAGGCAGTGAACGGTCCTTAGAGGACTTTCAAGAGCCTGGCCAAACTACATATCCTGTAACAGGTAAGCTTGGCGTATTAGCGGAGCAAATTGAGCGTGAACTCAACGACCATGACGTTGTAGTTATGGTTAGTGGCGATACAGGCTATTATAGCTTATTGCCCTATTTAAAGAAAAAATTTACTGCTAACCCTATTGAGGTGGTGCCAGGCATTAGCTCTATGACCTTTGCCTTTGCCCGTCTTAATGAGGTATGGCATGATGCGGATTTAATGAGCTTTCACGGTCGTCAACCGGCGCCCGAAAAACTCGTATATGAAGCAGGTAAAAAGATGGGATTCTTAACGGATCCTGAATATAATCCAGCGCATATTGCGCGTATTTTAATAGATGCAGGTTGGCCAAAAGAAACGAGAGCGGCAGCGCTAGAGCGTTTGAGTTATGATGATGAAAAAATTGTAGACTCTACGTTAGAGGTGTTAACGGAGCTCGAAGGATTTGGTCACTCTGTAATGGTGGTACTAGGATGAGACATTTTTTCGGAATTCCTGATGAGGAATTTATCCGCGGCGACGTGCCGATGACGAAATGCGAGATTCGCAAAGCCGTTATGAACGAGGCACGCATCGAGGAAGATAGCATTGTCCTTGACGTAGGTGCTGGTACGGGCTCTATTTCTATTGAAGCAGCCTTGGCAGCTCCTAAAGGGCATGTATATGCGATTGAGCGATTTGATAAAGGCATCGATCTTATCAATGAGAATATGAAGAAATTCAATGTTAATAATATGACTGTCATCAAGTCTAAAGCTCCTGAAGGCATGGAAGAATTGCCTGAGCTTGATGCGGTTATCATCGGTGGTAGCGCTGGTGGCATGACAGGCATCATGGACGAGGCGCAACGTCTGTTAAAAGTAGGTGGCCGTCTAGTTGTAACTGCTGTAACAATGGAAACTGGCTATACAATCCTTAAAGAGTTGAAAGGTCGTCCTTTCACGTATGAAGGTTACCAAATGTCCATCAGTCGTTACCGCAAGGCTGGGCCTTATCATTTGTTAGACCCATTGAGTCCAATTTTCATTGTATCTGCAACGCGTATCGCAGAAGGAGAGTAATATGGTTGACGTATATATTGTAGGCGCAGGCCCTGGAGATCCCGAGTTAATTACTCGCAAAGGGTATCGTTTAGTGCAAGAGGCAGACATTGTTATTTACGCTGGCTCCTTGGTAAACCCTGCCATTTTAGAGGCTTGTAAACCAGGCTGTGAAATTCATAACAGTGCTACGATGAACCTTGATGAGGTTTTAGCTGTTATGAAAGCTGCCGTTGAGGCTGGTAAACGTGTAGTTCGCCTTCATACAGGTGATCCTGCTATTTATGGTGCTATTCAAGAGCAAATGGATGCATTGGCTGGCATGGGTATTTCTTATGAAGTTGTGCCAGGTGTAAGCTCTTTCCTTGCTACAGCTGCTGCTTTGAAACAAGAGTATACATTGCCTAATGTATCTCAAACAGTTATTATTACGCGTATGGAAGGCCGTACACCGATGCCTCCAAAGGAAAAATTGCGCATGTTAGCATCCCACGAAGCGACAATGTGTATTTTCCTTAGCGTTCAAATGTTAGATAAGGTTGTAGCCGAACTCATCGAGGGCGGTTATGACAAAACGACTCCAGTGGCTATCGTGGTAAAAGCTTCTTGGCCAGACCAACGCATTATTCGTGGCACATTGGAGACCATTGCGGACATCGTAGCTAAAGAAGGTGTATTGCGCCAAGCTATGATCGTAGTAAGCCATGTGTTAGATAGTGAATATGAATTATCTAAACTCTATGACAAAGGCTTCGCTCACATGTACCGCAGTGCTAAGGACTAATATGATGAAAGAACTAGAAACTGTTGTGCCTATGACGGGAACTAAGAAGAATAGAACGGCTATTCTTTCTGTATCTGAACGAGGTGCAAAGCTAGGTCAACGTATCAAGTCTTTGGTGGCACCTCATGCAGATTGCTTTGAAAAGGAAACCCGTCCCTCTGGTGGTGAGGCTATTTATTTTGATTCCCTCAAAAGCCATATCGGACAGATTTTTAAGGATTACGATCAAGTATTATGCATCATGGCACTCGGTATTGTAGTGCGCATGATTGCACCGTATATTGAGCATAAATCTAAGGATCCTGCGGTAGTCGTAATGGACGAAGTAGGGCACCATGTAATCAGTTTATTATCTGGTCACCTTGGGGGTGCCAACGAATGGACACAGTCCATTTCACTGGCCATCGATGCGGACCCTGTTATTACAACTGCAACGGATGTAAACGGATTGCCTGCGCCTGACGTGTTGGCGCGCCACGAGCATCTGTTGGTAGATGATTTTCAAACCTTAATCAATGTGAACTCTGCCATTGTTGGGGGAGAGCGTATTGATTATTATATCGATGAAAGCTTACCGAATGCAAAGGAACTAGAACAAGCTGCGAAAGCTCATATTGGTGAACATGGCATAGTTCACGTTGTTTCTTTGGAGCAACTAGAGTCTATCCCATGTAAAAATGATAGTGCTAAAGCGGGTTCATCTCGGGTTGTAATTACCGATAAGGTGATTACTGAGCATGGGCATCAATTGATTTTACGCCCTCGTACATATACGGTGGGCATTGGTTGTCGTAGAGATACGCCAAAGGAATTGATCCTTGACGCCATTCAACAATCCTTGGCAGAGCATAAGCTTTCACCAAAGAGCATTGTAACGGCGGCATCGGTCATCGTTAAACAAGATGAAGTAGGCCTGTTAGAGGCTATGCAAATTATGGGGTGGCCTATCGTGTTCTATACACAGGACGAGATGGCACCACTCATTGAAGAAGAAAAATTAAAAGAATCTAATTTTGTAAAAGGAACTATAGGAGTAGGAAACGTATGCGAGACAACAGCATTACTAGCGGCCAAGAGCCGAACACTAATACAGCACAAAACAATTTATCCCAAAACAACGGTAGCCATTGCACAGGTAACATCAAAGTAATTGGCATTGGCCCTGGCGATGAAGAGTTCATGACACCTCAAGCGCGCGAAGCCATCTTAGCGGCTGACCGTGTTGTAGGTTATTTGACTTATCTTGACTTGATTAAAGACCTTATTGAAGGTAAAGAAACTGTAGGCACTGCCATGATGCAAGAGGTAGATCGTTGCCAACAAGCTGTTGATTTAGCGGTAGAAGGCCATCAAGTCGTAGTTGTATCATCTGGTGACTCTGGCGTATACGGCATGGCAGGTCTTGTGTTGGAACTTGCTAATAAAGTACCAGCAGAAAAACGTCCTTCCGTAGATATCGTACCTGGCCTAAGTGCTGTAAACGTAGCGGCTTCTGTTTTAGGCGCTCCGTTGATGCATGACTTTGCAGTTATTTCTCTTAGTGACTTGATGACTCCATGGGATTTAATTAAAAAACGTGCTGATCTTTGTGCGCAAGGGGATATGGTTATTTCTTTATATAACCCACGCAGTAAAAAACGCGTAACACATCTAGATGAAGTTCGTGAAATCGTTCTTAAATACCGCGACCCTAAAACACCTGTTGGCATTGTGCAAAAAGCAGGTCGTCCAGGGCAACACATGGTAATTTCTGACCTTGAGAATTTCACAAACGAAGAAGTGGATATGCAAACACTTGTTATTATCGGCAATAGTCAAACCTATGTTGAAAATGGTCGCATGATTACACCTCGAGGCTACAAATTATGATTTGGGTCATCGCTGGTACCTTAGATGGTCGTACCTTAGCGGTAGACATCCAAGAACGGACAGGTGAAGAGGTTCTCGTTACTGTTGTGAGTCAATATGGGGCAGAGCTTGCTGCCCATAAAGGCATTACTGTTCATACGGGCCGTCTTGATCAAGAGGCTATGCAAAATTTGATTAAGAAACACAACGTACGTTTATTAATCGATGCAAGCCATCCGTATGCGGCTATTGTTACAGCTACGGCCCAAGATGCAGCAAAAGCTGAAGGTATTCCTTTTGTTCGCTTTGAACGTAAAGAGGTGCCATTGCCAGACTATGATAAATTACATATTGTAGTGGATGAGGTAGAAGCCGCTAATTTAGCTGGCAAATTGGCAAAGGAAAACAATAAACATGTGTATTTGACCACAGGTAGTAAGACAATGCACATCTTTGCTAAATCTGATGCTTTACAAGATTGTGAAGTATGGACACGTATTTTGCCGACTGCAGAGGTGTTACAAATGATGGAAGACCTCAACGTGAGTCCTAAGCGTATCGTTGCTGTTCAAGGTCCATTCTCTTATGATATGAATCGTATCATGTTCCACGATACAAAGGCTAGTGTTGTAGTTATGAAGAACTCTGGACTTGTAGGTGGTGCTGATACAAAATTACAAGCAGCTATGGATCTTGGTATCCATGTTATAGTTATCGATCGTCCGCGTGTTAAACTTGAAAGCCACGTGGTATCGTCAAATGATGAATTTTTTAAATTATGGGAGGACACTAATGGATTACGTTAAAAATCCTAAAGCTATTGAAGATAAAAGCATGGAAATCATTTACGATTATGTAAAGGATTTAGGTTTAACAGATGATGAAGTGCGCGTTGTATCTCGTACAGTACATGCGTCTGGTGATGTCGAATATGCTCAACTCGTAAAAATGAGCCCTGATGCTGTTCAAAAAGGTATTGAAGCATTGGATAATGGTGCAGATATTTATACAGATGTAGAAATGGTTCGCACAGGTATTTCTAAGCCAGCTCTTAAAATTCGCGGTAATGAAGTGCACTGCTTAATTAAAGACGAAAACGTAGCTAAAATGGCTAAAGAGTTAGGCGTGACTCGCTCCATCGCAGCTATGCGTACATTTGGCAAACAATTAGAAGGCCAAATCGTAGCTATTGGTAATGCGCCAACTGCATTGTACGAAGTATTGCGCCTTGCTTTAGAAGAAGGCATTAAACCAGCTCTTATCATTGGTATTCCTGTAGGCTTCGTAGGTGCTGCAGAATCCAAAGACTATCTGATGGAAGTATCTCCGGTTCCTTACATCACTGTAAAAGGCAACAAAGGTGGTAGCCCAATCGCTGCCTCCGTATGTAATGCATTGCTTTACACAGACGTAAAACGCAATGACATGCTCTTCGTAGAAGGCAAAGAATCTAAATAGTACAAAACCCGAATCGTGTTTTAGTAGTTTTGCGATTCGGGTTTTACTGTATATATTTTTCACAATAATTGCTAAACATAAATTAGATAAACACAGTAATTATGCTATATTAAATTTCTTATAATGTAGTATCTGTAAAATAGAGTTCATTTTATAAGAGACTTATATTACATTAGGTAGGTTTTGAGAGGGGGTTCATATGGCATCTAGTAATGAACGAAAATTATTTCGTGTATCAGTGATTTGTATCTTAATCATCGCCGTTATTATGAGCATGATTATATCTCTTATTTGGGGATCAACACCCGTATCATTAGCTGAGATTTGGCATACATTATGGTCTAGTGAGCTAACTGATACATCTTCACAAATTATTTGGAATATTCGATTGCCTCGCAATATTGTAGCTGCGTTAGTGGGGGCTTGTCTAGCTGTATCTGGTGCAATTTTGCAAGCAGTTATGAAAAATCCTCTAGCAGATCCACAGATTGTAGGGGTATCCTCTGGTGCAGGGCTGGCTGGTGTTATCATATTTATTTTATTCCCTGGGTATGATCATATAGTTCCGTTGGTAGCCTTTTTAGGTGCTATGGCTGCAGCACTCATGGTGTATGCACTAGCATGGAAAAATGGAGTGCGACCTAGTCGTATTATCTTAGCTGGTGTTGCGGTCGCAGCCTTTTTAGGCTCAGGTATTTCAGCACTACTTGTATTCTTCGGTGATCGTGTACAAGGGGCATTGCTTTGGATGGTAGGAGGACTCGCTGCACGCAGTTGGCCTCAGGTAGAAGTGCTGTTTCCATATGCTATAGTTGGCCTTATTTTTGCCTGTTTAGGAGCTAAACGACTTACCATTTTAAGTTTGGGTGATGAAACTGCAAAGGGATTAGGCCTTAAGGTAGAACAAACACGGTTTATTATGACTGCAGTGGCTGCTCTTTTAGCGGCTGGTGCTGTAAGTATAGCTGGGCTTATCGGATTTGTAGGTTTGGTTATTCCCCATATGTTACGTCTTATAATCGGTAATGACTATGCATATTTACTGCCTGGATCCGCATTATTAGGCGCTCTAGTTCTTGTTGTTAGTGATACAATAGGACGTGTTATGTGGAGCCCTATAGAGGTACCAGTGGGCATTATTATGGCATTCTTTGGAGCGCCGTTCTTCTTGTATCTATTGAGGAGGGATAACTAATGAATACCGCTATTGATGTAAAACAGTTATCCGTAACTCTTGGCAATCGTCATATTCTACATGACATTAATGTATCGGTTCCTATCGGTAAAATTACGACATTAATAGGGCCTAATGGCTGTGGTAAAAGTACGCTTTTACGATCTATGATCGGATATATTCATAGCCCTCATGAATGTATTACCATATTTGATAAACCGTTACAATCATATTCTCAAAACAATCTGGCACGGCAAATGGCATTTTTGCCACAAGTACCGAATATGCCAAAGGATATGACTGTAGAAGAATTGGTATATTGTGGACGGTATCCATACCAAACATGGTGGAAAAACACGGCTAAAGAAGATCGTGAGATTGTTGACTATGCGTTACATATCACGAAAACGAATCATTTGCGAGAACAATTAATCCCATTCCTATCTGGTGGTGAACGGCAACGCGTTTGGATTGCTATGGCGCTAGCACAGCAACCAAAATTATTAGTCTTAGACGAACCAACAACATATTTAGATATTAATCACCAATTAGAAATTATGGAGTTATTGAAACGATTAAATAAGGAACAAGATTTAACCGTTCTCATGGTACTTCACGAACTAACACAGGCGGTTCAATATTCACATTATATGGCTGTTATAAAAGAAGGCCATTTAGTAGTATCAGGAGAGACAAGTAAAATTATATCGGATGAGTTGTTTAGAGATGTATTCTCTGTAGATGTACAACTTGATACATTTGATAATAAAAAATATGTGCGCGTAAAAGGATTAGTTGAGTAGCTTGATACTAATAGAAAAAGAGGGCATTCCCTATTTGGGGGATGCCCTCTTTCGCATGATACAATATGTTAGAATGTAACATTAATACCGTATGCTTCTTTAACTAAACGTGCCATAGCTTCAGGTGTTTGTAGTCCTGGGTTTAATAGGAATAGTTTAGATGGTAAGTATATTACGCGGTTATTTTGTACGGCTTTTAAATTAGCCCATGCAGGATTATCTGTCATAGCTTGTTTCATAGCTTTTGTAATTTCTTCTTCTTTACCCATTGTAACAACAAAGATAATATCAGGGTTATCTGCAGTCAATGTTTCAAGAGAGTAAGGGACAGTTTTATCCTTAGTTGTGCCTTCTAAGTGGGAGGCAACAACATTTGTCATGCCTAGTTCTTTTACCATAGATGCAGTAACTGCTTCATCAGTTTCGGCAGTTACACCTTTTCCTGTGGCACGTAATACGGCAACACGTGCAGGCTGTTGATTCTTAACAGCATCTTTTACCTTGGTAATATTGCTTTCATAGGTATTAATAACAGATTTAGCCTTATCTTGATGATTGGTTAACTCGCCAAGGAATGTTAACATTGGTACATTATCTTTAATACCATCGTAATCAAAAAGTACGGTTGGAATATTATTAGCTTGTAATTGGGATTCATATTTTTTATGTTGATTTACTAAACCCAATACCACATCTGGCTTCAAGCCTAATAGTTGTTCCATGTTGATATTTGCAGTTTGACCAAGAGCGGGTAGAGCTTCTAATTCTGGGGCTAATTTATCCGTTGTATTGGCACGGCTAATGGCTTTACCATCGACAGCATAAAGCATAGATAAAACAGAATTAGATAATACAGCAATTTTTTGTGGATCCTTTGGTACAGTATAGGTTTGACCATTAAAGGTCAACTCCTTCGTAGTAGCAGAAGAGCTGGATGTGGATTTACCACACCCAGCTATTGCTAGTACAACCATGACCAAAGCGAGACTACAAAGTAGTAGTTTTTTCATGATGTACTCCTATGTACGTTATATAACGATACTAGTTAAATTATGGATTGATTATTTTTGTAATGCGTCCCAAGATTCGTTAGCACGTTCAACGAATAAGTTACGGATGTTAGGATTTTCACCTAAGCCATGGATGTAAGTGTCAACTTTGAAGCCTTCTTTTTCAAGGATGGATTTATGGGAATCTGGTTCATTACCAGCCATGTCATTGTTAGCATGGTCGCCTGCAACCATCATGAATGGCATCAATGTAACGTGCTTAATACCATGTAATTTTAATTGAGGGATAACTTGTTCAAGATTTGGAGTACCTTCTACTGTGTAGACGAATACATTTTTCATACCAAGAGTATGGATGCGGTCTTGAATTACAGAATAGTAAGCATTGGAAGGATCTGGAGTACCATGAGCCATGATAAGAAGACCGTCTTCTTTGCCTAATTTAGGGAATTGAGATTGAACAGCTTTTAATGTTTCAATAACTTGGTCAGTTTGGTTTTCTTGACCCATCCAGTACATAAGAGATGTACCAAGTGTCATTTTTTTGAAATTATCTTTGTACAAATTATATACTGCTGCATCGTAGTTGTATTCCATACCAGGAATTACATCAAGGGATGCTAATGCAACGCGAGTGTAACCGTCTTTTTTTAGTTCAGCCAATGCTTCTTCAGGAGTTGGGTAAGTAATACCTTCTTTTTGTTGGATACGATCACGAATAATATGGCTTGTGAAAGCTGTAATTACTTTTGTGTTTGGATGAGCTGCTTTAATAGCATCTACAGTTGCATCGATTGTTTTCGCACGAGTATCTTTATAAGTTGTACCAAAGCTCATAACAACCATAGCATCTTTGTTTGGCAAGTTTTGTAAAGCTTCAGTATTGTGTGTACGAACACCGATTGCAGAAGCTTCTTTTAATGCTGGAGTAGGGTCTTTTACTTCAGGATTTAATTGGTATGCAGCATTAGATACAACAGGTGCACCAAAGGATACTGCAAGACCTAGAATAGCGGATGCTAAAGCTAATTGTTTTTTCATTTCTATACTCCTAATTTATAACTATAACTACACTAATATGCAATCATTCACATAGTTCTAATATAATGAGAACTATGGATTTATCGCATATATATAACCTTAAATCAATCGTAGCAGAGGGGCTAAGGAGTGTCAATAAACCCTATACCCCTAGAAGTATAGAGAAAATAAGAAAGTATTAATAAATTAATGTGATGAATATAGTATGATAGTACATTTTATAATTATATTCTTGTTGGTTATAAGGGTATGAATATGTGAATATGTGAGTAATTTTATTTTTCCTTTTTATTTAGGACTATTTTGATGGGGCCCATAACGTTACTACAACTAAATTGATCGTTATAAATGTTAATTTTGATATTTTTTCTCATTGACTTCTATAGATTAATCTTGTACTATTATTACATAGTAGTTGATAACAATTTTCAATTGTGAAAGTTGTTTCATGTATGAGTAATATGGAGGTCACATATGAAAGGCATAATTATTGCATCCTTTGGATCAATTTACCAAGATGCTGTGGAGAAATCCATTGGCAGTATAGAGAAAAAAGTACGTTCCATGTATAGCGATATGGAGGTGCGCCGCGTATTCTTATCTGATGCATTAGTAGAGAAGTGGAATGAGAAATACGAAGATAAGATTTCTTCTTTCACAGAGGCTATGCAAGATTTCGCTCGCATGGGAATTGATGAGGTGTACATTCAACCTATTACATTGGTGGCAGATCAGTGCTACCAACAAATGCGCAAACAAGCATTAAAGTTTTTACATAGCAATGAATATGGTTTTAGCCAGGTAAATATCGGTAAACCATTGCTTACCTCTTTAGGTGTAAAAAATTATGCCGATGATTATGAAGCAACATTAGAAAGCATTGTTCGTCACGTTAATACAAAAGCACTTAATAAATCTGTTGTGCTCATGGCGAATGGCCAAAATCAATTAGAGTTCAGTACATTGCAATTAAAGGCAATGTATGGTGCAGCACCAAACGTAGTAGTATTTACTACAAATGGTTTCCCTACTTTTAAACAAGCTCTTACTTTCTTGGATCGTATGGGGCATAAAGATTTATTAGTTGTACCATTGGCTCTCATAGGTTCTACACATTTAATGGACTATCTTGGCGGTGAACGCTCCGATTCCATTTATGCTTTACTCGCTGAGGAAGGCTATAATGTTGATATCTGGAATGAAGGGCTTGGGGAAAATCCACATGTACAAGATTTATTTTTGAAACATTTAGGTCAAGCTATCCGCATGTCTGATCGGAAGCGGCCCATGCCTAGAGAATCCGTAAAACCTGTGATGACAAATTCTCGCTTGGAAGCGCAAGGTTTGATTTCTTGATATTTGCTATTACATAATTAGACATACATTACTGCACTCCTTCACATTAATAAAAATCCTCCTTGTTGGATATCCAATGAGGAGGATTTTTATTTTTACTATGAAAGATAAGAATAATTTCCATTTTATACGTACCATGGTATGCCCCTAGAGAATGGTCTATGGTATGATTAAGATACATTATTAGTTAATATAAGGAGACATTCATGAAACAAGCTATCTTAGTTGTTGCCTTTGGGTCCACTGTGGACAGTGCTCGTGTACATAATATCGATTCTGTAGTAGAACATATTCGTAAATCGTATCCGGATTATACTGTAGAATTAGCTTTTTCCTCTCGTATCATCGTTAAGCGCTTACGTGAGCGTGGTATTGAGATTCCTACTGAACAAGGGGCGTTAGAGAAACTGATTCAAGAAGGTTATACACATGTATATGTGCAGCCACTTCATTTCACCGGTGGTGAAGAGTTCGATAAATTAAAAAATAATATCCTTGCTCATGAAGGTGAAGGACAACTCGAAGTGTTGCGTGTAGGTAGACCTCTCGTATACTACATGGGACAAGAAGAGCATCCAGATGATTACCAAATTTTGATTGACCGTTTCATTAAATCTCTTAATATTTCCAAAGATGATGGTTTGTTATTGGTTGGTCATGGAGGTCTTGGTTCTGGCAATTCTTCATATGGTAATTTACAGTTTAAGCTAATCCGTAATGGACTTACGAATGTGCGTATTGCTGTACTTGAAAACGCACCATATGTGTCAGATGTAGCAATGCCTTGGGAATGGCTTGATGGTAAACGCCCAAAAACAATTTATGTACATCCTTTATTATTGGTACTCGGGGATCATGCACAAAATGATTTATTTGGTGACGAAGAGGATAGCATAGTGAATGAACTCGCTGGAGCAGGATATGAGGTTAAACCAATTCATAGTGCTCTAGGTGAATATGAAGCGATTCATGATATTTTCCGTCAACATGTGCAAGATTGTATCGACGATTTGTATGGCAAACGTAGCCCACATCGTCCTGCAATACCAAATATTAAATAGTATCTTTGTATATATTGTATAAATTGGTTATAATAAAAGATATTGCAATTATAAATAGAGTGTGACTATAAGAATAGGAGATACCCATGAAAGGTAAATTATATGGTATTGGCGTAGGCCCTGGCGATTCTGAATTAATGACTGTGAAAGCTGCTCGCATCGTAGGAGAAGCAGATATTATTATCACACCTAAAACAGAAAAGAAAGATGGTTCCGTAGCCCTTGATATCGCATCCCCATATATCCAAGAACATACAGAAATCGTTCCTGTAGTATTCCCAATGGTGTTGGATGATTCTACGCAAGAGGAAGGCTGGCAAGAGGCTAAACGCGTTATCTTGTCTTATTTGGATGAAGGTAAAAGTGTTGTATTCTTAACATTAGGTGATCCTATGTTCTACAGCACATATATGTATGTATACCGTTTGATTGAAAACACAGGGCATGAAATTGAAACAATTCCTGGCGTTACTGCATTCTGTGCTATCGGATCTCACCTTGGCTATCCAATCGTAGAGAAGGAAGAGGTATTGGCCATCGTTCCAGCTACAGCGCCTAAAGAAAAAATCGATGCTGTATTGGCTGTTGCAGATGATGCAGTTATTATGAAGGTATATAAAAACTTTGATGAAGTACAAGAAACCTTGATTAAACATAATATGGCAGATGATGCGGTTATGATTAGCCGTGTAGGTTTGCCTGATGAGCAAGTATTCGTAGGTTTAGATAATATGCCAAAAGATACTAAACTCAACTACTTATCTACAATTCTTGCAAAACGCAAGGATCGTTAACAAACACATCGTATTACGAGGTAATATCTATGAACACAGTACAGATTCCACGTGTTGTCATTGCAGGCACCAACTCTGGTGTTGGTAAAACAACTATCGTAGCGGGTTTATTGGCCGCTTATGCAAATGGTGGACGTACGGTGCAATCTTTTAAAGTGGGCCCGGATTATATTGATCCGGGCTTTCATAAAATTGCATCCGGCCGTGACAGCTATAATTTAGATACGTGGCTCGTGCCACCTCACAAGTTGACTCCTTTCTTTGCTACAATGGCACATGATGTAGACCTTGCCATTATTGAAGGTGTTATGGGCCTTTACGATGGTGGTCGAGAGGGCGTTAGTTCTACGGCTCAAATTGCTAAACAGTTAAATGCACCAGTGGTGCTTGTTATTGATTGTAAAGCTATGGGTGAAAGTGCAGCCGCTATTGCTAAAGGGTTCCGTGACTATGACCCAGAGGTAAACTTTGGTGGTGTCATCTTGAACCGCTTAGGCTCAGCCAATCATGAGCGTATGGTTCGTGAAGGGATGGATAAAATCGGGGTACCTGTTATTGGTGCCATTTATCGTGATGATCGTATGCATTCTCCAGAACGTCATTTAGGACTTACACCGGTTACTGAAATTGATCCAACAGAGGCGATTAATACGATTCGAGAAGCTGTTGAGAAGATGGTAAATCTCGATGCACTATTGGAAATTGCTACTAATGCACCAACTATCGAACTACCAGATGCTATAGATGTTAAAACCATTGAAAAACGTGTGAAAATCGGTGTAGCTTATGATGAGGCGTTCTCTTTTTACTATCCAGCTAGTCTTGCTGCGTTAGAGGAAAAAGGGGCTGAGCTTGTTTACTTTAGTCCGCTTAATGACTCGGTAATTCCTGATGTAGACGGACTTGTATTCGGTGGTGGCTTCCCAGAAATGTTTTTATTTCAGTTATCTAGCAATGAGTCTATGAAGGAATCTATCCGCCAAGCTAATGCACAAGGTATGCCTATTTATGCCGAATGTGGTGGCCTCATGTATCTTTGTGAAAGTATTAATGACTTTGGAGGTTCTGTATATAAAACTGTAGGTATTGTACCTGCCAATTGTGTGATGCAACAAAAGCTTCAAAAGGTGGGCTATGTTACAGCAACTGCAAAGAGAGATACTTTATTAGGCGCTATGAATACAGCTATTCGTGGTCATGAGTTCCATTTCTCTACAATGGAGCCAACTATAGATGACTTTCCATGGGCTTTTCATTTAGAAGGAGGCCGTAAACCTCAATCGTATGACGGCGGCTATGCAACAAAAAATGTATTAGCTTCTTACTTACATTTGAACTTTGCTGGCTCTGATGAAGGGGCACAACATTTTGTTGATACATGTGCTGCTTATAAAGCCCAAAAGTAATAGATCTATAAATGTATTTAATAGGTTTATATTACTATGTATTATCACAATTACATACATAAGTATTGTAATGTGCTATTGCAATTATATTCATATGTATTGTTGCGATCCTATTAGTAAATATGAGGAGAATGTAATTAATCAGGAATAGTTAGTTCTTAAAGTTATTGCGGGACAGTTCGTATTAAAGGAGCTATTATGGAAGAACGTGGATTAATTCTAGTTAATACAGGGAATGGTAAAGGTAAAACAACAGCGGCATTAGGCGTTGTTTTACGTGCTGTCGGACAAGGTTTCAAGGTTCTTATATTACAATTTATTAAGAGCGGTAATGGTTATGGTGAATTGGCAGGTCTTGCTAAACTAGGTGATCAAGTTGAAATTCGCTCTATGGGAAAGGGTTTTATTTACTATAAACGTGATGAAGTAGGAGAAGCTGAACTTGCTCGACATAAAGAAGCAGCTCAAGCCGCTTGGCGGACATTGGTGGAGGAAGTAAACTCCGATAAATGGGATCTAATTGTTATGGATGAAATAAATAATGCCATTAATTATGAGCTTATCGATGTGCATTCTGTAGTGGAAATGCTTAAAAATAAGCCAGAAAGACTTCATGTTGTTATGACGGGTCGCTATGCTAAACCTGAAATCATTGATATGGCAGATACTGTAACGGAGATGAATGTAGTAAAGCATGCTTATGAAAAGGGCATTAAGGCTGCTAAAGGAATTGAATTCTAACTAAATTCAAAAAAATCGAAAAATATCGAAAAAGAACTTGCTAAAACTATATCGAAAATGTATAATATAGTCATAAGCACAGAGGTGCTCAATATTCTTGACATTAAGTATGTATATAAGACTAACCAGGAGGTTAACTATGGCTGTACATGATTACATTAAATCTGGCGATTTCGCTACTGAAAAACACGTTCCTGTTATCGAAACAGTTGATACTGTAAAAGCAGGTGAAACATTCCACGTTACTTTATCCGTAGGTAAAGACATTGCACATCCAAACACTGTAGAACATCACATTGATTGGATTAAATTGTACTTCGTAGCTGAAGGCACTCAATTACCATTCGAAGTTGGCGCTATCGAGTTCAACGTTCATGGTGACGGTGCAACTGCAAATGAAGGTCCTGTAGTAGCAGTTTCTGAAGGGACTTTAGCAGTAGCTTTGAAAAAATCCGGTAAATTGATCGCTGTTTCCTACTGCAATATTCATGGCTTGTGGGAATCCGAAAAAGATATCGTAGTTGCTTAATTAACTAAAACAACTAATAAAGACCAGCCCGAGGGCTGGTCTTTTTGTATATCTATGTGTTTACATAGCTTAATAATGAGGTAAAGTTAAACTTCCAATAGTAGATATTTAATGGCATTATGGCTAATACATGTTAGGATTATTTAATGCATATTCATAATATTATAAACATATTATTTGATTTTTAGTGTCCGCATAAAAAGGAGTTTTGTATCACTCCAGTGGATTAATTGCTGTACATCCCTTTACAGTGCTATTTGTTTGTGGTAAAGTATATGCATATTGATATTTAGTAAACATAGTTAAATGAGGGATTATTGTGGCCTTAATCGTTAAAAAATTTGGTGGTAGTTCCGTAGCTACACCAGAAAAAATATTTAATATTGTTGATCGCGTTCTTCGTGAGAAGCAAGCTGACGATAAAATCGTTCTTGTTGTATCCGCTATGGGTGATACAACTGATGACTTGGTGGCCTTAGCTAAACAAGTTACATCCAAGCCGTATGGTCGTGAAATGGATCGTTTGTTATCTACAGGTGAACAAGTAACAATTGCATTGATGGCAATGGCTTTTAACGAACGTGGTCAGGAATCTGTATCCTTAACAGGTGATCAAGCAGGTATTACAAGTAGTGATACGTTTAATAAAGGTCGCATTTTGGGCGTTGATCCTAATCGTGTGTTTGAAGCTTTGGATGAAGGTAAAATAGTAGTAGTTGCTGGTTTCCAAGGTATAACTGAATATGGTGATATGGTGACATTAGGCCGTGGTGGCTCTGATACAACAGCTGTTGCATTGGCAGGTGCTATGAAAGCGGATGTATGTGAGATTTTTACGGATGTAGACGGCGTATATTCTACAGATCCTCGCGTGGCGAAGGAAGCTTTCAAATTAGAAGAAGTAACGTATGGTGAAATGCTTGAAATGGCACGCCTTGGTGCAGGTGTAATGCAACCGCGTGCCGTAGAAATGGGTTTCCGTTATGGTGTACCTATTCATGTACGTTCTACATTTAGTGATAAACCAGGTACTATTATTCGGGAGGATTATACTGTGGAAGCAAATAAACACGTAATTACTGGCGTAGCTGATGATACAAATACAGCAAAAGTAGCCCTTGTAGGCGTTGAAAATAAACCAGGCGTTGCAGCGACTGTATTTAAAGCATTAGCTGCTAGAAACGTTGACGTAGATATGATTGTTCAATCTATCCGTTCTGTGGGAGAACCAAAAACTGATCTTATCTTTACAGTAGCTATGGATGATGTGGTACTAGCTCGAGAAGTATTAGAAGAATTACAAAAAGCAGTAGATATTGAAGCTGTTAATATCGATGAAAAAATGGCGAAAGTTTCCATTATTGGTGCAGGTATGTTAGGACAACCTGGTGTAGCTGCACAAATGTTTGATATCTTGAGCCAAGAAGGTATCAATATTGAAATCATTTCTACTTCTGAAATTAGTATTTCTTGTCTTGTTGCTGAAGATCGCGTAAAAGATGCCGTTCGTGTAATTCATAATGGCTTATTGTTAGATCAACGAGGTTAATTACTTCATGGATAGTCTACGTAGTTTTATGGATGAAATGCTCAATGACCAAGGTCGTAAGGAAGGTTTCATTAGCGATCTACTAGGAAATCTAAAAAATCAGCCTATTCCAACATTGGAACAAGCTCAAACTGGTTATACAACAATGAGTAATTTACATGGTATCTTCTATGATTACGATAAGTCTGAGGTTACTATTACTTACAAGGTTGTACCAGATATGTATCAACCATATACATTGAGCTTTATACAATTTGAAGCCGTGTTAGAAGGCTTATTAACCTTACGTCGCAATCAAAAGTGGCAGATGCAACATAATAAATAATATGAACCCCATGGGTATACTTGCCTATGGGGTTTTGTAATTCGATAATTATTCTTAACATCTATATATAGAGTCATCGATATGATATAATAAATTATTCAGAGAGAAATCATTATATTAGTATAGAAAGAAGGGACAGCATGGAAATAAATAAGGTTTATTCTGGCTTTCGCCTTGACCGCATTGAGCGCATTGATGAGATCAATGGTACCGCTTATGAAATGAAACACGAAAAGTCTGGTGCACGTTTAATTTATATTGATTCACCAGATTCTAATAAAGTATTCAATATCGCTTTTAGAACAACGCCACATAATAGTACTGGTGTAGCACATATTATGGAACATTCCGTTTTATGTGGTTCTCGTAAATTTCCTTTAAAAGAGCCATTTGTTGAGCTTGTTAAGGGGTCTTTAAACACGTTCTTAAACGCTATGACATATCCTGATAAAACGATGTATCCAGTAGCCAGCAAAAACGATAAAGACTTCCACAATTTGATGGACGTATATCTTGATGCTGTATTGTATCCACGCGTTCGCGATGATGCAGAAATCGTGATGCAAGAAGGTTGGCATTATGAACTAGATAATGCGGAAGATGAACTTACCTATAAAGGTGTTGTATTCAATGAGATGAAGGGGGTTTATTCCTCTCCGGATTCCGTTCTAGAACGCCAAATGATGCGTGAACTTTTCCCAGATACCACTTATGGTGTTGATTCTGGTGGAGATCCTGACCATATTACGGACTTAACTTATGAAGAGTTCCAAGAGTTCTATCGCGTTCATTATCATCCGTCCAATAGTTATATTTTTCTTTATGGTGATATGAATATTGAAGAGCAATTGGCATTCTTGAATGATGAGTACTTAAGTCATTTCGATGCTATTGAGGTTAATACAGAGGTTGGCTTACAAGCTCCATTTACGGAAGGTAAGGTGGTGAGCTATCCATACAGCGTAGGTTCTGAAGAACCTACAGATAACCGTACTTTACATTCTTTTGCCTATGTTTTACCTGATGTAACACCTGAGCATAGCTTGGCTTTTGAGGTATTAACACATGCATTGTTGACATCTCCTGCGGCTCCTCTTAAACAGGCTTTGGTGAAAGCAGGTATCGGTTCTGATGTGAGTGGTTATTATCTTGATAGCATTCGTCAACCTTTGTGGACCGTGCAAGCAACTGGTTCTAATCTCGATAAACAAGCTGACTTGCAGCGTATTGTGGAATCTACATTGCAAGAACTTTGTGATAACGGTTTAGATAAAGAATTATTAGAAGCTTCTTTGAATAGTATTGAGTTTGCTCTTCGTGAAAGCGACTTTGGTGGTCGCCCAATCGGTTTAGCTTATGTTATCCGTATGATGGATAATTGGCTATATGACAATGACCCACTTGAGTTATTACACTACGAAGAAGCATTAGTGAATATTCGCAAGGGCTTATCCGGTACGTACTTTGAAGATTTAATTCGTCAATCTATCTTAAATAACAATCATAAAGTGCTTGTTTCTATTTATCCTGAACGTGGTCTTCAAGAGCGCAAGGATGCAGAGGTTAAAGAGCATTTAACTGCTGTAAAAGCTAAGATGTCTCCAGAAGAAATCGAAGCAATTGTAGAGCAAACAAAACGACTTAAACTTCGTCAAGAAGCTCCAGATAGTGATGAAGCGTTAGCGTCGATTCCATTGCTTGAATTATCTGATTTAAATCCTAATATTGAAGCAGTAGAACGTCGTGAAAGCAAAATTGGCAATACTACAGTACATTTTGTACCTACTTTCACAAAAGGTATCAATTATGTAGGGCTCTACTTTGACTTAAGCTGTCTTACAGAAGATGAGTTATTCTATGCCGACATTTTAAGTGATATTCTCGGCCGTATTGACACATCTGAACGTGGCTACGAAGCTTTGGCTAAAGATATCAATATGAACCTTGGTGGTTTAAGCTCAGATATTACGGCTATTAGTAAAGATGGTAAGCGTGATGAATATACTCCTCTCATGATTGTTCGCGCTAAAGCCTTGCATTCTAAATTACCTGACTTATGTCGCTTGATTAACGAAGTAGTACAAAAAGCAGATTATAGTAACGATAGACGCTTGACTGAACTTGTTCAAGAAAGCAAAGCTATTTGGGATAATGAAGCATTTCGTCGTGGTAATTCCATTGTAAGTCAACGTGTTATGGCACAAGTATCTGCAGTTGGTAAATTTAGAGATAATGGTAACTTTGGTTATTATCAAAAGATTAGCGAATTGGCGTCTAATCCTGCGGCATTACCATTATTGCCAGAAAAATTAGCTGATGTAGCTCGTAAGATTTTCCGTGCTAACAATGTAGATATCATGTTTGTTGGTGAAGAAGGCGAATTAGAAGCCTTTGAAAATCTCATGAAACTATTGATTGAAACTTGGGATACTACTGAGTTAAGTAATGATACATTAAAGATTACACGTTTGTCTGGTAATGATGGTATCGTTACAGCTGGTAAGGTTCAATATGTAGCTCAAGGTGGTAACTTTATAGACCATGGGTATAAACACGTGGGACCAATGAGTGTATTGGAAACGATTTTACGTTATGAATATCTTTGGATTCGCATTCGTGTACAAGGTGGTGCTTATGGTGCCTTTGCAAACTTCTATGACGATGGTAATATGATTTTCTGTAGCTATCGCGATCCAAACTTGGTAGAAACATTAAATGTATATAAAGAGTTACCTCAATACCTTCGTGAGTTCACATTGACTGATCGTGAGATGCGTAAATATATTATCGGTACTATGAGTTCTTTAGATTTACCAATGACTCCTGCATTGCGTGGTCCACGTGCGATGGGTATGTATTTTAGCGGGGCTAAACTAGAGGATAAAGTGAATTTCCGTAAACAAGTTATCGCTTGTAAGCCAGAGGATATCGTTGCTTTAGCAGATGTGGTTGAACCTGTATTGAAGGGCAATCATATTTGTACAATGGGGAACGAACAAAAAATTAAAGACGCTGGTAAGGTATTCGATAACATTATTTCTCTAGGATAATCGTTTTATATTATTTATAGTGGCATATTCTGTGTAAATTTACGGGATATGCCACTTGTTTTGTACTGTAGGAGGGCATCATGAAAGGTCGATTTGCTCCAAGCCCCACAGGATATATCCATCTTGGCAATGTGTGGATAGCCCTCTTATCTTATGTTTCTACGAAGCAACAAAAAGGGCAGTATGTTGTGCGAATGGAGGATATAGACACCCAACGCTCTAAACGTGAGTTAGGGGAAGCTCTATTAGATGATTTAGAGTGGTTAGGCTTTGAATGGGATGAAGGGCCTCGTGTGGGAGGGCCAGAATCAACGTATTGGCAAAGTGAACGACAAACATATTATGGAGACGTATTAGAACATCTTGCATTAGAAAAACTAATTTATCCTTGCTTTTGTAATCGTACAAGGCTTCAGTCTATTGCTTCGGCGCCCCACGTTGGGGAAATAATTCATCGATATGATGGACACTGTCGTCATCTAGAGGATAAATTGATAAAAGAGTTTATGACGTCTAAAGAACCATCTTTGCGTTTAGCCGTTAATTCCTGTGATATAGATTTTGTAGATCGCTGGCAAGGCTTTCAACATATTCATTTGGAAGGTGCATTAGATGATTATGTATTGCGTCGTGGTGACGGTATGTATGCCTATAATTTAGCTGTTGTACTGGATGATATTGCTATGGGGATAACTGAGGTCATTCGTGGAGACGATTTACTAGAGACTACGGGGCAGCAAATATATTTATATAAAACATTACAATCTAGTTTTACATCTAAAAATATACAAATACCTTCTTATGGACATGCTCCATTATTAATTGATTCTGAAGGGCATAGATTATCTAAACGACAAAAAAGTATTACTATTCGTGAATTACGTGAAAGTCAATGGTCTCCTAATAGAATTTTAGGTGAACTAGCTATTGCTGGCGGCTTAGTTGATGCTCATACATTTAGTCGTAGAGAAATTAGTTTATCTGAATTAATTGAGATTGATTTAAATTTACCTAGTCTTAGTCAGAAAATGATTGAGATACAAATTAAAGAATAGAGTAATAGAATAGTATTGCTTTATGTTATAGGATGATTGCTAAAAGAGAATGATTCTTTAACTATATAATTCGATATAATATATTGACAATGTTCGATATTTATTTATAATAGTATATAAGAGGTGGTCGAAATGACAATTCAACAAGCTTTAGATCAAAAAGTATGGGCCGTTATTGGAGCTACCCATAAAACCGAAAAGTTCGGTTATAAGATTTATAAATGTCTTAAAGATCACGGATATGAAGTATATCCAGTTAATCCTAATATTGCAGAAATAGATGGAGACACCTGTTACTCTAGCCTTTCTGCACTTCCCGTTGTGCCTGCTGTGGTAGATTTTGTTGTGCCAGAAGCAGCGGGATTAGCTGCACTTGATGAATGCAAAGAACTTGGCATTTCTATTGTGTGGTTGCAACCGGGGGCGGATAAACCATCTGTTGTTGAAAAAGCACATGCTTTAGACCTGCATGTCATTCAAGATTGTGTATTAGTTCAATTACCGTAGGAGGGTACAATGAGCGAATTAAAAGACTTAAAAACTGCTGAATATCAAGATTTGGTAAACCAAGGTGGTGTTACTGTTGTTGACTTCTGGGCTCCATGGTGCGGTTATTGCGTACGTATGATGCCAATCATTGAAGAAATTGCAGGTGAGCTTGAAGGTAAAGCTAACTTTGTAAAAGTAAACGCTGATGAAGAACCAGAATTAGCACGTAATTTACAAGTTGAAGTATTGCCTACATTTGTTATCTTAAAAGATGGTGAAGTAGTAGACCGTAAAATTGGTTTCTTACCTAAAGGTGATCTTCAAGCGGCTATCGAATCTAAATTCTAATACTATAATCAAAACTATATAAATAGAGGAAAACCTCATCAATGTATGTGTTGTACATTGATGAGGTTTTTTTTTGCTTTTTTGAATATAGTCCTAAATATCTTTAACTTTTATGAGTTGCTAAACATAATACATCTAAAAGTGGGGGTTATGTCCATCTAAGGAGTGGTATTTCACCATTGTGGTGGAGAGTGGTTTAAATTGATTAGTTTTAAATATTTAATCGAACATATGTATTGTAGAAAAGCGGAGAAAAATAGAGATTAAACAAGAAAAATATAAAAAAGTGGGATAAAAATGGATTTTTTGTTGTGAAAGGTGGGGAATTGTGGTAGAATTTACCATATAGTGGTGGATAAGAAATAGTGAAAGGCGGTGATACGTATGTTCATGGGCGAATATAATCACACCATTGATACAAAAGGGCGGATGATTATACCTGCGAAAATACGTGAACAACTAGGCGATTTGTGCATCGTTACAAAAGGCTTAGATAACTGCTTGGCTATTTACACCGAAGAGGCGTGGAAAAAAATTTCTACTGCTTTACAATCACAATCTTCCACTAAAGCTAGCGTGCGTGCCTTAAAACGTTTTGTTTTTGGTAGTGCCGCTGAGCTTGAATATGATAAACAAGGTCGTGTCCTCATTCCTGTACCACTACGTGAATATGCTAGCCTTGATAAACAGGCTGTTATTGTAGGGGCTGGGGATCATGTCGAAATCTGGAGCCGCGAAAAATACGATTACTATGATGATCAAGTGGCTGAAAGCATGGAAGAATTAGTTGAAGGGCTTGAAGGGATTATGTTATAGGAGGCTATGGTGGAATTTAATCATACTAGCGTACTCTTACGTGAAACGGTGGACTCCGTCGTAACTAATCCAAAAGGCATTTATGTGGACTGTACCCTTGGTGGGGCAGGACATGCTCACGCAGTGGGCGAGATGCTAGACCCAGAAGGCATGATTATAGGTTTAGATCAAGATGAAGATGCTTTGAGTATAGCTCGACAGCGTTTATCTGATTTGAAATGTCAGGTGTTAACAATACCTACAAACTTTTCTAACTTAAAAGAAGCTCTCCGAAATGCGGGCATCTATGAAGTAGATGGTTTTATATTTGATCTTGGCGTATCAAGCTATCAACTAGATACCCCTGAACGAGGTTTTTCATATATGAATGATGGACCTCTTGATATGCGAATGGATAAAGATGCACCTCTTACGGCAGAGGAAATTGTTAATGAATATGACAGTGAACAATTACTGCAAATTATCCGCGACTATGGGGAAGAACGATGGGCTAAACGGATTGTTGAGTTTATTGTTGAAGCACGCCAAGAAAAAAGAATTACTACTACTGGTGAGTTAGTTAGAATTATTAAGAATGCAATACCTGCAAAGGCACGACAAGATGGACCTCATCCGGCAAAACGGACGTTTCAGGCCATACGTATTGAAGTAAATAGAGAATTAGCAATTTTGCATGATAGTTTTGTAGATGCTGTATCGATGTTAAAACCAAAGGGAAAGATTGGAGTTATTACATTCCACTCCTTGGAAGATCGAATTACAAAGCAAACTTTTAAAGAGTTAAGTACCGCATGTATATGTCCTCCACAATTGCCTATGTGTGTTTGTAATCACAAGGCGGTTGTAAAGGCAAAAAATAAGGCTATAGAGCCAAGTATAGGGGAGATTGAAGTTAATCCGAGGGCTAGAAGCGCTAAATTGCGCGTAGCAGTAAAGTTGTAGAATTGGAAGGGGTTAAGTGTTATGTTAGCGAGAAAGGCTGTTGTGGGCCAAGTAAAAGGTGATATGTTGGTCATTGCACAAGGGAGAAGACGCAGTGCAAACGTAGCTTTAGATTTAAGCCCTATGATGTGGCAAGTTGTATATGGTATTGCTGCATTAGTTGCATGCTTGCTTATCATGATGGTTATGAATGCATACAGTACAAAGTTGGGCTATGAGGTAGTTAAAACACAGCAAGCTGTAGTACAATTAACAAAAGATAACGATGCATTGGACGTTGAAGTAGCTTCTTTGAAGTCTCCTGTACGTATTCAACAAATCGCAGAAGAACAACTAGGAATGGTTTTGCCTGATTCTTTTGTTTATAGCACAAAAAGCGCTGTTACTGAACGTAATGTACAAGAGAAACAGCAAATTATAGACTAGCAGGCGAAGCAGCTCGTATTGGGCTGCTTTCCTTTGCGTGTAAAGGAGATTGTATATGAAACACTTACAAGATATAGTAAAAACCTTACATGCACCGCATGTAGAAGGTAATACAGCTGTTGAAATTTTAGATGTAACCGCTGATTCTCGTGCTGTAAAAGCAGGTAGTTTATTTATTGCTTTAGATGGTGCTACTGTCGATGGTCATAACTATGTTAATAAAGCTGTTGAGTCTGGGGCAGTAGCTGTATTAGTATCTAAACCTGTTGAGGTAAGTAGTGACGTTTGTGTTATCACTGTTGAAGATACACGTGCGGCTATGATGTCCTGTGTGCCATACTTTTTTGATTATCCAGCCAATTCCATGCGCATGATTGGCGTTACTGGTACTAATGGTAAAACGACTACGAGTCATATGATTCGTCATATTTTGAAAGCTCAAGGTCATAAGGTTGGTGTAATTGGTACCGTTCATATTATGATTGGTGATACATCATATCCGATTCATAATACGACACCTGACGTAGTAGATTTACAACATATCTTGCATCAAATGGTAGAAGAGGGTGTTACATATTGTGTAATGGAAGTATCTTCCCATGCATTGGCTTTAGGACGCGTATCTGGTGTTGAGTATGATACGGCAGTATTTACAAATCTTACACAAGATCATCTAGACTTTCACAAAACATTTGAAAATTACTTGGCAGCTAAATGTAAACTATTTGAACAGGTTAGCAAACCAAACCAGATAAAATCTGGTAAGGGTGCTGTCATCAATATTGATGATGCCTATGGACATCGGGTTGTTGAAAAAACTACAGCCCCTATCATTACCTATAGTATTGATGGTAGCGGCACATTGAATGCTCATGACGTTGATATGACGCCAAAGTCTAGCCGTTACACGGTATCTTATGATGGTCATGATTATACAGTTGCAATGAATACGACTGGCTTGTTTAATGTGTATAATACATTAGCAGCTATTGGTACCTGCCTATTGGAAGGTATTTCCATGGAAGACATCGATAAAGCATTAAAAACATTTAGTGCTGTACCTGGTCGTTTTGAATTGATTGAAGAAGGTCAACCATTTGCTGTTGTTGTAGACTATGCACATACACCAGATGGGTTAGAAAATATTTTACAAACAGCAAAGGCGATTCAAGAGAATCGTATTATCGTAGTCTTTGGCTGTGGCGGGGACCGAGATGCAACCAAACGCCCTATTATGGGGCGTATTGCGGCACAATATGGTGATGTTGTGTACGTTACATCTGATAATCCGCGTACAGAAGATCCTGTACAAATTGTTAAAGATGTGGAAGCAGGCGTTAAAGAAGGGCTTCGTGAAGGCTCTTATTATGAAGTTATCGTTGATCGTCGGGAAGCGATTCAACATGCAATACAAAATGCAAAACCTGGGGATATTGTACTGATTGCAGGTAAGGGGCATGAGGATTACCAAATCTTAAAGGATAAAACGATTCATTTCGATGATCGTGAAGAGGCGCGAGCAGCACTCAAGGAGATTTAATATGGCAGAATTTACATTGTCTCAAGTAGTGGAAGCCACACAGGGGACAAGTGCACATACCGACAATATTAAGTTTTTAGATATATCTACTGATACGAGAACTATTGAATCGGGATTTTTATTTGTAGCATTAAAAGGCGACACTTTTGATGGTCATGATTTTATCAATACGGCTATTGAAAAAGGTGCCACAGGAGCTATCGTTGAAAAAGGACGTGCTGTAGAAGGCATTGCTTGTATCGAGGTAGACAATACTTTGGTAGCATATCAAAATTTGGCACGTTATCATCGTCGCCGTTTTGATATTCCTGTAGTTGCTATTACCGGTTCATCTGGTAAGACTACAACAAAGGAAATGGTGGCAGCCGTACTTGGTACAGAATTTAATGTATTAAAAACTGAGAAAAACTATAATAATGAAATTGGCTTACCAAAAACCTTGTTACGTTTGACCGCTGAGCATGAAGCCTGTGTTGTTGAAATGGGTATGCGTGGCCTCGGCCAAATTGAAGAACTGGCGTTGATTGCAGAACCAACGATGGGGATTATTACCAATGTTGGTACTAGTCATATCGAACTTTTAGGTTCTCGCGAAGCCATTGCTGAAGCAAAAGGTGAGTTGATTCGTTGCTTGCCTGAAAATAGTGTGGCTATCCTTAATGAGGACGATCCATATGTAAAAGCAATGGATAGCTTAGCTAAAGGTAAAACTATTACGTATGGTATTGAACGTAATGCTACCTGTATTGGTAGTCATTTGCGCTATAAAAAAGATGGTATTAAGTTTACCTGTAAGTGTTATGATGAAGTGTTTGATATCTTCTTGCCTATGATTGGTGAACATAATGTATATGATGCATTGGCGGCTATCGTCGCAGGCCGTGTGTTAGGCATAAAATCAAATACAATTCGTAAAGGTTTGAGCGAGTTTACTGGAACTCCAATGCGTCAAGAAATCGTTCCGTTTGAAGATATTGTTATCTTAAATGACGCTTATAATGCAAATCCATCATCCATGGCTGAAGCGATTAAAGCTCTTGGTCAATTGGAAGGTAAACGTAAAATTGCAATGCTCGGCGATATGCTCGAGCTCGGCGACTTCTCTGAAGAAGCACATCGCGAAATTGGTCAATTACTTGCTGAAGAAGGATATAGTGTTGTATTTACCTTTGGTGATGCTGCTGCCTTTATTGCAAAGGAAGCGAAAAAAGCAGGTTTAACTGCATTCCGTTGTAAGAGTCATTTAGAAATGGCAAACGCATACAGTGATATTCGTGAAAAAGGGGATGTTATCCTTGTGAAAGGTTCCCGTGGTTTACGAATGGAGCGCGTTGTTGAAGAATTAAAGGATCGAGAATAATAGGTAACGGCTAGTTATATCTAGCCGTCCTATTTATTAATAAGTAGAGGATTCATATGATAAATCACATTCTGTTAGCCTTCGTAGCGACTTTCATCATTACGGTAGTGCTAGGTAAAATTGCTATTCCTATGTTGCGTTCTTTGCACGCACAACAAAGTATTCGTGAAGAAGGCCCTGAAAGTCATCAAGCGAAAGCAGGTACGCCAACAATGGGCGGTGCTTTCATGATGGTAGCCCTTGTTATTGGCGTGGCATTGTTTGCACCATGGAATGTGGGCACAGGTATGTTATTATTTTTAACACTGGGTCATTGTTTATTAGGTTTTTTTGATGATTTTGTAAAAGCAGTAAAGAAACGAAATCTTGGTTTAACAGCGAAGCAAAAATTACTTGGACAATTTATATTGGCTGCCGTATTCTGTTATTGCATTACTGAGATTATGGTTGTTCCTACCACATTATGGATTCCTGTTGTAGATATACAATTACAATTGGGATGGGGGTATTATGTATTGGCATTCTTGATTATTGTAGGAGCTACAAATGCAGTAAATTTAACAGATGGTCTTGATGGTCTTGCTGGTGGTACATCAGCAGTGGCGGCGATAGCATTCTCTGTTATTGGCCTGATGGCTGTATCGATGACAAATTCTATCGGTGCTGAAAGTGTTGCGTACTTCGGTGCTATTATAGCAGCTGTATGTCTTGGCTTTTTGGTATATAATGTGAATCCTGCAAAAGTATTCATGGGGGATACAGGCTCTTTGGCATTAGGCGGTGCCTTTGCAGCAATGGCTATTTTAACTAAAACAGAATTGTTACTTGTGGTGATTGGCGGCATTTTTGTTATGGAAGCATTATCTGTTATTATTCAAGTTATTTCTTTCAAAACACGTGGTGTTCGTGTATTTAAGATGAGTCCTATTCATCACCATTTTGAACTTTCCGGATGGGCAGAACAAACAGTTGTTAATCGTTTCTGGTTTGGTGGAGCTGTTTTAGCCATTATTGGTGTGCTTTTAGCGACTATCACTTTATAAGATAATACTTAACGGAAGTTGTAAATAATGGTATGCTTATTAGATAGGATACATTAATTTTGTAGATAATTTAGGTGATATAGATGGAATACGGAGATAAACATATACTTGTTCTTGGCGCTGGAGCCAGCGGTATAGGTGCATCTTGGGTATTAGCCCAAGTGGGTGCGCATGTTGTGTTAAATGATTATAAGCCCATGACACTGCCTACGGCTGAGGAGAAACGACTCGTTGCGGCAGGGGTAAATATTATTACAGGACGTCAAGATGAGTCCTTGCTAGATGGCGTGGATCGTATCGTTATTTCTCCAGGTATTTCTTTAGATATTCCGATTGTAAAAGCAGCACAGGCTCGTGGTATTGACGTGGTCAGCGAAGTAGAATTAGCTTATGAAGTATCTAAATCACCTATCGTAGCTGTTACTGGTACAAATGGTAAGACTACGACAACAACCTTATTAACTAAGGTTCTAGAAGGCTCTGGAAATCCAGTTCGTGTGGGAGGAAATATTGGTGATTCCCTTAGCGAAGTGGCATACTCTATGCCTGCAGACGGTTTTTTGGTAGCCGAATTATCTAGTTATCAATTAGAAACGATCAAGCATTTTAGACCTATTGGGGCTATTATGCTCAATATTACGCCCGATCATTTGGCTCGTCATAAAACGATGGAAAACTATATTGCTGCGAAGGAACGCATCTTTGAAAATCAATTAAGTACAGATTTTTTAGTACTTAACATTGATGATTCTGTTGTAGCTGATATGGAACATCGTGCGCCTAGTCATATTCTAAAGATTAGTCAAAAAAAAGCTGTAGAGAATGGCGCTTATTATGCTGATGGGCAATGTTATATTGCTAAAGATGGGGTAGCAAAATTTGTTATTGCAGATGAAGATATTCATATTCCAGGCAGTCATAATATTGAAAATATATTGACCGTTATTGCTTTATCCTATGCGTTGGGCGTACCCGTAGAGACAATTCATCGCATTATTAGCGAGTTTCATGGAGTTGAACATCGTTTAGAGCGCGTTAAGACGATTGGTGGTATCACATTCTATAATGATTCGAAAGCCACTAATGTAGATTCTGTGATTAAAGCCTTAGAATCCTTTGATCAACAAGTTATTCTATTAGCTGGTGGTCATGATAAAATGACGCCTTTAGAAGATTTTATGCAGCTAGTTAAAGAGCATACTAAAGCTGTTATTTTCATGGGGGAAGCGGCAGATCGCTTCGAGACGGCTGCAAAAAAGGCTGGTGTGGAGCCGATTTATCGTGCTTCATCCATGAAAGAAGCAGTAGAGCAAGGTTATAAATTGGCGGAGACTGGCGATATTGTATTGTTATCTCCAGCTTGTTCAAGCTTTGACTGGTACAGCTGCTTTGAAGAACGTGGGGATGACTTTAAACGTTGTGTTCATATGTTGCAAGAGGGAGGACACCATTAATGAAACGTATTATTATTTCAGGTGGTGGTACTGGTGGACATATATATCCAGCAATAACTATATATAAAGAAATCATGAAACAAAACCCTGATGCAAAGGTGTTATACGTTGGCACCAAACAAGGCCTTGAGGCTACATTAGTTCCTAAAGAAGGAATTGATTTTAGTACAATTCCTGTGCAAGGCTTGCAGCGTCAATTATCATTAGGTACCATGGTCACGCTAGGTAAAACTGCTTTAGGTATTGTGAAAGCTAATGCCATAATTTGTAAGTTTAAACCTGATGTAGTTATTGGTACTGGAGGTTATGTATGTGGTCCTGTTCTCTTGGCTGCAGCATTACATAATATTCCTACTATAATTCAAGAACAGAATGTCATAGCAGGTATTACTAATAAAATTCTGAGTCGTTTTGTTGATGTGGTAGCCCTAGGCTATAAGGATGCGGAAGCATCGTTTTCTAAAGCAAAGCGCGTAGTCTATACAGGGAATCCTGTTCGTCCAGATGTGCTAGTTGATTCGAGAACAGTGGGACGTAACTATTTCAATTTAAGTGATGATACCTTTACAGTACTCATAGCTGGAGGTTCTCGAGGGGCGAGAACTATTAACAATGCTATGATAGATGTACATAAACACTTCCAAGGTGTGAAAGGTATTAAATTAATCCATATTACGGGAAACGGAGAATATGAATCTGTTTTATCCCAATTGGGCATTACCGATGGGGATGGTTTAGGTAGTTCATCTTTGATTTTGCCGTATTTACATGATATGCCAAAAGCACTAGCAGCAGCCGATTTAGCAGTATTTAGATCTGGTGCTATAGGTCTTGCAGAATTAGCAGTTCGCGGTATTCCATCCGTATTGATACCGTATCCATACGCAGCGGAAGATCATCAAACCTATAATGCACGTATCTTTGTACAAGAAGGGGCGGCGCATATGATTGTAGATAAAATGTTGAGTGCTCACGATTTAATAGGGGAAATCGAGATGTTTATGGCCAACCGTGATTTGTTGGCACAAATGGGAGACCGAGCATTGCAATTGGGGAAACCGAATGCGGCTCATGATATTGCAAAATTAGCTTTATCTATTGCAAAGTAACAAGGAGAGGTTTTATGTTAGACGGTATTCACAAAATTCACCTTATCGGTATTGGTGGATCTGGTATGCGTGCGATAGCGAATATTTTGATTCAAAAAGGTTATGATGTATCTGGTTCAGATATTGCTGAATCTGCAGTGATTTCTAAGTTTAGAGATATGGGTGCCACGGTGCATATCGGTCATAATAAAGAATATGTAAATGGTGTTGATGCCATAGTTCGTTCTACAGCGATTCGTGAAGACAATCCTGAAATTGTTGCCGCTAAAGAGCAAGGGATTACCATTTTACATCGTTCTGATATTGTAAAGGCTGTATTAGATGTAACAGATGGTATCGCAGTAGCTGGTGCGCATGGTAAAACATCTACAACTTCAATGATTGGACAAATTTTAGTGGAGGCTAATGCGGACCCTACGGTAATTATCGGTGGCGAAGTAGATTATCTCAAAGGTAGCAGTTGCCTTGGGAAAGGCCATTTTTCAGTTGTGGAAGCGGATGAGAGCGATGGTTCATTTTTGAAATTGCATCCACATACTATTGTTATAACTAATATTGAAGATGATCATATGGATCATTATAAGACTATGGATAACTTGTTAAACGCTTTCTGTGAGTTCGTCGAAACGTTACCAGAAGCAGGCAAAGCTATCGTATGTGGTGATAATGAAAATATTCGTTATGTTATGAGCCGCGTAAAACGTACTTTTATTACATATGGCTTAGAGGATAATAATGATTATGTAGCAAAAAATATTCATTATGTGGACTCTTCCTTGGTATATGATGTATATCATAAAGGCATTAATATAAGCCGCATCAGCTTGCGCGTGCCTGGAGAACATAATGTATTAAACTCATTGGCAGCCTTTATTGTGGCTCATGAATGTTGCGGTGTAGAGAATCGCTTTATTACAAAAGCGTTAGGTAAATTTATCGGTGCAAAACGACGTTTTGAAACAAAGGGTCATGTTGCTGGCGTCTGGGTTGTCGATGATTATGCACATCATCCAACAGAAATTAAAGCGACCTTAAGAGCAGCAAAAGAGCTTGAAAAACATCGCGTTATTTGTGTGTTTCAACCGCATCGGTATACACGTACAAGCTTGTTGAAAGATGAATTTGCCACTGCTTTTACCAGTGCTGATGAAATATATATGACAGATATTTACAGTTCTGGTGAAGATCCGATTGCAGGTATCGATGGACGTACTATTCCTGACGCTGTTGAAGCTGCTACACATAAGGTTGTACATTATGTACCTTCTGTTGATGATATACCGGCTGTATTGGCAAAAATTGTGCGACCTAATGATCTAGTTATCACAATGGGTGCCGGCTCTATTAATCAATATGGACCTAAATTATTAGCTATATTGGAGGAAGGCTTACAATGAAAGATAGAAAAATAATCGTATTGATGGGTGGTCCTTCCAAAGAGGCTGAAGTATCTCGCCGTACTGGCGCTGCTATTGCGGAAGCACTCGAAAGTAAAGGGTATAATGCCCAAACATTAGAACTTAATCCTCGTACTGTTTTAAAAGACATTGAATCCTTAGGTGGAGAGATTGTATTTAATGCAATTCACGGTCGTTATGGTGAAGATGGTGCATTACAAGGCTTACTTGAAATGGCAGAAATTCCATATACTGGATCGGGCATCATGGCTCATGCGGTAGGAATGAATAAAAAAGTAAGCAAAGATGTTTTCAAAGGGGCTAATATTCCAACAGCTACTTCTGAATCCTTTAATGGTAATTTAGAATCTGCAGAAGCTATTATAGGATATATTCGTAAACAGTTTACGATTCCTGTAGTGGTGAAATCTGCCACTCAAGGCTCTAGTATTGGCGTTACCATCGTTCGTGATGAGGCACAATTGGAGGCTGCTGTTACAGAAGCGCTAAAATATGATCCGATTCTTGTAGTAGAGCAATTTCTTGATGGTCGCGAATTTACAGTATCCGTTCTTGACGGAAAGGCATTGTCAGTAATTGAAATACGTCCACATTCTGGGGAGTATGACTATACCAGTAAATATACTGTAGGTGCTACAGAATATTTAGTACCTGCGCCTATTAGTGAAGAAATGACTGCTGAGATGCAACGCATAGGGGAACTTGTGTATCGCGAAGTACAAGGCAGTGGGGTTATTCGTGTTGATATTATGACAGATCATGCAGATAATATGTATGTTCTAGAATACAATACTGTGCCAGGTATGACGGCAACGTCTTTAGTACCAAAGGCAGCTAAAGAAATGGGAATTGACTTTCCAACATTATGTGAAAAGATTCTATTAACAGCTAGTATAGGGAAATTTTAAGGGCTTAATAAGAACATAAGGAGTTATCTATGGATGATAAGCAATACCATCCATCCAACTCTGGGGAGATGCAGTCTTCTACACCTGTTCAAGATGAACGGGCTGTATTTAGAAAACGAGTGTTAAAAATCGGTGGTGCAGTTACTCTCGTGTTGGTGGGATTGTTTACACTACCTATTCCTTTTGGATCCTTAAAAATTATAGGGTCGGATAAGGTAACTGTACAAGATGTAATGGTAGCAGGGGATATTCATGAACCTGTAAATATATTGCAAATTAGTACAGAGAAATTAAAAACTAGATTGGCGAAAGACTTACGGGTTGAAGAGGCCCAAATTAGTTATCAATTGCCATTTACAATGGTCGTACGTGTCATAGAACGCAAAGCTGTTGCAGTTGTACCGGCTCAGTTTGGATATTTGACTCTTGATAGTAAGGGACAAGTGATTGCATCTGAGCCAGCTATACAAGACACATCTGTTCCTATGATTTCTGGTGTGAAAGCTGGAAATATACTATTAGGTGATACGGTAGTAGATAAACCGATATTGGCGGCTCTTGAATATTTGAACTCACTCGATGAGGAGACATTCAAGAATATTGCAGAGGTTAATATTGGAGATCTTGATGCGATAATGGCATATACTGTTTCAGGTGTACAGATTCGATTGGGGGATGGCAAAGACTTAGCTAAAAAAGCCGAGTTAACTCAGTCTATGTTACAAGATATTAAGACAACACATAGCAATGTACAATATATAGATGTTAATGTTTCATCGCCATACATAAAAACTGATGTAATACCGGAAGTTAAAAAGCATCAGACAGGAACAAAGACTACAGAAAATTCATCTACTAAGAAGGATGATACAAAACAAGATAAACAAGGTCATGTTGAAGATAAAAGGTAGATGATTGTCGTGAGACACGAACGGTGGGCAATAGCCCTAGTCAGCTGTATATTGGGTTTCATGGTTGTTACTCAATATAAGATGACTCAAGATAATATAGAAGAAAATATCCGTTTACAACGGGCTGGTGATTTAGCCGTACAATTACGAGAGGCTCAAAGTGAACGTGATGCATTGTTAAAACAAATAGAAGAACTTAAACAGTCTGGTGCTAGTAGCAATGTTAAAGCAGATGAACAGTTGATGATGAAAGCAGCTTTAACTAATGTTAAAGGTACGGGTGTTAGTGTATTAATTGAGGATAGCCTAAAGCCTATTCAAAGTGGTGAAAATCCTAATTTATATGTGATTCATGATGAAGATATTTTACGTATTGTTAATGAATTGCGAGCTGGTGGGGCTGAGGCGATAGCTATCAATGATCAACGTCTCATAGGGACTTCTGAAATACGATGCTCTGGTCCGACTATTACTGTGAATGGTAAGGTTTTTGGGGCGCCTTTTACAGTTAAAGCGATTGGTGATCCAAAAACATTAAATTCTGCGCTCACCATGCGAGGCGGTGTGGTGGATTCCTTGAAACACTGGGGCATAAAGGTAACCATAAAGGAAGAAAATGAAATAGCTATTCCAGCTTTTACAGGAACCTTCAGAGAAGAACATATAAAGCCTAATGAAACAGGAGGTAAAGAATGAATATTTATATCTTTGCCATTGTTGGTTTAATTGTAGGTACTACATTAGGGTGGCTTTCACCATTTCATATACCTATAAGTTATGCAAATTACACATCAGTCGCTGTTCTGGCTGCACTAGACGCTGTATTTGGTGGTAGCCGGGCTGCATTGGAACGAACCTTTGATCTTAGTAATTTTGTACTTGGGTTCTTTTCAAATGTTGTGTTAGCTGTTATTCTTGTATATGTAGGTGACCTTATAGGAATTAACCTATATTACGTAGCTCTTATTGGCTTTGGATTGCATGTATTTATTAATGTAGGCGCTATACGAAAGATTATTATGACTAAGCGATTCTAATAAATCACATTCTATATAGTGGAAAGTTTTTAAATTTTAGTGTAAAATAAATGTAATTGTTATAAGATTGTCAGTATATAAATCGATACATTGGGACGTATATTGATACGATAGATAACGATAAGAGGAGGAAGTTCAATGTCTGATTTTGCAAATATTAAAGTTATCGGTGTTGGTGGCGGCGGTAATAACGCTGTTAATCGCATGGTAGATAGCGATCTTAAAGGTGTTCAATTTTTATCCGCTAATACTGAAAGCCAAGTGCTTGAATTATCTAAAGCGGATGTAACGATTCAAATTGGCGAGAAGGTTACAAAAGGTCTTGGTGCAGGCGCAAATCCACAAATCGGTGAAGAGGCTGCTCAAGAAAGTCGCGAAGAAATTATAAAAGCTCTTGAAGGTGCTGATATGGTATTCGTAACTGCTGGTATGGGTGGTGGTACTGGTACAGGTGCTGCTCCTATCGTTGCAGAATGTGCTAAAGAAATCGGTGCCTTGACAGTAGGCGTCGTTACTAAACCGTTCGCTTTTGAAGGTAAACGCCGTCGTGCACAAGCGGAAAAAGGCATTGAATTCTTGACTCAAAAAGTAGATACTATTATCGTTATTCCTAATGATAAATTGTTGCAAGTTGTAGATAAAAAATGTTCCTTAAGCGATGCATTCCGTACAGCTGATGATGTACTTCGCCAAGGTATCAAGGGCATTTCAGACTTGATTCAAGTTCCTGGCTTGATCAATCTTGACTTTGCAGATGTTAAAACTATCATGACTGAACAAGGCGAAGCATTGATGGGGATTGGCGTTGGCGAAGGTGAAAACCGCGCTGCTGACGCAGCTAAAATGGCTATTAATAGCCCATTGTTGGAAACATCTATCGATGGTGCAAAAGGCATCTTACTCAATATCTCCGGTAGTGCTAACTTAAGCTTGTTTGAAATTAATGAAGCTGCCGAAATTATTTCTGAAGCGGCGGATCCTGATGCAAATATTATTTTTGGTTCTGTTATCGATGAAAGCTTAGGCGATACAGTTCAAATTACTGTTGTGGCAACTGGTTTTAATTCAAATACTAAGAATGTACCTGAATTCGGTAAAACAACAACTACATCCCGTCCGGCATCCACTACAAATACTAACAGTGGTATCCCTGATATCCCTGTATTCATGAAACGCTAATTTATAGATTGTATAATTATTATACCTATCAATTAGTAACTTATTAAGACATACCATTGGTATGTGTATAGGAGGTAAAAATGAAGAAATTAGTATTATTAACTTTAGCAGCTACAGTTGTAGCCGGCAGTGCATTTGCTGCAGCTCCTGTAACAAAAATTAGTGATGGATCCACCAAGGTACAAGCTGATTATGCTTTTAAACAACACGTATCTAACGGTGGTGGCAATAGCAATGATGGTTTCGGTGTTTCTTTACAACACGACCTTTCCAATAAAGCTGCATTACAATACTCTTACGATAAATTAAATGCAAAAAATGGCGATATTAAAGATCATCAATTAGCATTGGTTTATAAGGTACATCCAAATGTAAATCTATATGGTGCAGGTACTGCGATTCGTACAAATGATACTGAACTTGGTTTCCAAGCTGGTGTTATCGGTCATGTACCTTTGACTAATAAAGTAAACGGCTTTGCTAAGGCTGGTTGGGGTAATGATATTAAGCAAACTTATCAAGTAGGTGCTCAATATGAAGTACGCCCTGATGTAGATTTGAATGTATACTATGGCTATGATAAATATAGCGTAGATAGCAATGATAAAACTGCAAAAGGTTTACACGCTGGTGTAGGCTACTCCTTCTAAGGATGATAAGGACCACTCTTTTGAGTGGTCTTTTTTTATATATTTACTGTTTTATTGTATATTTGTTAACTATTTTTCCTAAATAAGGTACTTAATTATTATATATATATTTAATAAGTGTTGAATTACTAATAGTTAGTTAAATCTTCTATGTATACAATATATTTACTGAATATACGTTGTATATTTAAATCAGTTTAGGTATGATAAATGTGTAATATTCATTTCAGATAGGATGGTGCAAGTTATGACAAGTGTTGCTGCAAAGCATGCAAAAGGAAAAAAATTAAAAGACGTAATCTTCGTAACTGCTGGTCAAGCTCAAGCTGATGCTAAAGAAAATGGCCGTGAGAATGTTGTGAATGGTACGTTGGGTGCTATTCATGATGAAGAGGGAAACTTAGTTTTTCTTAAGACCGTTAAAGAAGAATATTTGAGTCTTTCGGATTCTGAACATGTTGGTTATGCACCAATTGCGGGTATTCCAGATTTTTTGTGTGCTGCTGAAAAAGAATGTTTTGGTAATTTCCGTCCAGAAGGTCATATTCGTAGCATTGCTACCGCAGGTGGCACTGGTGGCATTCATCATTTGATTCATAACTATACAGAGCCTGGTGATGAAGTATTAACAGCGGATTGGTACTGGGGTGCATACCGTGTTATTTGTAGTGATACTGGACGTACACTAGTTACGTATTCCTTATTTGATGAACATAATAACTTTAATCATGAAGCATTCCAAAATCGTGTAAACGAATTGGCGGCTAAACAAACAAATGTGGTTGTTATCTTTAACACACCAGGTAATAACCCAACCGGCTACTCTATTGAGGATAAAGATTGGAATTCTATCCTTAATTTCTTGAAGGATTTAGTTGCTATTGGTCGAAATAATGTGATTATTGGTATTGATGTAGCATATCTTGATTACTCTGGTGAAAAAGATGAGGTACGTGCGTTCTTCAATAAATTTAGTCATTTACCAAAAGAAATTCTCACCTGTGTGTGTTATAGCTTATCTAAAGGATTTACTATGTATGGTCAGCGCGTTGGTGCGATGATTGGGATCTCTGATGATGAAGAAATAGCTGATGAGTTTTTCGAAGTTAACAAATCTACAAGTCGTGCCACATGGTCCAATATTTGTCGTCCCGCAATGCGTACAATGGCTAATATTGTGGCTGATCCAGCTAAGTTTAAGGAATATGAAGCTGAACGCAATTGCTATTATCAATTAATTCGCGATCGTGCTGATATCTTTAAACAAGAAGCAGCACAAGTAGGACTTCCTATGTTACCTTACCGCGGTGGCTTCTTTATTACAATTCCTACAGACTCTGCGAATGCTATCTGTGAAGAATTGAAAAAAGAGCACATCTATGTGATTGCATTAGCAAATGGTATTCGTATAGCAGCATGTGGTATTCCTAAATGTCAAATGACAGGTCTAGCTGAAAAAATTTATAATGCCATGAAACGTCTTGGTAAATTATAATACATAAGTAAATTATACTAAAAACCACTTGATACATGTATCAAGTGGTTTTTAGTATGTAGATATAAATTTGATTGAATAAATATAAAAGGATATTAGTAATGTAATCAATTTTGTTTATTTGTTACATTAGTGAATATCTTTATGCTCTTTAATGTCTTTATCAGCTTCTTTTGCCAAGTTTTCAAGCGCTCGTTTAGGAGCGGTTCTTTCACCTGTTTCTGGGTCTATAAATTCAACGCGGTCCAAAGTGCTTGTAATTTGACCACGAATGAAGCTTAAGTAGATTTCGTATAGTTCTTTTTTTTCTGCTAACTCTTCTGGCGTTAATTCTTGACCAGATTTTTTCTTTGCAGCTAGTTCATTTATTCGTTTTAATGTATCGTTAATATTACTCATATGCGCCTCCTGTATTCTATATTAGAATAGTATGTTTTATTATAACATAGAACTTAATGAATACGTATGGTAAGATATAAGTTGTACGCGTCTGTACTTTCACAGGTGAGAAAGGAGAACTGTATGCGTGTAACAAAAGCGATAAAGGCAGAGCAGTTGAAATTGTTACAAGAGCATTATTTTGATGCAAAACCTGCCCTTGAGTATACAAATGAATTTGAATTATTAGTTGCTGTAGTTTTGTCAGCACAATGTACGGATGAACGGGTTAATATTGTTACTAAACGACTGTTCCCAGAACTTAATCATCCTGCAAAGATGCTTGAAATCGGAGTTGCTAAGTTAGAGACTCTCATTAAAGATTGCGGTCTTTATAAGTCCAAGGCAAAAAACTTAATTGCTACTTGTCAAATTTTAGTTGACCGATATCATGGAGAGGTGCCTCGTGAGTTTGATCAACTCGTTGAATTGCCTGGTGTGGGGCGTAAAACAGCAAATGTTGTGGTATCCGTTTTATTTGGTACACCAGCCATTGCGGTAGATACACATGTATTTCGCGTGTCTAACCGATTAAAATTAGGTATTGCTAAGACGCCAGAAGAGATGGAACAAAAGTTACAAAAGGCAATTCCAAAAAAGGACTGGGCTGCTGCACACCACTGGTTAATCTATCATGGCCGTAGATTGTGTAAGGCTCGTAAGCCTTTGTGTAATGAATGTTTTTTAAATCATTTATGTCCTTCAGCCGGAAAGGTTTAATATGAAAGTAAATAACGAAGAATTTATTGCCCTTTGTGCTAATCATGGTATTGAGGGAATTGATATTGTAAATGAGTTAATGCGTTTTAAAGTGCTAGATCAATTGATTTCTAGTAATGCTAGCTCCCGTGAGTGGGGTGTAACGGCAGATGATTTATATGCGTTAGCAGAAAAATCCACAGTAGAATCCTTTGGTCCTGTACCATATGATTTGAATACATTCCAAGCTCTTTATGGACCATCCTTTAGAGTGGAATTGTTTGATTTTATTAGTGACACAGGCATTTTAGAAGGTCTAGATGTAGGCACTATTTGGGAAATTCCTGTTCGTGAAAGTATCGAAGCTCATAGTAAAACGGGAGAATTGGTTCTGTATGCTTATGTAGAAGAATATGCAGGCATGGTTGAAGAGATTCTTCAATCTTATGAAGATAAAAAAGTCGTTCTGTATACGGCATCTCCCGTGTGTTATAGCATTTTGACACGTTTATATCCGATGGCTCAAATCATTAATCAATGGCCTCATCGTAGCTATTTTGACCATATCTTTACAGGCACAGTTGGTATGTTCCAATCCTCTGAAGATATTGTAGAAGAGGTCGCTAACGGATTACATAACTTGGTTCCAGAAGGGACTGCTCAATTATTCTTACCTGCTACAATGGCACAAAATCAATTGGGCTTAAATAATATGGCGTTGCAATTTTTCTTGAACCAAAAACGAGTAGAAGTTATACGAGAATGGACTCCATTAGGGGCTTATGAAATCGTATATGGTAAATACGATGTAAAAAAAATGCGTGTTGGTCTTCGTGAACGTGTAGGGGATGAGTGGAAAACAATTAATTATATTCCATTACCTCATGGCGTATTTGCGCAATTGCCAGTATTTACGGTATTAAATTATGGCTTGTCCTTGCGTTCTATTTTGTTGCCCGGCGGTCAAACGGACGTAGCCTTAGGTCAAGATGGTATTTATTGCATTGATAGCCGTGTATCTGAATTAGGTCGCACTGCTCTTATTGAAAGTGGAGCTTATTTTCTTACTTTTAAACGTCATACTGATCATATTGATGTAGATATTACGACAAAAGCGCCTGTAGATGATATGTACTGGATGTTCCCAGATGCTGAATTAGTATATATGTGGTATGCCTATTTCTGCAGCACTACGGGTCAAACATTGATTCATGAAATTTCCATGCTCGTTCAAACAGATGAATCCTTTGGCTATATGCTTAGTAGCGTACGTCGTCGCGTATTAGATGTAAAGGATGAGACCCAACTAATTGAATCTGTACAGGCTGCTGACGAGGCATATATCAAGGCTGTTACGGAGGCTACAAGGAGTTGGAAAGAGACCGTAGATTCATTAGGTGCACAAGTTATGCCACCTACAGCTTCTATTGATATTGAAGATTATAGTGACTATAAAAAAGAATTGTAAATCATATAATTTTGGTTTAAAATATATCGTATCCTAAAAAATATAAACTACTAAATATAGTAGATACGAAACATAGCATATGAATATGTAAGAAAGGAGGACCTATGGCAGTTATTAATTTTGAAATCTTCAAGGTTATTGGTACTTTATCTGAAGATAAAGATGGTTGGAAAAAACAATTAACATGTACTAGTTGGGGAAAATACAATCCTAAGTTTGATCTTCGTGCTTGGGATAGTGAATATACAAGCATGAAAAAAGGTATTACCCTTTCTTTAGAGGAGCTTATTGCATTGCGTGACATCCTCAACGAAAGCGACTTGGAAGCTATTTTAGCTGAGGCTATTGAAGAAAAGCAAGCATCCAAGGAATAGTATTGGTTACTTGCATTTGTGCAGGTGTCATGCTATAATCTATAAGAATAATATTGATTGCTGGAAAGAGGTGTATAGAATGAAACAAGGTATTCATCCAGACTATAAAGAAGCTACAGTAACTTGCGGTTGTGGCAACACATTCAAAACTGGCTCTGTAAAAGAAGACCTTCGTGTAGACGTTTGCTCCAAATGCCATCCGTTCTTCACTGGTCAACAACGTGCGGCTCAAGCTCGTGGTCGTATTGAACAATTTAACAAACGTTACGGCAAATAATTTGTATTGTAATGTAACATGTATTGGCAGGGCTGTTGGCTCTGCCTATATTTGTTTATGAGAGGAGATCTTGTGAACAGAGAACGTATAAAAAAGTTTGTTGGAGGACAGGCTGTGATCGAAGGTGTCATGATGAGAGGCCCTGGCTATACGGCAACTGCCGTACGTGAGCCTGCAGGAACTATTGTAGTTCAAAAAGAGGCTACAAAGTCCATTGCTGACACATATCCAATATTGAAAAAACCATTTCTTCGTGGCTGTGTAGCTCTCTATGAATCTTTAGTGATAGGCATGAAGGCTTTATCCTTTTCTGCTAAGGCTGCTGGCGATGAAGAGGAAGAAATGTCTAATAGTGAAATCGCCATTACCATGGTCATTTCTACACTGTTTGCGATAGCTGTGTTTTTGGCATTGCCTACATTTATCGTAAAGTTCATTCCTGGTGTACAGGATAATCATATAGTATTAAATCTCATTGAAGGTATCATTCGTTTAGTACTTTTCTTACTTTATATTTGGGGGATTGGTCTTACGAAGGATATTCAACGAGTTTTCCAATATCATGGGGCAGAGCATAAAACGATTCATACTTATGAATTAGATTTGCCTTTAACTGTAGAAAACGTTCGCCAACAAAGTCGCTTGCATGCGCGATGTGGTACAAATTTCTTACTTATTGTTATGGTAGTTAGTATCTTTGTATTTGCTTTCTTGGGTTGGCCCAATTTGTTGGAACGTATCGTGAGCCGCGTACTCCTTATGCCTGTAGTAGCTGGTATTGCGTACGAGGTAATTCGTCTTGCTGGACGTAGCGATCATTCTTTTGTGAAAGCTCTTATTAAACCAGGTCTTGCGTTACAATATATGACAACGCGTGAACCAGAAGATGATCAAATTGAAGTTGCTATACGAGCTTTAGAAGAGGTCCGTCCGCCTGAGAGTGACGCATATGAAGAGGAATAAACATGTTAGTTGATAAATTACAAGTTATTGAAGATAAATTTATGGATCTTGAGCAGCGTATTAGTGACCCAGAGGTCATTGCTCGCCAAGATGAATGGCGTAAATTGACCCGTCAACATGCTCAATTATCTGAAACCGTTGAAACGTTCCGTACCTACAAAAAAGTTTTATCTTGTATTGATGAAGCTATGGAAGTTATTGAAGATAAATCCATGGACGAAGAATTCCGAGAAATGGCTCAAGAGGAATTGAAAGAGTTAAAACCTCAAAAAGAGGAATTGGAAGAAAAGTTGCAAGTTCTATTATTGCCTAAGGATCCTAATGATGATAAAAATATTATCATCGAAATTCGCGGGGGCGCTGGCGGTGATGAAGCTGCATTATTTGCAGGCGACTTGTTCCGCATGTACACAAAATATGCGGAAAGCCAAGGCTGGCGTTGTGAGATTATCGATGCTAATGAACCAGAGCTTGGTGGCTTTAAAGAGGTTATTTTCTCTGTGGATGGTGAAAATGTATACTCTAAGATGAAATTTGAATCTGGTGTACATCGTGTACAACGTGTACCGGCTACAGAAACACAAGGCCGTGTACATACATCTACCGTTACAGTAGCCGTATTGCCAGAGATGGAAGATGTTGATATTGAAGTTAATGAGAAAGATTTAAAAATTGATACATATCGTGCGAGTGGTGCCGGTGGTCAGCATATCAATAAAACTGAGTCTGCTGTTCGTATTACACACTTACCATCTGGTATCGTTGTAGCGTGTCAAGATCAACGATCTCAATTACAAAACCGTGAAAAAGCTATGCGTGTATTACGTGCTAAGTTACAGGATCAAGCTGAACAAGAGGCCATTTCTAGTATGGCTGCAGATCGTAAGAGTCAAGTCGGTACAGGTGATCGTAGTGAACGTATTCGCACCTATAATTACCCACAAGGACGCGTCACAGATCATCGTATTAATTTAACATTATATAAATTAGATGCTATTTTAAATGGCGATCTTGATGAAATTATTCAAGCCTTAAATGCTGCAGACCAAGCGGCAAAAATGCAGGAGGCCAATACAAATGCATAAGGAGATTTGGACAATCGGTCGTATTCTCCAGTGGACAGAGCAGTACTTTCAAAGCAAGGAGATGGATACACCTCGACTTGATGGGGAAGTACTGCTTTCTCACATTTTAGGCAAGGATCGTATTTATCTATATACCCATTATGACCAACCGCTTATTCAAGAGGAACTCGATGCTTTTAGACCTCTCGTTCAAGAACGAGTTAAGGGTCATTGTGTAGCGGCGATTATTGGGGAAAAGGACTTTATGGGATTGACCTTTAAGGTTAATGATAAAGTATTGATTCCTCGACCTGATACAGAAACTTTGATTGAGTATGTACTAGGCACATATCCAAAAGATAGCGATATGCGTGTACTCGATGTATGTACGGGTTCTGGTACGATATTGTTAAGTCTATTACACTACTTGCCGAATGCGTGTGGAGTAGGACTTGAAATATCTACCGATGCTTTGTCAGTGGCTGAGGAAAACTGTGAAAGGTTTAATTTAAATGATCGTGTTCAATTTATAGAATCCGATATGTTTTCTGGTTTGGTAGCTAAAACTGAGAGGTTTGACCTCATCGTATCGAATCCACCATATATCTGTACAGGGGATGCTAAATTATTGTCTCAGGACGTGTTAAATGAGCCTCATATTGCCTTATTTGGTGGTGAAGATGGACTTGATTTTTATCGTATTTTGACTAAATCATGCGGTATATATTTAAAATCGCAAGGCCGTATAGCTTTTGAAATAGGTTTTGATCAAGCTGAGGCTGTAAAGTCTTTATTAGAGGAAACAGGGCAGTATTCTAATATTCGATGTATTACTGACCTTGGTGGAAATAATCGCGTTATAACAGCTGTGTATGAGGGATAATATGGATACTCAAATTATTACAAATCCATCAGATCAAGAACTAGATATGCTTGCTTGCGCTTTGCGTAATGGTGAATTAGTGTCCATTCCTACAGAAACTGTATATGGATTAGGTGCTAATGGGTTAGATCCGGAGGCGATGGATAAAATCTACATCGCTAAAGGTCGCCCTTCCGATAATCCACTTATTTTACATGTTCCTAATAGTGAAAGTATAAAACCTTTAGTAACAGAGGTTTCAAATACGGCACAATTATTAATGGATACGTTTTGGCCTGGTCCGTTGACAATCACATTGCCTAAATCAGATTTAGTGCCAGATCGTGCTACAGGCGGGTTACCTCGTGTTGCTTTACGTTGCCCTGATCATGAGCTTTGTCGAGCTTTATTAGAGCGTGCTGGTGTACCTATAGCGGCTCCTAGTGCTAATATATCTGGACGGCCAAGTCCCACAACGGCACAAGATGTTTATCATGATATGAAGGACCGTATTTCCTATATTTTAGATGCTGGTTCATGTACGATTGGTGTAGAGTCTACTGTGGTGGAAGTTCATGATGATAAGGTCATTATATTGAGACCTGGTGGAATTACAAAAGCACAGCTAGAAGATGTTGTGTCTACTGTTGAGTATGATACTGCTCTTGTTAATGCAACAACTAAGCCAAAGGCTCCCGGTATGAAGTATACCCATTATGCTCCTGATGCACCTATGACAGTTGTTGTAGGCAGTCCAGAAGATGTAGCAAGTACTTTCAAAGCGCTTTCTGCAGAGGTAGAAGGTCCCATAGGTTGTTTGGTAAGTCATGAAACGTATAATTTGATTAAAGGGGATACACGCTTTATATGTCATTGTTTTGGCCATCATGGTGATGCGTTAGCATTGGGGCACGACTTTTATAAAAGTCTATTACATTTTAATGAAAATCATGTTACGCTAATCCTAGCAGAAGGTGTTGATGATGATGGTTTCGGTGTTGCCATTATGAATCGAATGGAAAAAGCATCGAGTCATCATATCATTTATAAGTAAATTTACTAGCATAAATATGTCCACTGATAATAGAAAAATGTCTTTACATATTGGATAGATTTGCTATAATGTATAAAGTAATCACAAAATGTGATTAAGTAAGGATGTTATTATGAATATTTTATTTGTGTGTACCGGTAACACTTGCCGTAGCCCTATGGCTGAAGGTATTACACGGGCACTTGCAGCGGAGCAACATAAGGATGTTACCACTGTATCGGCTGGGTTATTTGCCGCTTATGGCGCAGAACCAACTGAACAAGCCGTGGAAGCCGTCCGTTCCATTGCAGATATTTCTGATCATGAATCGAGACCATTGACGATGGAACTCGTGAATGCAGCAGATCTTATCATTGGTATGACGAAAGAGCACAAATCTGTACTACTTCGCCAATTCCCATTTGAGGAAAGTAAAATCAAAACGATTTCCGAGTGGGGTGGTCAAGATGGTGATGTTACGGACCCATATGGATCTGATCAAACCGTATATAATCAATGTGCGGAACAAATTTATCACTTAGTAGAGGCTGGTCTTACATCAGTGCCTCAGAAGGCGTAGGAGATGAAATTATGAAAGTTGCAATCGGTTGTGATCATGGCGGATTAAATTTAAAAGCATCCGTTAAGGAATTATTAAATACATTGGGACATGAAGTAGAGGATTTTGGCTGTCATACAGCTGATTCTTGCGACTATCCTGATATTGCTGTACCTGTAGCGAATGCAGTCGTATCTGGTCAAGTAGATCGTGGTATTTTGATTTGTGGTACTGGCATCGGTATCGGTATTGCAGCAAATAAGATAGCGGGCATTCGTGCTGCTCTTTGTCATGATACATTCTCCGCTCACGCATGTCGTGAACATAATGATGCGAATATCCTTACTATGGGTGAACGCGTTATTGGACTAGGCCTTGCTAACGATATTGTAACCATTTTTATGGAAACTGAGTTTGAAGGTGGACGTCATGCACGTCGTGTAGAGAAAATAAAAGCATTAGAGAAATAATACATCATTACTTTATAGATAGTTGTTCTATATGAGGAGGATACTCATGAGTTTCTTAGAAAAACAAGACCCTAATATTCAAGCTGTTATCAATCAAGAGTTAGCACGTCAACGCGATAAATTAGAAATGATTGCTTCCGAAAACTTTGTTTCTCAAGCAGTAATGGAAGCTCAAGGCAGCGTATTGACTAACAAATATGCAGAAGGGTATCCTGGTAAACGTTATTATGGTGGTTGTGAAAATGTTGATGTTATTGAAACATTAGCTATTGAACGTGCAAAACGCTTGTTCGGTGCAGAACATGCTAACGTGCAACCTCACTCTGGTTCTCAAGCAAACTTTGGCGTGTATTTCGCATTATTACAACCAGGTGATACTATTGTGGGCATGAACTTGTCCCATGGCGGTCACTTAACTCATGGTTCCCCTGTTAACGTATCTGGTACATATTTCAACGTAGTACCTTACGGTGTAGATGCAGAAACACAACAAATCGATTACGATGAGTTCCGCAAGATTGTCTTGGAAGCAAAACCTAAATTGATTATTGCCGGTGGTAGTGCTTATAGCCGTCAAATCGACTTCAAAAAAATGGCTGATGTAGCTCATGAAGTTGATGCTATCTTCATGGTAGATATGGCTCATTTCGCAGGCCTTGTAGCAGCAGGTTTACATCCAAATCCTGTAGAATATGCTGATATCGTTACTACAACAACTCATAAAACATTGCGTGGTCCTCGTGGTGGTATGATTCTTTGCAAAGAAAAGTATGCTAAAGCAATCGATAAAGCCATTTTTCCTGGCATCCAAGGGGGTCCTTTGATGCATGTTATCGCTGCTAAAGCCGTAGCATTTGGTGAAGCTTTACAACCTGAGTTCAAAGTATATGCACAACAAGTTATCGACAATGCAAAAGCGTTGGCTGCAGCATTGCAAGAAAAGGGTTTAACAATTGTTTCTGGCGGTACAGATACTCACGTTATGCTTGTAGACGTTCGCAATACTGGTTTAACTGGTAAAGAAGCTGAACACTTACTCGATGAAGTAGGTATTACATGTAATAAAAATACAATTCCATTTGATCCAGCTAGCCCATTTGTAACAAGCGGTATTCGTCTTGGTACGCCAGCTCTTACAACACGTGGTTTGCAAGTGAAAGATATGGAAGAAATTGCCGATATTATTGCAGTGGTTCTTAAAAATCCTGAGGATAAATCGGTCCATGAAGAAGCTAGTAAACGTGTTGCTGCACTTTGTGAAGCGTATCCATTGTACTAATCGATTATATTAAGATTGTATTATATATTTATAGTTTTATAAGTTTATAGGTAGTGTAAAAGGGGTGTGCCATAGGCACATCCCTTTCAATATTTTTATGGCATGATTTTCTAATCTGTGATAGAGTAAATATGATGGTTAATCGCTAGAATGGGATATGTATATTGTTTTATAGGAGGACAGTCATGAAAGTTAATGTTATGACACATCCATTGATTCAACACAAAGTTACATTGATGCGTGACGTACAAACAGGCTCTAAAGATTTCAGAGAACTACTTGATGAAATTACTATGTTGATGGGGTATGAAATTACACGCAACTTACCACTTGAGGATGTGGAGGTAGAAACACCACTAACTAAAATGACTGGCAAACGAATTGCAGGTAAAAAACTGGGTATTATTCCAATTCTTCGCGCTGGTCTAGGTATGGTAAATGGTATGCTTAGTTTAATTCCAACTGCAAAAGTTGGTCATATTGGTTTGTACCGTGATCCTGAAACTTTGAAGCCAGTAGAATACTACTGTAAACTACCATCTGACGTAGGGGAACGCGACTTCATCGTAACTGATCCAATGCTTGCTACTGGTGGTAGTGCAGCTGCAGCGATTACATTGCTAAAAGAAAAAGGTGCTAAACATATTAAATTAATGTGCTTAGTAGCTGCTCCTGAAGGGGTAGAAGCAGTAAATAAAGAACATCCTGATGTTCCTATTTATGTAGCAGCACTTGATGAAAAGCTTAATGATCATGGTTACATCTTGCCTGGCTTAGGGGATGCTGGTGACCGTATCTTTGGTACAAAATAAAATACAATAAAACGGCATATTTAACATATAATAAGTGGACATGACGACATACTATTAGATTGGGAACAGTAACAAATCATCTAAGGCGTATGTCGTTTTCTCTTATTTAGGGTTGAATAAAATTCACATAGGGTATACAATACAAGTGTAAAAGTATTTTTTTATTTTAGGTGGGACGGATTTTGTTCACATGGGACGAAGAACGATTCATATAATCCCAACGGGTAAAGGAGGGACCCGATGAACGAATTTCTAATGATATGTGAACGTATTGTTCCTGAAATTGTTAGCGTATTGAAGGAGCGATACAAAATACTAAACCACCTTGTTTATGAAGAGCCTATAGGCCGTAGGACATTAGCTACTGCAACGGACCTTCCTGAGCGAACCGTACGAAGTCATATTGAGTTAATGCGTGCTAATGGTCTTGTAGACATTTATAAACCAGGGATTTTTCTCACTGACGAGGGACATGCAATTGTTCCAAAGTTGCGAAATTTTTTAAATGAGCTAGATCGTATTAACGAGCTAGAACATCGATTGACTGAAGCACTTCATATCGATAGGGTTATCATCACTCCTACTGAAGGAACCTTGATGGTTAAAAAGTTAGGTTTTGCAGCAGCAAAGCTATTACAGGAATTATTAGAGCCTGACTCTGTAGTTGCCATCAGTGGTGGCAGTACAATGGCTGCAGTAGCTGAAGAGATGCCAGTATTACCATTTAATCCTATTGTTGTACCTGCCCGGGGTGGCGTTGGTGAGGTAGTGGAGTACCAAGCTAATGTAATCGCTTCTGTGTTAGCTGAAAGACTTCGCGGGTCCTATAAGATGCTCCATTTACCTGATGGACTTTCACAAGACTCATTACATATGCTCATGACTTGTGAACCGCAAATTAAAGAAATTGGAGATCTCATTAGTAGGACTGACGTACTATTATTTGGTATTGGTACTGCAATGCGCATGGCAGATCAGCGCCATATTGCTGATGATGTGCGTAAGCAGTTAATAGATAATCATGCGGTAGGTGAAGCACTTGGTCAATATTGTGACATTGAGGGTAAGTTAATTTATTCTACTAATAATATTGGTTTATCACTTCCTGATGTAGTAAAGGTTCCCAATGTTATTGCTGTAGCTGGTGGACAAGAAAAAGCGAATGCTATTATAGGTGTGATGCGAGCTTGTCAAAAAGGTATACTCATAATTGATGAGCAAGCAGCGGAGGGGATGCGTCAATTGTTACAAATTTCTGCCTTATAGGCGAATTAGTAGTTATAAATTTTAGTTTGAAATTTGGTTAAAATTTTTGTTATTAGGAGGATTTAACAATGGCAGTAAAAGTTGGTATTAACGGTTTTGGTCGTATTGGTAAATGTGTAGTTCGCGCAGCGATTAATAATCCTGACGTTGAGGTTGTAGCAATTAATGCAACTGGTGATAATGAAGGTACTGCATTATTGTTAAAATACGACTCCGTACATGGTACAATTCCTAACGAAGTAACATTCGACGAAGAAAATATCTATGTTGATGGCAAAAAAATCCGCGTATTCCACGACCGCGATGCTTCCAAATTACCTTGGTCTGAAGAAGGCGTAGAAATCGTAATTGAATGTACAGGTAAATATCGCGATGCAGAAGAAGCAAAAGTTCATTTAGAACAACCTACAGTTAAAAAGGTATTGATTTCTGCACCTGGTAAAAATGAAGACTTAACTATGGTTATGGGTGTTAACCAAGATATGTACGATCCTGTAAAACACCATATCATCTCCAATGCATCTTGCACAACAAACTGTTTGGCTCCATTCGCTAAAGTATTATGCGATGAATTCGGTATTAAACGCGGCATGATGACTACTATTCATTCCTATACAAATGACCAAAAAATTCTTGATGCACGTCATAAAGACCCTCGTCGTGCTCGTGCAGCTGCTATGTCCATCATCCCTACAACTACTGGTGCAGCAAAAGCTGTTGCTAAAGTATTGCCTCAATTAAAAGGTAAATTAGATGGCTTCGCATTGCGCGTTCCAACTCCAGACGTATCTGCAACAGATCTTGTTTGCGAACTTGAAAAACCGGCTACTAAAGAAGAAATCAATGAAGCATTCCGCAAAGCAGCAGCTGGTGAATTAAAAGGTATTCTTGGTGTATCTGATGTACCATTGGTATCCTGTGATTTCAGCTCTGATCCTCGTAGCTCCATTGTTGATGCTGATTTGACAATGGTTATGGATGGCAACATGGTAAAAGTTGTTTCTTGGTATGACAACGAATGGGGTTACTCCGAACGTCTTATCGACATGGCCGCATTTGTAGCAAGCAAAGGCTTATAATCAGGAGGCTTTGATGAAACAAACAATTGAAGGTTTACAAGTAGCTAATAAAACAGTATTTGTTCGTGTTGATTTTAATGTTCCTATGAAAGACGGTGTCATCACTGATGACACTCGTATTCGTAGTGCATTACCTACTATCAATTACTTAATCGAAAAAGGGGCAAAGGTTATCCTTGCTTCTCACTTTGGTCGTCCTAAGGGAGAACGCAAACCAGAAATGTCTTTGGCACCATGTGCTAAGCATTTATCTGACCTTATCAACAAGCCTGTAGCATTCGTAGATGACTGCATTGGTCCTAAAGTTGAAGAAGCTGTAAAAGCATTACAATCTGGTGATGTATTGATGCTTGAAAATTTGCGTTACCACAATGAAGAAACTAAAAATGAACCTGAGTTTGCTAAGCAATTGGCATCTCTTGCAGATGTTGCTATCAATGATGCGTTTGGTGTATCTCACCGTAATGCGGCATCTGTAGTCGGTATTGCTGATTATATCCCTATGGCAGCAGGTTTCTTGCTCAAAAAAGAAATTGACGCATTAAGTGCAGCTATAGTACATCCCAAAACACCTATGGCAGCTATTATTGGTGGCGCGAAAGTTACAGATAAAATCTCCGTTATTTCTAACTTATTGCCTAAAGTTGATGTAATGATCATCGGTGGCGGTATGGCTAATGCGTTCATTAAAGCACAAGGTTGTAATATTGGTAGCTCCTTATTTGAAGAAGGTCAAGAAGTTATTGCTACAGACCTTGTTATGGAAGCTCGCGTAGCAGGTGCTAAATTACTGACACCTATCGATGCTGTAGTAGCAGATGCTTTCAGCAACGATGCTAATACTAAAATTGTAGATGTTGATCAAATCGAAGACGGCTGGATGATATTAGATATTGGGCCTAAAACCCGCGAACTTTATGTAGAAGCATTGGCGCCAATGAAGACTATTATTTGGAATGGTCCTATGGGCGTATTTGAAATGGAAAACTTTGCAGCTGGTACAAATGCAGTAGCGAAAGCTGTAGCTGAATCTGATGCGATGATTATCGTTGGTGGTGGTGACTCTGTAGCAGCCATTGAAAAAAGTGGTTTAGCAGATAAAATTAGCCACATCTCCACAGGTGGCGGTGCATCTTTAGAATTCTTAGAAGGCAAAATCCTACCAGGTATTGCTGCATTGTCCGAGGCATAATATGAGAAAACTCATTATTGCAGGGAATTGGAAAATGAATGGCACCATTGCATCTGGATCAATTCTGATCGAAGCGTTTAACAGCGTGTTACAAGATATGGAACTGTTCTGTGATGTAGTTGTATGTCCGCCTTTTACAGCTATCGAACGTGCTGTAGTATTGACGAAAAATACAGCTATTGAAGTAGGTGCACAAACTATGGATTATCATGATGCTGGTGCGTTTACTGGTGAGATTTCACCACTTATGCTTACAGAAGTAGGCGTTAATTATGTAATCATCGGTCACTCTGAGCGCCGTGAATATTATGGCGAAACAGATGAGACCGTTAATGCAAAAATTAAAAGTGCATTTCATCATAATTTGAATCCTATTGTCTGTGTTGGTGAAAGTTTAGAACACCGTGAAACAGGTCATACACTTGACTGGATTACATCTCAACTAGAAGGGGCGTTGGCTGATATTCCGAAAGAACAAGTCAGTCAATTGATTATTGCGTACGAACCAATTTGGGCTATCGGTACTGGCAAGACAGCAACGGCTGATCAAGCTGAAGAGGTATGTAAAGAAATCCGCAATTACATTCGATCTCTATATGATGATGAAACTGCTGATGCAGTACGCATCCAGTATGGTGGTAGCGTTAAATCAGAAAATGCATTAGAAATCCTTGGAGAGCCTAATATTGATGGTGCTCTTGTAGGTGGTGCATCCCTTGTGGTTGACGAATTTATTGATATTATTAAAGCGGCGAATCAAGTAAGCGCTTAATATGAGGTTAGAAATGGCTAAATTAGAGGCTCCCGTAATGCTAGTCATCTTAGATGGCTTTGGATTGGGGGATCAAACAGATACAACCAATGCTGTAGTACAGGCGAAGCCGCTCTGTTTTAATCAATTATGGGATACGTATCCACATACGACATTAGAAGCATCAGGGCTTGCGGTAGGCCTTCCAGAAGGTCAAATGGGGAACTCTGAAGTAGGCCATTTAAATCTTGGCTCTGGTCGCATCGTGTATCAAGATTTGACACGTATTACAAAAGATGTTGAGTCTGGTGAGTTTTATAGTCGCCCAGTTATGCGTGAGCTATATGAAGTGGCTAAAAAGCAAAGCTTACATCTTATCGGCCTAGTGTCTGATGGAAATGTTCATTGCTCCTTAGATCACATTAAGGCAGTCATTAAAGGAGCTCATGATAATGGAATCGAGCATGTGTATGTCCATGCTTTGCTCGATGGTCGTGATGTAGCTCCACAATGTGCACAAGGCTATTTAAAGGACTTAGAAGCGTATATGGCAGAGGTCAACTGTGGCAAAATTGCTACAGTTAGTGGTCGCTATTATGCGATGGACCGCGATAATCGTTGGGACCGCGTTGAATTGGCATACAATGCCATTGTAAATGGTCAAGGTGAAACAGCTGGGTCTGCTTGTGAAGCGGTGCAACAGTCCTATGATAAAGATGCAGCAGATGAGTTTGTACTTCCTACGGTGATTGATGCTGCAGGGACTATCAAAGATGGAGATGCGGTTATATTCTGTAACTTCCGCCCAGATCGTGGTCGTGAACTTACAAAAGCACTAGTATTACCTGATTTTGATGGCTTTAAACGGAAGCCACTATCTATATATATGGCAACTATGACAAAATACGAGGATGGTTTGCCCGTACATATTGTGTATGAAAAGGATACATTATCTGAAACATTAGGTGAAGTTCTAAGTGCAGGTGGTTATCGCCAATTGCGTATTGCGGAAACAGAAAAGTATGCTCATGTTACATATTTCTTCAATGGCGGTGAAGAGGAACCCTTTGAAGGTGAGGACCGCATTCTCGTAAAATCCCCTCAAGTGGCAACCTATGATTTACAGCCAGAAATGAGCGCTTATGAAGTGACCGATAAGGTTGTACAAGCAATTCAAGATGAAACGTATGATATGATTATTTTGAACTTTGCTAATCCAGATATGGTCGGTCATACGGGTAGCTTTGAAGCCGCCGTTAAAGCGGTTCAAGCAGTAGATACTTGTTTAGGTCGTATCGTGGAGGCTATTCGTAACAAGAAAGGTCATCTGTTAGTTACAGCAGATCATGGTAATGCAGAGCTTATGGTTAATCATGAAACAGGTAAGGTACATACGGCACATACAACGAACTTGGTTCCTTTAATTTTAATGAGCGACAGTTTAAAAACAGCTACATTAGAAGCTGGTAAATTATGTGACATTGCTCCTACATTATTAGATTTAGCTGGGATACAACAACCAACAGCCATGACAGGTCACAGCTTGGTACATAAAGCATAATATGGAGCTTTCACTATATTAGTAGTTAATTAGAGTTATAAGCCTATAAGGTTAAGCTCAATATATATAATGGCTGTCAGATGGCAGTTATTCCATTAGATTTTATGAGGTGAAGAAATGGCAGTAATTGAACAAGTCATTGCAAGAGAGATTTTAGATTCCCGCGGTAATCCAACAGTTGAAGTTGAAGTATGTTTAGAAGATGGTACTATTGCGACAGCAGCAGTTCCATCTGGTGCTTCCACAGGTATGTTTGAAGCCGTAGAATTACGGGATGGAGATAAATCCCGTTACTCCGGTAAAGGTGTTTTAAAAGCTATCGATAATGTAAATGCTAAAATCGGTCCTGCACTTATCGGTTATGATGCTACAGAACAAGTAGCAATCGATAACTTGATGTTGCAACTTGACGGTACAGACAATAAATCTAACCTTGGTGCAAATGCAATTCTTGGCGTATCCATGGCAGTAGCTCGTGCGGCGGCTGAATCTTTGGACTTACCATTATTTGTATATCTTGGTGGCTTCAATGCTAAAGAGTTGCCAGTTCCTATGATGAATATCTTGAATGGTGGCGCACATGCAGATAACAACGTAGATATTCAAGAATTCATGATCATGCCTGTAGGTGCTGAATCTTTTGCAGAAGCTCTTCGCAGCTGTGCAGAAGTATATCACACTTTGAAATCCGTACTTCATAGCAAAGGTCTTAGCACTGCAGTAGGTGATGAAGGTGGTTTTGCTCCAAACTTGGCATCTAATGAAGAAGCATTAGAGGTAATTTGTGAAGCAATCAAAACTGCTGGGTATGAACCTGGTAAAGACTTTAAATTGGCTCTTGATTCCGCATCTTCTGAATTCTACAAAGATGGTGTATACAATCTTGCTGGTGAAGGTAAAGTTAAAACAGCAGCTGAAATGGTTGACTTCTATGAGTACTTAGTAGGTAAATACCCAATCGTATCCATCGAAGATGGTCTTGCTGAAGAAGATTGGGACGGTTGGAAATTGTTGACAGATCGTCTTGGCGATCGCGTACAACTTGTTGGTGACGATTTATTTGTAACTAACACAAAACGTTTGGCTCGTGGTATTGAACTTGGTGTAGGTAACTCCATTCTAGTAAAAGTTAATCAAATTGGTACCCTCACTGAAGCTTTCGATGCTATGGAACTTGCTAAACGTGCTGGTTATACTTGCGTAGTCTCTCACCGCTCTGGTGAAACTGAAGATACATTCATTGCTGATATTGCTGTAGCTGTAAATGCTGGTCAAATTAAGACTGGTGCACCGGCTCGTTCTGAACGTGTAGCGAAATATAACCAATTGCTTCGCATTGAAGAAATGTTATATGAAACAGCACAATATAAAGGTAATGATGTTTTTTATAACTTAAAATAAGATACGTATTATCTAACAGTTTAATAAGGGCGCCCTTCGGGGCGCCTTTTTTGTATGTCCAAAAATAGAAAAGTTTTCGCTTCGTGGATTTTTAAAAATAAAAGAGGGATTTAGAGGCTGATGTCGAAACCTATAACGCCATACGCTAGTGTGAGGTAAAAACATACCGCAAGGTATTGGAGGTGACCATGTATGTAGACGTAACATTAGACGATATTATCTTGTATGCTTTAGAACACCATGTAAGCGATATCCACTTTGATCCCGTTAAAACTGGTGCTCATGTTCGGTTACGACAAGATGGACTGCTGCAACATTACATGACTGTATCATTTGAGGAAGCTGAACTCATTATCAATCGCATCAAGGTGTGTAGTTCTCTAGATATCAGCGAGAAGCGTTTACCCCAAGATGGTCGTTGGGCTTGGAGTCATAAAGATAAGTCTGTAACAATGCGTGTGTCTACATTGCCTAGCCTATACGGAGAAACCTTAGTATGTCGCCTTATGGGTAATGAAGGGAGCCATAAAGATTTAAAAGCGCTAGGGATGCGAACAGATATTTTTGAGCATATTGCACAATTATTGAAACGTCCTTATGGCTTGTTGCTTATCTGTGGGCCGACTGGCAGTGGTAAGACAGCCACCTTATACGCCATGTTACGCATGCTTAATTTAGAGGAAACAAAGTTAATCTGTCTCGAAGATCCTGTAGAGGCTGAAATAAAAGGGGCTATCCAAATTGGTATCAATGAAAAGATTGGCTTTACCTTTGCTAAAGGTCTTCGGTCTGTATTACGGCAAGATCCAGATACGATTATGATTGGTGAAATTAGGGATAAGGAGACCGCAGAGCTAGCCGTTAAGTCTGCTTTAACGGGGCATCGCGTATTATCTACTATACATACCAATACAGCTATAGGCGTTGTAACACGACTCATGGATATGGGCGTAGAGCCGTATTTAATACGGGCTACATTAATGGGAGCTATTGCACAACGGCTAGTACGAAAATTCGATGGTACAGTATATCAAGGACGGACTGCTTTATTTGAATACTTAGAAATACCTGCTAATTTGGCTCATTGGGACCAATTAGAAACACATTTATTATTGTCATTAGAAGAGTCTGCTCGTGAGGCCGTATCTCAGCATGTTACATCTATAGAGGAGGTGCATCGTTGTGGACTTATGCTGTAAAAGTGAAAGTTTAGAAACTATTGTAGAAAAGGCAATACAATTATCATCAACAGATATTCATCTACAATGTGGGCAGCCTATCTATTTGCGATATGGTGATGGATTAAAGGCTACTTCGTTTATGTGTACTACAGAATTAATCGAGGATATCTTGCGCCGTTGTGGTATAGCCTCCTATGAGTGGCAGTCTCTTGATGAGGCTTGTTCCTGTTGTGGTGTGCGGATCCGTATTCATCTATATCGAGCTAATCAGACTATATGTGGTACATTGCGATTACTCTGTCATCAACAACTAAAGTTAGATGACAATAGTGAGGGGCAACTGCTACAAAAATTATGTGAAGCACATGATGGTCTATTGCTTGTTTGTGGACCTACAGGCAGTGGTAAAAGTTTTACCTTAGCTTGTTGTATTGATTATATTAATCAGACTATGGAGCGTCACATTATTACCTTAGAGGACCCCATAGAATTTGAGTTTGCACCTAATAAGTCTTTGATCCATCAACGACAATTAGGTGCTGATATCAATACTATGTCAGATGGTATTCGAGATGCCTTACGAGAGGATCCGGATGTCATTATGGTAGGCGAACTTCGAGATCGTGAAACCCTTGAAGCGGCACTTCATGCGGCAGAGACTGGTCACCTTGTAATGGCGACTATGCATACACAGCGTGCAGTGATGGCGGTTCACCGCATGATTTCTCTATTTCCTGGGGAGCAACAAGAAGAGATACGCAATCAAATATCTCAAGTGTTACGGGCCGTTATATGTCAGCGTTTACTTCGATGGAATAAAAAGTTCATTACTATTCGTGATATTTTGCTAAATACCCATGCAGTAGCAAATTTGATACGGACCCGTAAGGAACCACAAATCATATCTATTCAAGAAACGCAACTTCCGATGAAAACATTAGAAATGGCTGTGCGAGATGTAAAGGCACAATATGGAGCCCAACAACAATTGCATACCTTGCTTGATCAACAATTATCGTAGGTGAATATATGGAGGCTTATGAATATGTCGTAAAAAATAATCAAAATGAAACAGAAAAAGGTTTGATGTGGGGGGATTCAGAACAGGAAATTGCAATACGGTTAAAACGAGATGGCTATAAAATTTATAGGATATCGTTGCAGGATAAAAAAAAGAAACATAAATGGAATCATACTATGGTGGTAGATGTGACTTATCAATTAGGTCTACTCATTGAATCTGGTGTTCCATTACGGCGTGCCTTACAGTTACTCTGTCAGGGGAAACGAGGACTACTCTATACAGCTTTATATGAATCTATAGAGCGTGGTCAGACTTTATCACAAGCTTTACGAAGTGAAGGATGTTCTCCTATTGCTTTGGCTTTACTAGAAAGTGGTGAAGCAGCGGGCACCTTGGGTGAAAGTTTACAATATATATCCCGTCACTATGATTGGGAAAGGCAGCTGAAACAAAAGGTTATAAGTGCTATTTCTTACCCTTTATTTCTTCTTTTAATGATGAATATATTTTTTCTAGTCACCATTTTGTTTATTATTCCTTCATTTGAAAATGTATTTACCACTATGCATATTACATTACCTTTGATGACGCGAGCTCTTTTTGTATTAGGACAAGGGTTAAAATCGCATCCTCTAATGGTAATAGCTATACATTGTGTTGTAATAGGTTCCTTAGCATTTGCTTATAAACAACATAGTATAAAGTGTAAAGTACATCGTTGGCTTTGGCTATTGGCTCACCGATACCAATGGAGTACTTGTGTGTACTATACGAGCATGTTAAAAGTTTGGGCTCTCTTACTAGATTCTGGTATCTCTATTATTCACACCATGAATATTACTCGCCCTTTGTGGGGGAATATATATGGTGCTGAATGTAGTGAACAGGTGGAAGCAAAGTTATTATCAGGACACTCATTTGAAGAAAGTTTGCGTAGTGGTCAAATAGGAAATTCTTTTATATGGCAAATGATCTCCATTGGAGAAGAGAGTGGCGAATTAGTAAAAATGTTAAACCACTGTGGATACTACTATGAATCTATACTTTCAAAATATATTGCTCGTTTAGAACGATTGTTGGAACCGATTCTACTAACCGTAATGGGAATTGGTGTAGCCGTATTAGTTGTATCTGTTATGTATCCCTTATTTACGTCCATTGCCAACTTAGGAGGGCAATAGACAATGTTATTACTTAACTATTAAAAAGGAGGATATTATGAATTCTGTTATGCATATGATTCATGAAGCGAATCATCGATTAGAAATGTGCGGTCAATGGATCGTAGATCGATTACATATTTCTCGTGTTCGAGAAGGGTTTAAGAAATCGAGAAAAGGCGGATTTACTCTCGTTGAATTAATGGTTGTAGTGGCGGTTATCGCTATACTAGCAGCTATTGCGATGCCACAATTCTTATCTGCTGCGGATAAAGCTCGAAACGCTAAGGAAACAGCAGATATTCAAATTATAAAAAATGCCACTCAGTTGTATATGATTGATAAAAATGTCGATACACCTCCAACAGTAGAAAATTTATATAAGGAAGGTTATCTTACTGAACATGTTAAGACTGCAAAAGGGAAAGAATACACTATTACTTATGAAGCAGTCAGTGGTGGGACCTCAAAATCTGTTGTTGTTAAAGCACCTAATGAGCCTTAATTAACTTGTATAGGTTATGAATTACATACGTTAGTTATATGAAAGGACAAGGTATGAAAGGGACCAATTATGTAATAGGCCTTTTTGTATATATAGCATCTATAGTTCTGCCTATTATAGTTTCATCAAAAGCAATATCTTATACTCACATTGCTTTGTATGCTGTGTTTTCACTCATCATCATAGCAGGTGCTACCATCGATATGCATTACTATATATTGCCCGATGAAGGAGCGCTAGCTCTTGTAATAGGAGGGATTATGTATAGCTATATAAATGATAAATCTATGTTAGTAACCGTGTTAAGTGTTATGAGTGTAGGGGCTATTACATATGGACTTCGTTTGATCAGCCATAAAGGTTTTGGCATAGGAGATATTAAATGGTTTTCTGCTATTGCAATGTGGCTCTCGCCATGGGAAATTATATGTTTCTTTTACGTAGCATTTTGTGTTGGTTCTCTCTATCTCTTACTAACAGGTTATCGTAATCGATATATCCCATTTGGTCCCTTTTTATGCTTTGGTGGATGGTGTGCCTTACATGGGGGTTCCTATATGGAGGTGCTTTACCAATGGTTAAGGTACAACTTATAAATCGTCAAAGTGGATATTTGCTGGCGGAATGGATTATTACGCTTGGTTTAATTTTACTGCTCATCTCTATTGCTTTACCTATTGTAATAACACCTAGTCGTTATACCTTAAATGGTACTACGCAAGAGGTGGTGTATATGCTAAAGAAAGTTCAACTTTGGTCTATGCTAGGGCATAAATCTAATGGTAAAGGGAGAATGCTTTTTATATTAAATAAGGACAGTTACACCTTAGAGGAAGATGCCAATCATCATACGGTAAACATATCATTGCCGTCAAATATTGAGAGCACGCGGTCTATGACTATTATTTCTTTTTCAGCTTTAGGCTTACCTTATGATGGGACAGAAATTATTTTGAAAGATCGTGAAAGTGGTGAGAAAAATCGCATATGGATATCTGTACAAACGGGGCGTATTAGGTGGGAAGAAGTGCACTGAAGGATTTATGTATGGTGATGCCTTAATATCAGCTGCTATAATCATGCTCATTTTACCTATTGTATTATCTATATTTTGGATGGCTACTCTTACGGTATATAAGGCGTATTATTGGGATCATATATTGCAAGATACCATAACGTATTTAGAAAAGGCTAAAGCTTCTTACTATAAAACTGGAACAATAGAAGCAGGTGTATATAACTCTCAATTCACTATGAGTCCTAGTGAAAAAATTACTTATAAAACACATATAAAGCCTGTAGTGATAGAAGGTGTATCTTTACAACGATTAACAGTAGATGCCATCGATAATCAATCTGTTGTCTACTCTCTATCAGTTGATTTGGAGGGGATACATTGAACGGCGAGGATATAGAAAAGGTAATTGGAAAGAATAAAGAATACAAGCAGAATCCCATAACAGATAGAAATAAAAATAGAAATGATATGGGTTTTATTTTGTATTCTACACTTATTAGTATGATGATTTCTATCATAGTCCTTACCTTATTGTTAGGTATCGTATTCTATGCAGTTATGTGGGATGCTAAATTACTTGATAGTGTAGCTATGATGGAGGATGGTCGATATACACGGCGTATGGTTGTGGCTCATATGATATGGAATCCTGTGAAGGTTACTGTAGAAGATCGTAATACAAGTTTATATATTCACGATACAAAGCGCACAACCTTAACTGTACAACGTCATGCATTATACAGAAAATTAACGGATGGTAGCTTGCAACCTGTCAGTGGTAGTCGAATTGTAGGAACTACAGATAAAAGAAATGTGGGCTATACCCAAGAATACCCTTTTAGTGTAGATACTAATGGGACCGTGTATTTACGTTGGTATATTAATAATCGTTTTGTTAATGATAGAAAATACACAAGTGGTTATGGAGGATTATCCATATATGAGGTCTCTGTTGGACAGAGTGCTATTTATGATTGGTATACAAGTAAAGAGGAGACAGATTATGAACGTAGGAGCCCATAACGCGGGCTTTATTACATATATAGCGATACTTACAATGTCCTTTTTATTATTATTAGCTTTTATGGGGCTGCGTATAGGACAAATATGTGAAAGTAATGTGGTAGACGAATTGCATTTGGAAGAGGCTCATTACGCGGCACAGAAAGGTGTTCATTGGTTTGTGGGCTATTGTAAATTAGGAAATGTATGGGACTTTCAAAATAAATTAGTTGTGATAGATGATGAAAATGTAGAGATTACTATTGAAGCAGACCAATCAACAGATAATCCGCGACATATTATGAGTTATGGAAAATTGAAAAATAGTGAAATCGTGAGTCGTGTACATATGTATGTGACCGTAGATAAAGAAAAACATATGCATGTTATAAAGGTAAAACCTTATTGAGGTGATTCTATGAAACGAAAAAAGAGAATACATTCTGGAGTATGTATAACTGACGAACATATTGTATGTGTTACCGCTCATATAGAAAATAAAACAATGGTCATTACTGATGCGTTAGAAATGAAGCGTACAGGACCTATTGATGAAGACGTTACAAAATTTATAGAAACGTATGATTTAGATGAAGGGGCTTATAGTATTGTTGCTAATATTGATACACAAATGCATGTAGCACCTTATGATCCTCATGATTTTGATATGAAGGAGTTTATAAAGTGGAATATAGAGGACTACTTTAGTTTTGAGGGGGATAGTTTCCAAATGGATGCTTGTCGCCGGGAATATCCACGACACAATTATCATATGTTTATGGTGGCTGTAGATCGGCATTCACTAGAGCTTTTGAAGCAAGGTATACGAGATACTTATGCACCCCTTGATGTTATTGATTTTTGGCCTATTCCTATTTGTTATTGCTTGATGCGGCGCAGCGGTACTGTAACAGGTGTTGTGGAAGAAGGCGCCATGCATTTATGGCTTTGGTGGAATGATATATGCATTCAAGAGTGTATTGTACCTATTACTGGTAGCGATGTAGCTGAAGCTATGGATAAGTTAGAAGTGAGATTACAAGACTTTGGTATAGATGAGATACAGGGAATTCGGATGTATGGGTTAGAATCTATAACAAATGAAGAACGGACAGATATGGAAGGTATAATTTCCATGTATGGAGAAACTGAATATATTCCATTATTATTCTTAGGTCGTGGCCGTAATCGTTGCAAGCAAGGGCAATTAGATTGGGACATGGCTATTGGTATGGCGGCAAGGGGGCTTAAATGGATTGGATTGGGCTGGTAAGGACAGATGTATTAATTTAATGCCTCGCTCGTTACGATGGCATAGTTTATGGCATACCTATCGATACCTTCTTTATGGGATAAGTCTTATATACATTATAGTAGGGCTTGTTACTATATATAGTTGTTGGTCAAGCTATCGTAGCTATGAAAATCGAAAGATAGACTTTGTGCGATTGCAAGCAAATGCTCAGTATCAAGAAATACATCAACAATATGGTGAATTAATGGAAATAAGAAATAAAATAATAAAGAATAAAATCCTTAAGAATCAAACAGATATATTACCCAATACAATGGTCCTATATATTCTTGATGCCGCTATGTCAGAACATATTAGTCTACAGCATCTTAGCATTAAGGATGGGCGTATCAGTATAGATGGTATAGGTACGAGTGACGAAATGTGTCGTAAATTTATTGCTATTCTCCAACAAAAATTACTAGGGATGGAGTGTCATGGAACAGTTAAAGCAGATAAAGGTGTTTATACATTCCATATGGACGGATCTAAAAGAGAGCACAACATATCAGGTCGAGAGAATATTAACGGGCCTAGTGTTGTGGGGGATGCTCATTAGCCTTTCTATGTATGGGCATATTTATTTTGAAGACAAAAATAATAGCTTAAAAAATCAACAAGATAATTATAATATACAAATGAATGCTGAGTCAGATTATATAGTGTCTAATGAAGCAAAACTATTAGAATCTTTTACACGGAACAAGACATCTAATACAAGTTCTAATACAAATATTTTTGATTCCTTGCAAGGAGAACCATTAATGATTGTCAGTACTGATGAGCATGAAGGTATACTAGAATTAACAGTATTAGGTAGTACAGAGCGTATGATTAACTGGATAAATACTGTTGAAGAAAAGGATCCTTCACGCCGTATAGAAATAGAAGATATAGAACGTAAAGGTAATGTAGTTTATGTGCATTGTGCAATTAAATCGATTATAAAACCTTAATGAAAATCGGGTGTACTGTATAGAGACAGATTATAGATTTTATGTCTATAGTCTGTCTTTGTTTTTGGACCATTTTATAGTACAATGAAGGATATGTAATGATAAGGGGCACATAATAGATGATAATAAAACGGAATATTATGCTCATCGGTTCTATGGGAAGTGGCAAAAGTCACTTTGGACGGAACCTTGCAGAACGCAAGGGTTGGCAATTTGTAGATACCGATCGCGTATTAGAAAGTCGTTTTGGGTTGCCCATTGCTGAGATTTTTAAAAAGATAGGAGAAAAAGCATTCCGCCGCGCCGAAATGGATGTACTAAAAAAGGTTTGCTTATACCATGAAGCAGTGATTTCTGTGGGTGGGAATTTTCCTATTGAACATCGCACCTTAAAGGTATTAAAAAAATATTCCTATATTATTGGTATCCGAGCTGCACAATTCCGTATTGTCAGTCGCGTGAATCGCCGTGTTGGGAAACGGCCTACCATGGACTATAGTAATGTGAATGCCTTTGTACATGCTATGATACAATCGTGGAAGCCCGTGTATAAGCAGTGCGATTTTGTACTAGATACAACAAATGGCCGGACCTATGATTTTATACAGCGTATTGAGGATGAATTAGATGCCTCAGATGTGCAATTTAAAGCAAGACGTCAACCCAATGATATAAACGATGTAGATGCTAAAGAAGCATCTGAAGATATACAATTTAATAATCAACAAAGTAGGAAAAAAGAGATTTCTGAAGCAGTATCAAAAAGAGCAATGTCTAATAAAATTCGTTATGATAAACGGTATAAACAAAAGACTTCTAATCAAACGAATAAAAAAGGTAAGGCACATAGTATATCCAAACAACGTACACCACAAGGGGGTAATGGATATGAGAAGAATCGCAATACTAACAAGCGGCGGAGACGCACCTGGAATGAACGCCGCCATAAGAGCGCTAACTAGAAAAGCTATACATGAAGGTTTTGAAATATTTGGTATTGAACGTGGCTATTTAGGTATCATTGAGGAAAAGATATTTCCCTTATCGAATCGAGACGTTGGTGGCATCATAACACAAGGTGGTACGATGCTGAAAACGGCACGCTTTCCAGAATTTCAGAATGAAGAAATTCAACGCAAAGCTTATGAAATTTTGAAAACTTATGACATTGACCATTTGGTTGTTATCGGTGGTGATGGCTCCATGCGTGGTGCTACAAGTTTATCTAAACTTGGTATGTCTACTATGACCATTCCATGTACGATAGATAATGACATGGGTGGTACACAATATACGATAGGCTATGATACGGCTCTTAATACGGTAGTTGATGCGGTTGGGCGTATTCGTGATACATCAAACTCCCATGAACGTGTAGCTATTGTGGAGGTTATGGGGCGCAAAGCTGGACATATTGCATTAAAGGCAGGCCTAGCTTGTGGGGCAGAAATAGTTTTGGTTCCTGAAAATCCCATGCCTTTACATGCGGTTTGTCGTCATTTAAAGGAAACACAAATTCGGGGTAAAGAATATAGTGTTATCCTCGTTGCAGAAGGTGCCTATAACAGCGGTGAGGTGAAAGCTTTTATCAAGGAGCATACAGAATTTGATCCTAGCCTAACTGTGTTAGGCTACTTACAACGTGGCGGTGGTCCATCGGCATTTGATGCTATTTTAGCGGCTCGCATGAGTGAAGTCTGTATTAATTTATTGATGAGTGGTGTCGCTAACCGATTAGTAGGTTATATAGATGGTCATATCCGTGCACTATCTTATGAAGAGGCAGAACGTCTTGAATTTCCAATCGATGAGAAGGATTATAGATTATTGTCAATATTGAGTAGTTAATGGCCCGTAAGGGCCATTTTTTATATATCATAATTTATTCATTAATGAAATTATATTGCATAAAAGCAATTGGTGCTGTATAATTTAAAAATACTATATGTGTTGATATAGAATAAATGTCTTTTTAATATATCTTCATCTTAAAAAAAGGAGATCATAATGAAAGAGTTCTTACAAAAGCATCGTAAACGTATAGTAACAGGTGCTGTTGTTCTTTGTGTTCTTGGTGGCGGCACATATTACTACATGGATAGTCTAAATGCAAATCAAGCACAAACGTTATATACTACTGGCAAGGTTGAAAAGGGTGATGTAAAAACTAGTATCAGTGCCACAGGTACTATTAACCCTGTAAATTATGTAGATGTTTCTACAAATGTTGCTGGTAAACTTGAAAAAGTTTTAGTTAAAGAGAATGATCAAGTTACGGCCGGTCAAGTTATCGCTTATATTGATACACGTCAATTACAAGCATCTGTTGATGATGCTCGTGCAGCGTTAGCCAAAGCAGAACTTGATATGAATCGTTATAAATCCTTGGCGGCTCAAGATGCTATTGCACAACAAACATATGATGATTCTGTAACATCTTATGAACGTGCTAAATCTACTTATGAACGTGCTGCCGCAGATTTAAGTGATGCTACTATTACAGCTCCAATGTCTGGGACTGTTGTTGGTACACCGCTAAAAGCCGGTCAAACTATTAGTACTGGTATTTCCACACAAATGATCATTGCTACCATTGCAGATTTAAAAAATTTAGAGATTTATCTTACTGTAGACGAAACCGATATTGGCAATATCAAACAAGGTGCTAAGGTAGAGTTTACTGTAGATTCTAAGCCAGGTGAAACTTTCACCGGTTACGTTTCTGAAATTGCAAAAGGTACAAAAGGTAATATGGGCACAACAAGTAGTAGCGTTGTGTACTATACTGTTAAGGTTCAAATTCCTGAAAATATTGCAGGTAATTTCTTACCAACTATGACGGCTCGTGCCACAATCTTTGGTGAAGATATTAAAAATACATTGGTAGTTCCTCTTACTGCTGTACGTACGGACAAACAAGGTGAGTATGTATATGTTATAAAAGATGGTCAACCAGTACGAACCGCTGTCTCTACAGGTGTAACTGGGGATACTAATGTTCAAATCTTAAAAGGTTTATCTGAAGGTGATGAAATTATCGTAAGCGGTGATGTGAATGCACCAAAAAATAATGTAGCTGGACCATTCTAAGGGTAGGTGCTTATGAACCAAACAGTAATTGACATACAAGGAATTACAAAAACCTATGTGAATGGCAAATTATCAGTACCTGTTCTACATGGCATTGATTTAGTTGTCAATAAGGGTGAATTTGTATCCATTATGGGACCATCTGGCTCAGGTAAATCAACCTTTATGAATATTCTTGGATGTTTGGACCGACCTACAACTGGTTCTTATCGACTCAATGGAGACGAGGTTGCTACCTTATCTGATGATGAGCTTGCGTATGTGCGTAATAAACAGATCGGTTTTGTATTTCAAAGCTTTAATTTGTTGACAAAATTGACAGCCCTAGAAAATGTAGCGCTTCCTATGATTTATGCCGGTGTAAATAAAAAGATGCGCATTGAACGGGCCACTCAATTATTACAGTCTGTCGGCTTGGGCGAGCGTATGGACCATTTGCCATCCGAGTTGTCTGGTGGGCAACGTCAACGTGTGGCGATTGCTCGTGCATTGGCAAATAATCCTGCTATTATCATGGCTGATGAACCGACAGGGAATCTTGACTCTAAGTCAACCATCGATGTTATGAACATCTTTCGAGGCCTTCATAATGAAGGCCGTACGATTCTTCTAGTTACACATGAACCGGATATTGCTACGTACGCGAGTCGTAATGTAGTCTTGAAAGATGGGATAATCGTAGAGGATTCGATCAATTCTAATATGACTCCTATAAAGGAGGTGCCTAATGTATAAAGAAAGTTTTCTAATGGCATGGGCTTCCTTGATTGCTAATAAAATGCGCTCCCTCTTGACCATGTTAGGTATCATTATCGGTGTAGCAGCTGTTATTGCCTTGGTATCTATCGGTAATGGGGTGAAGCAAGATATTGAGAATTCTATTTCTAGCTTAGGCTCTAACTTGTTGGTAGTTCTGCCAGGGGCGCCGCGGACGCCAGGTGCTAGATCTTCGCAGGGGTCCATGAAATCGTTGAAAATATCTGACTATGAAGCTATTGCTAAGTTAGAAGGTGTAAAAGCCGCCAGTCCTATGACAAATGGCTCTTATGTGGTGATTTATCAAAATAAAAACTGGACTACATCTGTTGCGGGGGTTAATTCTAACTTTCAGGACGTAAATAATTGGACTATGACATCTGGTCGATTTTTCTCCGATAAAAATGTTCAGAACCGAGAACGTGTAGCGGTTGTGGGACAAACGGTAGTAAAAAATTTGTTTACTGATGAAGATCCTGTAGGCAAGGAAATCCGTGTTAAAAATATTCCATTCCGTGTCATTGGTGTTCTCAAAAGTAAAGGGAACGGAACCATGGGTAATGACCAAGACGATACGGTGTTAATTCCATATACAACATCAATGGAGCGCGTAGAGGGCATTGACTATCTTCGCAGGGTGTATGTTGTGGCTAAGGATGATGAGGGCATCGATCGTTTGCAGGCAGATATAGAGAACTTGTTGCGTGTTCGTCATAATATTAAAGATACAAATTTGGATGATTTCAATATTCAAAATATGAAATCTATTATGGAAACAGTGGCTCAGACGACCGGAACATTTACGTTATTCCTGGGGGCTGTTGCTGCGATTTCTCTAGTTGTAGGTGGCATTGGTATTATGAACATCATGCTTGTATCTGTAACGGAACGGACTCGAGAAATTGGTGTGCGTAAAGCTTTGGGGGCTACGTATAGCGTAATTGTTACGCAATTCTTAATAGAAGCCGTTGTAATCAGTTTAATGGGGGGCTTTATTGGTATTGCTTTCGGTATAGGAGCCTCAAAAGTAATCGGAATGGTATCGGGAATGAGTACAGTTGTATCTGTTCCAACAATCATAATGTCCTTTGCCTTTTCCATGGCTATTGGTTTGATTTTTGGTATATACCCAGCCCGTAAAGCGGCTAAACTCAATCCAATTGATGCATTGCATTATGAATAGTTTTGAATTTATAAATGTGTTTTTTAAGAACATACTATATAATTAGATAGAGTTATTCGCATATGGTGCGTTGCATGATACAATATGTATGATGTAGCGCACCATTTTTATAATCTCTTATGATTACTGGTGAATTTGATATAGAATTGGAGAAACAAATGGCTACGACATTGATAGAATATTTCAACGAATTACGAGATCAAAACCCATTTTCTTGGGTAAAAGATTCTGAGATTACAGCAGTAGAACCAGGTCATGCGGAAATGACATTGCAAACAAATGAAACCGGGTATTGCAATTTTAGAGGGGATTTGCATGGTGCTGTTTGTATTGGTTTAGCAGATAGTGTGATGGGGACCGCTTGTTTTACTTTGGGAAAATCTGTTAGCACCATTGATCTTAATGGTAACTATGTGAAAGCTGTTAAGGGCGGTACTGTATTACGTGGTGTAGCCAATGTAGAGCACAATGGTAAAACAACCATGGTGGCTACGGCTCGTATCTATAATGAATTAGGTGAACTTGTACATTTAGCTCGTGGTACATTTTTTGTACTAGAAGAGAAGCCATTACCTGATTTGCCATGGCGTTTTATTGAAGAAGATAACCCTGATTTGGTATAATATAGTTTAGACTTTTAACTATAGGAGGATGCTTGAATGGAACAAGAATTACAACGCATTAAAGAGGTAGCGCTAACAGCTATCAGAGCTGCCACTGATCAACAAGCGTTGCAAGACGTACGCGTAAAATATTTAGGTAAAAAAGGTGAAGTAACTGCACTGTTAAAAGGTTTAGGTAAATTATTACCAGAAGAACGCCCTAAGATGGGGGCTCTTGTAAATGCTGTGCGTGAAACATTAGAAGCTGAATTAGATAAAATTAAGTCCTCTATGGAAGCGGCGGCTATGAATGCTCGCTTGGAAGAGGAAAAAATAGATATTACTCTACCTGGTAGAGCTCCAAAAACAGGTCATATCCATCCATTGACTACAGTTAATGAAATGATTGAAGACTTTTTTATGAAAATGGGTTATACCGTTGAAGAAGGCCCAGAGATAGAGCAAGATTACTATAACTTTGAGTGCTTAAACTTGCCTAAAGATCATCCAGCACGCGATATGCAAGATTCCTTCTATATTACAGAAAACTTCTTGTTACGTACACATACATCTCCGGTACAAGCTCGTACAATGCAACGTCATGAACCTAACAGCCCAATTCGTATGATTGCGCCTGGTAAGGTTTATCGTTGGGACTATGATGCGACACATTCCCCAGTATTCCATCAAGTGGAAGGTCTCATCATCGACGAGCACATTACATTTGCTGACTTGAAAGGTACATTAGAGTCCTTCTTGCGGCACATGTATGGTGATGAAACAAAGGTGCGTTTCCGCACGAGTTTCTTCCCGTTCACAGAGCCATCTGCAGAGGTAGATATTTCCTGTGTAATGTGTGGCGGTGAAGGTTGCCGAGTATGTTCTCATACTGGTTGGCTTGAAATTTTGGGCTGCGGTATGGTTCATCCTGACGTATTGCGCATTAATGGGTATGATCCTGAAAAGGTTAAAGGTTTTGCCTTTGGTATGGGCGTAGAACGTATTGCTATGCTGTTATACGGCATTAATGATTTACGTCTATTCTTTGAAGATGATGTACGATTCTTGGAACAATTTTAGGAGGAACTCATGAAAGCAAGCTTACAGTGGATGAATGAATACGTGCCTGTGGATATGAATCGTCCTGCTCAAGAATTGGCCGATGAATTAACACAAGCTGGTATTCCTGTAGAAGATGTCATTCCTATGGATAATGACATTAAGAAAATTTATACTGGCAAAATCATAGAAATCACGAAACATCCAGATGCAGATAAATTACAAGTATGCCAAGTAGAATGTCTTACTGAAGAAGGGGAGCCTGTTACTAAGCAAATCGTAACGGCTGCTACTAATGTGGCAGTAGGTCAAATTGTGCCTGTAGCGTATCATAAATCTCGCTTAGCTGATGGCACAGAAATTAAAAAAGGTAAATTGCGCGGTGTTGTATCTGAAGGTATGTTCTGCTCTGTTGCAGAATTCGGTATCTCTAGTGACTTAGTCTTACCAGAGGAAGCGCAAGGTATTTATATTTTCCCTGAAAATACACCAATTGGTCTTGATGTAAAAGACGTATTGGGCATGAACGATATTGTATATGAGTTTGAACTCACTGCTAACCGTGCAGATTGCTTCTCCATGGTTGGCTTATCTCGTGAATTCGGTATAATGACAAATCAAAAAGCTTTATTCCCTGTTATTATGGTCAACGAAAATGGTGAGTCCATCGAAGGTAAAGCATCTGTATCTATCGAAGCTGATGATCTTTGTACTCGTTTCACTGCTCGCATAGTGACTGATGTTAAGGTAGAGCCATCTCCATTGTGGATGCAAAATCGTTTGCGTAATAGCGGTATTCGTCCTATTAATAATGTAGTAGACGTAACAAACTATGTTATGTTAGAACTTGGTCAACCTATGCATGCATATGACTATGACCATGTAAAAGGTCATCAATTAGTGGCAAGACGTGCTAAAAATGGCGAAGTACTTGTAACACTTGATGGTTCTGAACGGGAATTGAATGACTCTATGCTTATTATTGCCGATGCAGAACGTCCTGTAGGCGTAGCTGGTATCATGGGTGGCTTTGATAGCGAAGTAACGAATGAAACTACTACAGTAATGCTTGAAGCTGCTGTGTTTAATGGCCCATCCATTCGCCGTACTGCAAAAGCTCTTGGCATGCGTTCTGAAGCGTCTGGTCGTTTTGAACGTGGCGTAAACCATAAATATACTGCTTATGCTATCGACAGAGCAGCTCAATTATTACAACAAATCTGCCCTACTTGTAAAGTTGATGTAGGTGTTATTGATGTATATGAAAATCCTGTAGAGCAACATTCCGTTACTTTCACAGCGGAACAAATCAATGATTACTTGGGTACAAATATTGAAAAAGACGAAATGGTTCGTATTTTGACAGCCCTTGAATTCATTGTAACAGAAGAAGGGTATACATTATCTGCCCTCGTTCCAACATGGCGCGGTGACGTAACAGTGATGCCTGATATCGCTGAAGAGGTAGCTCGTATTTATAACTACGATAATATCGCTCCTACAATTCCTGTAGCCGTATTATCCTCTGGTGGGATGACTCCCAAAAAAGCTCTTACTAAACAGGTAACACATGTGTTGGCTAAATTGGGTATGACTCAAATCATTACATTTAGCTTCATGCACAAAGATGGTCTTACCAATATGATGCTTCCTGAAGGGGATAGCCGTTATACTGCGATTCCAATCTTGAACCCAATTTCCGAAGAATTCCCTTACATGCGTACTACATTGGTGCCAGCTGTTATCGAGGCAGCAAAACGCAATATTGCGCAACAAAATAAGGATCTTTGGTTATTTGAAACAGCTAATGTATATGAGCCAAAGGCATTGCCTTTAACAGAAGTACCTCATGAGCGCCCTATGGCTTGTGGTATCTTGATGGGTAAGGCAAATCAAGCTGGTTGGAATCAAGCAGAACGCACTACGGATTTCTATGATGTAAAAGGCATTGTAGATGCGTTGTTGGCGGAACTTGGCGTTACAGGTTACGATATTAATCGTGGCACTGAACCTTACTTCCACCCAGGTGTAAGTGCTCAATACGTAGTTGATGGTAAAATGATTGCTCAATACGGTGAATTACATCCACAAGTGAGCAAAAACTTTGACTTGCCTGGCAAAGTATATATGTTTGAAATCGATTTGGAAGCAGTATTATCCTTGTCGATTCCAGCATTCCGCTATACATCTTTCAGTAAATTCCCAGGCACTAGCCGTGACCTTGCCATTGTTGCACCTGTGTCCGTATCTAGTGGTGAAATTTTATCCATCATTAAAGAACATGGTGGAGAATATTTAGAAAGTGCATCTATCTTTGATGTTTATGAAGGTGAACATATCGAAGCAGGTTACCGCAGTCTCGCATACAACTTACAATTCCGCTCTATGGAAGGTACGTTGAATGATGAGGATATTGACGGTAATATTCAAGCTATTATTGATGCATTAGCAGAAATTAACTGCAGATTACGTTAATTTTAAGCAGTATATTGAAAGGGTTTACCGTATGGTAAACCCTTTTAGTACTATAGTTATGCCTTTAGTTAGGTAGAAAGGACTGTCCATGGAATTATTGGCTCCTGCCGGTACGATGGAAAACTTTATAGCCGCTTTAGAATCTGGAGCAGATGCCATTTATCTTGGTGGCAAAGGTTTTAATGCCCGAGCTCATGCAGCAAACTTTGGAATTGAGGAATTAACCGAGGCTATTCGCTTGGCCCATATTCTAGATGTGTCTGTATATGTAACGGTAAATATCCTCATAGGTGACTCCGAATTATCTGCTCTTGAGGCATATTTAAAGGACTTAGAGCGCATCGGCGTGGATGCTATCATCGTTCAAGATTTAGCAGTGGCTAAATTGGCGCAGCGAGTGGCTCCTAAATTACACTTACATGGCAGTACACAAATGACTGCAGCTACGCTCGATGCGGTTCGTTTTTATGAAAGTCTCGGTTTTACACGTGTCGTTTTAGCTCGTGAATTGAGCCTCGCTGAAATTGAACATATTTGCAAGAACTGTACAGCTGAAATCGAAGTCTTTGTACACGGTGCGTTGTGCATATGTTATTCTGGTCAATGCTTAATGAGTTCTTTCATCGGTGGTCGCAGTGGTAACCGTGGTGCTTGTGCACAGCCTTGTCGGTTGCCTTATGAGCTATTGGATTCTTCAGGTACTAGCTTGTTGCCAAAACACGAAGCCTATCTATTAAGTCCAAAGGATCTTAACTATAGTGAATATATGAATGAACTTGTGGCGGCCGGTGTTACGTCCTTTAAGGTAGAAGGGCGTATGAAAAAGGTTTCCTACGTGCGTCAAGTTATTGGGACCTATCGTCATATTTTAGATACGGCTCATATAGATTCTACTGATGCTGATGCATTAGCATCCGGATTTAATCGTGGATTCTCTACGGATTATTTAACAGACCATGTAGGAAAATCAATGATGACCGTGGTGGCCCCAAATAATCAAGGGAAATTGATAGGCAAAGCAGAGGTCAAAAAGGGTCAAGTTCATTTATTCTTAACAGAACCGATTGAAAAAGGATCACTCTTAAAGGTCATGCAAAGTTCTGGTAGTATTACGTACTATCAAATCGATCAGAACTGGTCTCTAGTGGATGAAAAGCATATTGTAGGTAAACCTGATGAAGGCTTTGCTGCGGGTCAAGTATTCCTTGCATCAGGTCCTAAAGCTCAAAAGCAACGCGGACTACAAGATTTTAGTGCTAAATTAGAGGTACATGGTTATCTATCTATTAATACAGACCGAGAACAGCCTTGTACAGATCTTACCTTTATATTAAACGATGGTTGTACTGTGACAGTATCTAATGAGTTTGAACCTGTTTATGCTAACAATAAACCGACTACATTAGAGAAGGTTAGAGATCAAGTAGGTAGATTAGGGAATACATTATTTACACTAGGCTCTATGTCTATTCCTGATGGACCGTACATGTGGCCCGCTAGTGTTTTAAATGCACTGCGTCGCGATGCTGTAGAGGCGCTAGAAAACTTGTTGATTACAGACCATGAAGCAGCTTGGGCAGAACGTGCTGTAGAACCCCGAAATATGTCATCGTTAGTAGCTAAAAGTAAGGTTCAATACACAGAGCCTATGGTGAGTGCTCGCGTTGATGAACTCGATGGTGTAAAAGCAGCAATCGAAGGTGGTGCTAAGAAGATTATCTTTGGTGGTGACCGTTTGCAACGTAAGCCTTATGAAATTAGCATCTACGAGCAGGTAGCCAAACTTTGTAAAGAGCATAATGTGCTTTGTGTATTTGCTACGCCTCGCGTCGTTAAAGATGATGAGGTAGACGCGTACATGAATACGCTTAAGGCCATAGTTGAGTCTAAACCAGATAGTATTTCTATTCATATGCCACAAGCTCTATTATGGCTTCGTGAGTTAGGGTATTCAGGTGCTATTGAAGCTGATACAGGTCTTAACATATTCAATGGCTCTGCACTACAAGTATGGCAAGATTTTAATATGAGTAGTATAGCTCCATCCTTAGAGTTGACCTTGGCACAACTAGTAAACTTACAAAAATCTGCTCATTTGCCATTAGAGGTAATGGTACACGGTTATACAGAAATGATGATTTCTGAGTATTGTGCCATCGCTAGCTTTGTTGGTACTGGTAAAAAGGAAAATTGTCCTATGCCGTGCGTAATAGAAGATTACGCATTAAAGGACCGCAAAGGGGAAGTGTTCCCACTTCGTACTGATCCATATTGCCGTATGCACATTATGAACAGCCATGAAATGGATATGCGTGCTTACGTGCCCGAGTTACATCGTAAAGGTCTACATATCTTGCGCATCGATGGGCGTCATATGGATCCACATCGATTGCGTAACATTGTAGCAGATTATGTATCCATTCAAAATGGAACAAAAGAGGCTCCGCCTAAGAGTATAGGTAAAGATGATACACCTATTACAAGGGGCCACTATTTTAGAGGTATTTTATAAAAGAGGTAGTACATTGTTTAACGAAGATGTATTAGACTTTCACCATATAAAAGAACAATTACAACAGCATTGTAGTTCTATTATCGCTAAAGAATTGGCTATGAATATTGAGCCAATGACGGATGCTAAAGCTATTCAAGAGAACCTTGATGAGACGGCAGAAGCCATGCGTTCTTTGCAAACAGAGGTAGAACAGCCGTTAGGCGGTACACGCGATATTCGTGAATCTTGCAAGAAGAGTCGCAAAGACTTTGTTCTTACACGTGAAGCTTTGTGGGACATTTATTTGACCATTGGTGCTTATAAGCGCATGACAAAGTTCTTTAGAACGAAATATATGGATTATCCATTGCTATCCCTATGGGTACAGGATATGCCGAATACAGATCGCATTGAAAACCGTTTTAAACGCGTCTTTGATGAAAAGGGGGAATTGCTTGATACAGCGTCTCCTAAATTGGCGAGCCTTAGAAATACGATTATCAAGACTCGTGAAAAGATTAAAAATGATATTCAAGCTATTTTGCACGACAAGGATAATCAAAAGTATTTCCAAGAAACCATCATTACGCAGCGTAATAATCGTTACGTAATTCCTGTAAAACAAGAGTATCGTCAATACTTTGATGGCCTTATTCACGACCGTTCTGCAACGGGTCAAACACTTTACATTGAACCGATGCGTTTGGTGAATCTAAATAATGAATTACAAGAGGCTTTGATTGGTGAAGAGCAAGAGGTCTTGCGTATTTACCGCGAGTTATCGGCTCTTGTAAAACAACATAGCAATGATTTGATGGATGCTTGTGAAAAGGTATCCCATATCGAATTTGTATATGGTAAGGCAAGTCTTGCTATTTCTTACAAGGGGGTACCGGCAATCTTAAGTACTGACAGAACCGTTAATCTCATGAGAGCTCGTCACCCATTAATTCCACCAAATATGGTAGTGCCTACAAATATTCAATTAGGTACATCGTACCGTATTTTACTAATTACTGGTTCTAACACAGGTGGTAAAACAGTTTCCCTTAAAACATTGGGCCTGTTGAGCTTGATGAATCAATGTGGCCTATTTATCCCTGCTGATCACGGTTCTATGTTACCAGTATTCCATAATATCTTTGCCGACATTGGAGACGAGCAAAGTATTGAGGCCAGCCTTAGTACGTTCTCTGCTCATATGACACAAGTTATTTCCATCATCAAACATTGTGGTCCTAACGACTTGGTTTTACTGGATGAACTTGGGTCTGGTACTGATCCAGAAGAAGGTAGCGCATTAGCTGTATCTATTCTTGAGTTCTTCCGTAAAAAAGGTGCCCTTATGATGGTGAGTACCCATTATAATGAGCTTAAAAATTATGCGTACCATACGGAAGGTATTGAAAATGGTCATGTAGAGTTTGATGAGCGCACCTTAAAACCTACATATCGGCTCCATATCGGCGTAGCCGGCAGTAGCCATGCGTTAAGCATTGCTGCACGTTTAGGCTTACCAAAGGACATTGTAGAACGCGCAACAGAGTATAAATCTCAATTTGGTAGTCATGAAATGGAAGAAGTTCTTTCCGACTTAAACGAACAACTCCGTAAAGCCTCTGAACGTGAAAGAGCGTTAAAGAAAGAACTTGATGAAACACGTCGTATGCGTGGCCAATTAGAGAAGGAAAAGAAACAGTTTAATGAAAAACGTAAACAAATCTTAGCCAAAGCTCAGGCCGATGCAGAATCCATGAAACGTAGTTTACGCGTTGAAGGGGAAGCGATTATCAAGCAATTGAAAGCGCAATTCTCTGAAACAAATAAGGATAGGCTTCAATCGGCTATTAATGCAGCACGTAAGGGGATTTCTAGTGTTCATGTACCAGAAGCTGCAGTGGATGATGATCGTAAGTTGTTAACCGCAGATGCTATTAAGGTTGGCCAAGCTGTTTATGTTACGTCCTTGCGTTCGTTGGGGACTGTGTTATCTATCAATGGTAACCGTGTAAATGTTGATATTAATGGACTAACAGCTACCGTTAAGGTTAGTGAATTACAATCAACTACACGTGAAGAAGGCAATAAACTAGCACGTGAACAAAAAGAAGCCATGCCTAAAACAAGAAAACGTATGGGTGGCTCCGCCGTACAACGTCAAAAAGAGGTTCGTACTGAAATCAACATTCTTGGCCAAACAGTAGATGAAGCGACCGTTTCTGTAGGTAGATTTATTGACCAAGCTTTGCTTGGTGGTGTTAATCAAGTGCGTATTATTCATGGTAAGGGTACAGGTGCATTACGTGAAGGCGTTCACCAATATTTATGTACCTTGCCTCATGTAGCGCACTTTGAAACAGCCGGTTATGATGAAGGTGGTGCAGGGGCTACAAATGTAGTTCTTAAATAAAATATAATTTTCAAAATATTGTATATGGAAATAAAAAGGTAGTAAGCTCTTAGGGCTTGCTACCTTTTTGTATAGATAATATTTGGATAGTAAATATGTATATAAAGAAAGGGCGGAACACTGAGTTCCGCCCTTTTAGAAACTACTGTTGAATTAGCGTTCCTTTTTAGACTTTTTATTTTTCGATGAATTTGATTTCTGTTCTGTAACCTCTTCTTTTTGAGGCTTGTCATTACTTTTTATTTTTTCATCTGTTGTTTTGCCTGTATCGTCTTTCTTATCTGCTTTTTCGTCCTTAGCAGCTTCTTTTTTAGGCTGTGTTTTTACAGGATTATAATAACCTTCAGAAACAGCTGATTGAGCGCTAGCAGGAACGGAGAAGTCAGATGCAGGGGTGTTGGCAAGTGCATTAGCCATGAATTGGCCCCACATAATAGCAGGTGTGTCACCACCGGTGATGCCTCGTAATGTTTCCGAGCCATAGTCATCACCAATCCAAACGGCAGCTACTAAATCAGGCGTGTAACCAACGAACCAAGCATCCTTGGAATCATCTGTTGTACCTGTTTTACCTGCTGCAGGGCGACCGATTGCTGCATTACCACCAGTACCGCCACTGATAACAGATTCTAGCATGCTAGTAATGATTGCTGCATCTTTTTCATCTACAACACGTTTTTCTTGAATAGAGTTTTCTTCCACAACTTGACCATTGCGGTCTACAATTTTAACGATTGCCGTAGGTTGAACCTTGATACCACCATTAGCGAGTACACCATAAGCTTGAACCATTTCAAGAGGTGTTACACCATAAGTTAAACCACCAAGTGCAGTAGACAAGTTATTATCTTGATCTGTAAGGGTAGTGATACCCATTTCTTTGGCAAGTTTAATAATCTTAGACATGCCTACTTCATCAGCAATTTTTACGGCAGCTACGTTACGAGAATGTTGTAATGCATAGCGATATGTCATATTACCTTCGAAGTCATTTTCATAGTTTTTAGGGCTCCAGTTACCAAATGTAACAGGGCTATCATCTACGATAGAACCAGGAGTTTTACCAGATTGAATAGCTGCTAAATATACAAATGGCTTCATATTGGAACCTGGTTGACGTTCTGCTTGTGTAGCACGGTTAAATGCATCATCACCACGGCCACCAACCATAGCCATAATGTAACCATTATGAGGGTTCATAGCTACGATAGCACCTTGTGGTTGATGTAAACCATTGCTATCAGTGTAGTAGTTAGGCAAGTTTTGCATTGCTGCTACAGCTGCATTTTGCGCATCCATATCAAGAGTTGTATAAATTTTTAAACCATCTTTATAGATTGCATCGTCGCCATATTTTTCAGAAACTTGTGCAATAACATAGTTAATGAAGTAAGATGCATTAGATTTTTCATGCGTTTGTTCTTGTTTTGCCACTAAGCCTAAATCTGCTTGACGTGCTTCATCAGCTTGCTCTTGTGTAATGTAACCGTATTTAACCATTTGGCCTAATACAACAGCTTGACGTTTTTTACTAGCTTCCAAATCATTGAATGGAGAGTAGTAGTTAGGACTTTGTGGTAAGCCTGCAATAAGTGCTGCTTGAGCTAGCGTTAATTGGCTAGCATCCTTACCAAAGTATACATGAGCTGCAGATTGTACACCGTATGCACCTTGGCCAAAGTAAATTTGGTTCATGTACATTTCAAGGATTTCATCCTTAGTGTAATGTTGTTCAATCTTAAGTGCTAGCAATGCTTCAGAAATTTTACGTTTAAATGTTCTGTCTTGAGATAAGAATGCATTACGCGCTAACTGTTGAGTGATTGTAGAACCACCTTCAGATACGCCACTATGAACAATGTTAACCCATACAGCACGCAAGATACCAACAGGGTCGATACCATGATGCGTATAGAACCGAGAATCTTCTGTAGCTACAAAGGCATTCTGTAAATCTTTTGGTACATCTTTTAGAGGTACTGGTAATCTATTTTCTGTGGAGTGAACCGTAGTAATGAGATTGCCATGCACGTCATAAATCTGAGACGATGCAGAAGGGCGTACATTGGATACATCCGGTAGATTTGATAATGTGGCACTTATGAAACCACAGCCACCACCGGCTACGATGAGTATAAAGAGAAGTGTACAAATCCAAAATAGACGCTTAGGATTTGTTTTCTTCGGTGTAGAACCATTGCCATTTGAGCGGCGATTGGTTCTCGTATTTGAGTTACTACTCATAGAGTCACCTCTTTTTTCTTTTAGTAAATATAACGTAAATTCTATTACGCAGTTATAAATATTATATCATAAATGGTTTAAATCCAATACTATATATAATTGTGAAAGTTTTTAGATAATGGTATACTTAAACAATAGTATTTCTAGGAGGATTATCATGATTAGTGCTCAAGAACAAGTGCGCCAAATTAAACATGGTGTAGCGGATTTAATTAACGAACAAGATCTTGTAAAAAAAATAGAGAAATCCATTAAGGAAAATAAACCACTAGTTGTAAAACTAGGTTTGGATCCAACGGCTCCAGATATTCATTTGGGACATACTGTTCCTCTTCGCAAGCTGCGTTTATTCCAAGAATTTGGTCATCAAGTAGTGATTGTTATCGGTGGCTTCACTGCTCGTATTGGTGATCCTACTGGTAAAAGTGTTACTCGTCCACCATTAACAAAAGAAGAAGTATTGAAAAATGCTGAAACTTATAAGACACAAATCTTCAAGGTATTAGACCCAGAAAAAACAATCGTTCGTGACAATAGCGAATGGTTAGAATCTATGAACTTTGCTGACGTACTTCGTTTGGCTAGCTCCTATACAGTTGCACGTATGATGGAACGCGATGATTTCAGCAAACGCTTTAAAGAAGGTCGTCCTATTGGCGTGCATGAGTTCATGTACCCATTGATGCAAGGTCACGATTCTGTTGCATTACATGCAGACGTTGAATTTGGTGGCACAGACCAAACTTTCAACCTGTTGATGGGGCGTCATTTACAAGAGTTAGAAGGTCAAGAGCCACAAGTTGTTATTACAATGCCATTGCTTGAAGGACTTGACGGCATTCAAAAAATGAGTAAATCTTTGGGCAATTATATCGGTATTGATGAAGAACCTAAAGAAATGTATGGTAAAGCGATGTCCATTCCTGATGAATTGATGATGCGTTATTTCATGCTCGTTACAGATATGTCTATCGAAGAGCAAGAGGACATGGCAAAACGTCTAGAATCCGGAGAGTTACATCCACGTGATGCTAAAATGCAATTGGCTCGTACCATTGTTCGCTTGTACCATGGTGAAGAAGCTGCTCTCGAAGCGGAAGAAGAATTTAAACGGGTGTTCCAACAACGCGCCATGCCTACAGATATTCCTGAGTACGCTATGGATGCACCAACAGAACCAATCTTTGTCCCACAATTCTGTACAGATGCTGGTTTAACTGCGTCCAATGGTGAAGCACGTCGATCCATTAAAGCAGGTGCTTTCAAAGTAAACGGTGAAAAATATACGGAAGAAAACCTTAAGCTAGAAGATGGCATGATTGTTCAAGTTGGTAAGCGTAAATTTGTAAAAATTAAATTTAACTAATATAAAACTGTGATGAGGTTTAGATTTCCCATCACAGTTTTTTCTGTCTATTTTGTCTATAAGATTATTTATCTACTGAATCTGTTGTTTGTGACGCAAGAAATTGACTTACAAGTTAATGTATAATGAATATACAAAGACAATATAAAAATAAAATACAGATTTGATACATAAAAGATTTTTACAAATATTGTATAAAATAGATTATAACTTGTGAGAGGACCATTTATGGACAAGAAATTAAGTAACCTTTTATCACAACGAGAACATAGTGTTCTTACAGATATTGATGTTATCACAGCTGCAGTAGCCGTGCCTCTATTAGAAATCGATGGAGAAGATCATATGGTGTTTACCGTGCGTAGTAATACATTGCGACGTCAACCCGGTGAAATCAGTTTCCCTGGCGGGCACTGTGAACCTAATGATAAAAGTGGTGCTCATGCAGCCATGCGTGAATGCTCTGAGGAACTTGGTATAGACTTAGATCAAATTGAACTGCTAGGAAATCTAGACTGTTTAGTATCCGCAATAGGTGTAAAACTATATGCGGTCGCCGTGCGCCTACATACAAGTGATTTAAAACCAAATTCCGATGAAGTAGGCGAGGTATTTACAGTTCCCTTACAATATCTATTAGATATGGAACCGACCGTAGGTCACCTAGACATTGGAACTAAGCCGTTAAAAGATTTTCCATTTCATCTATTAGAAGGATATAATATCGACTGGAAAATTAGACAAAACTATTCCGTCTATTTCTATCCCTATAAACAATACACCATATGGGGACTTACTGGACGAGTGCTGAAGAATTTTTTAGATATATATAAGGAAGTTCATTTACATAATAATGCCCATAGAAATTGACAGATTGCAAATTAAGGTATACTATTTATGTGTAAAAGGTTTAATGTGTTGCACTAATTAATCTAGGAGGTTCTCACATGAATCGCGAAACAGCATACGTACTTTGGTTTGATGAATTACAACGTGAAGATGTTAATTTAGTAGGTGGCAAGTCTTCTTCTTTAGGGGAATTGACATCCTCCACTAATGTACCTGTACCTTATGGCTTTGCAACAACTGCTCATGGTTATCGTGAGTTTATGAAAGCTACTGGTTTGGAAGATAAAATCCGGGCTGAACTTGATGCTTTAGATGATGTAGAAAATTCTGCATTATTGCGCGAAGTGTGTGCTAAGATTCGCCGCATGATTTGTCAGGAAGAAATGCCAAAAGACTTGGCAGATGCTATCCGTCATGCTTATGAAGAACTTGGTAAAAAAGTGAACGAAGAAAATCCATTTGTGGCTGTTCGTTCAAGTGCAACAGCAGAAGATTTGCCAGATGCAAGCTTCGCAGGCCAACAAGATACATATTTAAATGTACGCGGTGCTGACGTAATTATCGAAAAAGTAAAAGAATGCTACGCATCTACATTCACAGATCGTGCAACATATTATCGTGTAAAACAAGGCTTCGATCATATGACAGTAGCATTGAGTGCTGCAGTTCAAATGATGGTATTCTCTAAAGCAGCTGGCGTAATGTTTACTGTTGACCTTGTAACAGGCAATGATAACAATATTCTTATTGAAGGCTCTTGGGGTCTTGGTGAATATGTTGTACAAGGTACGGTTACACCAGATAATTTCCGTGTGGATAAAGAAAAGATGGAAATTACGGACCGTATGATTAACGATAAACATGTCCGCCTTGTTCGTAAAGCCGATGGTGACTGTGTTGAAGAAGTGGTTCCAGCTGACGAAGCAAAAAAGCAAGTTATTACAGATGCTCAAGTTTTGGAACTTGCAGAATATGCAAAAGCAATTGAAAAGCATTATGGTTGCTACATGGATATGGAATGGGGCGTAGATGAACGCAATGACAAGATTTGGATCTTGCAAGCTCGTCCAGAAACAGTTTGGTCCCGCAAAGAAAAATCAAAAACGTCCGAAAAAGCTAGCACATTAGATGCAGGTAATCGCGATATTATTGTAAAAGGTTTGCCAGCATCCCCTGGTAATGCAGCAGGTAAAGCTCACGTTATCATCAATCCTGAGGATATCGATGAGTTCAAAGAAGGTGAAATTCTTGTTACAGCTATGACAGCTCCTGACTGGGTGCCAGCCATGAAAAAGGCAAAAGCAATTGTTACTGACGCTGGTGGTATGACTTGTCATGCGTCTATCGTTAGCCGTGAGCTTGGCATTCCTTGTATCGTAGGTACTAAGAGCCGTAGTCATGAAGCAACTACCTCTATTAAAGATGGTCAAATGATTACTGTAGACGCTACAAATGGTATTGTATACGATGGCGTATTAGAAGATATCGTTAAAAAGCCTGAAGCTCAAGTTTCTACAGGGGTAGCAGCTGAATATGTACCTGTAACAGGCACTAAGATTTATATGAACTTAGGTGATCCTGATTTGGCTCAAAAATATGGTGTACTACCATGTGATGGCATTGGTCTCATGCGCGAAGAGTTCATTTGGACTACCTTTATTCATGAACATCCATTGCACCTTATCGAAACAGGGCGCAGTGACTTCGCTGTAAATACATTGGCGGAAGGTATGCGTAAAGTATGCCAAGCATTAGCCCCTCGCCAAGTAGTAGTTCGTTTGAGCGACTTCAAATCTAGTGAATACCGTGACCTTAAAGGTGGCGATAAATATGAACCACATGAATCCAGTGCATTACTTGGCTGGCGTGGCGCATCTCGTTACTATGATCCTAAGTATACACCTGCTTTCAAATTAGAATTAGAAGCAATCAAAAAAGTACGTAACGAATTTGGTTTCAAAAATCTACAAGTTATGATTCCATTCTGCCGTACTGTGGAAGAAGCTGAATTAGTAACTAACTTAATGGCTCAAGAAGGTCTTGCACGTAGCAAAGACTTTAAAGTATGGCTCATGGCTGAGATTCCATCCAATATCATCTTAGCTGATCAATTTAATAAATATGTAGATGGTTATTCTATCGGTTCTAACGATTTGACTATGCTTGTACTCGGTTGTGATCGCGATAACGAAACAGTTCAACATATTTATGATGAACGTAATTTAGCAGTTCGTAGAGCAATTCGTCACCTCATTGAGGTGGCCCATAAAGATGGTAAAACTGTATCTATCTGTGGCCAAGCGCCAAGCGTATATCCTGAACTTTGCGAATTCCTTGTGAAGAGTGGTATCGACTCCATTTCTGTTAACCCAGATGCAGTAGTTAATACTAAGAAAATGGTGGCTCAAATCGAACAACGAATTATGCTCGATGCTATGACTGGTCGTGGTCGTCAAGAATCTGACGAACTAATTTGGTAATAATATAGTTATGGTGAAAGAGGAGGCCTGTGGGTCTCCTCTTTTTCTGAATGGTAACTTAGGATATAATACAAACAGAGATGAAAGGGGGTTACCGTGTGAAACTGTCGAAACGACAAGAACAAATTGCTCAAATCGTTCGCGAAGAAGGTCCTGTAACAGGTAGTGCCATTGCTGAACATTTAGAGGTCACAAGATCTGCGTTGCGATCAGATTTATCTGTATTGACCATGTTAGGTGTGTTAGATGCACGTCCAAACGTAGGCTATTACTATGTAGGACTTTCAAAGGAAACACAAACGGCTGAGCGATTAAAGTCATTTATGGTAAGTGATGTATTATCTCAAGCAGTCGTGGTCAATGGGGATACGAGTTTGTATGATACAATTGTCACATTATTTACAGAGGATGTAGGTACCATATTAGTGTGTGATGGCTCATACCTAATGGGTGTGGTATCTCGGAAAGATTTATTACGCGCCTCTATGGGACAAACAGATTCGCATACCATGCCTATATCCATGATTATGACCCCTGTAAGCAAGGTTATAGCGGTGGAGCCTACCGATACTTTGGTAGAGGCTGCACAGAAAATGATAGATTATGAAGTAGATTGTTTACCTGTCGTCGTTCGTGAGGATGTAGGTAACAAGAAACGCTTAAAGGTTGTGGGCCGTGTATCAAAAACGACGGTAGCAAAAGTATTTTTAGAATGTAGCATACACTGAGGTTGATAGAATGGCAGAAAAAATTATTTATGCAATATCGGATTCCCTGGGGGAAACTGCTGAGGCTGTAGCGAGAGCTACGGCGAGTCAATATGATAAGGAGCAAATTGAAATTGTCCGCATTCCCTATATTGATAGTGAAAGCCAAATTGATGAGGTTATAGACGACGCAAAACGTGGGAATCATGTTATTTGCCATACCATTGTGTCTGCGTCTTTACGTAAGTATTTGCATGAGAAGGTGGCTGAATATAATATTCCGGCTGTGGATATCATGGGCCCTGTTCTCGATGCAGTTGGTACTATTGCAACTACTAAACCGCGCATGACGGCAGGTATGGTTCATAAGCTCGACCAAGAGTATTTTAAAAAGGTTGAAGCTATTGAGTTTGCCGTGAAATATGATGATGGTAAAAATCCATCTGGTTTTGAAAAGGCCGATATAGTTATTATTGGTGTATCTAGAACTAGTAAGACCCCATTGTCCATGTTCTTGGCATACAAAAAGATTAAAGCCGCAAATTTGCCACTAGTGCCAGAGGTACCATTGCCAGAGGAATTATTCAAAATTCCGGCAAAAAAAATCGTGGGCCTTATTATAGATCCATACAAATTAAATAATATTCGTAGTGAACGTTTACGCGCTATCGGTCTTGAAGACGAAGCAAATTATGCATCTATTGAGCGTATTCAATCTGAATTGGATTATGCAAAGGCTATTATGCGTCGTTTGCACTGCCAAGTGTTAGATGTTTCTAATAAATCCATTGAAGAAACAGCTTCCCTTGTTATGCAATTGATCGATAAAAATCGCGCGTCGGAGGGTAAATGAATATACGTGAACAAATAGAGGAGAGGGAGGCTTTGCTTCTTTCTCCCTATGCAGCTAAAAGCCGCGATGCAATCCGTGATATAGAAGAAAAGCCTGATCCACTTAGAACCGCGTTTCAACGCGATCGGGATCGCATCATTCATAGTAAATGTTTTAGACGGTTAAAGCATAAGACACAGGTATATATTGCGCCAGGTGACCATTATCGGACACGCATGACTCATACCCTTGAGGTAGGTCAAATCGGTCGTACTGTGGCTCGTGCATTACGTTTAAATGAAGACCTTGTGGAAGCTATTGCCATGGGCCATGATGTGGGGCATACACCATTTGGTCATGTAGGTGAATATGCATTGCGAGATATGGTGGGGCACTTTAATCATAATGAGCAAAGTTTGCGCATGGTTGAAGTATTAGAAAGACATGGTGATCATCAAGGTCTCAATTTAACCACCGTTGTTCGAGATGGCATCGTAGGTCATACAGGGGCTACAATTCCTGTGACTTTAGAGGGTCAAATTATTCGTATTGTAGACCGCATTGCGTATTTATGTCATGATTTTGATGATGCACAGCGAGCAGGTATGTTGACGGCAGAGGAGCTGCCTTTTGAAGTGCGTGAACATTTTGGTATGACTCCATCTAGTATGATTACTGCAATGGTTGAGGATATGGTACGCGAATCCTTGGATAAGCCAGTTATATCTATGTCTGCTGATGTGGAAATGACGATGAATCTATTCCGTCAATTTATGTTTAAACATGTATATTTGGCACCAGCTTTAATTCCGGATCGCAAGAAGGCATCCCATGTGGTGAAAAATTTATTTACTCACTTCATGGAACACCCTGATGATATGGAAGGCTGTGAAACAGGTAAAGCGTTTTACTCTACACTTGATGTAGTTGATTATGTAGCAGGCTTAACAGATCAATATGCTATTAAGTTATTTAAGCAATATTATATTCCAAATATTACATTATAAATAACAAAAAAAGTAGTTAGTTCAAAATGAACTAACTACTTTTTTGGGGCTCTAGAACCCCAAAGAGTACATGTACTTTTTATTTTACGCGCGTGTAACTTTATTAGAACGAAGGCAGCGAGTGCATACGTTTACTTTTTTAGTAGCACCGTCTACAACCGCCCGTACTCTTTGAATGTTCGGTTTCCAAGTTTTTCTTGTGCGAATGTGAGAATGACTCACGTTCATACCGCTAGATGTGGATTTACCACATACTTCGCAAAGGTTTGCCATAGTTTCCACCTCCAAGCTTAATCTATAACATAACAAAAGTATATTATCATAAAGAATAGCTTAAAGCAAGTGTTTTTGTCGTACATATTGCTCTTTTTATGAAATATACTACAATATAAGGTATACTATATATCATATTCTATATATCATATTCTAAGATATAAATGGACTTTTACACAAGGATATACAGAAATTGGATATATCTCATGTGTTTATCGTATATTTAAAGGAGTTTTTATGGATGAACGATTGACGACTATAAAAGGAATTGGTCCTGGTCGCGAGAAACAATTGTATAAATTGGGAATTACCAATGTTACATCCTTATTGACTTACTTCCCTAGAACCTATGAAGACCGCCGTACGATTTATAGTATTGGTGATTTAAAATCAGGTATGACAGGTGGTGTTGTAGGTACTGTTATTGCCGTACAAGAGAAACGCCCTCGCCCTCGATTGTCTATTTTAGAGGTCGTCATTGCAGATGGCACAGGACCTCTGAAGATTGTTTTGTTTAATCAAGGATATAAAAAGAACTTTTACAAAAAGGGACAACGTATATATGCATATGGTAAAGCTGAGTTTCAGTATGGTACTATGCAAATGAATACACCGCAAATGGAAAATTTAAGAGATAGTGGTGAACCAGATCGAGGTATCGTTCCTATTTATGCGCTTGCTGATGGGGTATCTCAGTTTGTGATTCGTTCATCTGTACGCAATTGGTTCACAGCTAATCATGAGTTACCAGAGATTTTACCTGTGGAGGTTCGTGAAAGTCATCATTATATGAGTCGTTATGATGCTTTTAAGATGATGCATTTCCCAGACTCCTCAGAGCTCTATGAAAAGGCTCGTTATCAATTGGCCTATGAAGAGTTGTTCGTTATGCAAGCTGGTTTAGCTTTGTTGCGAAATAAAGAACAATGCCATAGAGGGCCTAAAATGGGACCAAATGGGGAACTAATGACTCAGTGTATAGAGAATTTACCGTTTTCCTTAACAGGTGATCAACAACGAGCGTTAGAGGATATTCGTATTGATATGGAAGATGAACGACCTATGCAACGTTTGTTGCAAGGAGATGTAGGCTCTGGTAAAACTATTGTGGCTACCTTGAGTTTATTAAAAGCTATTGAAAATGGGTATCAGGGGGCATTGATGGCCCCTACGGAGATTCTAGCGGCTCAACATTACGAAGGGATACGAACTGTATGTGCTAATTTAGGTATTACCATAGAATTATTAACGGGATCCTCTACGAAAAAAGAGAAAGAATGCATCTATGAGGGCTTAGCAGATGGCAGAATCCAAATGATCATTGGAACGCATGCTCTTATCCAAGAGGGGGTTAATTTCCATAATTTAGGCCTTGTTATCATTGATGAGCAACATCGTTTTGGTGTAGATCAACGGGCGAGATTGCAACAGAAGGGAACATATCCTCATGTACTTATCATGACGGCTACACCAATCCCTCGTACCATGACATTATCCGTATATGGAGATTTAGCAGTATCTTTAATTAAAGAAATGCCACCAGGGCGAAAACCTGTTAAAACATATGCTGTAGATAGTTCTTATAAAGAGAGATTACGCACTTTCTTTGGTAAGGAAATGGCGGAAGGGCGTCAGGTCTATGTGGTGTGCCCTCTTGTAGAAGAATCCGAAAAATTAGACTTGCAAGCCGCTGAGGAATTGTATCTAGAATTAAAAGAGTACTTTTATAAGGCCTATGAAGTGGGTCTCGTTCACGGTCGTATGAAGTCGAGTGAAAAAGATGAAGTGATGAATGCCTTCTATAAGGGCGAAATTTCATTACTTGTTTCTACAACAGTTATAGAAGTGGGTGTTAATGTGCCAAATGCGACTATTATGTGCGTTGAAGGGGCAGAACGATTTGGTCTGTCTCAGCTACATCAGCTGCGGGGCCGTGTAGGTCGTGGCGCTCATCAGTCCTATTGCATTCTTGTTAGTGATTCTAAAAATGATGTAAGTCAAGAGCGTTTAAAGTTGATGGAACAAATCCAGGATGGATTTGAGCTTGCAGAGCAAGATTTATTGCTTCGCGGTTCAGGGCAATTGTTTGGATTAGCTCAATCAGGACTACCTGATTTGCGTGTTGCTAATATCATCAAAGATATTGAGATTTTAGTAGAGACTCGTAAAGATGTGCTAGATTTTGTAAGTCGATTTGGAATAAAAAAATTAGAAATTGCCATGAAAGAGGAATTAGAAAAAAGATTTGGTGAAAAATTTCTAAGAATATTGTATAATTAAGAGGTAGGATTAATAAGTATATAAGCATCGATAATATTAGATTTTATCTGGCTTTTTTCCTTGTCTATATGTCCTTCATACCGTATAATAGAACAAACAATTTATTTCATTTTTTCATCTATGGAGGTTAATATGCCAATTATTCATGTAGAGCTCGTCGAAGGGCGTACAAAAGAACAAAAGAAACAATTAGGTGAAGCAATTACAAAGGCTGCGGTTGATATCGTAAATGTTCCTGCTGATGCAGTAAAAGTTATCTTCGTAGATATGAAAAAAGACGATTATATGGAAGGCGGCATTTTGCGGTCTGAACGCTAAGGCTACGACTGACCGCCTAGTCCATAGGGACTAGGCGGGTCGTAGTTTTGTTTTATTATACGGAAAGGAAAGAAATATGAGAGACGATAAATTCGGTATGCGTGGACTAACTTTTGATGATGTATTATTAATACCAGCAGCTTCGGATATACTGCCTAATCAAGTAGAGTTAAAAACTCAATTAACTCGTGATATTACATTAAATATTCCTATGATTAGTTCTGGGATGGATACGGTTACTGAATCACGGATGGCGATTGCTATGGCTCGTGAAGGCGGTCTTGGCGTTATCCACAAAAATATGTCTATTGAAGAGCAAGCTCATGAAGTTGACAAGGTAAAACGCTCTGAACACGGTGTTATCGTTGATCCTATTTTCTTAAGCCCTCAAAATTTACTATCCGATGCAGCAGAAATTATGGAAAAATATAAAATTTCTGGTGTACCTATCACAGAACATGGTAAACTAGTAGGGATCATTACAAATCGCGATATGCGTTTTGAAACTGATTTAAGCCGACAAATTGGGGAATGTATGACAAAAGATTCCCTAGTTACTGCACCGGAAGGTACATCTCTTGAAGCGGCGAAAGCTATCTTAAGCGAACATCGTATTGAAAAATTACCTCTTGTAGATGGCGACGGTAACTTAAAAGGCTTAATTACGATTAAAGATATTGAAAAAGCGACTAAATATCCAAATGCAGCAAAGGATGGTAGTGGCCGATTATTAGTTGGTGCTGCAGTAGGTGTTTCTCAAGATTTGTATGATAGACTTGATGCGCTTGTATCTGCTAAAGCTGACGTAATTATTGTTGATACTGCCCATGGGCATTCTGCAGGTGTTCTTCGTACGTTGAAGGACATTAAACAAGCGTATCCTCACATTCCTGTAATTGCAGGTAATGTGGCAACTGCAGCAGGCACTGAGGCTCTTATCGAAGCTGGAGCTGATGCAGTTAAGGTTGGTATAGGACCTGGTTCTATTTGTACAACTCGTGTTATTGCTGGCATTGGGGTACCTCAAATCACAGCAGTCTATGAGTCTGCTCAAGTGGGGCGTCGCTATGGAGTTCCTATCATCGCTGATGGGGGTATTAAATATTCTGGAGATATTGCTAAAGCTATTGCGGCTGGTGCCAATGTAGTTATGATGGGGAATACTTTAGCGGGTACTGATGAAAGCCCTGGAGAAACAGTGATCTATCAAGGCCGTTCTTATAAAGTATATCGAGGCATGGGTAGTCTAGGAGCTATGAAACTTGGTAGTAAAGATCGATATTTCCAAACAGAAGCTAAGAAATTAGTTCCTGAAGGTATAGAAGGTCGTGTACCATATAAAGGTATGCTGGCCGATACAATTTTCCAAATGGTTGGTGGTTTGCGTGCAAGTATGGGGTATTGTGGATGTCATAATATCCAAGAAATGATTGAAAATACTCAATTCATTCAAATTACAGCGGCTGGTTTGAAAGAAAGTCATCCGCATGATGTAAGCATTACCGTTGAAGCACCAAATTATAGTGGTTGATAATGGAGTATTACATTGAATAAACGTATTTCTGTTTTATCTGTGCCTATCGATTGTGTCACAATGGATGAGGCAGTCCAACGTATTTTACAATTAACTGAACAGCCGGGGCTACATTTAGTAGCAACGGCTAATGCAGAAATGGTTATGTTGGCTAATGAAAATCCTACATTGCACTCCATATTGAATAATGCTAGTCTCGTCGTTCCCGATGGGGCTGGCATTTTGTGGGCTGCAGAGCGTCAAGGAGAATATGTGCCTGAACGCGTAACAGGTGTAGACGTAACTAAGGAATTGTTTAAAGTTGCGGCGACTCATCAAATTCCTGTATACTGCTTGGGGGCGGCACCTGGTGTTGCTCAACGAGCGATTGATAATGTATCTGCTCAGGTAGGTGCATTAAATATAGCAGGAATTCATGACGGATTCTTTGATAGTGCAGAGGAACAAGAAATCATTAAATCTATAGCTGAATCTAAGGCAAAATTGGTATTTGTTGCCTTAGGTGTGCCAAAGCAAGAACAATGGATTGCAGAAAAGTTGAGTCACCTCGATGGCGTAGTTGCCATCGGAATTGGTGGTTCCTTTGATGTCTTGGCAGGTAATATTCCTCGGGCCCCAGAATGGATGCAACAAAATCGACTTGAATGGTTGTATCGATTATATTTAGAACCTCAACGGATTGGCCGTATGTTGGCTATTCCAAAGTTTATGTGGACCGTTATTAGAAATAAATAGAGGAGTGTTGAATCGTGCCTACAGGACCAATAATTAAGGAAGGGTTTCCTCTGATAGGAGCTATGCTCATTATCACTGTGGTGTTAGGATATTTAGGACATTATGTAATTGCGATCATTTCATTTATTCTGGCATTATTTTTCGTCAATTTCTTTAGAAATCCTAAACGTGTAATCCCTCAAGATCCAGATTTGATTTTATCCCCAGCGGACGGTAAAATCATGGATATTTCTGATGTATACGAAGATATTTACTTACATAAAGAGTGTAAAAAAGTAACTATTTTCTTATCTGTTTTTGACGTGCATGCTAATCGTGCGCCTATTGATGGTAAAATTACGTACCGTCACTATACGATGGGTAGTTTCCTACCAGCTTTCAAAGATGATGTAGGTTTTGAAAATGAACGTCATACTATTTGTATTGAAAATGATCGTACTTCCGTATTAGTAACGCAAATTGCGGGCCTTTTAGCAAGACGTATCGTATCTTGGACCGACCTAGATAGTGTACTTGAACGCGGTCAGTTGTACGGGATGATTAAGTTCGGTTCCTGTACTGAGCTCTATATGGATAAGAATGTAGAGTTGTTCGTGGAAAAAGGTCAACATATTACAGGTGGTGATACTGTTATCGGGAGGTTACGACATGAATAAATCTATTATTCCAAATTTATTTACTAGTGCAAATTTAGCATTTGGTGTTCTTGGTATTACGTTGTCTGCTACTAATAATACATTCTGCGCAGCCATATGTATATTATTGTCTTTAGTAGCAGATGGGTTAGATGGGCGCGTAGCAAGAGCTTTAGGAGTTGCAGGACCAATGGGCCGGGAACTTGATTCTCTGTCTGATGTAGTGGGATTTGGTGTAGCACCTGCCTATATGCTTTATATGAAAGAATTATATGGTTTAGGATGGATTGCATATGTGCCACTATTAGCTTTTGCAGTGCTTGGTGCATTTCGTTTAGCGCGATTTAATATTAAAACTGATGAAGTTCATGGCTATTTTGAAGGTTTACCAATTCCAGCCGCTGGATGTTTAGCAGCGACCTACGTATTGTGTGGCGTATCGGTACCTCAATTTGTGTTGGTAGTTTGTATGATTGGTATAGGTCTCCTTATGGTTAGTGAAGTTAAATATCCCGATTTTAAAGGTAAAAGTGAGATTTATATCAATAAACTTTCTATTGTACTCACAGCCATATTTGTTGTAGCTTGTCTCGTGTATGATTGGCATACATGGGCCGTTATGATTTTTGCTGGCTATGTAATGTTTGGGCTTATTAACGGGGCTTTAAATATAGTACGTAAATAGATGTGTGGAGGAGAATAGTATGAATTACCTACTGGATCTATTACTGATTCCTATGCAGGTAATAATCGTAATTTATACGGTTTATTATTTTATACTCGCTGTCGTAGGGATGTGGCGGTCGCGAGTACATAAAAATTATACCCCTAAAAATTCCTTTGCCATCGTTGTATGTGCTCATAATGAGGAAGCTGTTGTTGGTGAGTTAGTTAAAAACTTACGTGGCCTAGATTATCCAGATGATCTGTACGATATTTTTGTAGTTGCCGATAACTGTACAGATAAGACTGCGGAAGTAGCAAGTGCTGCTGGCGCTAATGTACATGTACGTGAAAATAAACAAGAAATAGGCAAAGGTTATGCTATGGGGTGGATGTTTGATCGGGTAAAACAAATGGATCGGAAATATGATGCATTCCTGATTTTTGATGCTGATAATTTAGTACACCCTCAATTTATGTTAGAAATGAATGATCATCTTGAAAAAGGTGAGTCTGTAATTCAAGGTTACTTAAACTCTAAAAATCCAACTGACTCTTGGGTAGCCGGTACGTTCTCCATAGCCTTTTGGATGGTTAATCATATGTGGCATTTAGCAAAATATCGTCTTGGATTATCTACGGCTTTAGGTGGTACAGGCATGTGTATTCGTACATCTATTATTCGCGAATACGGTTGGGATTGCAATAGCTTAACCGAAGATATGGAATTTTCCATGAAGCTATTGACTCATGGTATCCGTACTTGTTGGGGGCATGATGCTATCGTATATGATGAAAAGGTCACAACTATGATGGCTTCTTGCAGACAACGTTTACGATGGGCTCAGGGGCAATTTGACTGTGCGGGTCGATATATTCCTAAATTATTTGCTATTGGTATCAAAACAGGGAATATTATGATTTTGGATGGTATATTCCAAGTGAGTCAACCTTATTTCTTATTGTTGACAACCGTATACTTGGTGTTATCCTACATCAATGCGTATACTCCAATTTATACAAATATTTTGTATCAAATTATGCCTATGTCTGTATGGACAATTATAGGTGTTGGTCAATATCTATTCCCATTAATTGTATTGTTGAAAATCAAGGTACCACCAAAGATTTGGTTCTACTATTTACTATATCCATTATTTGTTTATTCTTGGATTCCAGTAAATATTTTAGGGTGGTTCCGCCGTCATAATAAGGTATGGTCTCATACAGTCCATACGAGAGCTGTGGGTTTAGATGATGTTAAATTAACACGCATGGGCAATATGAATAAGAATGAAAAATAGAATCTGTAGGAGTGACTATGCATATTTTAATGTGTAATGACGATGGCATTTTAGCAGATGGTTTACGTCATCTTGCATCGTATTTAAGTCAATATTATAGAATTACCGTTGTAGCACCTGCTAATGAGCAAAGTGCTAAATCTCATGCATTGACGACCGAGGTTCCATTGAAATTAGATGCTTGCAATGGCGAGGATGAAAATCCTCGCCTTTATGCTCTAACGGGAACGCCGTCCGATTGCATGAAGTTCGGTCTCAGTTATTTATTGACTGATGATATGCCAGATCTTGTAATTTCTGGAATTAATCATGGATTTAATTTAGGCTCTGATGTATTGTATTCCGGCACTGTTTCGGCAGCTATGGAAAGTGGTTTTTACGGTATTCCCGGTTTAGCATTATCTGTTGAGAGATATTCTGTTGAACGGGGAGACGAGATGCATCCATTTATACATGAATTGATTGAGAAAATTTATGTGGCGGGCCAGTTTAGCGGTTTACTAAATGTGAACTTCCCATTACGTGGCACATGTGATTGGGATCATTTTAAAATGGTGAGCCAAGGCTTACAAACCTACAGTAATATTATCGAAGCTCGTATTAATTCAAGAGGACAGGATTATTATTGGTTAGCTGGCGAGCTAGACTATGGTGCTGAAAGTGTTCCTACAGATGTAGAATTTGCCCGTAAAGGCTATATTACAGGTGTCGCACTCACATGGAAACAACAATGTGATACGGATATGAAAAGGGTTCAAAATATTTTAGATGAAATATAAAAAATATGTTGACATTGCTTAGGGATGTCTGTATAATAACAAATGTTCCGATACGCCGGAGTGGCGGAATGGCAGACGCACTTGACTCAAAATCAAGCGGGTAACACCGTGTGGGTTCAAGTCCCACCTCCGGCACCAACATTAGGCGGTAAGACTTTTGTCTTACCGCCTATTTTTATATTTATGAATTTATATACTATAATATACATTATTAATTTCATGAGGTGACAGTATGGATCAAGGTGTAATTGATTATATTACAAATATCTTTGATATTCCTAAACTTACTCAACAGGTTAGCGCTGTACAGATGCCATTGCCATTATCTCGCTTGGCAGAAATACCATTAGATGGATCTGTAAATCAGTGCCAAGGATTTTGTTATAATTCCAAAAAAGACGTTTTTGCTTTAGCTTGTATTAATTCAGATAATACGAAGCAAATTATTTATGAAATTAATCCAAAAACTTTTACTGTTGTTGCAAAATATGAGTATAGTTATAAAAGTTTATTAGGTCATATGAATACCTTAACTTATAATTCTGTTAATAATCGTTACTATACAACAAATGCTGTTGTAAATGGATATAACCTTACTCCTATTGAAGCGGATAGCATGATTGTTGAAGCACCGATTAAACTAAAAGAGAAAGTTTTTAATTTTGCATATGATAAAGTACGCAATGAATATGTATCAATTGTGCCTTTAACAAACTCTGAACGGACAATTAATTATTACGACTCCAATTTTAATCGTATTCGTTCTTATAAAATTGATGCTAATCATACAAACTTAAATAATAACGGTGCTTACGCAACTAATGGAAATACTATATTTACGACGTTGACAACCTTTGTATACGTCGATGAAGAGGGAGTTGTTAAAAATATTAGCCCTTATGCTTCTGGAATGGAAGTAGAAGACATGGATTGTCGAAATGGTCAAATGTATATGGCGGTCAATCGCAAAGGTAAAGTTGAAATTTATAGTTTGTCTAGCCTACCATTTTCGGTAAATGTCTAGATACTACCTATGTTTTAATCCCCTTTATGAGTGTATAATAATAGTATTAGAGTATTTTAGGAGCTATTATGAAATTAGGGAATGATATTATAGAGATTGACCGTATACGTCAAGCTATAGAGAAATCAAGTTCATTTAAAGCGCGCGTTTATACGATTCATGAGATTGAATATTGTAAAAGTCGGAATAAAGGATGCTACGAATCCTTTGCCGGTATATATGCTGCAAAAGAGGCTTTTATTAAGGCTTTAGGCACAGGGATGAGGCATGGATCATGGCAAGATATAGAGATTTATCATGATAAATGGGGCGCACCCTTAATTCGTTTACAAGATACTTTCAAAGATATTTACGAAACATCAGGTTATACTGATATTCATGTATCAATTAGTCATTGCAAGGATTATGCAATGAGTACAGTTATACTTGAAGGAGCATAAGATGAATATTTTAACTACAGAAGATGCTCGATTTATAGATCGAGAGGTTCCTAAGCAATTAGGAATCTCTTTAGAAATCCTCATGGAAAATGCTGGACGTGGTATCGTAGATGCCTTATGGGGAGCGTACGATTTATTTTCCCTGAATAATGGCCGTTCTATAAATAGTTTTGTTTTATTCATATGTGGTACGGGTAATAATGGGGCAGATGGCCTTGTAGCGGCTCGCCATTTGATGGAGCAAGGCGTACCAGCACAAATTGTACTAGTAGGAGATATAAACAAGTGTAGTGATCTTTTTGCAGTGCAAATTGAGCGCTGCAAAGCTATGGGCTGTAGCATCGATATGTATGATGAATTCAATGATTGGTCCAACGTAGCTATCGCTGTGGAAGGCATCATGGGAACGGGCTTTACTGGAAGGTTAAGAGAGGTGACCATCGATATATTGAATGATATTGATACTATGCGTAGTCAGTATAATTTTGATTTGTGGGCTATTGATGTACCTGCAGGTTTGGATGCTACTACTGGTCATGTAACTGAAGGCACACTGACCTATGATTATACTGTTACTTTTGGAGCTATCAAACAAGGTTTGTTATTATATCCCGGAAAGGCTATAGGAGGAACCTCTGTGGTTGCTCCATTGGGTGCTCCTTGGCAACAAGTATTGGGTGAACGTGCTAGAACTATAACCATTGATTCTGATTTAGCAGAAAAAATTATTAACTATCGTACCCCGATGGCGCATAAAGGCGTTAATGGAAACACTTTAATTATAGGTGGCTCAAATGATATGATAGGAGCCCCTATTTTGGCTGCTGAAGCGGCAGTTCATAGTGGTGCTGGTAAGGTAACATTAGCTGTACCCCAAATAATTAAACAGATTGTACAAAGCCGTGTCATACCTGAGGTGATGGTTACTTCCACAGAGACTAATAAAGAACTTTCTGATTGTCGCCAAGTTGTTGCTATGGGACCTGGTTTAGGTCGCACCCGTGAAATCTGTGATTTAGTGGATCATATCTTAGATGCTTACGAAGGAGCATTAGTACTAGATGCTGATGCGTTGTATGCATTGGGACATGTTGGTTGTGTTAATAAAGATGCTTTGCGAGATGGTGATATTGAGTCTGCATATACAGTGGAAAGAGAACTTCCATATTGTGTCATGACACCGCATTTAGGTGAATTTAGTAGACTTATTGATTTACCTATTAAATGGATTGAGCGTCATTATATCACGTTGGCTAGAGAATTTGCTAAGGCTCATCAAGTTATTCTTGTACTAAAAGGAATTCCTTCAATTGTGGCATTACCTGATGGAACAGTATATGTAAATACTATCGGTAATGCGGGCATGGGGACTGGCGGTATGGGAGATGTGCTGACTGGTGTAATTGCTGGTTTTATAAGTCAGGGCTATTCACTACGAGATAGTGCTATTCTCGGTGTATATGTACATAGTCGTAGTGCAGATATTCTGAATGAAACAAAGAGTTGGGGTTATACTCCGAGTGATGTCAGTGCTTTTTTAGGCTTCGTGGTTAGTGAATTATTGGGAGATTATGAATGACAAATAGAATACAACGCTTTATAGCTTTCTTGTTAGTATTATGTATTCCTATCTTCGCCATTGCAGGATGCACAAATAATGATGTAGCAAACGCAGCAAATCAAGTAACTACTAACGCTAATGGGGCTTACTCGATCGATACTAAAACGACTACCCCTGAAGGTAAGCTAGATGTATATATGCTAGATATTGGTCAGGGGGATGCTATATTACTTAAGGTAGGTGATGAGTATAGCATGATCGATACTGGTGACATAGAGCATCGTGAAAATATTGTAGCTCAACTTAAAACTATGGGTGTAGCAAAGTTAAAAAATATTATTATCACGCATCCTCATGCTGATCATATGGGTGGTTTCTATGCTATTGCAAAGGCTATGCCTATTGAACATGTATATGATGATGGTATTGCTGTTGATAATAATATGTACAAAACTTATGAAAAGTGGATTGAGAAAAATAAAATTCAAAGATCTACTTTGCGAAGTGGAGATGTAGTTGATTTTGGGCATGGTGCTGTTTTTGTAGTATATGCTCCTTGGGTTGAACCTTTAACTGATAAAAAAGGAGAGACAGATCTTAATAATAATTCTATTGTAGGTAAATTAGTCTTCGGTAAATTCTCTATGCTCTTCACGGGTGATGCTGAATGGCAAGAAGAGAAAAAACTTATAAAAGAGCAGAATTCCAGATTGTTTGCTCGTATTCTTAAGGTAGGTCATCATGGTTCTCGTACAAGTAGCTCTGAAGATTTTTTGAAATCTATTAAGCCTGAAAGTGCATTAATTTCAAATGGCATGTATAATAAGTATGGTCATCCTCACGATGTGACATTACGTCGTTTACAGGAAAATAATATTGCTATTTACCGTACAGATACGATGGGGCGTATTCATATTAGTACGGATGGGAATGAATGGCAAATTACAACTGAACGTTAGTTTGATTACTTATAAAAAAAATAATTTTATGAAACTGTTTTTTGTATATTCTGTATAAGGTCTTTATATAGTAATATGTGTAATCGGTATACTAATCTTCATGTTTGTATGAAATAATCTATTTATAATCTAACATTAGTTTATGGATAGATTGGAACGATGAGATTTTGATAGATAAAAATATCATCGACTCATCTCTATGGTTTGGACACTATGTATGTCAGTTAGATTGGAGTGAATGTATTGCGTAAACTATTTTTAATGTGCCTTGCAGTCTTGATGGCGATACCTTTATTATTGACTCAAGCAAAGGCAGCTAATTTGGAAGATGCTCGATGGGTGACTAGAACAGATGCACCTGTACCGTATGTTCGTATTGTTATGGACTTATCGGCACCTATAAAGGCATCTGCATCAATTAGCAAAGATGGGAAAACTACGACTGTTACTTTAAAGAATACAAAGCTAAAGACTGCTAAAGAGAACATTTCTATGGACTCAGCTATTGCTAGCTCTGCTAAACTTTCACAAGATGGCAGAGACGTTAAAGTAACAATCAAGACACCTTCATCTATTGATACTAGTGATGTAAAGGTTTTTTCCTTGAAAAAAGATACGGTTAATAAGAAACCGTATCGTATCGTTGTTGATGTTCAGAAAAAAGGTGTTGCAGCTAAGCCTGCTTACTATGGTAAAAAGCCATCTCAATCTGCACATCCAGCAAAAAATGTACCTACAGGATCTGGTAAATACTCTACTAGTGGCGGTTTATCTGGCAAAACAATTACTATTGACCCAGGACATGGTGGTAGTGATTCTGGTGCTATTGGACCTCACGGTGTACAAGAGAAAAACATTACACTACCAATTTCTATGTATTTGAAAAAATCTTTAGAAAATCGTGGTGCTAAAGTACTTTTGACTCGTACTACCGATGTAGATGTATATGGCCCTAATGCAAGTGGTGTTGATGAATTGGGGGCTCGTGTTAACGTGGCTAACCGTAGTAATTCTGATGCTCTTGTAAGCGTTCATATCAACGCATTTAATAATCCTAGCGTTGGTGGTATTGCAACATATTACTATAGCAAAACCGGTAACGATGCTCGATTAGCACAAAAGGTACAATCTCAAATTGCTAACACACCTGGTTTCAATGGTGATCGTGGCATTCAAGAAGGTAACTTATACGTGTTGAGACATTCTAATATGCCTGCAATTCTTGTAGAGCTTGGTTTTATTTCTAACCCTAATGAGGAACGTGTGCTACAATCTCCTCAAACTCAAGAAGACTTTGCTAACCGCATTGCAAATGGTATTGCTAATTACTTTGGAGGTTAATCGATGAAATTACGTAAACAAGTTCTATCGATTCTCTGTGTAGGTATGCTGGCATTTGTAGTGGGTTGTACACATGAACAAGCTCCTACAACAGGTAAAAGTGAACCTACGCAAGAGACGAAAGTCAATAAGGATGCAGAAACAAGTAAAGTATCTCAAGAAAAGGTTAAGATGGCCTTCTTTGTTCCTACAGAGGATGGTTCTGGGGTAAAACAAACTACCGTTGAGATAGAGGCGAATAAAGTTACGCCTAAAGCAGCTCTTTTAGCAATGTTAAATGCCGATAGAGCACAAAAATACCCAGTCTTCTCTAAGGATATTGAAATTACATCTGTTACTGTAAAAGATGGTATTGCTTCTGTTGAAGTAAATGATGCATTCGTAAAGGGTAATGGCGGAGACTTAACTATTAAATTACAAATGGCTGCTATTGTAAATACATTGACATCCTTTGATAATATTAATGGTGTTCTATTTGTCAATAATGGTAAAAAGGTGCCAACTGTAGGTTCCTTTGATACTAAAGAACCTGTTAAGAGAATGACGAATCTAATTAAAAAATAATTCTTTTAAAGACATTTATAGCAGATAGTTGTTATATCAACTATCTGCTATTTTTGTTGTCTTTTATATATGTTACAATACAATAAGTAATAAACGGAAACTAGGTGATCAGATGCAATTAAAAGATGTAGGGGAATTTAATTTCATTCGCCAAATTCAAGATAACACAATATATAATCCTAATACTGTAGTGTATGGTATTGGTGATGATTGTGCTATTTATAAAGCAGAACAAAATACAGAGCAATTGATAAGCACTGACACAATGGTGGAAGGTGTTCATTTTAGCTTTCACTATATGATGCCCTATGATGTTGGGTATCGCCTTATGACGGCTAATTTAAGTGATGTTGCGGCTATGGGTGGCATTCCTAGACAAATTGTATTATCTGTAGCCGTACCAGACCATGTTGATACAGTCATTCTTGATGAAATTTATAGGGGAATTAAAGATCAATGTATGCGATATCAACTCAATATATTGGGTGGAGATACTGTACGTACAGAAGGGCCCATGGTTTGGACTGTAACAATTATCGGAGAGGTTCCTAAAGGCACTGCGGTTATGCGAAGTGGTGCGAAAGTAGGAGATGTTGTAGGTGTTACAAACTATGTAGGTTATGCAGCCACAGGCTTAGGAGCGTTATCATATAATTTAGTAGGCTATGATATGACCAAAGTGGGGCATCAACGTCCCGAACCACAGATTGAATTGGGGCAAAAATTGCGACGACTTGGTATCCATAGTATGAATGATATTAGCGATGGACTAGGAAGTGAATTGAATGAAATCGCTGTAGCTAGTAATGTTTCCATTGTATTTGAAGAACAAGCAATCCCTCTACACGAGGAGACTTACGAATTAGCTAAGCATTTACAAACTAATCCAGTAGATTATGCTTTGTATGGTGGAGAAGACTTTCAGTTAGTCTTTACGGCGCCAAAATCGCTACTTTCGGAATTGGAAAAGCTATCAGGCATTACGTTGATTGGAGAAGTTTTATCTGGCCCACCACGGGTTCAAATGGTAACACCTGATAAAACGATTAAGACTGTAGAAGCGAAAGGATATAATCATTTTCATGAAGGATAAGGTACAGGTTCATTTAAAGACTTATACAGTAGAAGATACACAACAATTTGGTAAATTATTAGGCGCATGGGTTAAACAGAATGGGGACCCTCTTTGTATAGCACTAGTTGGTGACTTGGGGACAGGAAAAACACATTTGTCGCAAGGAATTGCAAAGGGATTTGGAGTTATTGAAGAAATTACGAGTCCTACCTTTGCCATCATGAATACCTATGATGTGAATCGAACTCATTTATATCATTTTGACGTATATCGCTTGGAAGATATTAGTGAACTGGAAAATATTGGCTTTTATGAGTATACAGAAGATTGCGTATCCATTGTAGAATGGGCTGATAAATTTCCTCATGAATTGCCTGATGAAACACTATGGATTTATTTAACGCGCATTGATGATACAAGCCGATCCATTACATTAGTTAGTGATTACCTTACAGCGGATGATTTAGTAGAAATAGGAGGCCCATATGTGGTTGGGGATTGAGACGAGCTCACTTGTGTCGAGTGTGGCTTTAATGGATGAAAGTTGCCTAATTGGGGAATTGACCATTCAAGCTGGATTGACTCATTCTGAGCAGTTGGTACCTCATATTGATATGTTATTACGAGCCTCTCAAGTTAAAAAAAGTGAATTAAAAGGTATTATGGTTAGCATTGGGCCTGGTTCTTTTACAGGGTTACGGATTGGTATGGGAACAGCCAAAGCTATGGCTTATGCCTTACAAATTCCTTTATATGGTGTAATGACCATGGATAGTTTAGCTCGTAATGTAGCTTATACAGACCGCACGATTTGTACTATTATCGATGCTCAGAAAAAACATGTTTATGCAGGTATCTACAAATATGATGATAATGAATTGGTTTGTAAAGAGGAACCTTTTGTCATTGCTGCTAATGATTTATTAGATCGACTCCGAGCATCTGAAGAACATGTAGTGTTCCTTGGGGATGGCGTTAAGCGAATAGAAAAGCTATTAGATGAAAGTGATACAAATTTAACAATTTTAGATATCTCGCAACGTATTCCAAAAGCTAGTTCTCTATTACTGGCTGGCCGTAGATTGGTAGACTCTGAAGAGAGTTCTGATCCTATGGATATGGTTCCTTATTATATTCGACGCTCAGAAGCAGAAGTGTTATGGGAAGAACGCCATAAGGATAATCCTGAAATGTTGAACCAAAATCCTGCAGTTATAGTTACTGAGGCAGCGGGAGTCGAATAATGGAGATTCGTTTGGCTACAATAGATGATGCTCAAGCTATCTATGCTATTGAACAACAGTCTTTTTCTGTTCCTTGGAGTTTAGAATCTGTTCTCGTTGAGTTAGAAGGGGCATCAAATAAATTATATATGGTAATTTGTGAGGAGAACAAAATTGTTGGATATGCAGGTGCTTGGCTTGTATACGATGAAGGTCAAATAACGAATATCGCTATTATTCCTTCCGCACGAGGTAAGGGATATGGATCAAAACTTACCAAGCAATTAATAGATGAATGTCTTACGAGAGGTATGAAAGAAATTTTCTTAGAGGTGCGCATATCTAATTTAGCAGCATTGGCTATGTATAGAAATTTAGGATTTTCTGTAAAAGGAATTCGTAAAGATTATTATTCAGAGCCTACGGAAGATGCTTATATTATGTCTCTCGTTTCAGAGGAAATAGAATGAGTATATACACATTAGCCTTGGAAAGTAGCTGTGATGAAACCTCTGCTTCTGTCCTTAAGGACGGGCGCACCGTTTTGTCTAATGTTATTTCAAGCCAAGTACCAATACATAGAAAATTTGGTGGCGTTGTACCTGAAATTGCATCACGTCATCATATAGAACAAGTTATACCCGTTATAGACCAAGCATTACGTGATGCGAATGTGACTCTACAAGATATCAATCATATTGGTGTTACGTATGGGCCAGGTCTTGTAGGGGCTTTATTAGTTGGTGTAGCTGCTGCAAAAGGGTTATCCTTTGCTACAGGGATTCCCTTGGTGCCAGTGCATCATATGGAAGGTCATATTTTTGCTAACTTTTTAGCTAATCCAGAACTGGAGCCTCCGTTCTTAAGTCTTGTTGTATCTGGTGGTCATACCATGTTAGTACATGTAAAAGGATATGAAGATTTTGATGTTCTTGGTCAAACACGAGATGACGCAGCTGGCGAGGCTTTTGATAAGATTGCACGGGTTATGGGATTCCCTTATCCAGGGGGCCCTCATATCGATGCCCTTGCCGCTGAAGGGAATCCAGAGGCTATTGAATTTCCAAAGGCTTTAAGTGAACCAGGTAATTTTGAATTTAGCTTTAGTGGTTTGAAATCCGCAGTTTTAAACTATTTAAATTGTAAGCAACAAAAGAATGAGCCTATTAATCAAGCTGATGTGGCCGCATCGTTTCAAAAGGCCATCGTAGATGTGTTAGTAGAAAAGACGAAAGATGCCGCACATACTTTAGGTGAAAGTCGTATTACTATTGCTGGCGGTGTATCAGCTAATAAAGGATTACAAAAGGCTTTAGAAGCTATGTGTGTAGAAGAAGGTTTTACTTATTACAAACCACATAAAATATTGTCTACTGACAATGCTGCCATGATTGGATGTCGAGCTTATTATATGGCGCAGGCTGGAAAATTTGGCGATTTAACATTGAATGCAAAGCCTAGTGTTGAAATTGGATACGTATCTTGGAAAGAGGATTAATCGTGGATATTGGTCAAGATATTTTAAATAGAACACCATTAGGACCATTACAAACCTCATTACTTGAGCATATTAGTAAACTCATATCCTTTGGCGAGTCTTTAACTCGTCAAAGGATACAGATTTTTACACCCCTACTAGAGACAGGACAAGGTGAGAGATCACAACAATGTGCAGATATGCTATGCATAGAACGCAGTGATCAAGGGATTACTACACGTCAATTAAAAGGCAGTCATACGTGGCATGCTATGATGAAAGATGGTCAACCACTTATCGGGTTAGATGACAAGCAGCGTCAATATGTCTTTCCTATCGTAGACAACGGAGGTCGTATTATTGGGGGTATATCTTTTACATTATCACCATCTATTAAGGCAGAACAATATGAGCAAGAATACCTTTTGTCTGATACGATGCAACGTCTTATGCTGACGGCTACTGATGAACAAATATTGTCTTACGAACCTATGTCCTATTTTGATGGTTTAATTATTTTCGACGACACTTATAAAATACTGTATGCTAACGATGCAGCTATGAAGTTAGTAGATGTATTAGGCTTTGATCGTCGCTTGGTAGGTTCATCAATTTTTAGCAGTACCTTAAAGATGTCCGCTATACAGCAGGTATTATTAGATAGAAGTATACGTACAAATGAAGAAATCTATCAAGATATGGTAATTCGTCAGCATATGATTCCTATTGCTATGGGGCGCAATGAAACGAGGTGCTTTTTAGTTCTTCATGATTGTACTCGTGAAAGTAAACAGCAACAAGAATTATTGGTTAAAAATTCCATTATCAAAGAGGTTCATCATCGTGTAAAAAATAACTTACAAACTGTAGCAGGGTTATTGCGTATGGAGGCGAGACGCTCTAGCTTGCCAGATGTAAAGCAAGCACTCCAAGAGGGGATTAATCGCATCGAGAGCATGGCTCTAGTTCACGATATAGTGTCTCATTACGATGAGGATTATATTGGTATACGATCAATTTACGATGAATTATGTCGTTTGTTGCGTATGAGTATGGTGCGACAAGACCAAGAGGTTACTTTTACTTACAGTGGCGAAGATATGCTAATTTCTTCTCATATGGCGAGTTATGTATCTCTTATTATTAATGAATTGATTACGAATAGCTTAGAACATGGGTTAGACGGGAATCGTGGAAATGTTCATCTAGCAGTTACTGATGCAGGTAGTACAATTAAACTGGCTTTTACAGATAACGGAAAAGGATTGCCTAGTGATTTTTCTGTTTCGTCTAATAAACGGTTAGGTTTAACAATTATTAATAATTTAGTTACTCATGAATTAAAAGGAAGTTTATCCATAGAAAATACTGGAACAGGTGTATTGGTGACGATATATATGAAAAAGGAGGCATAAATGCGCGTTTTAATCGTGGATGATGAATCCCTAATACGTATGGATTTACGAGATATTATTGAGTCTTGTGGTCATGAAGTCGTTGCAGAAGGTACAAATGGTGTTGAAGCTTTAGCACTTTGTAAAAAACATAAGCCAGATATTATATTGATGGATGTTAAGATGCCAGCATTAGATGGTATTGAGGCGGCACGTCAAATTGGCTTTCACCATGAAGCACCTGTAGTATTATTAACAAGTTATAGCCAGCAAGATTTAATCGATAAGGCTCGAGATTCTGGTGTATATGGCTATTTAATTAAACCAGTACGGGAGGAACAGTTAGTTCCTACCTTAGAGATGGCTTTAGGTCGCTATAAAAGTGATGCTCAGTTGCGCGAAAAGATGGCTGAGCTAGAACAGTCATTAGAAGATCGTAAAATTATTCAAAAGGGAACTGGTATATTAATGGAACTATATTCTATATCTGAAGTGGAAGCGTATAATCGAATCCGCACTTTAAGTATGAATAAACAAATATCTATTATAGAAACATGTAATCTCATCATTAAACAGTCTAATAAGTCAAATAATATCTAAAAAGTCAAAAAATCAAAATTAGTACTTGCAATTATTTTAACTTCGGTTATAATAATACTTGTGATTAGCACTCAATGAGTTAGAGTGCTAATAAATTATGGAGATTAACTAGTAAAAAGGAGTGACATTATATGTTAAAACCATTAGCTGACCGCGTTCTTATCCGTCTAGAAGCAAAAGAAGAAAAAACTAAAAGTGGTATCTTCCTTCCTGATACAGCTAAAGAAAAGCCTCAAGAAGGTGTAGTTGTAGCTGTAGGTGCTGGTAAAGTATATGACAATGGTCAACGTGTAGCTCCAGAAGTTAAAGTTGGCGACACTGTTATGTTTGCAAAATATGCTGGTAGCGAATTAGAAATCGATGGCGCTACTCATTTGATTATTAGCGAACGCGATATTTTAGCAGTATTATAATCGCTGATTTATAGTCTATATGACTATAAAAACTGATGATACATTCTATATTGCCTAAGGGCACATATATTTCGTTACATTGGATAGTGTTACTATTTAGGAGGTAATACATATGGCAAAAGAAATCTTGTTTAATGAAGAAGCTCGTCGCGCTTTAGGCCGTGGCGTCGATCAATTAGCAAATGCTGTAAAAGTTACATTAGGTCCAAAAGGTCGTAATGTTGTGTTGGATAAAAAATTTGGTTCCCCAACAATTACAAATGATGGTGTAACCATTGCTCGCGATATTGAACTTCCAGATCCATTTGAAAACATGGGTGCTCAATTAGTAAAAGAAGTTGCTACTAAAACTAATGACGTAGCAGGTGATGGTACTACTACCGCAACAGTATTGGCGCAAGCTATGATTCAAGAAGGTATGCGCAATGTAGCAGCTGGTGCAAATCCAATGATCTTGAAAAAAGGCATTGAAACGGCTGTTAAAACATTGGTTGAAGAAATCAAAAAACGCTCCATCAAAGTTTCTGGTAAAGCTGAAATCGCTCAAGTTGCAAGCGTATCCGCTGCTGACGAAGAAATCGGTGGTTTAATTGCTGAAGCTATGGAAAAGGTTGGTAATGACGGTGTTATTACTGTTGAAGAATCCAAAGGTTTGCAAACTGCATTAAATGTAGTAGAAGGTATGCAATTTGATCGTGGTTACATTTCCCCTTATATGGTAACTGACCCTGATCGTATGGAAGCTGTTATGGATAACCCATATATCTTGATCACTGATCGTAAAATCAGTGCCATCGCAGATATGTTGCCAACACTTGAAAAAGTAGTAAAAGTAGGCAAAGAACTTCTTATTATCGCTGAAGATGTAGAAGGGGAGGCATTGGCTACATTAGTAGTAAACCGTTTGCGTGGTACATTCAAAGCTGTAGCCGTTAAAGCTCCTGGCTTTGGTGATCGTCGTAAAGCTATGCTTGAAGATATCGCTATCTTAACAGGCGGTACTGTTATTACTGAAGATATGGGTCGCAAGCTTGATTCTGTAGAGCTTGAAGATCTTGGTACAGCTCGTCAAGTTCGCATCACTAAAGATGAAACTACAATCATCGATGGCGCAGGTGATAAAGATGTAATTGCTAAACGCGTTAACCAAATCCGTGCACAAGTTGAAGAAACATCTTCTGATTTCGACCGTGAAAAATTACAAGAACGTCTAGCTAAATTGTCCGGTGGTGTTGCAGTTATCGAAGTAGGTGCTGCTACAGAAGTTGAAATGAAAGATAAGAAACTTCGTATTGAAGATGCATTGAATGCAACTCGTGCAGCTGTTGAAGAAGGTATTGTAGCTGGTGGTGGTACTACATTCATCGATATCATCCCTGCATTGAATACATTGGAAGCTACTGGTGACGTTCAAACTGGTATTAACCTTGTAAAACGCGCTGTAGAAGAACCACTTCGTCAAATCGCATACAACGCTGGTCTCGAAGGTTCTGTAGTAGTAGAAAAAGTTAAAAATACTGAAGCTGGTGTAGGTTTTAATGCCTTGACTGAAGAATACATCGATATGGTTAAAGCTGGTATTGTTGACCCTGCAAAAGTCACTCGTTCTGCTCTTCAAAATGCCGCATCTATCGCATCTCTTGTATTAACTACTGAAACAATCGTAGCTGATAAGGTAGATGAAAATGCAGCAGTTCCTGCAATGCCTCCAATGGGTGGTATGGGCGGTATGATGTAATCAGCTGCTTAGAATTAATTTTATAAGAAATATAATAATCCTAATGAATTGTGAATTACATTTTTCATATTCATTAGGATTATTTTTTACTGATAAATTAATCTATTGTAAGGGTGTAATATTTTAAATAAGATATTATTATATTCAAGCTGACCAGATTTAAAGTGACTAGATTATGTTGATTACATCGATAAAATTGATTTTGTATACAATGTATGATATAATTCTATAGAATTTAATAGTGAGTCTTATTGACATAGTTATTCTCTAATAGTATAATTAGCGTATCGAATTTATTCGATTTGTTATATTTGAATTGAAAGAAGGATCACTATGTTGAACTTTATTTTTAAAAGTAAACCTAATTATGTAAATTTTGGCTTATTGATTTATCGCCTTGCATTGGGCATTTCCATGTTTTATCATGGATATTTAAAATGGCTTAGCGGAGCTGAAGGGCTCTACAAAGTAGGGACTATGTTAGCACCTTTAGGTGTATCCGGTGGTTATGAGATGCTAGGCACTATGGCAGCACTTGCAGAAATGATTGGTGGTATTCTCATTGCAGTAGGATTATTTACACGTATTGGTGCTATTCTAGTTGTAGGTACTTTAGCAACTGCGACTATTGTGAGTTTGAATGGTAGTTTCTTTAGCTGGGACTACCCATCTCAATTAGGCTTTGGTGCACTTATGTTATTCTTTGCTGGTGCTGGTCGCTTTAGTTTAGATAAAGCTTTATTTAAATAATTAGGAAATTAGAATAAAAGACTCATCGGCTGATGAGTCTTTTATTTATGTAGAAAGGTTATCATGAACAAAAAAACAGTTCCATTCACGTCAGAACAATTAGAAAATATTATTGCTCAGTATCCAACTCCATTCCATATTTATGATGAAGAAGGAATTATTGAGAATATGAAATCTTTCATCAATGCATTCTCTTGGAATAAGGGATTTAAGCAATATTTTGCAGTTAAAGCAACTCCAAATCCGTATATCATGCGTTTGTTACAAAAGCTTGGGGTTGGCGCAGACTGTTCTTCCTTAGCAGAACTACTTTTATGTGAAAAAGTGGGTATTACGGGCCATGATATTATGTTCACATCTAATGATACACCATATGTGGAGTATAAAAAGGCACTTGAAATGGGTGCAATCATCAATCTTGATGATATTACACATATCGAATATTTAGAAAAAAATCATGGCTCTTTGCCAGATACATTCTGCGTGCGTTATAATCCGGGTTCTTTAAAAGAAGGGGGCAATACAATTATTGGTCTTCCTGAAGAAGCTAAATATGGTATGACACGCGAACAAATATTTGAAGCGTACAAACAATTACAAGCTAAAGGTGTAAAACACTTTGGTATTCATACAATGGTTGTTTCTAACGAACTTGATATTGACGGTTTAGTTGGTACAGCAGAGCTTTGCTTTAATCTTGCTGTAGATATTAAAAAAGAACTTGGTATCACTGTTGAATTTATTGATTTAGGTGGAGGTGTAGGTGTAGCCTATAAACCAGAACAAACACCAGTAGACTTCCGCGTATTAAGCAAGGGTGTAGAAGAAGCGTATAATCGAATTTTAGTAGCTAATGGACTTAATGATGTAGCATTGGCTTATGAATGTGGGCGTATGGTAACAGGTCCATTTGGTTATCTTGTTTCTACTGCTATTCATAAAAAAGATATTTATCGTCATTACATCGGTTTAGATGCTTGTATGGCAAATCTTATGCGTCCGGCGTTGTATGGCTCTTATCATCACATTACCGTAATGGGGAAAGAAAATGCTCCCAAGGATCATGTATATGATGTAACAGGCTCCTTATGTGAAAATAATGATAAATTTGCTATTCAACGAGAGCTGCCAAAAATTGATATTGGAGATCGTGTCGTCATTCACGATGCTGGTGCACATGGACATTCTATGGGTTTCAATTATAATGGTAAATTACGTTCTGCAGAGTTATTGCTACATAAAGATGGCTCTGTTATACAAATTCGTCGTGCTGAAACATATGATGATTTATTTGGAACTCTTGATTTTTCAAATCTATAATTTAATATTGAGAATCGAATAGGATGAGAATTAATATTAATAAAAACCTATCAATATATGTAATACTTGATATTCTTTTAATTCCTGTATATTTTAGTAGGAATATCTTGCTATCATTTAGATAAGAATGTATAATGAGTGTAGATTGTTATGCACATACTTGCTAAGTTGGCGAGAATTACGGCGGTATTCACGTTAGTGCGTACCGCCTTTTTATATGTGTCAGTATATACGTTTTATATATAATGAGTGTATGTTTCTTATGGTTACATACAAATAAAAGGAGTGAACATTTTGGCTGAATTACTTCAGATAAAAGATTTAAAGGTATCTGTTGAAGAGAAACAAATCTTGAAAGGTATTGATTTAACAATTAATAAAGGTGAAATTCATGTTGTGATGGGGACAAATGGTGCTGGTAAATCTACACTTGCTAATGCAATCATGGGTAACTCTACATATACAGTAGATAGTGGTTCTATCATTTTTGATGGTAAGGATATTACGGAAGATGCAGTAAATGATCGTGCAAAAGCGGGTATTTTTATGTCCTTCCAAAATCCAATTTCTATTCCTGGTATTACTGTAGAAAACTTCATTCGTACAGCTAAATCCACAATTACTGGTGAAAATGTACGTGCATTATCTTTCAAAAAAGAATTGAAAGAAAAAATGGATGAATTATCCTTTGATTTATCTTATGCGCAACGTTATGTAAATGAAGGCTTCTCTGGTGGTGAACGCAAGAAGAATGAAATTCTTCAAATGTCCATTTTGAATCCTAAATTGGCTATTCTTGATGAAACTGATTCTGGCCTTGACGTAGATGCGGTGCGTATCGTATCTGAAGGTGTACAACGTTTCCATAACGAAGAAAATGCTGTATTAATCATTACTCATCATAACCAAATTTTACAAAAACTAAAACCAGACTATGTTCATGTGTTGATCAATGGCAAGATTGTTAAAACTGGTGATGCTTCTCTTGTACGTGAAATCGAAGAAAAAGGTTATGACGCATACAAAGCATTAGCATAGGAGGCATAATGGAAGAAAGAAAGAAAACCCAAGTCGCGGATATGGATCGTGGCGTCTATGATATAAAGAACGAATTTGAATATTCTTATATCTCTGATGCCGGTTTAACAGAAGATATTATCCGTGAGATTTGGTCTAATAAAAATGAACCAGAATGGATGCTCGATTTCCGTTTAAAGTCTTTGGAAATCTATAATCGCATGGGCATTCCGAATTGGATTCCTGATATCTCGGGCTTAGATATGGCAAATATTCATACATATGTTAAGCCTAAAGTAGATATGAAAGAAAACTGGGATGAAGTTCCAGAAGAAATTAAAAGTACTTTTGACCGCTTAGGTATTCCAGAAGCGGAAAAAACATCTCTAGCTGGTGTTGGTGCTCAATATGATTCTGAAGTTGTTTACCACAGTATTCAAGAAGATCTTGTTAAGCAAGGTGTTATCTATACTGATATCGAAACAGCATTACATGAACATGAAGAAATCGTAAAAAAATACTGGATGACATTAATTCCACCTACAGACCATAAATGGGCTGCTCTTCACGGTGCCGTTTGGTCTGGTGGTTCCTTCGTATACGTTCCTGCAGGTGTACAAGTAGAGATTCCATTGCAATCTTACTTCCGTTTGAATGCACCAGGTGCTGGTCAGTTCGAACATACGATGATTATCGTAGAAGAAGGGGCTAAATTGCACTTTATCGAAGGTTGTTCTGCTCCTAAGTATGATGTGTCTAACCTTCATGCAGGCGCTGTTGAACTGTTCGTTAAAGATAATGCTACATTGCGTTATTCTACAATTGAAAACTGGTCTAAAAACATGTACAACCTTAACACAAAACGTTGTGTAGTAGGTAAAAATGGTACAATTGAGTGGGTATCTGGTTCCTTTGGCTCCAAAGTTTCTTGTTTGTACCCAATGAGTATTCTCAACGGTGAAGGTGCACATGCTGAATTTACAGGTGTAACATTCGCAGGTGAAGGACAATTCCTCGATACAGGTTGTAAAGTGGTACATAATGCACCATATACAACAAGTAATGTTAACTCTAAATCCATTTCTAAATCCGGTGGCGCTGCAATTTATCGTGGCCTTTTGAAGATTGGCCCTAAAGCTGAACATTCCAAAGCAACAGTTTCTTGTGAATCCTTGATGCTTGATGCTGAGTCTCAATCTGATACAATTCCGGCTATTATCGTAGAAAATGACAATGTGGATTTAGGTCATGAAGCTAAAATCGGTCGTATTTCCGACGAAGCAATTTTCTATCTTATGACTCGTGGTATTAGCGAAGAAGAAGCTCGTGCGATGCTAGTTCGTGGCTTCGTAGAGCCAATCTCTAAAGAATTGCCACTTGAATATGCAGTAGAAATGAACAATCTAATCAATCTTGAATTAGAAGGTTCTATCGGTTAAGGAGGAATTATGAGCGAATTACTATTTAATGAACTCCCTAGACCGACATTCAGATGGTTGCGCGTTAATCATACTGTAAGCTCTCTAGCTGGAGAAGATACAGCGGTACAATCCATCGCTGTGGAAGCTAATAAAGATATACTTTCACCATTACCTGTTGGTACAGCATTACTAGATGGTAATTATGAAGGTGCTAATAAAGAAGCTGTTCATGTATTAGTTGAAAAAGCGGAAGGCTATGCTATCAATGTGCCTCCTAAGGCGAAAGAAGTTGTAGGCATCCGCATTGATGCTAATGCTCGTGTGGCAAACCGTTTCCAATTTATCGTTGGTGAAGGTGCTGAGCTAGAAGTACAATTCTATGTAACTGGTTCTGGCGATGCATTGACAAATGTTAGCTATTTAAACGAATACGATGTGAAAGAAGCTGGTAAGGTTGTAGTAAAAAAGGTAAATCTTTTGCCTGAACATGTACAACATATCGAGCATCGATACACTAAATTAGAAGAAAAAGCAGATGTAGAATACATCAATATTGAAATTGGTGGCAGTGAAAACATCTTGAATTACTATCATGATTTAGTAGGTCAAGAATCCCGTATGGTTCATGACATTGCTTATCTTGGTAATAAAGAGCAAAAATTTGATATTTCTATGGTTATGAGTCATGGTGGTAAAAAATCATTTAGTGATATTCATACCTTAGGTGCTCTTAGTGGCAATTCTAAAAAATCCTTCAGAGGGACCCTTGATTTCCTTAATGGAGCAACAGCTTCTGAAGGTGCAGAAGAAGATACTTGCTTATTGTTAGATCCAACTGTAAAATCTGTTTCGTTACCACTTTTATTGTGTAAAGAAGATAATGTAGTTGGTAATCATGCAGCAAGTGCAGGCCAAATTGATCATAATAAATTGTTCTATATCATGAGCCGTGGCTTTAGTGAGGTAGAGGCAAAACATATCATTGTTGAATCTATGATTCGACCTATTATTGATCGCATTGGTGATGAAACGATTGAAGAAGCAGCGTTAGCAGCTGTACGTAATAAAATTTAAAGAGGCGTTTTTATGAGACCAATTGCAGAAGCATACAAAGATTTTCCTATATTACATAAAGAGCATAATGGGCATCGTGTTATCTATTTAGATAGCGGTGCTACTGCTCAAATTCCACAGTCCGTAATTGACCGTGTTGTGGAACATATGACACAACGTAATGGTAACCCACATCGTGGTTCTCATATTTTAGCCATTGAAGCATCTGAAGACTATGAAAATGCACGGGATCGCGTAGTTGAATTTATCAATGCTCGCGAACGAGAAGAGGTTATATTTACACGTAATAGTACGGAGTCAATGAACTTGATTGCCCACAGCTATGGCCTTCATAATGTGAAAAAAGGTGACAAGATTGTCATTACTGTTGCTGAACATCATGCGAATCTTGTAACATGGCAATATGTGGCAGAACAGACGGGGGCAACCTTAGAATACATGTATCTTGATGAACATGGGCACTTAAAAGATGGTGAAATCAATAAAATTGATGAAAAGACTAAAATTGTTGCTTTCGCTCATGTTAGTAACGTGCTTGGTATGGAATTCCCAGTAAAAGAATTAACTGAGAAGGCTCACTCTGTAGGTGCTATTGTTGTTCTAGACGGTGCTCAATCTATCCCTCATAAAAAAATTGACGTACAAGCATTGGATTGCGATTTCTTCGTATTCTCTGGCCATAAAATGTGTGCATCTCAAGGGATTGGTGTACTATACGGTAAACGTGATTTATTAGAAACTATGCCTCCATTCCTATTGGGTGGCGATATGATTGAGTATGTAAAAGAGCAAACTGCTACATTCAATGAGCTTCCATATAAGTTTGAGGCAGGTACTCCAAATGCTGATGGTGCCGTTTCCTTGCATGCAGCTATTGACTATTTGGAATCCTTTGGAATGGATGCTATAGAAGCCTATGAAGAGGAGTTAGTAGCTTATATTCTTCCTAAGATTGTTGAATTGCCACATGTCCATGTTATTGGTTCTCAAAATCCTAAGGAAAAACATGGCGTTATTGCGTTCACTGTAGATGATGTACATCCTCATGACGTAGCTACAATTTTGGATTCTAAGGGGATCTGCGTTCGTTCCGGTCACCATTGTGCACAACCATTAGGTGCGTTCTACAATGTATCTGCATCTACTCGTTTAAGTATGTACTTATACACTCGCAAGGAAGATTTAGACGCATTCCTTGAAGTATTAAAGACTGTTCGTTCAGTAATGGGTTTTAAAGATTAGGAGAATTACCACTAATGGAAATGGATCAATTATATACGGAACTTATTTTGGAACATAACCAAGATAAACGTAATAAGCATGAATTATCTGAATTTACAAATTCTGAACATGGACATAACCCTAGTTGTGGTGATGATCTAACATTACAACTCAATGTAGTAGATGGTATCATTAAAGATGCTGCATATACAGGTTCTGGCTGTGCTATTAGCCAAGCATCTGCATCTATGATGATTGATATCATTAAGGGCAAATCTGTTGAGGAAGCACTTCGTTTAGTAGAAATTTTCTTGGGTATGATTAAAAAAGAGATTACCGATGAAAATGAGTTAGAAGAATTAGAAGATGCTATGGCTCTACAAAATATTTCTAATATGCCAGCACGTGTAAAATGTGCAGTTCTTGCATGGCATACATTGAAAGAGGCTTTAAAGAAATAATATGAAGAAAACGATATTATTTGATTTAGATGGAACCTTAACTGACTCTCAAGAAGGTATTCTTAAAAGCATTAAATTTGCATTGGAACATTTCGGTTATACTGTACCTGATGAAGAAACATTACAATTGTTCTTAGGACCACCATTGGTAGATGCTTTCCAAGAACATTGTGGTTTGACCTTTGAGCAAGCGGAAGAAACATACTTTAAATTCCGTGAACGTTATGGTACCATCGGTAAATTTGAAAATAAAGTATATCCGAATATTGTAGACTTATTGGCTAAATGCAAAACTGAACAATATACTATAGCTGTAGCTACTGCAAAACCAGAACATTATGCTAAAGATATTCTTGATCACTTTGAATTGACACCATACTTTGATGTTATTGTTGGTGCTAATTACGAAGCGGGATTGTTACACAAAAAAGAAATTCTTGAAAAAGTTCTCACGCTATGTGGTAACCCATTAACTGATGAAAATGGTCGTCGATTGACATTCATGGTTGGAGATCGTAAGTACGATGTAGAAGCAGCTAATGAACTTGGCTGTATCTCCATTGGCGTTACCTATGGTTATGGTACGGAATCTGAGTTAAAAGAAGCGGATGCCGAATATATCTGTGACGATGTTGATGAAATTGCTGATGTTCTCAATCTTGAAGAAATGATGGTTCGTAGATAAGCTATATAAATAGAATTACATATCAACCCAAATAAAAAGCTAGAGGGAATCCTCTAGCTTTTTTGCATTTTCATTTTATATTATTTTTTTAGGCCACTTTTTTTAGCTAATGTTTTGATAACTTTAGCACTTTGTTTTTTCAACTTGCCCCCTGTTTGTTTGAGTTGGATACGTGTACGAGAAACACGACCAAGTGTAGTAATTTTAGTTTTGCGACGTGGCTTCATATCACGTTCGTTACCAAAGTCACCACGTTGTACACTTGTTGCCTTTACTTTTTCAGCTCTAAAAGACTTACGTAAGGCTTTCATAATTAATGTAAGCGGTAATGTTTGCTCGAAGGAATACAAATCAACTGCTACATAACCAAGTGCAGGATATGTGTGCAATGTAAAGTGAAAACCTGGTGCGACAGAAAGGAGGGCGATTTCCTCGTCCATAACTTGACAACTGATTTCATCTACATCAAGTTCAGCTAAGTCAAATGCGGTTGCTACACTTTCCTGTACAGCTGTAGCGGATGAAATTGCGTCTTCATCGCAGGAATATAAATCAATTAACAGTTCTTGTCCTAATGCTTCTGCCATAACAACACCTTCCTTCAGAAAATAATATCTCATTTATTATACATAGATTTAAGGATTAAGTCCAATTATATGAGAATACATTAAAAGTCAAACGTTATTTTTATAAAATTTGACTTTTATATTGACTAAGGTCAAAAAGTCAAATATAATAGAGTTATGCTAAAGAACAAATAGTCAAAACTATAGTAAATAAACTTTAAAGGGGTGTTTTTTATGAGTATGATAGCTGATAAAATAGAAAAATTTATATTAGACCGTATGCGTGAAGAACAAGAAAAGCTAATTTTAAAGCGTAATGAATTGGCTGATGAATTAGATTGTGCGCCATCCCAAATTAGTTACGTATTAAGTACGCGTTTTTCTAATGAGCGCGGTTTTGATGTTGAGTCAAGACGTGGCTTGGGTGGATATATTCGAATCAAAAAAATTAACCCAGAAAGTTCAGATTCTTTACCTGCTGTTACAACTTATCGGATTTATGAAGGTCCAAATACGGTAGAACGATTAATTGATATGCGAGATGTAGATCAATCATTATTTCAATTATTACAATCTGAAAAGATTACTCGTCGTGAAGCTCAATTGATGCATAATTCTTTTGCTACATTAATTGAAAATGTAGACGTAGAAGAACGTAATGATGCTGTTCGTCAATTATATGCATCAATGGTGGACACTTTGCGGAAGGAGTGATGATTTGTGTTATGTGATCATTGCCATAAAAATGAAGCTACTATCCATATGATTAATATCATAAATAATCAAAAGACTGAGCAACATCTTTGCAGTGCTTGTGCCACCGAGTTACAACAAGCTGGGAAATTATCTCCTTATAGTTCTTTTATGAATGATATGTGGGATAATAACTTTTTTACTAATGATTTTTTTAAGAATATGGTGTATCCAGATAACTTATTAAAAGCTCATCAATCTAAGAGATGCCCTCAGTGTGGTATTACTTATGATGAATTCAATCGGGTAGGTAAGTTTGGCTGTGGTCAATGTTATGAGACTTTTAATAGTGAAATAAATCCATTATTAGAACGAATACAAGGTAGTTCTGAGTATGAAGGGACTATACCTAGTCGTGGTACTAATGTTTTTAAAGCAAAGTATGAAGTAAAGCAATTGCGCCGTCAATTAGATACAGCTATTCAAGCTGAAAACTTTGAAGAAGCTGCAATTTTGAGAGATAAAATTAAAAATCTAGAAGTTATCATTGATGGTGATAACGAATAGGAGGTTCTTATGTTAGATACTATATTGGACTCTCCGCTAAGTCAGTGGCTGTGTCAGGATACAGAGGCGACAGACCACATTGTAATTTCAAGCCGTATACGATTGGCGAGAAATTTTGATGATATATTGTTTACGAATCGTGAAGATACAGTTTCCTTAGAAAAAGTGAATACAATCTCTCGAGGCCTATTGCCAATATTAAAAAAGGCTGATGAGCACCAATATACAAATATTAGCCTTGAGCAATTAAGTCAACGTGAACGTGCTGTCTTAGTTGAAAAGCATTTAATGAGTCCTGCTTTAGAGGAACAATTACCGTATCGTAATTTGATCGTATCTGATGATGCTTCTATCGCAATTATGGTAAATGAAGAAGATCATTTACGTATTCAATCTATGGCTCCAGGACTTAAATTGCAACAAGCTTATAATCATGCAGTTCAAATTGATAAAGCTATCGAAGCAAAATACCCTTATTCCTTTGATGAGCGATTTGGTTATTTAACTGCTTGCCCCACTAACGTGGGTACAGGTTTACGGGCTTCTGTTATGTTACATTTACCCGCATTGACTTTATCTGGTCGTATTACGAGACTTATTCGTAACATAATACAATTAGGTTACTCTGTACGAGGGTTGTATGGGGAAGGTTCCGAAGCTTTAGGTTGTATTTACCAGATTTCTAATCAACGAACGATGGGTATTAGTGAAGAAGCAACTATTGAGCAATTGATTAAAATCGTAGAAGGAATTATTGCAGAAGAACGAAAGTCACGGCAATCTTTATTACACAACGATAAAGAAGGTTTGGAAGATATACTTTGGCGATCCTATGGAATTTTACAATATGCACGACGTGTAAGCGGTAAAGAGGCACTTAGTAAGCTTAGTGACATTCAATTAGGTGTAGATTTAGAAATATTACCATTCTGGGGTAAAGATACTTTTAATGAGCTTGTTGCTATAACTAGACCAAACTTCCTCTCTAAATACTTAGGTAGTGAAAATTTGACAGATACCGATCGCGACAGCTATCGTGCAAAGGTGATACGTCAAAAACTTTCAAATTAATATAAGTACATAAATAATTAATGCATGATTATTTATTTTGTATAGATTGATTTATATAATTTTCTTAGTTTACTGTTAAGAGATTTTTAAAAAATAGTAAATATTAATACTAGATAGCATAATAGATTAATAGAGTTTAATATTATTTTTGATATTCTAATGGTTATTTCACCATTGTTTATATATATTTGAAAAGAAATAATTACAATTTACATAGATAGATGAGGTGATATTATGATGCAACGGTTTACAGACGATGCACAGCGTGTTCTTTCGTTAGCTCAAGAGGCTGCTTTGGAGTTAGGACATGACTATGTCGGTACTGAACACGTACTCATCGGCCTTACAAAGGTTAAAAATGGTGTAGCAGCTAAAGCTTTAGAAGAGCTTGGACTTGTTACAGAAGATATTTTTGAAGCTGTAGAAGAACATGTAGGACGTGGTAATAAAAAGGCAACGTCAATATATATGACACCTCGCGTTAAACATGTACTTGAGCTTGCCATTCAAGTAGCAAATCAAATGAATCACAATTACGTTGGTACTGAGCATATTCTATTGGGCCTGCTTAGCGATGGTAGCGGTGTTGCAGTTGCTATTTTACGAGCTATGAATATACGTAGTAATGATGTAGTAGAAGCAATTCGTAGTATTCTTGGCTCGAATAAAGGTAGCAATAATGGTGGTCAAGAGGGAATAAATAGCAATAATGATTTAGGTGAGCTGTCAGATTTTGCAACTGATCTTAATGAGTCTGCTAAACAAGGTAAGATTGATCCTGTTATTGGCCGCGATACGGAGATTCAACGAGTCATTCAAATTCTCAGCCGTAGAACTAAAAATAATCCTGTTCTTATTGGTGAACCAGGTGTAGGTAAAACAGCTATTGCCGAAGGCTTGGCACAGCGTATTGTGACTGGTAATGTACCGGAGATTTTACGTAATAAACGCATTATTTCTCTAAGTATTGGTTCTATGTTAGCGGGTGCCAAGTACCGTGGTGAGTTTGAAGAACGGTTGAAAAAAGCCATTGATGAAGTACAACAACATGATGATATGATTATCTTTATAGATGAAATTCATACATTGGTTGGGGCAGGTGCTACTGAAGGCGCTATGGATGCAGCTAATATCTTAAAGCCTGCTTTGGCACGAGGTGAATTCCAAGTTATCGGTGCCACAACACTTGATGAATATAAGAAATATATAGAAAAAGATGCTGCTTTAGAGCGTCGCTTTCAACCCGTTCAAGTAGGAGAGCCTAACGAAGAGGATGCTCTTGAAATTTTAAAGGGATTAAGAGATCGGTATGAAGCTTTCCATAAGGCTAAGATCACAGATGAGGCATTAACAGCAGCTGTATCTTTATCTAGCCGATATATTACAGATCGATTCTTGCCTGATAAGGCTATCGATGTAGTCGATGAAGCTGCATCTAAGGTTCGTATGAAAGTATTTTCTGCATCACCTGATGTTAAAGCATTAGAGGATCGCCTTAATACAGTTAAGAAAGAAAAAGAAGCTGCTGTTACGTCTCAAGATTTCGAAAAGGCTGCAGAGCTTCGCGATGAAGAACAATCACTATTAAAAGAAATTGGTGATAAAAAATCTATCGCTAAAGAAAAAAGCGATCAAAAATTAATAGTAACAGAGGAAGACATAGCTGCTGTAGTAGCGCAATGGACAGGCATTCCAGTGGCTAAAATTGCAGAAGAAGAGTCTGCAACCTTACTACATTTGGAAGAAGAACTTCATAAACGCGTAGTAGGTCAAGATGAGGCTGTTACTGCTGTAGCTAAAGCTGTACGCCGTGCAAGGGCTGGATTAAAAGACCCAAAACGGCCTATTGGTTCATTCTTGTTCCTTGGGCCAACTGGTGTAGGGAAAACTGAGCTAGCAAGAGCGCTTGCATCCTCCTTGTTCGGCGATGAATCTGCTATGATTCGACTTGATATGTCTGAATATATGGAAAAACATACTGTGTCTCGCTTAGTCGGTGCCCCTCCAGGTTATGTAGGCTATGAAGAAGGTGGCCAATTAACAGATGCGGTACGTCGTAAACCATATAGCGTTATTCTCCTCGATGAAGTAGAGAAAGCACATGCAGATTTCTTTAATATCTTGTTACAGGTTCTTGATGATGGTCGTCTTACTGATAGTCAAGGAAGAACTGTTGATTTCAGAAATACAGTTATTATCATGACAAGTAACTTAGGTGCTAAAGCTTTACATAAAAACTCGCCAGAACTTGGTTTCTTAGCAGCTAAAAAGTCTGATTCTAATGTAGATGAAAATAAAGGAATTGATTTTAAAGAGGCTAAGAAATCGGTAATGGATGCGGTGAAACGTCATTTTAGACCTGAGTTTTTAAACCGTATCGATGAAATGATTGTATTCCATCCATTAACAGAAGAGGACTTAAAAGAAATTGTAACTATATTGATGAGTGATGTTACAAAACGCCTTAAAGAGCGCGATTTACAATTAGAAATCTCTCCTGAGGCTATGAAATTACTCTTTAAGGAGGGCTCTGATTTCACAATGGGGGCTCGACCATTAAAACGCGCTATTCAACGTTTAATTGAGGACCCAGTGTCCGATCTTATTTTGAAAGGAGATGCAAAAGAAGGTAAAATTATTAAAGCAGATGCAAAGGATAACGATCTTGTTGTATCAATATGATAAAAATACAAATTATACAGTTGATGACTACCTTTCATATAAAAAATATAAGTTAAATGGTATACTATAGAATGATGATAGTTAACCATGTAGTAAAATTATGCATAAAAGGTCATGAATGGTTATCATTCATGACCTTTCTTTTTAAATGTATTGAGGTGTTATGGCAAAAGCAAAATCTGTATTCTTTTGTCAAAATTGTGGGGCTGAATCCTCTAAGTGGATGGGCCGTTGTCCACAATGTGGAGAATGGAATACATTAGTTGAAGAAATCATTAAAGAAACTAAACATAGTCGAACACCTTCTCAAGGTGTTGGAAATCAAACGGCGAAGCCTACCGCCTTGCCAGATATCGAAATTTCTTCTATTGCACGCGTATCTACAACCTTTGGTGAAATTGACCGTGTATTAGGTGGTGGCATAGTGCCTGGTGCTCTAATGCTTTTAGGTGGTGATCCTGGTATTGGTAAATCTACTCTGTTACTACAAGTATCCCAGAAGGTAGCCGATACAGTAGGAACAGTTCTTTATGCATCTGGTGAAGAGTCTCAGTTACAACTTAAACTTCGAGCAGAACGACTGCATATTAATAGTGAACGGTTACAAGTTATTGCAGATACTGATCTAGATCATATATTGGAGCAAGCTGAAGCAATGACTCCTTCCTTACTAGTCATTGACTCTATACAAACTATGTATACTGGAGATATAGATGCTGCGCCAGGCAGTGTTAGTCAAGTTCGTGAATGCACATCTCGTCTACTTCGCTTCTGTAAAGAACGAAATATACCTACTGTAATCATTGGTCATGTAACAAAGGAAGGCAATATTGCAGGGCCTCGTATGTTAGAGCATATGGTAGATGTAGTGCTTTACTTTGAAGGGGAGCGTTCTTATCAATTCCGTATATTACGGTCCATTAAAAACCGTTTTGGTTCTACATCAGAAACAGGCATTTTTGCCATGGTAGAGGAAGGGTTACAAGAATTATCTAATCCATCTGCTTCTCTCTTGGCAGAGCGTTCCGATGAAGAAAGTGGCAGTGCTGTTATGATCTACCTCGAAGGGGTTCGGCCCATCTTAGTAGAGGTACAAAGCTTGGTCGTTACTACGGCCTTTGGTATGCCTAGACGTACGGCGATTGGTTATGATCTTAACCGATTAATTGTATTATTAGCAGTCTTAGAAAAACGCTGTGGCTTTACATTAGGCAATAAAGACGTGTATGTAAATGTCATCGGTGGTCTCAAGGTAAATGAACCTGCTTGTGATTTATCTATGGCGGTTGCCATTGTGTCAAATCTGAAAAATCGAATCGTTCCAACAGATATGGTAATTTTAGGTGAAGTAGGCTTAACTGGTAATGTTCGCAGTATTCCTCGCATTGAACAGCGTATAAATGAAGCCAAGAAATTAGGTTTTAAAAAGTTTATTATTCCTGAAGGCAACTATAAACAAATCAAGGACAATGATAGTTCTATCAAAATTAGAGGCGTCAAATCTATACAAGAGGCGATGCAACTCGTATTTTCATAATTAGGAGGTGATTTCATGATTTATCGGATTTTACGCTATGTAATAGCCATTTTAGTAGGTACAGCCGCCTACGTGGGAATGGATAGCTTAGCACCTATTATTGACCCATATTTGGTTTCTCAATTTGAATCTTTTGGGGACATGTCGTTAACAATTGCACGTATTGCAGTATTAATCGTAGGTACTCTATTAGGCCTTGTTATTGGTTATCTGATTTCATCATTTATTCTGAAACAAGGTTTAGTAATTGCTAAAAGATTAGAGCGTATTCTTACTCATATTCCAAATCAAGAATTGATTGCAGGCACCATCGGTTTATTATTCGGCCTTATTATTGCAAATCTAATTGGTGTTGCATTCAATCAAGTACCTATTATAGGACCTTATATTCCTATAATTTTGAGTGCTATTTTTGGATATAGTGGACTTAAAATCATGGCTCGTAAAGGCCCCGAAATGTACAATAATTACGTACAACAATGGGGAGGAGATAGCACTAAAAAAACAAGTCGTTTTAAAATGTTTTCAACTCATAAATTAGATAAATCCTCTAGTACGCCAAAATTACTAGATACTTCAGTTATCATTGACGGTCGTATCAAAGAACTATGTGCTACGGGCTTCATTGAAGGCCCTCTTATGGTGCCACTATTTGTATTAAATGAGTTACAGGTAATTTCTGATTCTGCGGATGCTACGAAACGCAACCGTGGCCGACGTGGCCTTGATATTTTGAAGGATATGCAAGATGCCAATAAGGTAGCTATAGAAGTTGTTGAAGACGATTATGATGATCTTGTAGAGGTTGATTCAAAACTTATGCGACTTGCTTTAGATAAGCAGTGGAAATTGATGACTAATGACTTTAACTTGAATAAGGTGGCTCGTGTACAAGGTATTGAAGTGCTTAACCTCAATGAATTGGCAAATGTATTAAAACCTGCTCTAATTGCTGGAGAATGGATTCGTGTTCAAATTATGAAAGAAGGTAAGGAAGTACACCAAGGTGTGGCTTATCTCGATGATGGTACGATGATTGTCGTAGAGGATGGTAAGCCTTATGTTGGTCAAAATGTAGAGGTTATGGTTACATCCATATTACAAACGAGTGCCGGTCGAATGATCTTTGCCCGTGTAGATGGAGGACAAAATGGACAAGGTAATTAGTTGTATTGTTCTCGCTGCAGGTGCTGGACGTCGAATGGGGTATAAAGAAAATAAGATTTTTATCCCTCTTGGAAAATTCTCTATCATTCAGCGTACCATACAGAATGTAGAAAAGATTGAATGTTTAAAAGAAATTATTCTTGTTGTAGCTGAAGGCGAACAAGAATATATGTCTAACCATATTCAAGGGTTGGATTTGCATATTCCTGTAAAGATAGTGCTTGGTGGAAGAGAACGTCAAGATTCTGTGGCATATGGGCTCAAAGCTGTATCAGAAGATAGTAATATTGTGCTAGTTCATGATGGAGCGCGTCCATTAGCATCAACTAAACTGTTTGATTCTGTTGTTAGGGTCGCAATAGAATATGGAGCTGCTACTGTAGGTGTCCCTGCTACGGATACGATTAAACGAGTTGATACAGAGCATACTGTAATAGAAACATTAAAACGCAGTGAATTATACCAAATTCAAACGCCACAAGGCTTTCAAAAAGATCTATTTAAAGAGGCCCATCAAAAGGCTTATGATGAAAAATATTTAGGCACTGATGATGTGTCCCTCGTTGAGCATTTAGGGCAGCCTGTACATATAGTAAGTGGAGACTATTGTAATATTAAGGTGACCACTCCTAATGATATTGCAGTAGCAAAACGATATTTAGGAATTGAGGATAAGCGTATGCGCGTTGGATTTGGTTATGATATTCATCAATTAAAAGCAGGGCGTCCTTGTATCTTAGGTGGTGTTCATATCGAATCTGACCTTGGCCCTGATGGACACTCCGATGCGGATGTTCTCATTCATGCCTTGATGGATGCCATGTTGGGAGCTGCAGGTTTACGGGATATTGGATACTATTTTCCACCTGAAGATGACCAGTATAAAGGGATTTCTAGCATGCTTTTACTAGAAAAAGTAAATTTCTTATTGAAAGAACGTGGGTTACAAGCCTATAATATTGATATTATGGTTATTTCTGAGACACCTAAATTAAAACCTCACATCGATATGATGAAGGTTAATTTACAGTCCATATTAAAGATACCATTAGATCGCATTAGTATTAAAGCGACAACAAATGAAATGCTAGGGGCTATTGGGCGCCGTGAAGGCATTGCTGCACAAGCTGTCGTTTCTGTATATGAAGGAGAGATTTAATCATGAGTTCCTTGAAAGTTCGTTTTGCTCCAAGTCCTACGGGTCCATTCCATATTGGTGGTGCTCGTTCTGCTTTATTTAACTGGTTATTAGCACGTAAGGAAAAAGGCACATTTGTATTGCGTATTGAAGATACAGATTTGACTCGCTCCACACGTGAAAGTGAAGAAAATATCAAAGCTTCCTTACAATGGCTTGGCATGAACTGGGATGAAGGCATTGATGTAGGTGGTAATAATGGTCCTTACCGTCAAACAGAACGTCTTGATTTATATAAAGAAGTAACACAACGCCTATTAGATGAAGGCAAAGCTTATGAGTGTTATTGCACACCAGAAGAATTAGATGCGGTGCGTCAAGATCAAATGGATCGTGGGGAAACACCAAAATACAACGGTCATTGTGAACACTTAGATGAAGAGACAAAGGCTAAATACATTGCTGAAGGTCGTAAACCTACAATTCGTTTGCGTGTACCGTTGAATAAAACATACGCTTTTGATGATATGGTACGTGGGCATGTATCCTTTGAATCTAATGGCGTTGGTGATTTTGTAATTGTAAAATCTGATGGCATTCCTGTATATAACTTTGCTGTAGTAATGGACGATCATATGATGGGTATCACTCACGTTATTCGTGCAGAGGAACATCTATCTAATACACCTCGTCAAATGGCTATTTATGAAGCTTTAGGTTGGGAGGTCCCTAAGTTTGGTCATATTTCTTTGATTCTTGGTAAAGATTACAAGAAAATGTCCAAACGTCATGGTGCTACCTCTGTTGAACAATACAAACAATTAGGGTACTTGCCAGAAGCACTTGTAAACTTCTTGGCACTTCTTGGTTGGGCTCCTGAAGGTGAAGAAGAATTCTTCACACAAGATGAATTAATTCAGGCTTTCTCTATGGATCGGGTAGCGAAAAATCCTGCTGTGTTTGATATTGATAAATTGAACCATATAAATTTCCACTATATGAAGAATTTGAGTGATGAAGAGTTATTCCATCTTTGTTTACCGCATTTGAAAGAGGTTGGTTTAGCTCCAGATAGCTTGAATCAAGCTGATATTGATTGGTTGACATTATTATGCTCTACATTCCGTGATCATATTAGCTATGGTGCTCAAATTAAAGATCATGTAGGCTTGTTTATGGGCGAAACAGTATTCCTTGAAGAGGGGCATGAAGAGGAGTTGCGTGCTGTATTGAATGAAGAAACAGCTCCAACAGTTCTCGGCGCTTTCCGGAATGCATTGGCTGAACTTGATGAAATTACACCTGAAGTTGTAAAAGCAACAATCAAGGCCGTAATGAAAGAAACCTCTTTAAAAGGTAAATTCGTATTTATGCCAATCCGTGTAGCTTTAACAGGTCAAATGCATGGTCCGGATTTGAATAATATTGTTACATTACTTGGTAAAGAAAAGTGCTTACATCGTTTAGATAATGTAGGTGCATTAACAAAATAAATTTGATCAATTAATCAAAGGAGTCTACGTAACAAGTGTTATGTGAACTCCTTTTGTATGTGTTGTTAATATTCTATAGAAATGCTATAATAATCGGCGTATTAAATTTTGATTTATTATGAAAGCGAGTGTTTTTATGAGTGTTATTCGTTCTATTAATCACTTATTCAATAGTTATCTATCCTGGATAGTACTATTGATGGCTGTTTTAGCATATATGCTACCTGCAGTATTTTCTTGGATGACTCCATATATTGCTTACATGCTACAGTTTGTTATGTTTGCGATGGGGTTAACATTGACGGCTCAAGTCTTTATTGATGTATTTAAGCAACCAATGAAGGTTATTCTCGTATCCGTAATCCAATTCTTATGGATGCCATTGGCAGGTTTCTTAGTAGCCTTAGCATTTAATTTTCCTCCAGAAGTTGGGATTGGTTTTATCTTGTTGGGTGCATGTCCTGGTGGTACTGCTTCTAATGTAATGACCTTCCTTGCAAATGGTAATGTTCCCTTATCCGTATCAGCAACAACTGTATCCACATTATTGGCACCTATTTTAACGCCTTTATTTGTCGTATTATATGCAGGTGCAACATCTTCTATTGAAATTCAATTTATGCCAATGTTTATATCCATTGTAAAAATCGTGTTAGTACCAATTATTTTGGGGATTGTATTGAATTACTTTATTGGCGCAAAAATTGAACCTGTAAAATCTGTATGTCCAACCATTGCAGCTATCGCGGTATTGCTTATCTTGGCAGCTGTAACTGCAGTTAACCAAAAGCAAATTGCCGAAACTGGTTTCATTATTTTTGTAGCGTGTTTAGTACAAAATTTGAGTGGTTATGTTGTGACATACTTTATATGTAAAGCTCTCAGTATTGATGTGTCTTCTCGTCGTGCTATGCAAATCGAAGTGGCTATGCAAAATTCTGCATTATCCGTATCTTTAGCACTAAAACACTTTACACCACAAGCTGCGGTAGCAGGTGCAGTATTCTCCATCATTCATAACTTTACAGGATCTATTTTTGCAGGTATTTGCCGTAAACATGATGATCAAGATAAATTAGAAAATGCTTAATATTAATTGATTTGATGTAATGACATTATTATTACTTGTGTACTATAAAAGCTATTGTTATGAATGATAATAGTAATTTAATATTCTGATTATATATCCTCATCTTTTTAATTAAGCTATTTAAAATACCTATGTATGATATGTGAATAGCTGCCTATGAAAGATGGGGATCTTTCTTGTAAATATTGACATTCTATAGCTTTATTGGTAAAATATTTTTATATATGAATATAGATTATTTTAATAGCTGAGACTGAAAGAAGTACTCTACAACTAACTTTTTAGCGAGAACCGATGGTGGGAGGGTTCATGGATAGGTAGATGAAATGCATTCACGAGCTGACACTCCGATTATAGGTAGGTTTGTCCGGCGACGCACCGTTATGCGATGAGTGGGTATCTCTATTGGTACCTAACAGAGTGGAACCGCGGACCATCGTCTCTGTATGAGATGAGAGGTCTTTTTTATTTTACAAAATTGGAGGCATCGGTAACGATGAGAGAAATTACTGTTTATAATACTATGACGCGCCAAAAAGAGGTTTTTAATCCTGTAACACCAGGTGAGGCAAAAATGTACGTATGTGGTGTCACACCATACAATCATCCTCATATTGGCAATGCTCGTCCTTTCGTGACTTGGGACGTAATTCGTCGCTATATGAAACATGTAGGCTATAAAGTAACATATGTACAAAACTTTACTGATGTGGATGATAAAATCATCAACACTTCTAATGGTGAAGGTGTCTCTTGGGATACCATTGCAAACCGTTATATCGATAGTTATTTTGAAGTAATGGATGCGTTAGGTGTACAACGTGCAGACATTTATCCACGTGTATCTACACATATTGATGATATCATTGCTATGATTCAAACATTGATTGACAAGGGCTACGCCTATGAACTCGATGGCGATGTATATTATAGTGTGGAGAAATTTGAACATTACGGTGAGTTATCTGGTCGTACATTAGACGATATGGAAGCAGGCGCACGTATTGAAGTGGATGGTCGTAAGAAGAATCCTATGGACTTTGCTTTGTGGAAAGCAGCAAAACCTGGTGAACCTTATTGGGAAAGCCCATGGGGGAATGGTCGTCCAGGGTGGCACATTGAATGTTCTGCTATGAGCCAAAAATATTTAGGCACAGAATTTGACTTCCACGGTGGTGGTAGCGATTTGATTTTCCCTCATCATGAAAATGAAATTGCTCAATCAGAAGGTTGCTCTGGTCAACATCCAGCAGTGCGCTACTGGTTGCACAATGGTTTTATCACTATTAACTCTGAAAAAATGTCTAAGTCCTTGAATAATTTCTTCTTGGTAAAAGATATTTTAGAACAATATAGTCCTGATGCATTGCGTTACTTCTTATTGAGCACGCATTACCGTAGCCCATTAGATTTCTCTGATGAGCGTCTAGAAGAAGCTAATAAATCTTTGGAACGGTTAAGCACAGCTATTGAAAACCTTCTTTACCTTGAAAAATGTGAGCCAGGCTCATGTGATGAAGCTCAACGCTTATTAGAAAAAGCGGAAGCATACGAAGAAGAATTTGAGGATGCTATGAGTGATGATTTCAACACTGCTCTAGCAACTTCTAGTATGTTCGGTCTTGCAAAAGAAATTAATATCTACTATCAAGCTGTAACAAGTAGAGAAGGCGTTGTTTGCCAAGAGGCAATTGCTGAAGTGAAACGAATCTTCAAATTTATGACAGATGTTATTGGTGTCCTTGAAAAAGCTTGGGAAGGCAATACGGGTGCTAATGCTGCTGAATATGAAGAATTAATGCAAGTTATTCTTTCTGTACGTCAAGCTTGTCGCGAGCAAAAACAATGGGCATTAGCTGATTGTATCCGCGATCGATTAGCTGAGATTGGTATTACCATTGAGGACTCTCCTCAAGGTGCACGGTGGAAAAAACGTGAAGTTTAAACAATTTCAATTCTTAAAGAATGAAGCGATAAAGAAACTAACGGCTCTTGAAGAAGAGCCGCTTCGTTTGCGCAAACGAACAATAGAGGAGTGCCTAAGTGCCGATGCAGTTATGCTAGCTTATATCGGTGATGCAGTATACTCCATGTATGTGCGCGAACGCGTAGTACAAATGAATATTACAAAAGTACAGATTTTACATACTATCGTTACTGAATTTATTTGTGCTAAATCACAGGCAAAAGTATTGCTAGAAATAGAAAATACTTTTACAGAAGATGAACAAGCTATTGCACGCCGTGCTAGAAATAGTAATGTAAACGTGCCTAAAAGTAGTACTGTTCAAGAATATCGCAGTAGTACGGCCTTTGAAGCAGTACTAGGATTTCTTTATGAAACGTGCCAAGAAGAGCGCTTACAGCATATCTTGGGGCAAGCCTTTTCTATAACTCTACGAGGTATGTAGTATGGATAATTATATTGTAGGTCGCAATGCGGTTAAAGAAGCCCTTAAAAGTGGCCGTTCTATTCAACGTATTCTGGTCAGTGAAGATAAGGTAAAAACAGGGTTAGCTGATATTGTAGGCCTTGCTAAATCTCAAGGAATTGAAGTTAGACCAACACCAGTTAAACAGATGAATAAGTACAATTTGGAGGTACCACATCAAGGGGTTATAGCTCTTGTATCGGCCGTTCAATTTAAAGAATTGGGAGAGGTATTACAAGAATCGACACATGAGATTCCTTTACTCATCTTAACGGATGGGGTTGAAGACCCACATAATATGGGAGCTATCATTCGTACTGCTGAATGTGCGGGAGCTACGGCTGTACTCATTCCTAAACGACATAATGCGCCTATTAATGCTACTGTTGCAAAGACATCTGCTGGAGCTATTGAGCAAATTCCACTTGTACAAATTGGCAATGTAGCGCAAACCATTAAACAACTTCAAAAACAGGGCTTTTGGGTAATGGGGGCTCATATGGAAGGTGATCGTACCTTGTATGAAGCTGATATGACAATTCCTACGGTTATCGTCATTGGTAATGAAGGTAAGGGGATTAGTCGCGTTGTAAAAGAAGCTTGTGATTTCCTTGTAACAATTCCTATGTATGGAAATTTGAATTCTTTGAATGCATCTGTTGCAGCTGCAGTTCTTATGTATGAGGCGGTACGTCAACGCCAGGCGAAATAATCATGCTAAAAGATATCTTAATTGTAGACGGCTATAATGTTATTTTTGCTTGGACTCATTTGAAGAAATTGGCTCATGAGTCTTTAGAACACGCGAGAATGGAGCTTCGAGATAGATTGTTGAACTATGGTAAATTTAAGGGTTACGAAGTAATCCTTGTATTTGATGGTAAGTATACAAAATCTGGAGGTTCCATTGAATCCATCACAAGTGGATTTATCGAAGTGTATACTGAGGATGGAGAAACGGCGGATTCCTTTATTGAACGAGAGGTATTTTTACGTAAAGGCAAATATACTAATGTATATGTTGTAACTTCCGATGGAGCAGAGCAAAATCAAATTCTAGGCTCTGGCGGGTTGCGTATTCCTGCTCGTGAGTTGCAAAATATGATTCGTATAGCTAAGGAAGAAGAACGACTTCAATATGCCCATGAACATAGACGTGATCAATTTTCAGTGCGTCGTAATGAAGTGGGAGGTTTATTATCTCCTGAAGTTGCTGAAAAGCTCGAGAAATTGCGTCGAGGTCATTGATAGTTGAAAATCATATACCGTTCCAGTATAATAAATATATTGGTTTTTCTCGCTCAATTGTAAGGAGGAGCTTATGAAAATGATTCATACACGCAAGTCCGATTACAATTTCAAGGAAATGACCGATGAGCAAGTTGTGGTCATAGCTCAGGAAGAGCAAAATGAGTTTGCAATCGATTATATTGTTAATAAATATAAGAACTTTGTAAGAGCTAAGGCGCGCTCCTATTTTTTGGTAGGTGCCGACCGAGAGGATATCATCCAAGAAGGGATGATTGGACTCTATAAGGCGACGCGAGATTTTAAACATGATAAATTAGCGTCTTTTAGAGCCTTTGCAGAACTTTGTATAACTAGACAAATTATTACAGCTATTAAATCGGCTACAAGACAAAAACATGCGCCTTTGAACTCCTATATATCCTTAAATAAACCGGTGTATACAGAGGACTCTGAGCGTACATTGATTGAAATGCTATCTTCAACAAAGATTACAAATCCTGAAGACCTCATTATCAGTCAAGAGGAACTAGATGATATTGAGCGCAATATTGGTCATATTTTAAGTGATCTCGAATGGGAAGTCTTGGAAGGATACCTTGATGGACGTTCCTATCAAGAAATGGCTGAGGTCACAGATCGTAGTGTTAAATCTATTGATAATGCGCTACAAAGGGTAAAACGTAAATTAGAGAAGTATTTAGAACATCGTGTATTGGGCTCGCATCGAGCAACACAGGAAGGATGACAGTCGTGACAAATTTCTTAATGATTGTAGAAGTAATCGTATCTATTTTATTAATTGTAGTAGTTGTTGCACAAAATAGCAAAAATGCAGGCATGGGCGGTGCTGTTTCTGGTGCGGCAGACTCTTCTTTTGGTGGTAAGCAACGCGGTTTAGATGCTTTCTTATCTAAATGTACGATTATATTGGGGATTATCTTTGCTGTGTTGAGCTTAGTGTTAGGGGCAATGATTAATCAATTTTAATGATGAAAGCCTGCTTTGCAGGCTTTTTCTTTTTTCATCCTAATAAGGGGGTGCAGACTTGAAGAAGAAGGTATTGGACTTTTATAAATCTATACAACCACATGCATACCATATTGAGGATGCTGCAATGGATAATCGTATTCGAGGTGGCAAAGATCTTGAAATGTTTATTCGATCTGCGAAAATGCTCGCCCGTGAAGGCGTATTAACTTCATCTCGACCAGATGTATACCGATATGAAGATCAACAGCATGAAGAATATGAAGGTATCTACAAAGGATATCGTAAATCTTATGGATTTGTTATTATGCTGGATGATGAAGATATTTATGTAGCAGAACAAAATAAAGGAACTGCTATGCATAATGATAAGGTACGTGTTCGTATTGTACCATCAGATTATACAAAGCATAAACGTGAAGGCATCATCGTTGATGTTATTGAGCGTGCTAATGAAACCATAGTTGGTACTTACGACAGACAACAACACTTCGGCTTTGTTGTACCAGATGATGAACGTATTGGAACAGATATTTTTGTAGATTTAAAAGATACTTTAGATGCTCGGAGTGGAGCTAAGGTACTAGTAAAAATTACAAAATGGCCTGAAGGCAATAAAAAACCTGAAGGAATTATAACAGAAATTTTAGGTTATAAGGGGGATGTAGGCCTAGACATTAACTGTATTATGGCTAATCATAAGATTCCTTTTGCATTCCCTAAAGAGGTAATTGAGGCAAGTGAGAAGATAGATACTATTGTTCATGAAGATCCGAAGCGGTGGGATCTTAGAGACTTACAAATGGTAACTATCGATGGAGAAGATGCAAAAGATCTTGACGATGCTGTAAGTGGTCGTAAATTACCAAATGGTAATTATGAGCTAGGCGTACACATTGCGGATGTTAGTCATTATGTTACTTCAGGCCAGCCTATTGATAATGAAGCATACAAGCGGGGGACTTCAGTTTACTTAGTGGACCGCGTAGTACCAATGTTACCAGAGGTATTATCGAATGGTATTTGTAGTTTAAATGCCCATGAAGATCGCTATGCTATGACGTGTATGATGGAAATTGATGATTCAGGTACAGTTGTTAATTATCGTATTCGTCCGTCTATTATCCATGTAGGGCGTCGTTGCAGCTATAAAGAAGTTTATAAAGCGTTAGAGGAAAATATTGTTCCTGACGATTTAGTAGATTTTATTCCTATGCTTCGTGACTTAGCAGAAATTTCTAAGATTTTAAATCGTATGCGTCGTCGTAGAGGGGCATTAGACTTTGATTTTCCGGAATATAAGGTATTACTTGATCTCGATGGTACACCGTTGCGTATCGTAAAACGCGATCGAACTATGGCAGAGCGGCTTATCGAAGAATGTATGCTCATTGCTAATGAGACGGTAGCTACGCATTTAAAGGATACTCAACGTACATCGGTATATCGTATTCATGAACATCCTAGTGAAGAAAAATTGGATTTATTCCAAAAGGTATTACATTATTTAGGTCAAACTCTTGTACTTAGTGCTGATGGTGTAACACCACGAGATTTCCAAAAAATCCTTGATGTAGTGAAGGGACAAGATATTGAGCAAGTGGCTCAAATTATGACCTTACGTTCTATGCAGCAAGCGAAATATAGCATTGAAAACGTCGGCCATTTTGGGTTAGCATCCACTTGCTATACGCATTTTACATCTCCCATTAGACGTTATCCGGATTTGATGGTACATCGACTTTTAAAAGCGGATATGCACTGGAAGGGTGGATACTCTAAACGAGATGTAGATGAAGCTTTCTTAGCTGGTGCTGTGGAACATTCTTCCATACAAGAACAAGTGGCAACCGAGGCAGAACGAGAAACTACTGATCTAAAGAAGACTCAATACATGGTTCCATTTGTAGGTGAAGTTTTTGAAGGCACTATTGCGAGCATAACCTCCTTTGGCATGTTCGTAGAGTTAGAGAATGGTATCGACGGTCTCGTGCATATTAGCATGATGAACGACGATTATTATTTCTTTGACGAAGAACATTTTGTTCTTGTTGGTAAGCGGACAGGTAAAACCTATCACTTAGGTGAAAAGGTTACTGTTACACTTGTAAAAGCCGATGTAGAAAAGAAACAAATCGATTTTGTTCTTGGTGAAGTAGATAATCTGATGGCTATCCAAGAACAATTGAGTAGTGGCTCTGACCATGCTACTAGTCGTGATGGTTTTGGAAATCTAAAGGGGCGAAAGTCATCCCGAAAAAACGGTAGAAAAACTTCTAAACGAGATGATTCAAAAGCTGGGCGTTCTAGATATGATGCTTTCAGTAAAAAATCTAAAAAAGGTAAATCGAGTCGCAAGAAGTCAAATAAAGCTACAAAACGTAGTCAATCTAAAAAATCTAAAAGTAAACGTAAACGATAGAGGAGAATATGGCAAAGAAATCTAGCCCATCGCTTATTGCTGACAATCGTAAGGCGCATCATGATTTTCATATTCATGAAACCTATGAAGCTGGTATTGCTTTAACAGGAACTGAAATAAAGTCTATTCGTCAAGGTAAGCTTAATCTTAAGGACAGCTTTTGTCGTATAGATAAAGGGGAAATTTTATTGTATGGTGTACATATCAGTCCGTATGAACAAGGTAATCGTTTTAACCATGAACCGGAGCGGACACGCAAGTTGTTGATGCATAAATCTGAAATCAATAAGTTACATGCTCAAGTTAAGGAAAAAGGATTTTCTTTAGTGCCGCTAAACTTTCATTTCAGTCACGGTTATGTAAAGGTTACCGTAGGTCTAGTAACTGGTAAGAAAATTTATGACAAGCGTCAAGATATGGCGGAACGTGATGCCAAGCGCGATATTGCTAAGCGAATCAAAGAACAACAAAAATATTAAGAGTCATAAGGAATCAAGTCGATATGGCTTGGTTCTTTTTGTATATTTGTTAACTATGTTGTTTTAAGTAGTTGATAAAAATACAGTGAGAATTTATAATGTAAACAATAAGAGATGTTTGTAGTTGACATTTTCTAAGTAGAGGAGATACATTATGAATCAGAACATTCGGTACATTACAGAAGTTGCTATTTTAACTGCCATGATTACTGTATTAGGGGCTATTAAAATACCTAATGTCATTCCAGGTATAGAGTTTCAATTATCAGCCCCGTTAGCGGTAGCGATATGTGCCGTATTCGGATTTAAAAAGTATATTATAAGTGGTTGTTTATCTAGTTTAATAGGATTAGCATTAGGTACTCAAACCATTTTAAATGTTATGATTGCTATGCAATTCCGGCTCATTGTGGGACTAATTCTTTGGATCTGCCATAATCACATGATAGGTATTATGGTTTCTGGTCCAATTGCATCTGCTTTAGCGCGATTATCTTTGTCTTTATACGTTGGTAAGGCTGCATTACCGATGATAGCTCTCGCAGTCCCAGGTATGATCTTTACAGTAATTATGGCACCAGTATTTGTGAAAGTATTCCATAAAATTCACAACCAAGTACCTCAAAGTAATGTAGTTAAAGGTAAGGTATCATAATGGACGAATTATATAGTGTGCGTATGCGCGCGGCTCAAGGTGGTCCCCATGAAAACGGGGGCCACCATATTTCTGGCGCAGAACGCATTGTGACCTTAAATCAAGTTGGAGCTATCGCTCAGTCTTTAGCCGAACGAGCGCTGCATCATAGTAAGGGGACAGCTGATTTTATCAATATTACAGTGGACTTGATTCCTTCAGAAACAATTACATATATAGAATGCTTAAAAGTAAATGAACATTTTGCTAATACTGTTGCTGAGGCGCATCAATTAGCTGTTGAACTTTTACAGGGCGCTGATATTAGTGAAACTGCTGTTAAACATGCTATTTTTCTATTAGAAGGTTTAGATTCATCTATGCGAGGTGCTATGTTGGTTGATGCAATTTCTGGTGAGCGCATAGATTCTGGTAACCGTGGTGTTCGCGTGAGTCATATGGATTCATTTGATTCGGAAAAACTAGGGGAAAATGAACATATGAGAGAGGCCTTAGTATTGGCTTCTAAAGTGCAATCTGCTGAGGGGATTGTAGGTGAATTATGTTGGTCTGATGATCCTGATTACACAGTAGGCTATGTGGCTTGCAATGATATTTACCATCGAATTCCTAGCATGAAAGAATTTGGATCTAATCTAGGAGGGCGTGTATTTTTTGTTAAACCAAATACTGATGTGGACTGTGTAATCAAGTATTTGGAAAAAGCACCAGTACTTGTTCAGCGGTGATTGTATGTATAAATTCTTCCAAGAGCAATTAAATAATAAAATCAATAACCTAAATTTGCGTACATTAACTGAATATTGCCCTATAGACGCAGTACGGGTTAGAAGAGATAATAAAGAATATTTGATGATGGCATCAAATAACTATTTAGGGCTTACTTTTGATGAACGTGTAATAGAGGGGGCCATTAAGGGGGCTCAACAATATGGCACTGGATCAGGTGGATCGCGTCTTGTATCCGGTACATTTCCCTTGTTTACAGACCTTGAAAGAGAACTAGCAAAATTTAAGAATACAGAGAAGGCTCTCGTATTTAATACGGGCTACATGGCAAATGTAGGTACTATTTCTGCCATAGCAGATAAGAATACTATTATTTTTAGCGATGCTTTAAATCATGCTAGTATTATAGATGGTTGTAGACTGAGTAGAGGATCTGTAAAGGCTTATAACCATTGTGATGTAGACGAATTAAAGTATTTATTGAAAGAAGTAGATCGAAATACAAGAAAGCTAATTGTCACAGATGGTGTATTTAGCATGGATGGCGATATAGCTCCATTGGATAAGCTCTACGAGCTTAGCCGTGAGTATAATGCTTTACTTATGGTAGACGATGCTCATGCGACGGGTACCATTGGTAGCGGTCATGGAACGGCTGCTTATTATGGTCTTGAAAAAGAAGTGGATATTCAGCTAGGTACATTGAGCAAATCGTTAGGTTCTGTTGGCGGCTATGTAGCTGCTAATAGCACCATCATTGATTATCTTGTGAATATGAGTCGTAGCTTTATATTCTCCACTGCATTATCTCCTGCTGACATAGGGGCAGCCCTGTCTGCATTACATGTTCTTGAGTCTGATACATCTGTTTTAAGGCAACTACAAAATAATGTGAACTATATGGCAGATTGCTTAAATTCTATAGGAATATATGCTACGAATGATACTCCAATTTTCCCAATACTTATCGGTAGCAATGAGGATACTTTAGCAGTATCAAATTATTTATACAATGCTGGAATTATAGGTACAGCGATACGTCCGCCTACAGTTCCTGTTGGTGAAAGTAGGATCCGTTTAACCGTTACAGCTGCCCATAATAAAGAACAAATTGATTATGTGTGCCGGACATTGGATAAAGCTATCAAAGAATTGAATTAATTTTATGATTCTATATAATAGCTTCATCTTTAGTAGGAGATAAAGTAATCTAGAAGTTATAGATTTTACTGAATTATAAAGGCTCTATATAATTGACAGTTGTATTAAATGGGCTTATAATTATGAGACCGACGCACGGGGATGTAAAGGTTTCGACAGGGGTGCGTGTGGTATAGATAGCGAGTCGGCGTTCCATGAGGCCGTTAAACGGTGGAAAAACATTTAAACGCAGAAGAAAATTTTGCATTAGCTGCATAAGCTACGTCCTTCATACTTGTGCCTACCAAGTGTGAATGGACGTCAAACAGTAGGCTGGTCTAATTTAGTTGTTCATATGAATTAGGCGAGACAATATGAACTGGGGTTGTGTAGCTTGTCTGTGAGCGATAGCAACCTGAGACTTAAATCATAGACTGTGCTCGGAGAAGTCTATATGGCAACACTCTTGGACAGGGGTTCGACTCCCCTCATCTCCACCAAATAATAAGCGGACATTTTAAGAAATATGTCTGCGCTTACATATAAATTTGTGATTATTCGGCTATAATAGATAGAGAAGGGCCGATTAAGTGATTTAAAACCGCCTAGGTAGATTCTTAGACGGGTTTTTGTATATAATAATAAAATTTCATATTAATTTAAATAAAGAATCTTAGAGGTGATAAGACATGGAAATTTTACTTATGTCATATTTAGCAGGAGCAAAAAGTATAACAAAAAAGTATCTTTCAAAAATGGTTTCAAATAAAATAATTTTTATTCCTATTGCTGGAAATGTTGAACCATATACTGGATATATTGATGAAGGTGTTGAGATGTTAAAGTCTTTAGGATATGAATTGGAAATTATTGATATTTCAAAATATGATGAAGATTATTTAAAGGATAAATTTTCAAAGACTGAATGTATCTGTATATCGGGTGGTAACACATTTTATCTATTACAAGAGCTGAAAAAGAAAAATCTTGTAGGCCTACTTTTTAAAAGAATCAAAGAAGGCTTATTTTATATTGGTGAATCTGCTGGCGCAATTATTATGTCTGAAAATATTGAATATAATCAGATCATGGATGATAAAAGTATAGCATCTGAATTAGATGATTATACGGGTGTAAATGTATTTGATCATTATGTTGTGCCTCATTTAGGGGAGTATCCATTTGAAGAGACTGCTCAAAAAACATTAGATACATATCAAGATAAGATACCTTTAGTGCCGATCAACAATAATGAAGCGGTTTTAGTGGATAATAATGGTTATACGGTATTATATGAAAGTAAAAAAGTAAACTAGTGTTTTATAACTTTATATTTTTAAAGTTATAAGTGTTCATATTTGAATATTTACAATCAATAATTTTTATCGCTTTTGTTGTATACAATGAATATGAATCTATTTAGATTTTATCTATGTTCTACAAAGGTAGAGGGGTATCAGAAAAATTGACTTTATCTATTGAATCCTGTAAAATATATAAAGATATTTATGTAATTATGTGACATGAATGATTAGTTTCTGAAAAGGAGTACAGATAATGAAGTATCGTTATTCCCGTATGTTAGCAGCTCTCGTAATGTCTGCTGTGATGATTGCTGGGTGTGGCAACAATCAACAGCAAGCTGGTGAGATTAATGTTAATACATATAAACTTACAGCAAGTGATACACAAGTTGATCAAACATTTGCTGGTACTGTAGTTGCGGAGAACTCTGTAGCTGTACATGCTCGTGTAAGTGGTTATATTGTTGAGAAGTTTGTAAAAGGTGGCGAACAAGTAGTAGCTGGACAACCACTATATCGAATTGATTCCCGTCAATATGAAGCGAGTCTTGCCAATGCAGAAGCCCAAGCAGCTCAAGCTAATGCAAACTTGAAAAATGCAGAAGTGGATCTTCAACGTTATGAAACTTTGGCATCACAAGATGCGATTGCTCAACAACGTGTAGATACGCAACGTAGTGCTACAGAGCAAGCTAAGGCTACGTATGAAGCGTATGAAGCATCCGTAAAAATTGCTCAAGATAATATGGGGGATACCATGGTATATGCACCATATTCTGGTACATTACGCATGGATGACGTAGATACAGGCACTTACGTTCAGGCTGGCTCCACTACATTGGTTACAATCGATTCTATCGATCCAATCTTTGTTGAGTTTAGTATGACTGAGCAAGAATATCTCGACTTCATGAAGAATCCTACAACGGATGATTCTAATGGTCCAAATATTCAATTAAAACTTGCTGATGGCGAAACGTATAATGAACTTGGTTCTATCGTTCAAGCGGCTAAGAGTTTAGATCAATCTACGGGTAAGCTTGTATTGAAAGCATCCTTCCCAAATCCTAATCATTTATTATTACCTAATATGTATGCCACTGTTGTTTCTCCTGGTGAAAAGATTAAAAATGCAATCCTTGTACCAAGTCGTGCTATTTTACAAATCATGGACAAAAACTTTGTTTATGTTGTAAATGCAGCTGGTGTAGTAGAACAAAAGACAGTAGAGGTTGGTGGTACTAAAGGTAATGAAACAATCATTAAATCTGGTTTGGCTGCTGGTGATACAATCATCGTTGACGGCTTAACTAAGGTGAAGAATGGCGTAAAAGTAAATGGTAAACTACTAACTAAAGAACAGTTGAAAGCTACAAAATAAAAGGAGGATAGATCGTGTCGAAATTCTTTATTAATCGACCTATCTTTGCCATCGTAATAGCCATTGTTATCACGTTGGTAGGGCTTATCTCCATGATGAACCTTCCGGTAGCTCGATATCCACAAATTTCTCCACCTACAGTTCGCGTTAATACTGCCTATACTGGTGCAACTGCTCAAGTTGTTAATGATACAGTAGCCAGTGTTATTGAAACGCAGATTGTAGGCGTACAAGATATGGACTATATGACTTCTAATAGTTCCAGTAACGGTAGCTATTCGTTGACTGTTCAGTTCAATCAAGGTACAGATGCTGATATGGATGCGGTTAATACGCAAAACCGTGTTCAAGCAGCACTTGCACAATTGCCTTCAGAAGTACAAGCTGTAGGTGTTACAACTACTAAATCTTCTGGTGATATGGCACTTATATTCTCTTTGAGTTCACCAAATGGCACATATGATGCAACATTCTTAAAGAACTATGGTACCAATTATATGATGGATACTATCAAATCCATTAAGGGTGTTGGTTCTGTACAGGAGTTCGGATCTGATTATTCTATGCGCATTTGGTTGGATCCTGCGAAGATGCAAAAACTTGGTGTTACTATCTCTGAAGTTACGGCGGCTATTAAAGGTCAAAACTTACAAGCCGCAGCAGGTACAGTAGGGAAAAATCCTACAAATGGTGAACAAGCATTCCAATATCCTATCAAAATTGATGGACGTCTCGTAACACCTGAGCAATTTGGTAATATTGCTATTAAAAGCACTAATGGTAAGGTATTACATCTAAAGGATGTCTCCCGTATTCAAATTGGGGCTGAAGGATATGACTTCATTGCAAAATCTGCTCATAAAGAGGTTGCTGGTTTTGCTATTTCCTTACAAAATGATGCTAATGCATTAGAAACAATTGCTAATGTTAAGAAGGTTCTAGATGAGCAATCTAAATCCTTCCCACCAGATATGCAATATAACGTAGTTGTAGATAATACTAAATTTGTAAGTGCATCTATTAATGAGGTTGAGCATACTTTTGTAGAGGCATTGCTCCTTGTTTTAGTTGTAGTATATGTGTTCTTACAATCTTGGCGCTCCACAATCATTCCTATGATTGCTGTGCCAGTATCTTTGCTTGGCACATTTGGCGCTTTTGTTTTGTTAGATTTCTCTATTAACACTTTGACGCTTTTTGCCATGGTTTTGGCTATCGGCCTTGTTGTTGACGATGCTATCGTCGTAGTAGAAGCTGTTGAGTACGAATTAAAGTATAATGGATTGCCTCCTAACGAGGCGGCTATTAAAGCGATGGAAAACGTACAAGGTCCTGTAATTGGTATCGCCTTCGTATTGGTAGCGGTATTTGTACCGGTTGCTTTCATGGGGGGGATGACAGGCATCCTTTACAAACAGTTCGCATTAACGATTGCCGTTTCCGTTGTAATTTCAGCTATTATTGCACTTGTGTTAACACCAGCATTATGTGCTACCATGTTGAAACCACATATAACTAAAGAGCGTGAAGATTGGTTACATCGCCAATTAAATAAATTTAATGCTGCTCTAGAACGATTCAGTAATTGGTATGGTCTCCAATTAGCGCGTTTAAGTCATCGTTTGAGTTTAACTGTTATTGCATTGCTAGTCTTTGCAGGTGGTACAGCCTTAGTATTCCACTTCTTACCAACTTCTTTCGTACCAGCTGAAGATAGTGGTTACTATATGATTGCTATTAATGAGCCACCTGGTGCTACGTCTGAACGTACTATGGCTACACTTGAAAAAGTTGCATCTTTCTTGGAAGAAAAAAATGATCCTGAAAAACCTAAGGACGAACAATTATTCCAAGAAGTATTTACTGTCGCTGGTTTTGACCTCTTAGGTGGCGGTCAAAAGTCTAGTGCTGGTGTAATTTTTGCTACTATGTCCGATTGGAAATATCGTACTACTGCTGCAACTTCTATCAATGCAATGGTTGGGCAAACCTTTGGTTTTGCTGCTCAAGGTGTACCAGAAGCAACAGTTATTGCTATGAATCCACCATCTATTCCAGGTCTTGGTACAACTGGTGGTTTTAGTATGTACATCATTAACAAAGCTGGCGATAGTCCACAAGTTATGGCTGATCGTACTAATGAATTTATTGCGGAAGCTCGTAAGAGCCCAGCAATTCAATCTATTTATACTACTTTTGATACATCTACGCCGACATTACAATTTGATGTAAATCGTGAAAAAGCGGCTCAAGATGGTGTAGCATTAGCTGATATCTTTACCACTTTGCAAGGGTTCTATGGTAGTATTCAAGTTAACGACTTTACTACTTATGGTAAAAACTATAAGGTTGTAGTCCAAGCGGAAGACGCATATCGTCAAAATGCGGACCAGCTTAATATGTTAGCTGTTAGAAATAGCAATGGCCAAATGGTTCCTGTTTCTAACTATATTACAAAGGAACAAACGGGTACACCATCTAGCATTACTCGCTTTGATAATGCGATGGCCGTACAAATTGGTGGTTCTCAAGCTAGAGGATATTCCTCTGGTGATGCTATCAATGCATTAAAAGAGGCCGCCGCTAAAACATTACCTGCTGGTTATACATATGATTGGGCAGGGCAATCTCGTGAAGAGTTAAAAGCCGGTTCTCAATCTATGTTGATTCTAGGTTTAGGCCTTGTCTTTGTATTCTTAATCTTGGCTGCCTTATATGAGTCTTGGAAGGTTCCATTTGCCGTATTGTTCTCCGTACCATCTGGTATGATTGGTGCTTCTTTAGTACCATTCTTATTGAACTTTACAGGCAGATACTCTTTGGCAAATGATATTTATATGCAAATTGGTCTTTTAACCTTGGTTGGCTTGGCTGCAAAAAATGCGATTCTGATTATCGAATATGCTAAGATTCGCGTTGACGAGCGTGGTATGAACGTGGTTGATGCTGCTATTGAAGCTGCAAAAATTCGTTTGCGTCCAATTTTGATGACATCCTTTGCATTTATCCTTGGTGTATTACCATTGGCAGTATCTACTGGTGCTGGTTCTGGTGCACGTACTTCCATGGGGATTACAGTAGTAGCAGGGATGACAACAGCTACATTGTTTGGTATCTTTATCATTCCAATGTTGTTTATCATTATTGAAACACTTGGACCTGGTTTGTTAACAAACCGCAAAAAGAATCACGACTAATCATTCACATTAGATAATTTTGTAGAATGTTAAAAACACGTCACTACTTAGTAGTGGCGTGTTTTTTTATATGATTTATGATATAATGATATAGTTAAAAATCGGATTGACGTAAGTCGATATTAAGTATGAAATTAATATAAAAGAGGTATATTATGAGTGATGTAAAAACATATGTAGCAGGTCATAAAAGCCCTGATACGGATTCAATTTGTTCTGCTATTTCCTTTGCTAACTTACTAACACAAATGGGAACACCAGCAACTCCAGTCTGTGCAGGTGAAGCTAACAAAGAAACAACATATATTTTGAATCATTTTGGCTTTGAACACCCACAAATTGTTAAGAACTGGGAAGAATTTGCTCCAGAAGGCGGCAACTTGTATTTAACAGACCATAATGAATCAAAACAAATTATTGATGGTTACAAATCCATGAATATGTGTGGTGTAGTTGATCATCACCGTATTGGTGATTTCGAAACTGATGGACCTGTATTTATGCGTTTAGAACCAGTTGGTTGCTCCAATACAATCATTACTAAATTGTACATGGAGAATAATCAAGAAATTCCTAAAGGCATTGCAGGCTTGATGTTATCTGCTATCATTTCTGATACTGTATTATTCCGTTCTCCAACATGTACAGAAACAGATAAAGAAATGGCTCATAAATTAGCCGAAATCGCTGGCGTAGATATTGAGTCCTATGGGCTAGATATGTTGAAAGCGGGAGCAGATATTTCTGATTTAACTAATGATGACATTGTTCGTACCGACATGAAAGAGTTCTCTGAAGCAGGTAAGACCATTTCTATCGGTCAAATTTCTGTTATGGATACAACTGATGTATTGGCTAAACAAGGCGAACTAGTACAAGCCTTAGAAGCGCTTCGCAATGCTAATAACTATGATGCATCTTACATCATGATTACAAATATTCTCGATGAAAGTACTACATTGTTGTTTAGTGGAGATGTAGAGGCCGTAGTTACTAAAGCATTTGAAAAAGAAATAAAAGATAATGGTGTATTCTTACCTAATACTATGTCTCGTAAAAAACAAATTGTACCACCAATTCTTGGTGCCATGAAATAGTATACAAACTAAAAAAGAACGTTGCTCGCAACGTTCTTCTTCTCTATTTATAGGGCTTCAAGTATATTGCATGTATATTGTAATTGCTATTATATATGTGTTTATTTACATATAATAATTTAGCTTTTAACTATACATACTTGTTTCACAGCTTATTAAAGATTATTTATGTATATTTGGAGTTTGTATTGCATATGTAAGGACAATAGGTGTGTTTCGATGAATTCATTATTAACAGGTTTAAATAAAGAACAACAACAAGCAGTCCAGCATACGGAAGGCCCTTTATTGATTTTAGCTGGTGCTGGATCTGGTAAAACAAAGGTCTTAACGGTTCGTATTGCACATTTATTGGCACAAGGTATTAATCCTTATGAAATCTTGGCTATTACTTTCACCAATAAAGCGGCAAAAGAGATGAAAAGCCGTGTAGAAGGTCTTGTAGGCGATGTGGCAAATCGTATATGGCTTAGTACATTCCATAGTTTTTGTGCTAAGTTTTTACGTTTTGAAATAGATAGTTTCTTAGGGTATAACAGCAATTTTACTATCTATGACACATCTGACTCTCAAGCTGTTATTAAGGCCGCATTGAAAGCGTTAAATTTGGATGATAAATACTATCCTGTAGGGGCTATGATTGCTGCCATATCAGATGCTAAGAATAAATTACTTTTTGCTTCTGATTTTAGAAAACAAGCACGAGACTTTTACCAACAAAAGGTAGCTGATGTTTATGAGTATTATGAGCGGGAGTTGCGCAAGAATAATGCATTAGATTTTGATGATCTATTATTAGTAGCCGTTAAATTATTACAGTCTAATGCAACTGTTTTTGATAAATATAGTCATCGTTTCCGTTATGTCATGATTGACGAGTATCAAGATACAAACCATGCACAATATTTATTGGCGAAATTATTAGCTTCACATTGGAAGAATATCGCCGTCGTGGGTGATGCTGATCAAAGTATTTATGCTTGGCGTGGCGCTGATATTCAAAATATCTTAGATTTTGAAAAGGACTATCCTAATTGTACATCTATTAAATTAGAGCAAAACTATCGTTCTACTAAGATTATTCTCGATGCAGCCAATGCTGTTATCGATAATAATGAAGGTCGCCCAGAGAAAAATCTTTGGACCGATAAAATAGAAGGCGCAAAAATTCAGCATTTTACGGCTCAATCCGAACATGAGGAAGCAGCTTTTATCGGTGACACAATCGCTAAAAAACATGATATTCACGATGTTCCATATGGGGATATGGCCATTTTATATCGTACAAATGCCCAGTCTCGTGTCCTTGAAGAAGCACTTATTAAGCGAGCCTTACCCTATACGATGGTAGGGGGCACAAAGTTTTATGATCGTAAAGAAATCAAAGACGTTTTAGCTTATTTACGCGTATTATACAATCCCTTTGATGATTTGAGCTTATTGCGCATCATTAATGTGCCAAAACGGAGTATTGGGGCCACTACAGTTGCTAAACTACAAGACTATGCTCGTGAAAAAGGAACGTCTTTGTTTATGACGCTTACGCAGTTACACTTAATTGATTCTATCAAGGGAAAAACTAAAGAAAAGTTAGAAGAATTCGGTATTCTCATCTTTACTCTTGTTTCTGAAATGGAAGATAAAACTGTACTCGATATCTTAGAATCTATTCTAGATAGAACAGGTTATTTGGCTCAATTAGAAGAGAGTACAGACCCACAAGATCAAGCTCGTGCTGAGAATATTGGTGAGCTTTTATCTGTGGCAAAAGACTTCCAAGATACAAATCCATCTGGTACTGTAGAGGACTTTTTAGAGCAAGTAGCACTTGTTAACGATGTAGACTCCTTCGAACAAGAAGAGGCTAAAGTGACATTGATGACATTACATGCTGCAAAGGGTTTGGAATTTCCTATCGTATTCTTATGTGGTTTGGAAGAAGGTTTATTCCCTCATAGTCGTACCTTGATGAACCCTGAAGAAATTGAAGAGGAACGTCGTCTTGCTTATGTAGGTATTACGCGTGCTGAAAAGGAATTATATATTTCTCATGCCACTACGCGTACCGTATTTGGACGGACTAGCAGCTATTTACCATCTCGTTTTATCGATGAAATTCCAGAAGAGTTAGTAGATGGTTTGCGTGCTAAGCGTAAAGTACCTGATGATATTAAGCGTCATGTGCCGCAACATATGAGTGTCACAAGCCGACCAGTTACAAAGCCAATCGTTCGCAATGAAGTAATTGCCGATTGGAAGGTTGGTGATACGGCTATTCATAGCAAGTGGGGCAATGGTAAAGTCATCAATGTTGCCGGCGAAGGGGCTGGTATGAAGCTGACAATTGAATTCCCCACACAAGGTGTACGTGTAGTAATGGCAAAATTTGCACCTGTTAAGAAGGGATAAAATTTGTGTATGGCAGTTAACCTCTCTACCTTACTTGTAAGGAACGTATAGAGTGTTACTGCACTGTAAAAGGGATGTAATATGAATCCGAAAGATAGAATTAAAGAGTTACAACAAGAGCTAACTCATGCGCAGTATTTATACTACGTAAAAGATGCTCCTACAATGAGTGACTTTGAATATGATAAAAAATATCGTGAGCTTGTTGATTTGGAAACCGCTCATCCTGAATATATTGTGTCATCTTCTCCAACACAACGGGTAGGCATGAAGGTGGAAGGTTCCTTTGAAAAGGTCGTTCATGGCCGTCCTATGTTGAGCTTATCTAATGTATTTAGTGCTGATGAAGTACGTGCATTTGCTAGTCGTGTAGAGAAGGAATTAGGTCATAAGCCTTCTGCTTATGTGGTAGAACTTAAAATCGATGGTTTAGCTGTTAATTTGCACTATGAGAACGGCATGTTTGTACGTGCCGTAACACGTGGTGATGGTCGCATTGGTGAAGACGTAACTGCTAATGTGCGTACTATTAAATCCATTCCTTTATATTTAGAGAATGCGCCAGAATTTATCGAGGTTCGCGGTGAAGCGTATATGCCTCATAGTGAATTTAAACGTATAAATGAAGAACGTGACGAAGAGGGCTTACCTACCTTCGTAAATCCTCGTAATGCAGCAGCCGGTTCTTTGCGTCAGCAAGATCCTGCCATTACGGCTAGTCGTAATTTAGCATTCTTTGCCTATGCAATCGGTTCTGAAGTGGGGGCTAATATTCATAGCCAAGAGGAATTATTACAAAGCTTAGAAACGTTTAAGTTTTCTGTAAACCCTCATTACCGCGTATGCAAAACAATTGACGAGGTCATAGAGGCTATTAATTATTGGGGTGAAAAGCGCCATGAGTTGCCATACGATACAGATGGTATGGTAATTAAGGTCAATAGTTTTGATGACCAAGAGGTACTTGGTAGTACTGCGAAGGATCCTAAGTGGGCAACAGCGTACAAATATCCTCCAGAAGAGGTAGAAACCGTTCTTAAGGATATTACTATCAATGTAGGACGTACAGGTGTTCTTACGCCAACAGGCGAGCTTGAATCCGTATTCGTATCTGGTACGAATGTAAGTCGTGTAACATTACACAATCAAGACTTTATCAATGAAAAGGATATTCGCATTGGTGACCACGTTATCATTCACAAGGCGGCTGAAATTATTCCAGAAGTCATCCGCGTAGTTCCAGAAAAACGTAATGGTTCTGAGGTGCCTTTCACTATTCCAAATCGCTGTCCAGTATGTGACTCTCCTACAGTTCGTCGTGAAGGTGAAGCCGCTATTCGTTGTACCAATAAACATTGTCCTGCCATTGAAAAGGAACAAATTATCCATTTTGCATCTCGCGATGCTATGAATATTGATGGTTTAGGTCCTAGCATTGTAGAAAACCTCATCAATAACAAATTAATCACTAATGTTGTTGATTTATATCATTTAACGGTCGAACAACTAGTTACAATGGACCGAATGGGTAAGAAATCTGCAGAGAATTTGGTAAAAGCTATCGGAGATTCTAAATCTCGCGGATTAGATCGTGTACTATATGGTCTTGGTATTCGACTAATTGGATCTAAAGCAGCCGGCACAATTGCTAACGTTGTAAAATCTATGGAACGTTTCATGACAATTACTAAAGAAGAATTGGTGGCGGTAGAAGAAATCGGTCCTACTATGGCAGATAGTATTGTTGAATACCGTCAAGATTCTGCTCATGTAGAAATCATTGAGGGCTTAACAGCGGCAGGACTTAAGATGACTGTAGATGTTGTTGAAGCAGCAGGCAACCAAATGGAAGGAGAAATCGTCGTTCTCACAGGTAAACTTGAAGTTATGGGCCGCAGTGAAGCTGGTAAGATTCTTGAAGCTCATGGGGCTAAGGTGACAGGTTCCGTTTCTAAGAAAACAACCCTTGTTATTGCTGGCGAAGACAGTGGTAGTAAGCTTACTAAAGCAAATGAATTGGGTATTCGTGTTATGAATGAAGAAGAGTTTGTAGAACTCCTACGCGAACTCGGAGAAATCCAATAGATATACATTCTACAATATTTTGAAAATATATATTATTTGCTTTATAATAAATAATTATGAAAGGATGTGTCTCGATGAAAATCAGCCAAGAGGAAATTAAAAAAATCGCCTTACTTTCACGCTTGGAAGTTAAGGAAGAACATATGGCACATGTAGAAAAAGAGTTGTCCGACATCTTGACTTATGTTGCTGAACTAGATGCATTAGAACTTGATGGTGTGGAGCCTATGGCTCATGCAGTACCATTGCACAATGTATTTAGAGAGGATGAAACAAAACCATCCCTCGATCATGATTTAGCTTTATCCAATGCTCCAGAAGCAGAGGATGGGTACTTTAAGGTACCTCGCGTTGTACAAGAATAGGAGGTTTCGCTGTGGCAACAATTCATGAATTACACAAGAAACTAGTGAATAAAGAAATCAGCGCTGTTGAATTGACGAATGCTGTTATTGCACATAAAGCGAAAGTGGAACCGACTGTGCATGCGTACTTGTCTGATTCTCATGACCGTGCTTTAACTATAGCTAAGGTTGTAGACGAAGCAATTGCTAAAGGTGAAGCGATTTCTCCATTAGCTGGTATTCCTGGTGCGATTAAAGATAATATTTGTATCAAAGACGAACCCGCAACTTGTGCGTCTAAAATGTTAGAAAACTTTGTGCCTCCATATAATGCATCTGTTATCGAGCGCTTACAAGACAATCATTATATTAGCCTTGGTAAACTTAATATGGATGAATTTGCTATGGGCGGTTCTACAGAGAATTCTGCATTAGCAAAAACGACTAATCCATGGAATATTGACTGTGTACCGGGTGGTTCTTCTGGTGGTAGTGCAGCTGCTGTTTCTAGTGGTTCTGCAATTTGGGCTCTCGGTTCTGATACAGGTGGCTCCATTCGTCAACCAGCCTCTTTCTGTGGCGTAGTAGGTTTAAAACCAACCTATGGTAATGTATCCCGTTACGGCCTTATTGCTTTTGCATCTTCTTTAGATCAAATCGGACCTGTTACACGGGATGTAACGGATGCTGCATTGGTATTGAATGCTATTTCTGGTTACGATGCAAAGGATTCTACATCGATTCCAGGTGCTCGTGTGGATTACACTACAGCTCTTGTAAATGATGTAAAAAATCTTAAAATTGGTGTGCCAAAAGAATTCTTTGGTGAAGGTCTCAATAGTGAAGTTCGCAAAGCTATGGAAGAGGCTATCGAAACATATAAAAAATTAGGTGCTGAAATCGTTGAGATTTCCTTGCCTAACTCTAAATATGCGTTGTCTGCATACTATATCATCGCATTGGCAGAGGCAAGCTCCAATTTGGCTCGTTATGACGGCGTAAGCTATGGTATGCGCGTACCTGCAGATAATCTAGTAGACATGTCTACTAAAACTCGTACAGAAGGTTTTGGCCCTGAGGTACAACGCCGTATCTTGTTAGGTACTTATGTATTGAGTGCTGGTTACTACGATGCTTACTATTTGAAAGCATTAAAAGTCCGCCGCCTCATTAAAAATGAATTTGATGAAGCATTCTCCAAAGTGGATTTGATTTTAACACCAACGGCACCTAATACGTCTTATAAATTTGGTGAAAAAGCAAATGACCCATTGGCAATGTATTTAGAAGATATCTGTACGGTACCAGCAAACCTTGCAGGTATTCCAGGCATTAGCATTCCAGCAGGTATGAGCAACAGTAATTTGCCAATCGGCTTGCAATTGCTTGGACCTGCTATGGGTGAAGAAACATTGTTACGTGCCGCTTTTACATTTGAACAAGCACGTCCAGACTGTCAATTAGTAGCACCAACTGGGGAGGTTTCTCTATGAGTAGTAAATACGAAACAGTCGTTGGTTTAGAGGTTCATACAGAGCTTAAGACTAAGTCTAAAATCTTCTGTGGTTGTACCACTGAATTCGGCGGTGATCAAAATACACATGTATGCCCAGTGTGCCTTGGCTTACCTGGTGCAATGCCTGTGTTAAATAAACAAGTAGTAGAATTTGCTATTAAAGTAGGTTTAGCATTGAATTGTGAAATCCTTAACTTTAACAAATTTGACCGCAAAAACTACTATTATCCTGATTTGCCTAAAAACTATCAAACATCTCAATATGATTTGCCAATTTGCTTAAATGGTCATTTAGATATTGAGGTTAATGGTGAAACTAAACGCATCGGTATTACCCGTATTCATATGGAAGAGGATGCAGGTAAACTCGTCCATAGTGGCAACACTATTTCCGACTCTAAATCTTCTAATGTTGACTACAACCGTACGGGTGTACCTCTTCTTGAAATCGTATCTGAACCAGATATCCGTTCCGGTGCAGAAGCGCGAGCATACGTTGAAAAATTACGTTCTATTTTGCAATATTTAGAAGTATCTGACGGTCGTATGGAAGAGGGTTCTTTGCGTGGTGACTGTAACGTATCCGTACGTTTACGTGGCACTACAGAATTTGGTACACGTACAGAAACTAAAAATGTTAACTCTTTAACTGCAATCCAAAAAGTTGTTGAATATGAAGCATTGCGCCAAGCTAAGTTAATCGAAGCTGGCGGTACTGTAGATCAAGAAACACGTACTTGGGATGATGCACAAGGTATCACTCTTGGTATGCGTAAAAAAGACGAAGAAAACGATTACCGTTACTTCCCAGAACCAGATTTGGTACCAATCGTAATTACAGATGAAAAAATCGAAGAAGTACGTCGTGCACTGCCAGAATTACAAGATGCTAAAATTGCACGCTTTGTATCTGAATATGGTTTGTCTCGTGAAGATGCTACAATTCTTACAGTATCTCGTAAGACTGCAGACTTTTTAGATGCTACTGTAAAAGCAGGTGCAGATGCTAAAACTGTGGCTAACTGGATGCTTGGTGACTTATCCAAGATGATTAATGAAAGCGGTTTAACATTTGCTGAATCTAAAGTAAGCCCTGAAAACTTGGCTGGTATGATTGCTCTTATCGATAAAGGTACAATTTCCGGCAAAATTGCGAAAAAAGTTATCGTATCCATGTGGGAATCCGGCAAGGATGCTGATACTATTGTAAAAGAGGAAGGTCTAGTTCAAATCACAGATACTGGTGCTATTGAAGAAATTGTTAAGCAAGTTATTGCTAATAATCCACAACCAGTAGCAGACTTCAAGAGTGGTAATGGTAAGGCTATAGGCTTCTTAGTTGGTCAAGTTATGAAGGAATCCAAAGGCCGAGCTAATCCTGGAATGGTAAATGAATTACTTAAAAAATTCTTAAATGACTGATATGAGTGTTAACATATATTAGCATTAAGCAATATAAAAAATAATCCCTTCAGGTATATGGCTTTATATCTGAAGGGATTTCTATTTGCCATTATGATGGTAAAATATGGTATAATAAATTGTATAAAATCAATTAGTATTTGTTCATATAAAGGAAATACATATGAATGATCAACACAATATAAACAATAATCAAAATACATATAGAAATGGTCAATCAGATGATACTTATAGTCGCAGTACTTATTCTGGTGCACCTAATACACGCGTATTATCCGACGATGAGAGACGAGAATTTGATGGTGTAACTATTGAAGAGGTAGGCGATTCCGTCAATGTAGATTCAACGCCAACTAATATCAATGACGAGCAAAAATATTACGATGAAAACAATCAATATGAACCGAAAGTTAAGGTGTATAGCTTTAATAGTACAAGCTGGCTTAGTCGAATTATATTGTTCATTGTTTTAGGGATTATTTTGGCTGCTGTTGTATTCTTTGGCAGTATCATTCTCACTGTCGCATCTGTTGTTATTTTAGTGGGTGCTATTATTTCTATTATATTTAGTCTCTTTTAATGGTATAATACATATATTATGACTAGACGGTGGCTGAGCCATTCGATGATTTAAAGGGGACCTATGAACGTAGTTTTATCCACATTAAACTCAAAATTTATACATTCTTCTCTGGCTTTACGTTATCTCAAAGCGTATGGGCAGGCTCACGGACAGGCATACGATATAGTAGAATATACTATTAATATGCCTGTTTTACATATTCTTAGCGATATTACAGAGCGCAATATAGATGTATTGGGCTTTGCTTGCTATATCTGGAATATTGAGATGACTTTACATGTAGTAGACATGGTGAAAGCTGTACGACCAGATATTAAAATTATTTTAGGTGGGCCGGAGGTGTCTTTCACAGCCGATGAAATCTTAAATCGTTGTGCTGCTGTGGACTATGTCGTACAAGGTGAGGGGGAAGAAGCTTTTTATCAACTTATTAGTGCACTAATCGCTGGCAAGGATGGCTTAGAAGAGCAGATTCCTGGCGTACGTGGTCGCCACATTTCTGGCCGACTCCTGGGCTCTACTGATACGGTGGAGGTAAAAGATCTGAGTACTATACCATTCCCATATGTGGAAGAGGATATGATAGATTTAGAACATAAAATCATCTACTATGAATCCTCTCGAGGGTGCCCATTCTCTTGTCAGTACTGTTTATCTGGCAATAAAAATACCGTTCGCTTTTTTCCGCAGGAAAGAACTTTTAAAGAACTACAGTGGTTTATCGATCATAAGGTAAAACAAGTTAAATTTGTTGATAGAACTTTTAACTGTGCGCCACATCATCATCGACCTATGATGGAATTCATGCGTGATGCCGATACGGAGACGAATTTCCATCTAGAAATGGAACCAGAGCTAATGACGGAATGGGAAACAAATATTCTCTGTGAAACACCACCAGGCCGTATTCAAATTGAGGTAGGGGTTCAAAGTACACATAAGAAAACCTTGGATGCTATTAATCGATATAATGATTGGTCGTATATTCAAAAGGCTATTCGCCCTATTATTGAAGCAGGCCGAACTCATGTGCACATGGATTTAATTGTAGGCCTGCCTTACGAGAATAAACGGCGATTTGGATTATCCTTTAATGATCTTTTTAGTTTACAGCCACATGCGTTACAAATTGGATTTTTAAAACTGTTAAAAGGTTCTGGTGTACGCCGTATGGAGGAGTATCAATACATTAGTGATCCCTTAGCGCCATATGAGGTATTAAGTACTCACGTGCTCCCTTATAGAGATATACGCTTCTTAAAACACTTTGAAGATGTCTTTGAACGCTTTTATAATAGTGAACGATTTAGAACTGTGTTTGGCTATATTGGTAGTAAGCTTATAAAAGAACATACTGATACATCTATAACTGGGAAAGATACAGAAACTAATCATGTACCACCTATGAAAAAGTATGATCCTTCTAAAGTGGAGACAAAAAACGATGCCTTTTCCTATTTTTGTGACATGACACAAGCTTGGCTCGATGCAGGTAATCATAAGATTAATTTGAAAGATATAGATCAAATAGAGTTCTTGTACAATTTTTTCTTGTCTAAAGGTGATACAGTAGCTGCCGAATTATTACAATATGATACACTCGTTAGCTATCGTGGTAAGGTCCGCAGTGAAGCCGTAGGTTTACCAAAACAGACAAAAGAACTTTTACAAGAAGGGGAAGCATTCTGGCGCAATGAAGAAATTGCATCTCAGTATATTCCTAACTATACATTTAAAGAGTGGCGCAAAATTCGCCAACAATATGTAGAAATGCCTATGTCTGAAGATACGGCTAAAGTGTTAGGTATAGAGAATGTACCAAATGTACCTTTTACAGTTGTAATCGACGTAAATAAAGAGGTAAAACCTTTTATACGTCCTGAAATAGAGGCTTGTTAGTAATACAAAAATAGTTTATCTAATTTTTTATAATCAAAAGATTAGAGAATTTATGATAGTTGAAATATTACATAATAAGCGATGATTGGTTAGTTTAATAGGAGTATTATGACCGATACAACGAGACCAAAACGATACCGCATGGTATCTAAATATTATAAAGAAACATATGGGGAAAAGGTTTATAAATTACCTGTAGCACTACCCTTGACCTGTCCTAACAGAGATGGTTCGGCTGGTGTTGGAGGCTGTACCTTTTGTGGTGAAATTGGCGCGGGCTACGAAAATCGTCCTGCCTGGATGACTGTGCGCATGCAATTAGAGGAAAACATTGCTCACATAGGACCTAAATATAAAGCAAAGAAGTTCATCCCTTATTACCAAAACTTTAGTAATACCTACTTGAATCTTGATGATTTTAAAAGCTATATTGAACAAGGTTGTATCGATGAAGCCGTGGGCATTGCTATTGCAACTAGACCCGATTGTATTGCCGATGAATATCTTGAAATATTAGCTGATATTAGGGATCGCTTTCATAAGGATATCTATATTGAGCTAGGTCTTCAAACGGTTAACTATGATACATTAGAGAAAATTAATCGTGGTCATGATTTAGCCCAGTTTATTGATGCCGTATTACGGATTAAACGATATGGATTTAACATAACTACTCATATGATAGTTAATTTACCATGGGATACAATGAAGGATACAATCGAAGGGGCTCGTATTTTATCTGCACTCGGTGTTGATCAAGTGAAACTGCATGCTTTGTATATTGTAAAAAATACATTGATGGCCAAGTGGTATCAAGAGGGGCAGTTTACTTTAATTAGTGCGGAAGAATATGCTGACCGGGTTGTTAATTTTGTACGTCATTTACATCCTGACATTGTTTTACAGCGTCTTGTAGGTAGAGCGCCTGAAGATAATACGCTTTTTACAAACTGGTCCATGGGTTGGTGGCGCGTACAAGATTTAATTGATGATAAACTAGACGAACTAGATGCTCATCAAGGTGATCTTTGTGATTACCTAAATGGTAAAGCAGTTCGTAAATTTATAGATTAGGAGGTTGTATGAGCGAACAAGTATTTACATTTCCTACATATGACCTAGCACAATCCATACTAGGTCAACATAATCGATATCTGCATATGATGCTTGAAGTCATCTCTGCAGATGTAGTGGCACGAGGTGATACGGTAGTTATAAAGGGCGATGAAAAACAAGTAGAAGCTCTCTATCGTACCCTTGAAGAATTAGTATTCCTTTACCGTGAAGGTAGTACCATAACTGAGTCTCAAGTGCGTATTGCGGCTAAACTTGTGGCTAATGGTAAAGCTGATGCCGTACATACTATGTTTGAGGATACTTTATCCGTTAATATGCGTGGTAAAAATATTACGCCTAAAACGGAAGGTCAAAAATACTATGTAGATAGTATCCGAAAAAATACTATTACTTTTGGTATTGGTCCTGCTGGTACAGGTAAAACATTCCTAGCAGTAGCTTTAGCTGCATTCTATTTAAAAAACCGCAATGTAGATAAAATTATTTTGACACGCCCTGCTGTAGAGGCAGGTGAACGGTTAGGCTTCCTACCTGGTGAATTACAAGACAAGGTTGATCCTTATTTAAGACCTCTTTATGATGCATTACATGAAATGTTTGGTATCGAGCAAGTACAACGTTTTATGGAACGTGGTACTATCGAGGTAGCACCACTAGCGTATATGCGTGGCCGTACATTGGAAAATGCCTTCGTCATTCTCGATGAGGCTCAAAATACGACGGCAGAACAGATGAAAATGTTCCTAACTCGTCTAGGCAACAACTCTAAAATGGTAGTCAACGGTGATAAGACACAAATTGACTTACCTCCACGTGTTGTGTCTGGCCTCGGCGAGGCTGAAAAGGTATTGCGTCATGTGCATGGTATTAATATGGTTTACTTTAGCGATCAAGACGTTGTTCGTCACGATTTAGTAGGTCGCATTGTAAAAGCTTACGATGCATATCACGAACGTAAGTTAGCTGGTGAGACTACAGAATCTAACGCAGTATCCAAAGAGAATGTAGCGAAAGGATAAGCATGTATATACACATTAGCTATGATGAAGGAATTCAAGAGGATTCCAATATTGAGGCTGTTATACGCAAGGTCTGCGATGAAGTGAGTCGCGTATATGGCCTCGAAGAAGATGAAATGAGTATTTTACTCTGCAATAATGCTAAAATTCACGAGCTTAATAAGGAATATCGAGGCATCGATAGACCAACGGATGTATTGTCCTTTGCCCTCAATGAAGGGGATGATTACGAAGGTAGTAAAGAGGAACATCACTTACTTGGTGATATGATTATTTCCTTAGAGCGTACTCGTGAACAAGCTATTGAATATGGACATAGTTTTGAACGGGAATTAGCATATTTAACGACTCACAGTTGCTTACATATTTTAGGCTATGACCATATGAACGACGAAGATAAAAAAGAGATGCGCACAGAGGAAGAATTTATCCTAGGTAACTTGGGTTATGTGCGGGAGGATGCACCATATAATGAATAAGAACGAACATTTTAAATCAGGCTTTGTTGCCGTTGTAGGACGCCCTAATGTAGGTAAATCTACCTTAATCAACGCTCTTATTGGCGATAAGATTGCTATCGTATCCGATAAGGCTCAAACAACGCGTAACCGTATCATCTGCGTATATACGGATGAATCCAAACAAATCGTATTTATGGATACACCTGGTGTGCATAAACCTAAGCACAAGTTAGGCGAATTCATGGTAGATGCTGCTATTGAGTCCTTAAAAGAAACGGAAGCCGTTTTATTTGTCGTAGCAGGCAATGAAAAACGTGGTCCTGGGGATAATTTTATTATTGAACAATTGAAACGTGTAAAGGTTCCTGTATTTTTGGTAGTCAACAAAATTGATACACTCAAAAAAGAAGAGCTTTTAGAAGCAATCGTTTCTTATCAAGATGCATATCCTTTTGCAGGTGTCATTCCTATTTCTGCAAAAGATAAAGAGAACTTATCTGAAATTCTTAAGGTTCTAGAGGAAACCTTGCCGGAAGGTCCACAATATTTTCCGGAGGATATGATTACGGATCAACCGGAACGCCTTATTATTTCCGATATCATTCGTGAAAAAATCTTGTTAGCTACACGAGATGAGATTCCTCATGCTATCGCTGTAGACGTAGATGAAATGAAAACACGTGATGATGGTACTACCTATATCCGCGCTACAATCTACTGTGAAAGAGACTCTCAAAAGGGTATTATTATCGGTAAAAAAGGTGCTTTATTAAAACAACTTGGCGCTGAAGCGCGCGCAGATATTCAAAAGCTATTAGCTACAAAGGTGTACTTGGACCTTTGGGTTAAAGTAAAAAAAGATTGGAGAAATAAATCTGGTATGTTATCTGAACTTGGTTATAGAAAATAATTTGATATAATAAAAAGAAATAAGTGTTTCCATATTCATATGAAAGGAATAAAGATGGATGGTGTAGATGGCCTGTTACCCATAGGGTTTGGTCTGTTATGTATTTTTTTAATTAACTTTTTTGTGGTTGCAAAGTTCTCCTTTGCACGCCTTCGTAAAGAACATGTAGAGGATATGGACATCCTCTTGGAGAAGGATAGAGAATTTTTATTAAAGCTTTATCAAAATCCTGAGTATTTTTTAAATACTACACAGTTTTTGATTCTATTCTTTATTTTGGCCCTTGCAGGCACAGGTACTTTTGTATTTGATAATATTGTTGATCGTATAGTGGCGGTTCTTAATATTCATAGTACTTGGATGCATTTGGTACTAGATATTATTCTATTACTATTAATTAGTTTAATCGTCCTAATTTTCGGTGAAATTGTACCTAAAGCATTGGGCTTATCCTTCCCTACAAAATACGTAAATACCTATAGCCGTATCGTCGTGGCTGCAGGTAAATTGGTGTATCCATTTATTTGGATTGCTAGTAAAATCTCCAATGTTATTTTAGGCTTTTACAAAACAAAATATTTAACAGAGCTTGATCTTGTGTACTCAGAAGAAGAAATTCGCATGATGATTTCTCGAAGCCACGAGGAAGGGCAATTGGACCAAGTAGAGTCTGAGTTAATCGATAATGTCTTTAACTTCGTAGATCGCATGGCGAAAGAGGTTATGGTGCCTCGTCAAGATGTAGACTGCGTATTCGTTGAAGATGGTTACGATGAAGCGATGAAGGTTATCCGCTCTAAAGTACATACACGTTATCCACTCTGTGTAGAGGATAAGGATCACATTATTGGCCTCGTTCATATTAAAGATCTAATGGAACGCCCTAATCAAGCCCGTAAGGATTTGCGCAATATTAAACGAGACATTCTTACTGTTCCAGAGGTAATGAAATTATCTACCTTGTTGCAATATATGAGAACGCGCCGTATATATCTAGCTGTAGTAGTAGATGAATATGGTGGCATGGTAGGTCTTGTAGGCTTAGAAGATATTATAGAAGAGCTAGTTGGAGATATACAAGACGAGCATGAGCCGCATTTACCAGCTACGATGTCCTATGCAGATGGTTCCTTCGAGTTTGATGGCAAGGTCCTCGTAGACGAAGTAGAAGAAATTATGAATATTGAAATTGATAATTCTGATTCTGATACAATAGGTGGCTATGTCTTTGGCTTATTAGAACGTACACCAATCGTAGGTGATACGGTGGATGCTCATGGTTACACCTTTGAAGTTACTCAAATGCAAGGATATCGTATCTCTCGCATTAAAGTAACACCTATACCAGTAGAGGAACCAACGGAAGAAGAAAATGAAGAAGCTTAATGGTGGTTTTAATACGCCAGCCATCGTCATAAGTCGAAAAAAGTATAAGTTGTATTCCGTATTTACATTTATTACGCCTAGCTTGGGACTTATTAAAGCATCGATTCCACATAAGCGAATGATGACGATGCGCAACAGCTCCTATTTACGTCCATTTAGTGCCATGTATATTACAGTTGTACCCGATGGGGAATATGTAAATGTTACGCAAATTGATGGCTCCTATGTGGTGGAATCCTTAGATGTAAACCTCGATAATATTGCTTATGCAGCGGTAGCGAGTGAGCTCATTCAAGAGTTATTTGCCATGTATGACGTAGATCGCAAGGTCTTTGATACCGTTGTAAACTATTCCAAGCAAATTCGACGTCGCAATGTACAATTGGGAACGATAATGCTTGGATGGCAACTATTATCTCTCGCAGGGGTTGTCCCTAGTGCTAATGCTTTTAACCATCAAGACGGAATTGAGCCATTCTGGATGCAGGTACGGGAAACTACAAATCTTAGCATTTCTCGTTCTGTGAAAGCTACATTACCTCAGATTCTAGCTTACCAGTGGGGTGAAGATACGCCTTTAGAATTTCCCAAAACAATTTGGAAGGAACTTGAAAAGCTACTATTTGCATACTGCGAGCAAGAAATAGGTAAGCCGTTGCAAAGCGTAAAGTTTTTAAATTCCATAATTTAATGACAGTAAAAAGGCAGTTTGAGAAATCAAACTGCCTTTTGTTGAAATATATTATGAGGTACTATATGGATACAATATTTTCTTCGTTGCCTATAGACAAAATAAATGAAGATAAAACGTTAGAACTACAAGAAATTCAACAGATATATAATTTTCTTTTAACTAACGACTATTATTATATATTTTCTGATTATGAGTTAGTAAATAAATTATATCAAACGATGGTCTTAAACAATCGTTGGGATTACAAGATAGCACTTAGATACTTTGATTATTTATGTTTTCTAAGTTGGGAATATGAAGCCATCATTGTTAGAGATCTTCTATTAGATAATCATGTTAGCTTAGCTGGTGAATTTTGTTTAGATACAGAATTAGTAAAAGATAGACTAAGTTATTTTAGAGATGATGCTATTTGGAGAGGGAAGGATTATGATAGTGACAGTATTCCGGCATCTATATCTGAATGGGCCATTTATTATGATGAAGAAGAACAAAGATTTCATAAAGTAAAACCATCAATGATAGAAAATATTATCATTGAGGTAGTTGATGCTGAACAGGGTCTTTATATTATTGGAAAAGAATAATTCAAATAGACAAATGTACATCTGTAATTGACACTATAAATAATAATTATTTATAATATAATAATGTTATATTATATGTTTTTATAGGAGGTCATTATGCAGCTTTTGGGAAATCTCAAAATACATTTTCTAGCGCTCGTACTAACTGTAGTCGCTGAATTTATAGGCATAAAAAAACTAGGTCCTGTTGTATTATTGCCATTATTGTACACATTGATTCTAGGTTTATTAATTTCTATTCCTAAGTTTAAAATTCTTACGATTAAACAGATGGAAAAATCCGCCGATTATATCGGTATCGCCGTTATGATCTTGATGGTAAAAGTAGGTTTAGGTATCGGTCCAAATCTTGGTATTCTTACAAGTGCTGGCTGGGCACTGTTATTACAAGAGCTTGGTCATTTCTTTGGTACTATTGTATTTGGTTTACCTGTAGCTTTATTAGTAGGTATGCGTCGTGAAGCAGTAGGTGCTTGTTACTCTGTAGACCGTGAGCCGAACGTAGCAATTATTATCGACAAATTTGGCTTTAGCTCTCCTGAGGGCCGTGGTGTTATGGGCATGTACATCTGTGGTGTTCTTATCGGCGCAATGTGGGCCTCCGTATTGGCTGGTATGTTGGCACAATCTGGTTGGTTCCATCCATTGGCATTAGCTATGGGCGCTGGCGTAGGTAGTGCTAGTATGATGGCGGCAGCTACAGCTCCAATCATTGCAGTATATCCAGATTACGAACAACAAATTATGGCTCTTGCTGGGGCTGCAAACTTGTTGACTACTGTTCTAGGTGTATACTTTGGTTTATTTGTTTCTTTACCAGTTATGGAAAAAACATACAACTTCTTTACAGGTCGTACCCGTGAACAAGATTTAGCAGAGGAGGCAGCACATCATGAGTAAAAGCGAAAAATTAACACAATTTGTCATCGTTATCTGTATTGCTGCTATCATCACTGCAGTAGGTAATGTAATGGATGGTAAACATCTATTTAGTGATAGTTTAGTTGGCGTAGCTATCTTGGCTGTCCTTGCTACAATTGGCGCTTTGATCTCTAACTTGCCATATGCTAATAAATTGCCTATGGTGTTCTGGGTATCTTTAGTTGGTGTTATTGCATCCTTACCAGGTATGCCTGGCCAAGAATGGATTATCGCTAAAACTAGCCAAGTTACATTCCTTGCTACAACAACACCTGTACTTGCGTACGCAGGTTTATCCTTAGGTAAAGACCTTGGTGCGTTCCGTCGATTATCTTGGCGTATTATTCCTGTTGCACTAGCTGTAACAGCAGGTACTTTCATCTGTGCAACAGCATTAGCCCAATTAGTACTTCATTTAGAAGGTTTAATTTAATACTAAATCATAATGTTAGATGTCTAAATTATGTTAAGATATAATTATAGAATTATATTTTAGAAGATATCTATACATCATGATGACATGATCGACCGTATTTTATACGGTCGATTTTATAAAGGAGATATTATGAGCCGTATGACAAAGGAAGAAGTAAAGCAACGTGTTTGTAAAGCTATTGTTGATGCACAACCGCGTTTACGAGAATTGGCTGAATCTATTATGGCTGAACCAGAATTGGGTTTTAAAGAGGTAAAAACCTCTAAAAAGGTTCAAGCTATGTTTGATGAACTTGGCATTTCTTATACTACTGGCCATGCATTGACAGGTGTAAAAGGTAGAATTAAAGGCCGAGATAGTAAATATACGGTTGCAATGGTGGGGGAATTAGATGCCATTCTCTGTCCTCGCCATCCTCGTGCCGATGATTTAACAGGGGCCGCCCATTGCTGTGGTCATAATGTACAAATTGCGAATATGTTTGCTGTCGCTATGGGTTTACAAGCTGTGATGGACGAATTAGCTGGCGATGTTGTATTATTTGCTGTTCCGGCAGAGGAAATGATTGAAATTGATTACCGCAATAAATTGCGTGAGCAAGATAAGCTTAAGTATATGGGTGGTAAGCAACAGCTCATCTATGAAGGAGCTTTCGACGATATTGATATGGCTATGCAAATGCATGTGGAGACAGCCAAAACATCAGCTGGTGAAATGGGGCTTGGTAGTACCTCCAATGGTTTCGTATCTAAACTGATTGAATATCACGGTAAGGTAGCTCATGCGGCTCAAGCACCTCATGAAGGCATTAATGCTCTTAATGCTGCTTTGATGGGGGTTATGGGGGTTAACTCCATTCGTGAAACTTTCAAAGAAAGCGATTATTTCAGATTCCACCCAATCATTAATCAAGGCGGTACATTGGTAAACTGTGTGCCTGATTATGTTCAAGTTGAAAGCTACGTGCGTGCCTCTAATATTGAAGCTATTGTAGATGGTAACCATCGTGTGAACAGAGCATTAAAAGCCGGTGGCGATGCAGTAGGGGCAACATGTGTTATCCATGACCTACCAGGCTATTTACCGATGCGTAATGATGAACGTATGAATGCTCTATTACGAGAAAATTCAAACCCTATCTTTGGTGAAGCCAATGTATATCAAGGCCCACATATAACAGCTAGTACAGACATGGGCGATGTATCTCACCTGATGCCGGTTATCCACCCTTGGGTTGGCTGTATCAGTGGTGTACTACACAGTGCGGAATATGAAATCTCTGTACCTGATGTAGCGTACATTAAAACAGCACAAGCCTTAGCTATGACAATCGTGGATCTATTATACGATGACGCAGCAGGTGCTAAAGATGTATTAGACAACTTTACACCAGCATTAAACAAAGAAAGCTATATTGAACTCTTAGACCGTATCGCTAGGGGTGAATAAAATAAACCACCTATCGAAGATAAATTGATTTATCTTTGGTAGGTGGTTTTACAGTTTAAACTCTCTATTACGGCTAATGCTTTGATAGAGACTGACCCTGCTTTTACTAATCGAAAGAATTTTTTATCCTCTCAATTTATGATTGATGCGTTGACAAATAATCCTGAAAGAAGATTCAAACGCTTAGGTGATGGATTCTATGAACAGCAACTTATTAATGAGCAAATTGTATCAGCTACAGGTAAACAGTATTTAGAAGGTTATACAGATAATGAAGCTGAATATAAAGCATTATTAGAGGCTGGTGTAGCTTTTGGTAAAGCTTTTAAATTAACACCTGGAATTGCTTTATCTAAAGAGCAAATGGACGCTATAACAACAGATATGGTTTGGTTGGAAACTAAAACCGTTATAGTAGATGGAAAAGCGCAACAAGTTTTGTATCCTAAAGTGTATTTAGCCAAACAGACTGCTAAATCTATGGATGCAATGGGGGGTATTATAAGTGGCAAAGCTATCGTTAGCAATACTAATACAGATATTCTAAATCAAGGCATTATGACTGCAGATACAATTGTATTAGGGGCTAATGATGTAGAAAATACAGGCCGTATAGATGGACGTACAGTGACTATTAAGGCATCTCAAGACGTAATAAATACTGGTAATATTCATGGTGAGAAACAGGTTAATATTAATGCTGGTCGTGATATTAATGTAGGTGCTCATGTAAATAGATTACAACATCAAGATATTGTTGGTCGCCAAGGAACTATAGGTGTAGGAGAAAAAGGCGATTTAGTTTTATCTGCTAAACGAGATATTAACCTTAAAGGTGCTATTGTTCATACTGGAGATAATTCTAAAGCAACGATTGAGGCTGGCCATAATATTAATGTAACAACAGAGGCATTATCCGCTAAAAAGGATATGACTGTTAATAGTGAGAATTATAATCGCACAGATCGTCGTACTGAATTAGGTACAGCTATTTTAAGTGATAGTAATGTTAATTTACATGCAGGAAATGATGTAAATATCCGCAATGGTATTGTTAATAGTGAACATGGTGTCACATCTGTTGAAGCTGGAAATGATGTTACTATTACAAATGGGCAAAGTTATAGTCGTGATGAATATGGTCTAAAATACAAAGAAAAGAGTTTACTATCTCGTACAACTAATATCATACGTACAGATCATGAACGCACAGGTGTTTTATCTTCAACAATTGGTGGAGATACGATTAATGTGAAAGCTAATCGCAATGTTTCGGTAACAGGTTCTAATATTTTGGGAACAAAAGATGTATCCGTATCTGCAGGTAATGACGTGCGTACAGATTCAGGTGAAGAAACACAACGTGATGATGTATATCAATATAGTAAAAAATCTGGCTTAATGGGCGCTGGGATAGGCTTTACTATTGGTAGTAAAAAAGTGACTGATACAACAGATGGCAGATATAAAAATCAAGTTGCAAGTAATATTGCTTCTTCAGATGGAGAGATTAATGTTAAGGCAGGTAATGAAATTCATAGTACTACGACAAACTATTTTAGTAATCAACCTGCAGATCTTTCTGCTCAAAATGTAATTGTTGATGGGAAGCATAATACTGTACATGTAGTGCAAAGTCATGAAGAGAAGCGTTCCGGCCTTACTGTAAGTGTTGGCGGTCAGATTGTTAATGAATTAAATAATGTTCAGCAACTTGGTAAACGCGCTAACTCTAGAAAAAATAGAAACTTATCAACATTAGAGTATCTTGAGGCTGCAAATACTTTAAAACATGCTTATAATGATGGGACTTCTTATAAAAATGCTAAGATAGAAAAGCTTTTAGAAAAAGAAAAAGATATACTTGCTAAGGCTGATGAACTTAATAAAGCATATCAGGCAGAACATCCTGAAGAGAGCAATGCTATGCATCCAGATGTAAGAACAGCGATTAATAATGTAAATAATAGAATTAAAAAAGATCGTTTACTCAATATACAAGTAGGTATTGGTTCAAGTAAATTTAAACAGCATAGCGAACTTAATCAAGAAAATTATATAGGTAGTTCTATAGGGAGCAAAAATAATGTAAGTATTACTGCAGATAGTCATAATAGTGACAAAGGAAATATTCATATTAAAGGTAGTATTGTAGAGGCTCCAAAGGTTAATCTAAATGCATCAAATAACCTAAGTATAGATGCAGGAACGAACTCTTTAGTACAACGCGATACATATACAAGTTCAGGATGGTCTGTTGGTGCCATAGTTAGTCCTCACGGTAATGGTGTTATTGGTTTAGATGCTAATGTGTATAAAGGTAAAGAAAATGCATTAGAGACAACTAAGACGCATACTGGAACTGTTATTCGTGGTAAACAAGTCAATACTGTCTCTGGAAATGATACAGAAATTATTGGTTCTAAGGTCATTGGTGAAAGTGTGACCACAAAAGTTGGACATAATTTGAATATTGAAAGTTTACAAGATACGAATGACTACCATAAAATAAGTAAAAATAAAGGTATATCTGTATCTTATGGAATGAGTGGATCTGTAAGAGTTGGATTTGATAATTCTAGAGGCACTACAGACAGTCACTATGCAAGTGTTACAGATCAGGCTGGCATATATGCAGGTGATAGTGGATATAATGTTGATGTAGAAAATATTACCTCACTTGTTGGGGGAGTGATAAGTGACAACCAAAAGAATAGTGTTATTAAGTCCAAAAAGATATATAGTAAAGATATTAAAAATGAAGCTTTTTATCATTCTAAGAAAAATGGTTTTTCAATTAGAATAGATTCTTCTAAAAAGTCTCTTGATAAACAAGGTACATTAAATATAATTCCTTTAATTAATAAAAATACTAGACAAGGGCTAACAGGCAATGAATCTAGTATTACACATTCAGTAATTACAGGTAATAAAATTGATGTAAAAAAAATGGTTGGGGATGAAATCTATACAGATATAAGTAAAAGTCTTAATCAACTAGATAAAATTTTTGATAAAAAAGAAATAGAAGAAAAGGAAATTTTAGTTGATAAATTAAGTATTTTACTTAATAAGAGTATTGGTGATATTGCTTATCATATGGAACATAAGACTTCTTCAGATGCGGAACGAAGAAAATGGGCAGATGGAGGAGAATACAAAATGCTACTACATGCAATTGGAGGAGGTATTATTGCTGAGTATTCTGGGAGTAATTTCACTTCAGGAGCTGTTGGTGGTGTAAGTGATGATGGCTTAAAAGCTATTTTAAAAAATATTAAAAATGAATCTGCAAGAAGAGCCATAGAATATGTTGTTGTCTCGAGTGTTGGAAAACTATTAGGTTTAGATAAAGATACAGCATTATCTCAACAATATTATTCAATTGAACATAATAGATATGGGCATAGAAGATATTTTGATGGTGAAATAATTTTAAAAGATGGTAAATTTTATCAATATAAACATGGTAAGTTGGTTGATATCTTATTATTTGAGCATATCTCTAGCATTATTGCGTGGGAGGAAAATCCAGATGATCCAAATAATGGACAAGATTATTATTTTGCTTTGGATAAAAACGGTAAGCCAATATTATCAACTAAAAAAAAGATTGATGGAAACTTTACTTCAATTGGAATAAGAGAAAATTCGAAAGTATCAACCTATTTTGGTGGTGATGATATATTATGGAAAGAATTAAATCTTATTCCAGGAGATAATGAGGCTATTCGACCATTATCTTTATATGGGAAAGAAGATACCTTTAAAGCGGGCTTTATATCTGGAGTAGATAGATGGATCGATAGCAATGTAGATTTAATTAAAAAAATTTATGATAATCCGGAAAAGGTTAAAGAGGACGTAATATTTACTTTTAATATAATAAAAGATAACCCAGAACTTATAAAAAAAATTCCACCTGCAATTTGGGATTCAATTAAAAGCAATTATAACAAATTGACAGATCCTAATGTTTCTAAATTAGAAAAAGGACGTATTACTGGTGAACTTACAGGAGATCTTGCTATATCTTTAATTCCTATGCCTGGAGGATTAGCAAAAACAGCTATTACTAAGTCAGCTCCAAGACTAGCTGCTTTATCTAATACGATAAAAAAAATTAGTACACCGGTTAAAGTCATTAGAAATGAAGTTATAAATGGAAAAAATGTTTCAAATGTACACTGGGCTAGTAAGTTAACAGATGATATTGATCTTATAAATAATGTTGTCGATATTGAGCGCAAAAATCTTGAAAAAGTAATAGTTAAAGAATCTGTTAATATACCTAAAGCAAAAAACATTAAGTCTGTAGATGGAAAAACTGTAATGGTAGAAGCAGATGCTATTACAATACATGTAAATAAATCTGACGTTAATCCTCAGAGAAATACAAGAAAATCTATAGAAAATAATATTAGTGAAAAAACTAATATTGATAAAGCTAAAAAGCAAATAAATCAAAATATCAAAGTATCATCTAAAACCACAAAACTTAATAGAGCCAAAGATTTAGAGCTAGAAAATATCTCAAAACCTGTGTATACTAATGGAGATCAATTTTCAAGTAAAACTAAGAGTACTCTTAAGCCTGATATAGTTTATGAGTCTAATGGTTATAAATATGAAACTGATTCTATGGGGCGAATTATCTCTGCGAAAGGTGACTTGCGGATACCATCTGAAGTAGTAAAAGAAAATATTAAAAGAAATAATTCTGCACAGCTGAAAGCTGGAGGAGAAGATAGAATAAAAGCATCTTCTGGTAACCGTGGTGACCATGGTGGACATCTTATAGGGCACCAGTTTGGTGGTTCTGGAAATCTAGATAATCTTGTTGCAATGTCAGCAGAATTAAATCAAGGAGCATATAAAAAACTTGAAAATATGTGGGCTAAAGCTCTAGAAGAAGGAAAGAAGGTATTTGTTGATATAAAACTAAATTATATTGAAAATAGCTTGAGACCTGATAGATTTGAAATTATTTATAAAATAGATGGTAAGGAAATGCCTAAAGTGGAGGTACCTAATGTCAATAATGTCAGGAAATAGTAATACTATATGGAATTACATTATTAATATAGCTAATTCAACTTGTGCTAATTGGAAGAAATTATATTTTCATGCTGAAATAGATAAAGATTATGGAAATACTAGAATGAGTTTATATATCGTAAAAGGAAATGAGCTTATAGATAGTTATCGATTCTTAAAGAATTCTGATAATACTTTACTAGAAGTATATTGGGATGAACTATTACATTTAATATTCTCGTTTTCAAATAATGGCATAAACAAAGACTATTTATGGAATATAATGAATATTATTGTTGATGACTCTTTAAGGATTAAGCTTTCATTTCAGTATGGTGACTTTAATCAAAAATATGATTTAGAAGAGATTGTAAAATGGGAATATCTAACTTTGGGGCTTACTGATAATCTTTGGATTCTTGAAGATAAAGAAAAGAATAAATTATTAAAACAACCACCAGGTAACCCGTTTGTAAATATAAAATAAGGAGTTATATGAAAAACGTATTAAAAAATATACTTGGAAAAACTAAACAAGAAATAGATAATTCTATAGAAGCGAATACTGTACAAGAAGATTCTTTAAGCAAGGAATCAATGGAGGTTGATATGGATGTATGGCATGCACATACAAATGATTTAATCAAGAAAAGTGCAACTGTACTATATCAAATGCTTGATAGTGACGATTGGCATGTTGTATTTTTACATGGGGTTCCTAATGAAGAATCTGTTGAATGTAGATTTTATTATACGAATTCAGATGGGACTGCTTACTCTGGTCAACTTTTATCAAATCCAGGAATTGATCTAGAGAACTATATCGAGGGCAGTATGGATATGGCTCAATGTATTCGTGAGTTATATATTCATTTTAAATCTGGGAATATGCATCCACCTTCTTCTATTACAATTAGTGTTACAAATGAGGGAAAAGTCGAAATTAATTTTGGCTACGATGAAAATATAGACGATATAGATATTTATTTTGAAGAATATGAGAAAAATACATTTACTTGTTTAGTAAAGTAGATTTGACATTCATCCTTCTATATTGCTACAATATTGTGTATAATATATGCGATGAAGCAGAGTAGTAAACCTCTCTAGCGAGTGAGGATGGTGTAAGCTCACATTTGGTTGAAGGCGCTGCAGAGCATTGGCAGGAAAGCAGGTATCTGTTAGTAAAGGCCAACATAGAAAAAAGAGGGCGCAAGCCAAATAGGGTGGAACCGCGGGTATACTCGTCCCTGTAACGTTTTTCGTTACAGGGACTTTTTGTTTGTAACGAAATGGTTGATTTTATGTCGGTTGTGTAAAGTGGAGGCAGCAATGACATTTCAAGAGATTATTTTAAATCTACAAAAATTCTGGAGCGATCAAGGTTGTATCGTTCAAAATCCATATGACATCGAAAAGGGTGCAGGTACAATGAATCCTGCTACATTCTTACACGCTATTGGTCCTGAACCATGGGCTGTATGTTATGTAGAGCCTTCTCGTCGTCCAGCAGACGGTCGTTATGGTGATAACCCTAACCGTTTGTTCCAACATCATCAATTCCAAGTAATCGTAAAACCATCTCCAGATAATATTCAAGAATTGTATTTACAATCTTTGGCTACTCTTGGTATTCATGCTGAAGATCACGATATCCGTTTTGTAGAGGATAACTGGGAATCTCCAACATTGGGCGCTTGGGGCCTTGGCTGGGAAGTATGGCTCGATGGCATGGAAGTAACTCAATTCACATATTTCCAACAAGTTGGTTCCATCGACTGTAAACCAGTTTCCGTAGAAATTACATACGGTTTAGAACGTTTGGCTATGTACATTCAAGGTGTAGAAAACGTATATGACCTTAAATGGAATGAAAATGTTACATATGGTGACGTTTGGCATGCCAACGAAGTTGAACAATCCGTATATAACTTTGAATTAGCAGATACAGATATGCTTTTCAAATTGTTTGATATGTACGAAGCAGAAGCAAAACGCGTTTGTGCAGCCGGTTATGTATTACCAGCTTATGACTATGTATTGAAATGTTCCCACACATTCAACTTGCTTGATTCCCGTGGTGCTATTTCTATCAGCGAACGTACTGCTTTCATCGGTCGCGTACGTGCATTAGCTCGTATTTGTGCACAACAATACCTCGCTAAACGCGAAGAATTAGGTTTCCCACTTTTGAAAGGAGATAAATAAGATGGCAAAAGATTTATTATTTGAAATCGGTGCAGAAGAAATTCCTGCCGGCTTTATGCCAAATATCTTAGGTCAATTGAAACAATTGGCTGAAACAAAATTAAATGATGCCCATCTTCCTTTTGAAAGCATCGCAACATACGGCACACCACGTCGTTTGGCTCTTATTGTGAAAGGTCTTGCTGACACATCTGCTGAAATCAGTGAACGTCATAAAGGTCCTTCTGCGTCTATCGCATATGATGCTGACGGCAATGCTACAAAAGCAGCTATCGGTTTTGCTCGTGGTAAAGGTCTTGATGTAGCTAACCTAGTTGTAGAAGACGGCTATATTTATGCTGAAACTAAAACTGCTGGTGTACCTGCAAAAGATATCGTAACAGATATGTTACCACAATTAATTACAGGTCTTAACTTCCCTAAATCCATGCATTGGGGTAATTTAGATGCTAAGTTCGTACGTCCTGTACGTTGGCTTGTAGCATTACTTGATGAAGAAGTAATTCCTGTAGAATTTGCTACTGTTAAATCTGGTAATGTAACACGTGGTCATCGATTCTTAGGTGCTGATGAAATCACTATCAAAAATGCATCATCCTATGTAGACACATTAAAAGAAAACTTTGTTATGGTTGATCAAGACGCACGTCGTGAATTGATTTCCAAACAATTACATGACATGGCAGCTTCTAAAAATGCATCCATCGTTTGGGATGATGATTTGTTAGAAGAAATCAACTATCTTGTTGAATGGCCTACAGCATTGTGTGGTGGCTTTGAAGAGTCCTACTTGGCACTTCCAGATGCAGCTATCATTACACCTATGAAAGACCATCAACGTTACTTCCCATTAGTTGACCAAGACGGCAAATTGTTGCCAATGTTCTTAACAGTTCGTAACGGCTCCGATCATTCTATCGAAGTAGTTCAAGCTGGTAATGAACGTGTATTGCGTGCACGTCTTGATGATGCTAAATTTTTCTTTAACGAAGACCGCAAGAAACCTCTTATCGACCGTCAAGATGGTTTGACTAAAATTGTATTCCAAGAAGGTCTTGGTAACTTAGCGGATAAAACTGAACGTTTACTTAAATTGGGCCGTGTATTTGGTAAAGAATGTGGGTTACACGAGGACGCAGCTGTTGTGTTAGAACGTGCTACAGAGCTTGCTAAAACCGACCTTACAACTGGTATGGTTACAGAATTCACTGAATTACAAGGTGTAATGGGTAAAGAATACGCTTTACTTGATGGTGAATCTCCTGAAGTAGCAGAAGCTATTTTCGAACAATATTTACCACGTTTTGCAGGCGATGTATTGCCTCAAACTGAAGCAGGTAAAGTATTGTCCATCATCGATAAAGTAGATAACATCGTTGCCACTTTCAGCCGTGGTTTAATCCCTACAGGCTCTCAAGATCCATATGCATTGCGCCGTCAAACAATTGGTATCTTAAACATCTTGCTTGGTAGTGAATGGAATATCAGCTTACGTCCAATCTTCAAAGCATCTATGGAATTGCTTAATGTACCAGCTGAAAAACAAGACGAATTGCTTGGCCAAGTAGAAGAGTTCTTCACGCTTCGTTTGAAAAATATCTTCCTTGATCGCGAAGTTCCTCATCATGTAATTGACTTATTGTTATCTAACAACGAATTATCCGTTGCTGATGCTGAAGGTCTTGTAAATGCATTGTTAGCTAATCGCATCGATGAAAACGTTGAACTTGTTCAAGCTTATACTCGTATGTACAATCTTGTAAAAGATGTGGAATATACTGGTGTTAATAGCGATTTGTTGAAAGAAGATGCTGAAAAAGAATTGTTTGAAGCTGCTACTAAAGCATCTGAAGCGAGTAGTGCTGCTTGGGAAGCTGGCGATTATGATGCAGTCGTGGCTGTTCCAGCTACTTTAGTTCCAGCCATCAACAAATTCTTTGAAGATGTAATGGTTATGGATAAAGATGAAGCTATTAAAGCAAACCGTCTACAACTCGTTCGTTTAGCATACAGTGTAATGGCTATTATTGGCGATATTAGCGCATTAAAATAACATATTTCAGTAAAACTTAAAAATTTTACAATGATATACAGGAGAAGAGGTACCGTGCGTATCTCTTTTTTGCTTTTACGAAGAATATGCAAATTTTATGCAGGATTTTTAGAGACTATGACGAATACTTTATAATATACAAAGTTGTATGAGGAGATAGATGATTATGAATCATGATGAATTATATAAAGCCTTATGTAAGGTGCCAAGCGGCAAAGAAAAGTCTCGTGATAGAATTATTATTGAATTATATATGCGTTCCCAAGGAGCATCACAGAAGCAGTTAGTAGATGCTCTAAATATGCGTCCTGCTACTGTGTCGGAGCAGACAGATATTCTCATTGAATTGGGATATGTTACAAAACATATTGATTATATGGATAAACGTATATCTGTAGTTACTTTAACAGATGAGGGGAAACGGTTAGGCAAAACTCTTTTACATACATATAACGAATTTCTTAATGTAATGTTCTCTGATTTATCGGATGAAGAACAGGAGAATTTATACCGCTTATTAGGTAAGTTAAAACGACCAATTATACGTAAATAATACGTAAATATTTGGATTATTAAAATAATATAGAAAATACTTGCTAACAGTACGTGATTTATGATACTATATTGCTGTTAATTTGAGACAGTCCGCTGCCTATAAGGTGTAGGTATTGAATGTCTGCAAACAGGAGGAAACAATGAACATTATTAACGTACTTGAACAAGAACAACTTCGTACAGACATCCCTACTTTCCGCGCTGGTGACACAGTTCGCGTACACGTAAAAGTAGTGGAAGGTACTCGTGAACGTATCCAAGTGTTCGAAGGTTTGGTAATCAAACGTCAAAACGGTGGCGTACGTGAAACTTTTACAGTTCGTCGTATTGCATCCGGTGTAGGTGTAGAACGTACATTCCCACTTCACAGCCCACGTTTAGCTAAAATCGAAGTTATGCGCCGTGGTGTTGTTCGTCGTGCTAAATTGTACTACTTACGTAACCTTACTGGTAAAGCTGCTCGTATTCGCGAAAAACGCTAATGTTCATAAAAGGCTGCCGTTGGCAGCCTTTTATTTTTGCTAAGATTAGATATGAATAGTTCTATTTTATTATTCTATGATTTAAAGAGTTATAATAGAGGAATATAGAGCTGTAAAAAGATAAATATAAAATATACTAAGTATCTCTATGAGATGTATATAAAGTATATAGAAAGGATATAAAATGGCAGATTCACCTATCGTACATTGGTTCCCTGGGCATATGGCGAAAGCTACTCGTATGATTACAGAGTATATCAAGAAGGTAGATGTTGTTATCGAGTTATTAGATGCGCGTATTCCTCGCTCTAGTGCGAATCCTGTAATCCTTGAACTCGTTGGACAAAAACCACATATTGTACTGTTAAATAAAGTTGACTTAGCTGATCCTAAAGCCACAAAGGAATGGACTGAATTCTTTACTAAACAAGGCATTACAGTATTGGCTATCGATTCTAAATCTGGCAAAGGCAATAAAAAATTATTATCTACCGTAGAACGTCTAAGTAAACCTATCATTGAGCGTTGGGTAGCGAAGGGGATTCGCAGTCGTTCTGTTAGGACTATTATTTTAGGCATTCCTAATGTTGGTAAATCTACATTGATTAACTCTTTAGCTGGTTCTGCTGCAACGCGTACAGCTAATAAGGCAGGTCATACACGTGGTCAACAGTGGGTTAAAATCGGTAAAAATCTTGAATTGCTTGATACACCAGGTGTATTATGGCCAAAATTAGAAGACCAACGTGCAGCGGCTCGCCTCGCTATGACAGGTGCCATTTCCGATGATGTTTATGATTTAGAGCATGTTATAAAACAGCTATTAAATTACTTATTGACGAACACGCCAAATATTTTGGTAGAGCGTTATAAATTAAAAGAAGAAGAGATGACCGATGTTGATACGATTCTTGAAAGCATCGGACGTCGTCGAGGTTGTCTTGTAAGCGGTGGCATTGTAGATTTTGACAAGGCTCGCCGTATTATTTTGCAAGACTACCGCAATACTAAGTTAGGTACAATTACTCTCGATCAAGTTGATGAAGAACCGTACTACCCTGCAGATGGTGAGGAGAGTCATAATGGATAAGGATATATTTTCTAAGTTAAAAGTAGCAGATATTAAAGCTCTCTTTCAAACTGAACAAGCTTTAGAAATTTTGTCTTTTGCTCAAGAGGATACTCGTAGTTCTGTACAGAAATTGGCTGCTTCTTATATTAAGCGTCAAGAAAAAGAGTTAAAAGAACAGCAACGCCTCATGGGTATGTATGACTATGAAGGCATGTTCTATGATCAAGGTATCTATCATGTGGCTGGAGTCGATGAAGTGGGGCGTGGCCCTATTGCGGGCCCTGTAACGGTAGCTGCTGTTATCTTGCCACCTATGACATTAATTCCGGGGCTCAATGACTCTAAAAAACTAACAGAGGAAAAACGGGAAGCACTCTATGATATCATCATGGACGAAGCCGTTGCTGTTAGCTGTATTTCCTACGGTCCAGAAAAGATTGATGAACTCAATATTTATGAAGCAACGCGACAAGCGATGTATGAGGCCATTCGTATGCTCAGCGTACCAGCTGAAGCAGTAGTAGCTGATGCTATGAAATTGCCTGATTTGAGGATTCCCGTTGAATCCATCATTAAAGGTGATAGCAAAAGCGCTAATATTGCTGCTGCATCCATTATTGCAAAGGTTACGCGAGATCGATATATGAAGAGCCTTGATGATGAATATCCTGGTTATGGCTTCGGTATTCATAAAGGTTATTATACGGAGTTACATAAAGAAGCTGTGGAGCAACAAGGGGTAACACCGCTTCACCGCAAGAGCTTTGAGCCTGTTAAATCTATTGTGCGTTGGGTTAAACCTGAGTAAATCTTATTTATTTATATATGGGTAATAGGTTTATTTTATGATTCGACTATTAAGTTAAGTCTTATAGTTGTATTAGTTATATTAGTTATATTAGTTATATTAGTTTTATTCGTATTATCATTATAAATTGCATATAGTTTATAACCGTAAAGAGGTTCCTATTGGTCACCTATGTGACTATTAGGAACCTCTTTTGTATTTACTTTTGTAACCTCCATAATTTACGCTACAAGTAAGTATTACCTGTTGAAAGATTAATATAGTATAGATATTAAATTCTATGAGTTGTTGTTGCAGATACACCATATTAGGAGGTATATATGAAAACGATTAGTACTGGTAAAGCATTTAATGAACTCGATTCAAAAGAACTGGGCAAATGGGGAGAACGAGTAGCTACCAATTATATTGAAAAAATGGGACTTACTGTAGTAGATACAAATTATCGAACCCGTTTAGGCGAAATAGACATCATTGCTAAACGTGATTTAGTCTATCATTTTATAGAGATTAAAGCTCGCCGAGGTATGCAACATGGACTAGCACGTGAGGCAGTTACCAAGAAAAAACAAAAGCATATTAAACGAGCTGCTATGTTGTTTCTATATGATTTAAATCAAAAAAAGCGCCGTTGGAAGGAAATATCCTTTGATGTAATAGAGGTGTATTTGCACGAGGACTTTCAAAGTTCTATTCATTATTTACCACAGTGTTTTTAGTGAGGTCTGTTTATGTACGCAAAATTATATGGAGCCACCTTACACGGCATTAATGGATGCATCATTACTGTAGAGGTCGATATATCACAAGGTTTGCCGGTCTTTGATATCGTTGGACTACCTAATCAATCGGTTAAAGAGGCTCGTGAACGGGCACGAGCGGCCATTAAAAATAGTGGATACGAATTTCCAATGAGACGCATCGTAGTCAATTTAGCTCCGGCTACAATTCGTAAAAGTAGCGCTGGACTCGATTTAGCTATTGCTTTAGGGGTTCTGCTTGCATCAGGACAGATAAAGGGGCGTAAAGCAAAGATTTCGGCTTTATTTGATAAGAGTTTGTTTATGGGAGAGTTAGCGTTAGATGGTTCGCTATTACCAACCTTTGGGACTTTAGCTATGTCGCTAGCAGGATTAGATGCTAACTATTCAACAGTTTATACAAGTATTGCAAATGGTAAAGTGCTACAGTCTATTCCTAATTTAACCATATATGGTGGATCATCATTACAAGAAATTATTACTATTTTAGAGGAACAAATTAAGCCAAAGGTAGTTGATAAAAATAAACAAATAAGTATCAAAACAGAACATGTAGATAAACATAATACCAATAAATCAACTCTAGAGTCTATGCCATTAACTGGCAATAATGAAAATGTAGATACAATCAGCAAACCGCAAGTAACTATGATTAGTAATAATTGTGTTGATATGTCTGTTACGGATGAAAGTATAACTATAAAGTCTAATCAAATATATACAGTTGATTTTGGCGATGTACAAGGTCAAGAGTTAGGAAAACGAGCAATGCTCATCAGTGCTGCAGGTCATCATCATTGTATTATGATAGGGCCTCCAGGTGGGGGTAAAACGATGATGGCCGAACGATTGCCGACCATATTGCCTCCTATGACTTGGAATGAAATTGTTGAAGTGAGTCGTATACAAGATGTAATAGGTTTACTAGGTGATAATGGGCTAGTGAAATCTAGACCTTTTAGACATCCTCATCATACAGCAACTTTGGCTAGTATGGTCGGTGGAGGGATACAGGGACGTCCTGGAGAGGTAACATTAGCTCATGGAGGCGTATTATTTATGGATGAAGCGCCTGAGTTTCAACGCCAAGTAATCGATGCATTACGACAGCCTTTAGAGTCTAGAACGATTACTATAAATCGGTCTCAAGGAAATTATATATATCCAGCTAATTTTATTTGTATTCTTGCGGCCAATCCTTGTCCTTGTGGGTATTACCATGATCCTCATAAGGAATGTGTCTGTACAGAAACGATGGTTAAAAACTATCAGCAACGGTTATCAGGGCCGATTATGGATCGTATTGATTTGCATATTCCCGTTGAGAGACCGACCCTTGAACAGCTGTTAGATACATCATCTTCAAATATGACGAGTGAAAGTATGAGACAACAAGTTATCATGGCCACTGCTATGCAACAGAAACGATATGAAGGTTTTGACTTTAATTCGAATGGAGCAGTTCCTCATAAGGCAATTAGTGAACTATGCAATATTACAGATAAGGCTTGGAGTGTTTTAGGCAATATATTTGACCATTTTCATTTAAGTGGGCGAGCTTTTGATCGCATATTAAAGGTGGCTCGTACAATTGCTGATTTAGAAGAAAATCCAAAAGTAGAACCACATCATATTTCTGAAGCAATGTTATTTAGAACTGGCAAATAAAGTATTTATCTCATAAATTTAGTAGTTGTTTATTTGCTAAAAGTAGTTGTTTGATTCTATATAAAATTAATGATTATATACATAGAAAGAATTACTAGGTGTTTATATGATTAGATACGATGACAATATTTATATTGCAGGATTACAAAGCTTATACAATGTTGGAGCCACATATGTAAGGCGTTTTATAGAGGATTTTGGATCCCCTTATGATGCGTGGCAAGCTATTAAGAATGTAGAAAACTTAAAATCTTATACATATATTTCTGCATCTGATAAACGTGCCATTTCAGCATCGGCTAAAGATGAAAAATTAGAGTATATTATCCATAAAGTAGACGAATACCAGATGGATTTTACTACCTTTTTAGACAAAGACTTTCCGTCTATCTTAAATCATATATACAATCCGCCAGCCATTTTATTTATGAGAGGTAATCGGGCACTCTTAGATGGACGATTAAATCGCATTGCTATTGTTGGAGCAAGGAGTTGCTCCTTATATGGCCGGAATGTGGCGAGAATGCTCGGCAAAGAATTAGGTAAATACAGTACCATTATTGTTAGCGGTGGGGCCCGTGGTATAGACTCACATGGTCATGAAGGCCTTCTAGCTAGTCAGGGGTATGGAATCATTGTTATGGGTTGTGGTTTAGATATTACCTATCCTCGAGAAAATGCAAAATTATTTGATCGTATGTTACAAAATAATGGGTTACTTCTATCCGAATACCCGCCGGGTACACCGCCGTCCGCAAAACATTTCCCAGCACGGAATCGTATTATTAGTGGATTATGCAGAGGTGTTATCGTAGTGGAGGCCAAGTCCAGTAGTGGTTCTTTGATTACGGCAGATATGGCGGTTAGTGAAGGTCGAGATGTATTTGTGGTACCATGTAATCTATTAGACCATACGGCTGATGGAAATAAATTTCTAATGAGAAATGGTGCATATGTACTTACTGGGTATGAGGATATAGTTGAACAATATCATTTAACATTGCGGGAATATTTTTCTAGTGAACAAAAATTTTTACCAACAAGGAATAATGAAAATAAAGGTGTAAAAGATAGCGTTCAAATAGGGAATCATAGTCAAAGTGTTGATAGAAAAGGGTGCTCTATGTTAAGCTTTAATGTGGATAGGAGTGTAATATTGAGTGAAATACCTCATGATCGATGTATTACGGTTAGTGATATTTTGAAAGCTACTCGTATTCCATTACAACAACTACAGCCCTTATTACTAGAGTTAGAAATGGAAGGGGCTATAGAGAATCATCCGCCGAGAGGCTATATTAATATGACTAGGAGTGATATACTTGTCCATTAAACGATCTATCGTTATTGGCGAGCCGAAAGCAGCTAGTACTAGTAATGATACAGAAAAGAAAAATACTAAGAAAGAAAGTACTACGATAAAGCGTAAGGTAGCTAAGGAAGCCCTTACTCCAATGGGGATTGTACGGGATAAATCTGTACTACAAACTTCAGTGCCACCGGAGCAACGCGAACCTCGCGTATATAATCCTGATGGCAAAGTATTAGTAATCGTAGAGTCTCCTGCTAAATCTAAAACAATTGAAAAATTCTTAGGTCCTAACTATGTGGTAAAAGCGAGTATGGGCCATTTACGAGATTTGCCTAAATCTCAAATGGGCATCGATATAGAGCATGATTTCACGCCGCGCTATAGTAATTTGGTAACACGTAAAAAGGTTATTGATGAACTAGTTTCTTATGCTGATGAAAGCAGTGCCGTATTGCTCGCAACTGACCCTGACCGTGAAGGGGAAGCTATTTCTTGGCATTTAGCGTACATTCTAAATGTAGATCCTACATCTACATGCCGTATTACGTTCAATGAGATTACTAAAAATGCGGTAGCAGAAGCATTAGGTTCTCCACGTACTATCGATATGAACATGGTAGATGCTCAACAAGCACGCCGTGTATTAGACCGTATCGTAGGCTATAAATTGAGTCCTTTATTATGGAAAAAGGTTTGTAAAGGCCTCAGTGCAGGTCGTGTGCAATCCGTTGCGGTTCGACTCATCTGTGAGCGAGAGCGCGAAATTCAAGCCTTCGTACCACAAGAATATTGGACCATTGAAGGTAATTTTGAAACGCCTAAAAAAGAGGCTTTCACAGCGGAATTGACACATATTAAAGGCGAGAAAATCGATATTACTACTGAAAGCGATGCACAAGCCATAGTAGATGCTATTGGCGGTGAAGATGCAGTAGTGACAAATATTGAAAAGCGCAAACGTTCTCGTAAAGCGGCACCTCCGTTTACAACATCTACGTTGCAACAAGACGGCGTGCGTAAATTGAACTTTGGTGCTAAGCGTACGATGATGATTGCCCAACATTTATATGAAGGGTTAGAAATTGGCTCCTATGGCCACGTAGGTTTGATTACGTACATGCGTACAGACTCTACGCGTATTTCTAAAGAGATGCAAGTTATGGCTAAGGACTTTATTCTTCGTAACTATGGGGAGGAATATTATCCATCTAAACCAAATGTGTACGGTTCTAAAGGTTCTGCACAAGATGCGCATGAGGCGATTCGTCCTACATCTCTCGAGTTAACACCTAAAATGGTGGAACCATTCTTGAGTCGCGATGAACTTAAGCTATATACGTTGATTTGGAATCGTTTTATGGCGAGCCAAATGGCGCCTCAACAAAATGAATCCACAACGATTGAGTTGAATGTTAAAGATGACTATACCTTTAAAGCAACTGGCTCTCGTGTTATCTTCCCAGGTTTCAGTGCTGTTTATGAAGATGTGAAAAAAGAGGATGCACCTCAATTGCCAGCTCTGAAAAAAAATGATGCTGCCCATACGGTAGAGGTATTGCCTGAACAACATTTTACACAACCACCTCCACGTTACTCCGAGGCGAGTCTCATTAAGACATTAGAAGAACTTGGCATTGGTCGCCCTAGTACATATGCACCAATTCTAGATACTATCGTAAGCCGTAACTATGTGGAAAATACGAATAAACAATTCGTGCCTACTGAGCTAGGCTTTGTAGTGGTAGACTTCTTGATTACATATTTTGAAAAAATCATCAATACTGGTTTTACCCGTGATTTAGAAGAAGAACTTGATGCTATCGCATCTGGTAAGGATACGTATGTAAAAGTATTATCTGATTTCTACGAGGTCTTTGCGCAAGAACTAGAGGATGCAAGTGATGTAGAGCGCATTGAAATTGCATCTATGGAAAGCGATGAGATATGTGAACTTTGTCATAGTCCAATGGTATATAAATTTGGTCGATACGGTAAGTTCTTAGCATGCTCTAATTTTCCAGAATGTAAAAACACTAAACCTATTACAGTAGGAACTGGTGTAACATGTCCTAAATGTAAAGAAGGGGAAATCATAGAACGTAAGTCTCGTCGTGGACGCATTTTCTATGGCTGTAATCGATACCCACAATGTGACTTTACACTATGGGATAAGCCAACCCATGATTTCTGTGAAACATGTGGTTCTATAATGGTTGAAAAGACATATAAAAATGGTACAGTTAAAAAGTTCTGTTCCAATGAAACTTGTCCGACTCGACCACCAAAGAAAACAAGAAAGAAAAAGAGCGAAGCTAGTGAAGAACCTGTAAAAGAATCTAAAAAGTCTAGTAAAGCTAAAAAAGAGGAAACTACAATTGAATAATAAAAATGTTATTGTTATTGGTGCAGGCCTTGCAGGCTCCGAAGCGGCTTGGCAACTCGCTAACCGAGGTATTCATGTAGACTTATATGAAATGCGCCCTGTGAAGAGTTCTCCGGCGCACCAAACAGATCAATTTGCAGAGCTCGTATGTAGTAACTCGTTGCGTGCTGGTAATATTGAAAATGCGGTAGGCCTTTTGAAAGAAGAAATGCGTCGTTTAGGTTCTATCATTATGGAATGTGCCGATGCAACTGCTGTACCTGCCGGTGGTGCATTAGCAGTTGATCGTCATTTATTTAGTGAAATGGTGACGAAGAAGATAAAGAGCCATCCTAATATTACAGTTCATCACGAAGAGGTAACTGAGATTCCTACAGAGGGAACTGTTATCTTTGCTTCTGGTCCACTTACGTCTGAAGCATTAGGAGATAAGATTAAAGCCTTAACTGGTGAAACAGGCTTTTACTTCTACGATGCTGCTGCACCTATCGTAACGGCTGAATCTTTAAACTACGATAAAGTTTTTGCTGCTTCTCGTTATGACAAAGGCGATGCGGATTATCTTAACTGTCCTATGACAGAAGAGGAATATAAAGCGTTCTGGCATGAGCTTACAACAGCTGAAGCCGTACAGCCAAAGGATTTTGAAAAAGAAATCTACTTTGAAGGCTGTATGCCCGTAGAAATCATGGCAAGCCGTGGTGAAGATACATTACGTTATGGACCATTAAAGCCTGTAGGCTTAGTGGATAAACGTACCAATGAGGAATCTTACGCAGTGGTACAATTGCGTAAGGAAAATAAGGAAGGCACCATGTTTAACTTGGTAGGCTTCCAAACTCATTTAAAATGGGGCGAACAAAAGCGTGTATTCGGTATGATTCCAGGACTCGAAAATGCAGAATTTGTTCGTTATGGTGTTATGCATCGCAATACATATATCAATTCTCCTGATTTGTTAAATCACGCATTCCAACTAAAAAAAGAACCACGTCTATTCTTTGCTGGTCAAATGACAGGTGTAGAAGGCTACTTGGAGTCTGCTGCTAGCGGTCTCATGGTAGGCCTACAAGTAGACCGTTACTTAGAGGAACAACCGTTTATTGAATTCCCTAAGACGACGGCTATTGGTTCTCTTAGCCACTATATTTCTAATTACGAAGGCTCTAACTTCCAACCAATGAATGTCAACTTTGGCATTATGGAGTCGTGGCCTCAAAAAGTACGTAAGAAAAAAGAAAAAAATGCACTGATTGCTAATCGTGCTTTAGAAGAACTGGAAGCTCTAAAAGCTAAAGAAAATTTATAAGAAATAGCCTTTTAAGAAATAGTTTTATTTCAAAAAATAGTAAAAGTCCTACATACAATGGTAAAACCAATGAATGAAGGACTTTTCTTTTTATATGTAATTTATTTACGTTTTTTAGTTTTTACTGTTGGTTCTATAGCAACAAGTACCTTTTGATTTTTCTTTTCTAGATAGCCTAGATAGATGAATACACAGATACCGACAATGATTGCTATTAAACTCGTCATTTGAGCAGATTTTAGACCTAACGTTACGTTTACGTAATCGCCACGCAAGAACTCTAAGAAGAAGCGAGCCGTAGAATAGAGAATGGCATATAGTACGAATACCTGACCCTTAGCATGCTTAAAAGATCCAAATAATAGAAGGGCCACAAAGATAAGAATATCTATTTGACCTTCCCATACTTCGGCAGGCCATAGTGGTTGATTACCGTAGGTGCGGTATGCAAGGGTACTTTCAGGATAGATAATACCATAATTACCGCCCGTAGGATGACCAAAAGCATCACCGTTTAAAAGGTTTGCCATACGACCTACGGATTGAGCCAAAATCAATGCAGGGGCAAATAAATCGGCAAAAGCCCAAAAGTCAATCTTGTTTTTACGAAGATACCAATAACCCGCAATTGTGCCTAGTACTACGCCACCTTGAATGGCCATGCCTCCTTGCCAAACAAAGGGAATTTCCAATAAATGATTACCGTAATAATCCCAATCAAAGAAAAAGACATCCCATAGGCGAGCACCGATGAGACCAGCTACGGCAACAGTAATGGAAAAGTCGATGATGTGTTCATGCCATCCGCGGCCATCCTTTTTCAAAAGTACATAGGCAACAGAGGCACCACAGATGATAGCCAAAGCTAACATGGTACCATAGGCTCTAATAGGGAAGTCCCCTATGAAAAATAAATATTGATGCATACAAAACTCCTTATATGATAATTTTTATTAGTACATAGATTAAATTATAAATTACATATATCCTTCATGCAAGAAAAGAGATGAACTATATATAATATGGTATAATATAGAAATTGGTATTGTATCCCAGTATGGGACCTAGAATTAGGAGAGTACATGATTCGTAAATCTACTATTATAAAATCGTTAACAGCTTTAGTAATGTCTGCATTATCTAGTACATACGTACATGCAGAGGTATTGGTTCCTTTGGATCAATTTTTAGCCACTACTACACGTCATTACGAAGCAAATCAATATAAAACAGCATATACCGTGTATGTTCCACAAAGTGAATTACAAGGTGAGAAGGTTGTTTTAAATCCTACAGCCGTAGGTGAACCTGTTAAATTGCCCATTACCAAAAAAGATGGTATATCCTATGTAGATATTGAGTCTGATCCAGCTATGCTAGGTGTTAGTTATACAAAAAATAATGGTCAACTTATTTTAGGCCCTGCACCAGAAGCATCTACGATGAAAGCGCCTTATACATTGCAAACACCATTGGCGTGGGTTTTTGATCCATGGACAGCGGAGGGCGCTCCATATCAGGCAAAACTCAATACGAGTGGTGATAATATCATTTCTCCAAGTTGGTTTAAATTACATAGCTTAGGTTTAGAAGCAAGTCCAAATATTAATATTGATTATGTGAAAGCGTATAAGGATAAAGGCTATCACATTTGGCCGTTGATTACTAATCGGTTTGACTCTAATTTTACAAGTGGTATTTTGGCGGACCAATCGGTATGGAAGAAATATGCTCATAATCTTGTTCAATATGCCTATATATATGGGTTTGATGGTTATAACTTTGACTTTGAAAACATCGATTATGCTGACCGCGATCGTTTAACAACATTTGTATCATATTTGTCTAATCATTTACATCAATATAATATTAAAACTTCTATCGATGTGACCGGGTATTCTGATAGTCCAGAATGGTCATTAGTGTATAACCGCAAAGCTTTGGCAGATACTGTCGACTATGTAGTTCTTATGGCATATGACGAAACTTGGGCTAAGAGTACTACTGCAGGTCCTGTTGCAAGTTATCCTTGGGTTCGTAGCCATACAGAAAGAATACTCTCTGAAGTTTCTTCTCAAAAGCTAATATTAGGGGTACCATTCTATATGCGCTTATGGCATGACACGAATGGTTATGCTAAAAGCGAAACATTGGCTATGAAGAATACCGGGAATTACTTTGCTAATTACAGAGATAAAATGACTTGGGACGATCGATTAAAGTTATACTATTTATCTATTCCAACAGCTGCTGGTTCAGATCGTATTTGGTTTGAAGATAATACATCGTTAGGCTTAAAACTTGATCTGGTAAAAGAATTACACCTTGGTGGGTTTGCTGCATGGCGTAAAGGGTTTGAAGATGTTTCTACGATTACTATGATTCAAGAAAAAGACTTAGGACGTGGTATTCCTAAATCTCCTACAGCAGTTGTTCCTGAACCTGTAGTTGAAGTATCTAAACCATTAACTAAGCTTGAACAATACAAATTACGCTTAGAAGAAAAAGAAAAAGAAAAAGCAGCTAAAGCGGAAGCAAAACGAAAAGCTAAAGAAGAGAAAGAGGCTGCTAAACGCAAAGCAAAAGAAGAAGCTGAAAAAGTAAAAGCTGAGAAAAAACGCTTAGAAGAAGAAGCTAAAGCTAAAAAAGAGCATAATAAACAAACAGTTAAAGAGCAAAATGATTTATATACTAGTTATAGTTCGGATCAAAATACAAGCCCTAAAAATGATTTAACCAAAAGTATTCAAGTCGTAAAACGCTAGTGTTTGACTGCTTTTACAGTACGTAGTAAAATAAAAATATTAATTATAAAATGGCAACTTATGAGGTTGACCATATGAGGAGGCCCCTACATGAACGAAAAATATGTAGCCCAAGATATTGAAAAAAAGTGGCAACAGTATTGGGAAGATAACCATACGTTTAAAACAGAATATGATGAATCTAAAGAAAAATACTATGTATTAGAAATGTTCCCGTACCCATCTGGTAATTTACACATGGGGCACGTGCGTAACTATTCCATTGGTGATGTAGTAGCTCGCTTCAAGAAAATGAAGGGGTTCAACGTGTTGCATCCAATGGGGTGGGACTCCTTTGGTATGCCTGCAGAAAATGCGGCGATTAAACATGGCATAGCACCTAAAACATGGACTCTTGATAACATCGAGAACATGAAATTGCAACAAAAAGCACTTGGCTTGTCCTATGATTGGGACCGCGAAGTAGCAACATGTAAAGAAGATTACTATAAATGGACTCAATGGTTTTTTGAACAGTTCTATAAAAAAGGCTTAGCCTATAAAAAGGAAGCAAAAGTAAACTGGTGTGAAACTTGTCATACTGTATTGGCAAATGAACAAGTTATTGATGGTGCTTGTTGGCGTTGTGATAACCCTGTTGAGAAAAAAGATTTGTCACAATGGTTTTTACGCATCACTGAATATGCGGATCGCTTGTTAGCTGATTTAGATACTCTAGATCATTGGCCACAACGCGTTAAGTTGATGCAAAAGAACTGGATTGGTCGTTCTGAAGGTACAGAATTTTCCTTTGAAGTGCCATCCATCAATGAACGCGTATCTGTGTATACTACACGTGTTGATACTATTTACGGCGTAAGCTATGTAGTATTGGCTCCTGAACATCCATATGTGGAACGCCTCATTGAAAATGCTCCTAATAAAACTGAATTAGAAGCTTTCATTACGCGTATGCGCAATATGAGCGATATCGACCGTACATCTACAGAGGCACCTAAAGAAGGTATGTTTACTGGGTCTTATGCAGTAAACCCAATGTCTGGCGAACAAGTTCCTGTGTGGATTGCAAACTATGTATTGGTAGACTATGGTACTGGTGCTGTAATGGGTTCCCCTGCACATGATGAACGCGACTGGGAATTTGCTCATAAATATGATTTGCCTATTAAACAAGTCGTAACTCGTGAAGGTGAAGAATACAGCCTTGAAAAATGGCAAGAATGGTATCATGAAGATGGTATCCTCGTTAACTCTGGTGAATATAATGGCCAAACATCTGAAGAGGCTCGTAAAAGTATCACGGCAGCTCTTAATGAACGCGGTATTGGTGAAGGTAAAGTAAATTTCCGCCTTCGTGACTGGTTGATTTCTCGTCAACGTTACTGGGGCGTGCCAATTCCTGTAGTATACTGTGAAACTTGTGGTGAACAACTCGTTCCTGAAGAAGAGTTGCCAGTACGCTTGCCAGAGGATATTAAATTTGAATCTGGTGCTGTATCTCCATTAGCTACATCTGAAAACTTCCTACATACTACATGTCCTAAATGTGGCGGTCCTGCACGTCGTGAAACAGATACAATGGACACATTTATCGATTCCTCTTGGTACTTCTTGCGCTATACAGATGCTAAAAATGACCAAGCTCCATTCGATAAAAAAATTGCTAATTACTGGATGAATGTTGACCAATACATCGGCGGTATTGAACATGCTATCTTGCATTTATTGTACTCTCGATTCTTTGTGAAAGTTATTCACGATTTAGGCCTTATCGATGCAAATGAACCATTCCGTGGCTTGTTGACACAAGGTATGGTTCTTAAAGAAGGCAGCAAAATGTCTAAATCCAAAGGTAATGTAGTTTCTCCTGAAGAAATTATCAATACCTATGGTGCTGATACTGCACGTTTGTTCATTCTATTTGCAGCGCCTGTTGATCGTGACCTTGATTGGTCTGACCAAGGTGTTGAAGGTTCCTATCGTTTCTTAGGTCGTGTATGGCGTATTGTTGATGCGTACAACGAAGAAGCTAAGAAAAATGCAACTGGTGAACTTACAAAAGACGAATTCGGATTGCGTCGTGAATTACACCGTGTTATCAAAAAGGTTACAGAAGACTTAGATAATAATTTCAACTTTAATACAGCGATTTCTGCCATCATGGAACTTGTAAATGCTATGTACGCTCATAAGGATAAAGCAGAAACAATCAATAGCGCATTAGCTAATGAATTGACACATTCCTTATTGCTTCTTTTAGCGCCATTTGTGCCTCATATTACAGAAGAATTGTGGCATGAATTGGGTGAAACTACATCCATTCACACAGAAAAATGGCCTGTATATGAAGAATCCGCTCTCGTTGTAGATGAAGTAGAAGTAGTCTTGCAAGTAAATGGTAAAGTTCGTGATAAACTTACTGTTTCCGTAAATATTACAAAAGAAGAATTAGAAACATTGGCCAAAGAATCTAGCCGTGTTCAAGAATTTATAGAAGGTAAGAATATCGTAAAAGTTATTTACGTACCTGGTAAACTTGTAAATATCGTTGTTAAATAAGGATATTCTATTTGTTTAATATTGTAAGCCTCCAACTACATAGGTAGAAGGGGGCTTATTTTAAGTGAGGTAATTATGGCAAAACGTAGCGATTATATTTCCTGGGATGAATACTTCATGGGTGTTGCCATTTTGGCAGCACAACGTTCTAAGGATCCAAATACACAAGTTGGTGCATGTATTGTTAGTAATGATAATAAAATCTTGTCCATTGGTTATAATGGTATGCCTTTGAATTGCAGTGATGATGATTTCACATGGGAACGTGATACAGCTGATGATAACAAATATTTCTATACTGTACATAGCGAACTCAATGCTATCTTAAATTATCGTGGCGGTTCTCTAGAGGGCTCTAAAATATATGTAACGCTTTTCCCATGTAATGAATGTGCGAAAGCCATCATTCAAAGTGGTATTAAAGCCGTTATCTATCGCGATGATCTCTATAAGGATACAAAAGAAGTAAAAGCATCCAAACGGATGTTGAAAACCGCAGGTGTAGACATTATTGAATACAAATCTACAGGCCGCACATTGAATATTACATTGTGATATAATAATTCTTTACCACTAATAAAAGCCCCTATATACAAACGTATATAGGGGCTCTTTTATATGTAGCTTTCAATTATAAATTGCTATCTAATAGACAAGTTAGATAGGAAGTCCAGTTTTTATGGGAACGTTTCACTTGTTTATACTTGTAAACGGCCATCAATCATAATGTCTACTTCTTGGCCATCACGAGTGTAGCCTTTAATATTCATATGTTCATGACCAATCATAAAGTCTACATGTGTTAAAGAGTAGTTAAGGCCACGTTCTTTTAATTCTTCTTCAGATAAACCATCACTATCTTTGAGGCATGTTGGATAAGAAGCACCAATTGCTAGATGGCAGGATGCATTTTCATCAAACAATGTTTCGAAGAAGATTTGGTTAGATTGACTAATTGGGCTGAAGTGGTCCACCAAAGCAACTTCGCCGAGGTAGTGGGAGCCTTCATCGGTTTCTATTAACTCTTTTAATACTTCATAACCTTCTTTTGCAGTATAATCAACGATTTTACCTTCTTTGAAAGTAAAGGAGAAATCAGAAATAGTATTGCCATGGTAAATTAAAGGTTTTGTGCTGTATACAATACCATTAACACCATTATATTGGGGTGCGGAGAAAACTTCCTCTGTAGGAATATTGGCATTAAAAATAGTGCCATCCTTTGAAGATTCTTCACCACCTAGCCATATATGACCTTCTGGTAATTCTAATAAGAGGTCAGTACCATTTTTACAAGTATAACGCAATGCCTTTAAGTCTAATTTATTCAATGCTTCACAGCGGTGACGCAATTTTGCCATGTGATGACGATATGTGTCTTTCGGTTCTACACCTTCAATGCGGCAAAGTTTTAATAGGGTAGCCCATAGTTGTTCAATTTTCTCTTCATCTGTACCTTCATAGCCAAGTAAATCTGCCCATAGAACCGTTGGTACAGAAGCAACGCACCATGTAACAGAGGAGTTCATAATCGCTGTATGGTAGAAGGATAAAGCTTTATTTAAGTTACGAGATTGTAGTGAAATACGATTTGTTGGAATACCTTCTAACGCTTTTGGGTTCGCACTAATCAAAGATAAGAAAGCGGCCTTATCATCGATGTATTGCTTGTAGAATTCAGGTATCCAGTTAGCCGGTCTTTCTAATACAGATTCCTTAGCATGTAATAAACGTTGACGAGCGATTGGAGAACATCTCCAGTTGAGGACAACCTCTTTGGCACCTAATTCATATGCTTCTTCTGTGACGATAACTGCAAAGTCTTTGTTTTCCACATCTACAGAAATAACAAGAGTTTGATCTTCTTGTAAATTTACGCCATATTTTAACAAGGTATGTGCATATTTTTTTAATATTTTTTGATTCATTGTATCTCCTTATATTCGACATCAATTATGAAACTCCTGCTGGTGTGACCAATAGAGTCAACGGTAGGAGTTTACTTTTTCATAGGGAATTCTTTCAGTAGGAGGTGCACTATGAAAGTAAAATTGAAGCCATATATGACAATTATATTAATCCTATGTATTTTAGTAGGAATTTATTTCCTATGGCCTATTATAACAGATGAAAGCGATTCTGTCTTAGTTGAAGGAGCAATAGATGGAAATTCTTCTATATCAACTGTTGAACAAACATCCAACAAACCTATAGCTTATATTACGGGCGCCGTAGTTTCACCTGGTTTATATGAGTTTGAAAGTAGTGCTACTGTAGGTGATGTAGTTCAGTTAGCAGGTGGGCTATTACCTTATGCTGATGTAGAATCAGTCAATATGGCAAAGTCGGTTAATGCGGGAGATCATATCCACATAGTATTTAACTTCCACGGTAATCCAGAGGTTTTATTGCGCGGTAACAAAATTAATATCAATACAGCTTCTGCAAAAGATCTTGATGCATTACCAGGCATAGGACCCGCTATGGCAAAAAGAATTGAAGAGTATCGTTCACAAAAAGGACCCTTTACATCCGTTGAAGGTATCAAGGGGGTGAAGGGCATCGGTGATGGCGTATTTAAGAAGATTAAAGATAAAATTACAATCTAAATTTAGGAATACAGAACGAGCGTTTGAGGAATCAATCTTCAATACTCAAGTTTTAGTTAATACAAAGCCATTTATAACTTATAGCCAATGGGCACATACTATATTGGGATCTATAATAATTGGCACTATATTAGGATATGGTAAATATTATCCCGTACTTAGTCAAATGCATTATATTTTTGCGATTGCCTTAGCTATTATTGGTGTAACTGTTATTAAAATAATGCAATCTTATTGTAGGTGGCGTTTATATGCCAATTTATTAATATTAGTTTTTGCTGCAATGGGATTATCCTATTATCATACAGACTTACAAATTATTAATTATAGTAGCTATACATCATACTATTTACAGCAAGAAGGAGAATATCTAGGTACTGTTGTATCATCTCCTGAAATAGTAAATCTAGATGGACAGGAGTATTACAAATATAATGTAGAGTTACATGGATTACATCCCTATAAAGATACTGCTAAAAATGACTATATTAAGGCACAGGGTCGATTACAGATTTACTCAAAGGTATCTACTACAAAGTATTCAATACGGCTAGGGGAACAAGCAATAATTGAAGGTACACCAAAAAGTTTATTTCTCATTGAAGAGGAAGGACGCATTAATCTTAGAGGTAGATATATGAGCTCTAATACAAGAGGTCGAATCTATGATGGTGTATATCGATCTGCTACTAATAAAGATTTACAAGCATTCCACTTTAAAAAAACATTTTCTGAAAAACTATATGGAAAAAGTTTATATTTATGTGGTCAAATACGAGAATCTATTGAAAAAAATATTGCTAGTAATCTAGATGGTTCACAAAAGGTATTAGCACAAGCCTTATGCTTGGGTGGTCATTATAGTGAGCTAGGGGAAGAGCGAATGAAAGATTTTGCTTATACGGGTCTCATCCATATTTTATCTATCTCTGGCTCACATATTGCACTGCTATTAGCCTTAATTTACGGTTTAGGAAGACTCGTTAAATTACGGAAGCGCACATGCTTAATTTTAGGTATATTAGTAGCTTGTATATATTGCTGTATCGTTGGTGGAGATGCACCTGTTATACGTGCAATGATGATGAGTATACTCATGTGCATGGCTTATGTAAAAGGACGATTATATCAAGCTAAACAGGCTTTATGTATATGCGCTATTCTATGTCTTGTATATGATCCTTTTTCTTTGTTTGATGTAAGCTTTCAACTATCCTTTGGTGCAACCTATGGTTTACTTATATGGGGGAAGGTACTATATGAACGGATACAATGGCTACCAAAATGGATTAAAACACCCCTTGTGTTATGTGTGTCAGCACAGTTGCTCATCTTGCCGCTACAGCTGTATTACTTTCACTATATTAGTATTGCTAGTTTGTTAGCAGCTTGCATAGTAGCACCTATATTAGATATATCCATCATTTTAATCTTTATAAGCACTGTTATTAGCTATGTAATGTCTATATCGTTTCTATGGTCTTTGATAGATGCACTATTACGCATATCGTTATATTTAAATCATGTCCTAGGGCGTAGTGGTAGTTTACTTTGGCTTGGTATGATGCATCTTTATTGTGTTTATGTATATTATACTTTACTAGGTCTGTTTACGTACTTTTTGACAAATAAGAAGGAGTATACTGTATATGTAGTGATGTCCTTATTATGCATGGTTGCAGCCTATGGTGTTTCATACTATGTGACTCATCATAACAAGAATACGTTAATCCATTATATTCCTATGAAACAGTGTAATGTGCTGCTGTGCATAGCACCAAACAATGAACAGGCATATTTGTTAATTGATGCACCAGATTATATTAAAACGATGCCTAATGAAGGACTAATTAATCAAACTATTAGAGCATATGGCATGAATCCTAGAATGGTAAAAGTTAAGTACTTTCACAGTAACGGTTCGGCAAGGATAATATATAAAAATGGTATGAACCAAATAGTCGTATATAATGGACAAAGTAGAGAAAAAAATCTAAAATTAAATGATAAGGCTAATGTTTTATTTATAACGAGTCGATTTAGTGTAATGCATGAAATTGATCGTATTTCACCGCGTAGTACTGTTTTGTTTAGTAGTCCTCATGGTGCTTTACGCGATGTGGATCCATCATCAGAACATATGTATATAATGGGATACAGCTTTATTAAAGATATCTATCTGTGAAAGGAGGGAACATGGCACATATTCAACTCATCTATGGCGACGAACCACAATTAATTGAAGAAGAAAAACGTAAATTTTTAAGTGCCTATCCAGACCTTCCAGTGACTGTATTAGATGATGAGGTGGGACCACAAAAAATAAGTGAAAAACTATGTGAAGATTCACTTTTTGGCGATCAAAAGGTCTTCTGTTTAGTTAATTTGCCTATCATTCGTAAAAGTGGCAAAAATAGTGATGCTTGGGTTCCATTGTATGAACTCCTCTTGGAATATAATGGAGATAATCCTATCGTTTTGATTTATCATGATATGATTGATAAACGTATTAAGCAGAATAAAGAGATTTTAGATAAAATACCAAATCATCAATGTAAGCGTCTTGAAGGGGCAGACCTCGTGATGTGGATACGTCAGTACTGTACGTCTAACGGCTTTAAAATGACGCCTGATGCACAGGAATATGTAGCCCATCTTATCGATTTGTGGCAAGAGGTACCTGTTTCTTTTATGAGAACTGAGTTTGACCGTTATTTTTTACAAATTACTGGGGAAAAGGTTATTACCAAAGAATTTCTCGAAGAAAACGGTAGTGGCTATGGAGCCAAAAACATTTTTACTTTTAAAGAGGCTCTATTAAAAAGAGATATCGATACATTACTTGAACTATTTCCATTTATGTTCGGCTATAAAGAATTAGACCGTGCTATGAGCTATATTGAGGGGCAATTACGTTTACAGTTGCTAGTTAGCGAATGTCGCCAAGTGGGTATGTCTGTTCAAGCCATACAAAACTTATGTAAGGATCATGATTCGTCATTTAAACCATATCCGATTAAGCTAGCTTACGAGGCGAGTCCGAGAATTTCAATTAAGGCTCTACGAGCTTTATTAAAAGGGCTTTATGAGATTATATTAGATAGCCGTAGCAGCAAGGGCGATATTTGGCGATTTAGAGATTTATGTATTACCTACTGTGGGTATAAGGGATAAAAATGAAAGTACGTTATCGTGTTGTACCAAAACAGAATAAGAAATCATCCTTCTATGTGAACTGTCATAGCCAACATGTGACGATTCAAGCAGCAGACTCTGCATTTTCCACATTGCTTAGTCTACGTGAAAGGTTGTCTGCATGGTATAAGGAAAAAAATATCTCTTTTGATGATATTCCAACAAATACAGATACAGCTTGTTGCTTTGCTTGGAAGGTAGATACTGAAACGGGTGAAGGTTTAGATACCTATTATTATGGTGGCGGCTGCGGTGCTGGGGAATGGATTGAAGCTGCTGAGGCGCAACGTGAGGCTGAAGAGGCTAAAAATCAAGAACCTAGAGGCAAGTCTTTTGCGGGTTATGACCAACAAGATGAATATGATGATGTAGACGAAGATGATTTTGCCCCATTTGTAGAAGCTATTGAATTAGGCTATTTCAACAATAGTCCAGTTGTTGTGTCTCGTTCTAATCATACGGCTGCCGAATCTAGCAGTAGTGATACTATCGCATCTGTGAGCAGTACACCTAAAGTAAGCAAAGGCTTTGGCCCTAAAAAAAATACAAAATCTACGGCTAAAGGAAGTGAAGGGGATGGTAAATATCCTCGTCGTGCACCAAAGGATGCACCTACTGATGAAGGCATGATTTTAGGACCTAAAATTGAAGGGGTCACCTCTAAAATCATGGGCACCTTGGATACACCTAGTGTAATTTTTGAAGGTGTCTTTGTTGGTTTAGATAAACGTGATACTAAGACGGGTAAAAGTATCGTTAACGGCAGCATTGTAGATGATACAAATAGCATTAAATTTATCAAGTTTACGAACAGTCCTGAAGAAGGGGATGAGTTACTAAAACAACTAAAAGGCTTACAACGGGTTCGCGTACAAGGTAGTGTCAGCTTTGATGATCGTTTTGACAAGGATTATATTCTTTCTATTCGCAGTATTGAAGCAATAGAAACTACTAGTGTGGAACGAACTGAAAATCGTCCGGACTCTCGTGTGGAACTCCACTTACATACTAAGATGAGTGATAAAGATGCCCTCGTATCTGTAAAGGATTTATTTAAAACAATTAAAAAATGGGGCCATCCTGCAGTGGCTATTACGGACCATGGCGTAGTACAAGCTTTCCCAGAAGCGCAAGCTCTTGGTAAGGAGTTAGGTGTTAAGGTTATCTACGGTGTAGAAGGTTACCTCATCGAAGATGAAACGGTAACAAAAGATGAAGAGCCTGTACTAGATAAGAAAAAGAAAAAAGAAAAAGATAAACGGTACCATATTATCTTGTTAGCTAAAAATATGGTAGGTTTACGTAATTTATATAAAATGATTTCCATTTCTCACCTTGAACATTACAAGGTTCGTCCGCGTTTGCCTCGCTCCGTTATTGAAGAACATCGTGAAGGTATTATCATCGGTTCTGCCTGTGAAGCAGGGGAGCTTATGCAATCCATCGTTCGTGGAGCTACAAAAGAAGAGCTTTTGGAAGTAGCATCCTTCTACGATTATCTTGAAATTCAGCCACATACTAACAATACGTTTTTGGTTCGTAAAGGTCTCATGCCAGATGAGCAAGCCCTCATCGATATGAATAAGACCGTTATCGAATTAGGAGAAGCCTTAAATAAACCTGTATGTGCTACTTGTGATGTTCACTACCTGACACCAGAAGAAAAAATTTATCGTGAAATCATGTTAACTGCATGTGGTTATCCAGATGCAGATGAACAACCAGATTTACATTTACGTACTACAGATGAAATGCTTGCGTCCTTCCCTTATTTAAGCGAAGAAAAAGCATACGAAGTAGTCGTTACTAATACACGTGCTATTAATGATAGCATTGAAGATATTAAGCCCGTTCCTGATGGTACATATTCACCTAAGATTGAAGGTGCTGACGAAGCTTTCACAGAAATGTGCTATAAAAATGCGAAGGCTATTTACGGTGATCCATTGCCTCGTGTCGTACAAGAACGTCTCGATTATGAATTGGATTGTATTATTTCCAATGGTTACGGCGTATTGTATTACATCGCTCATAAGCTGGTAAAAAAATCTCTTGATGATGGGTACCTTGTAGGTTCCCGTGGTTCCGTAGGGTCATCCTTTGCCGCTACCATGTCTGAGATTACAGAGGTAAACCCATTACCGCCTCATTATGTATGCCCTAACTGTAAATATTCAGAATTCTTTGAAAAGGGGGAATATGCAGGGGGCTTTGACTTGCCTCGTAAGGACTGTCCTGAATGCGGTCATGCTTTACAAACAAATGGCCATGATATTCCATTTGCTATTTTCCTTGGTTTCGAAGGTGATAAGGTTCCAGATATTGACCTTAACTTCTCTGGTGATTACCAAGCAAAAGCTCACAAATATACAGAAGAACTATTTGGCCGTGATAATGTGTTTAAAGCAGGTACAATTGGTACTATAGCTGATAAAACTGCTTTTGGTTATGTTAAAAAGTACGCCGAAATTAGAGATATTCAAGCTCGTAATGGTTTCTTTGAACATTTAGCAAAGGGCTTTACAAATGTGAAGAATACTACAGGCCAACATCCTGGTGGTATTATGGTATGTCCTCGAGATATGGATGTGCATCACTTTACGCCAATTCAACATCCAGCTAATAAAAAGGAAAGTGGCGTATTAACGACACACTTTGATTATCACTCCATTGAAGGTCGTATGACTAAGCTAGATATTCTGGGCCATGATGATCCGACCATTATTCGTATGCTAGAGGATTTGACAGGTATCGACGCCAAAACAATACCATTTGATGATCCAAAGACATTGAGCTTGTTCTCCTCTACAGAAGGGATTGGCTTAACACCTGAACAATTACAAGGTGACCAAGTAGCTAGTTTGGCTGTTCCAGAATGTGGCACGAAATTCGTACGGGGCATGCTTGAAGACTCTCGTCCCCAAACATTCTCTGACTTAGTTCGTATTTCTGGCTTTTCACATGGAACAAACGTATGGCTCGACAATGCGCAAGATCTCATTAAAAATGGTACTTGTAAGTTGAATGAAGCCATTTCAACTCGTGACGACGTAATGAACTTCTTGATTCATCGGGGCATGGATAGAAAGCATAGCTTCTTTGTAATGGAAAACGTGCGTAAAGGTAAGGGTATTGAAAAACGAAATAAACAAGGGCAAGCTACGACGGAATTTGAAGCAGAAATGCGTGAAAATAATATTCCTGAATGGTTTATTGAATCTTGTAAAAAGATTTCCTATCTATTCCCACGGGCCCATGCGGTAGCTTACGTAATGATGGCTTTCCGTATTGCTTGGTTTAAGGTATATCATCCATTGGCATTCTATGCGGCATACTTCTCCATTCGTGCAAAAGCATTTGATTTACGCATTATGACAGGTGATCTTAAAACTCAAATGACTGAGTTTAACCGTATTAAGGCTCTTGATAGATCTGCTAGTCCTAGAGATAAAGACCTTATGAGTGCCCTTGAAGTATCTATGGAAATGTATCAACGAGGCTATCGATTTATCAATGTAGATATTCAACATTCTGAAGCAAGACGATTTAGCATTAAAGATGGCGCTTTATTGCCGCCATTCTTGGCTATCGACTCCTTAGGTGAAACAGTAGCTGATGCAATCGTAGCTGAACGAGAAGAACGTCCGTTTACATCTCTAAAAGACTTGCAACGCCGTTGTAAAGTATCAAATACCATCATTGATCTTATGAAAGACCTCAAATGCTGTGGTGAACTTCCTGAAGATGAACAAATGTCACTATTTGGAGCATAATAAAATACAAGATAAGACTTAAATACAAATTAAGCACTATATACCAAATGTTGATATAGTGCTTATTTTTATGTAGTTTGCTACAATATAATTAATATATATCATTGGTGCAAGGGAGTGTTGGGAAATGATAGGTAGTTTATTAAAATTATTAGGAATCTATTCATCAAATAGTAGTGTTTCTAAAGTGCCTAAACTAAATACAAAAGTAGAAGAAAATAGTAATGCTTTTAACATAACTGATCGACTTTCGAATCAAGCTGATGATATTAAACTTTGGGATATTAAGCCAGAAGATACTCCTGAATTAGAAGAATCAGATATTCCAGGTGTATACTTTAACGAATTCCGGGAATATGTAGATGAAGAGAGGAATGTATTATCTCCATCAGAGGTTGATGCGATACGGTATAAAGAGGATTACGAGGACGATTATTATAGATAGAAATAATTAAAGTGTAATTTTTATCTTGTTATTATATTAAAGTGAGTTGGTGAATTATGAGAATTCCAATATATGAAGCTTTAGCACACTATAAAAAGAATGAAGAGCTGCCTTATACAGAATATTTTGGATTAGGATTTTTTTCTTATATATCATTAGCTGAAGAGGCTCTAGTTGAATCTAAAATATTGTCTGGATTTTCTAAGTTAAATGATGATTCCTTTTCCATAAAAACTCACTATTTAAATGATTGTGCTCATATAGGTGATGATATTAACTATGAAATAGTAAATAATAAAATTTATGGTGTTTGGTATGATTACGATATAGATCCATATTATTCCAGTTCTGGATACATAGGTTTATTTAGCACTTTAGAATATGCAGAGAAAGCATTAAAGTGGTATAAAACATGGGATATCTTTAAAGTACATGGATTAGAGTATTTAGGAATAAACATAATTACTCTTAATTTAAGAGGGTGGACTGAAGGTTTTATAACAGTATATGATTAAAATTATGTAATAAAAGAGGTATCATCAAATGATGACACCTCTTTTTTGAAAGTTTTGCAGTTTTAAATATTTGGCAGATTTAGTAAAGTTTTAGTATAAGGATTTATATTTCATCCAGTTTGTTTTGGCCATTTCTTTAAGTTCCGTACCACGGCCATCAAGGATTGCATTGATTAAATATTTGCTGAAGCCTTTAGCTTGTTGGTAAGCAATCTTCGGAGGCATTGCAAGTTCTTGTTTGTCCACGCGAACATTAACGATGACTGGACCATTATGGTTAAGGGCTTCCATGATTTTTTCATCCACTTCGCTAGAGTTATGAATGCTTACACCTTTGATACCAGCAGCTTCAGCAAGTTTACCGAAATCTGGATTTACAAAGTCTGTAGCGTAGTCTAGATAGCCGGAAGCTTTCATTTCCATAGCGATAAAGCTAAGTTCTTCGTTATTGAATACAAAGATTTTAATTGGTAGATTTAATTGTTTTAAAGTCAGCATTTCGCCCATCATCATTGTAAAGCCACCGTCACCAGAGAGGGAGATGACTTGACGATTAGGACATGCATTTTGAGCACCGATAGCGTGCATCATAGCATTAGCCATGGAGCCGTGGCTAAAGGATCCTAAAATACGGCGTTTACCATTTGTTTTTAGATGGCGAGCAGTCCAAATAACTGGAGTACCTACGTCAAAGGTAAAGATCGCGTCTTCTGCTGCTAGTTTATTGAGGCGATTTACGAAGTATTGAGGGTGAATTGCTACACCATCTGGCTCGGCAACGGCATAACTATCTAAATCACCTCTAAATTTAGTGTACGCTTTACGCACTGTGTCGATAAATTCAGTATCACCACGTTGGCCTACAAGAGGTAATAATTCTTTTAACGTATCTTTTACAGTACCAATGATACCTTGTGTAAGAGGTACGCGACGACCTAAAGCGCTAGGATCTCTATCTACTTGTATTACTTTCGCATTTTCTGGATAGAATGGACGGTAAGGAAAGTCTGTACCAAGCATTACCAATGTATCACATTGTTCAATAGCACGGTAGCCAGATGTATAGCCTAATAGGCCAGTCATACCTACATCATATGGATTATCCCATTCAACCCATTCTTTACCTCTGAAAGCATGTACAACTGGTGCTTGTAAGCGTTTTGCTAATTCTACCACTTCGTCATGAGCACCTTCACAGCCGGCACCACAGAATAGGGTAATACGTTTGCCTGTTTCTAAATGAGCAGCCATTTCTTCAATATCTTCTCGTTGTGGAACAATATGAGGTAAACGAGGTGGGGCCCATATAGGTAATTCGTCAATTTCCATTTCCATAACTGCAACGTCCCCAGGAAGAACGATAACAGCAACATCTTGGTTACCAACAGCAGCGTTCATAGCACGGAATAGAATTTCCGGCATTTGCTTAGGATTGGATACAAGTTCGCAGAAACAAGAACATTCTTTGAATAGATTTTCTGGATGTGTTTCTTGGAAATAGTTCAAACCTACTTCAGATTGAGGAATGTGAGATGCAATGGCTAATACTGGAACACGATTGCGATGACAGTCAAAGAGACCATTAATCAAGTGTAAGTTGCCAGGACCAGAGCTACCAGCACATACAGTTAGTTTATGAGTTAGGGATGCTTCTGCACCGGCAGCAAAGGCTGCTGTTTCTTCATGTCGTACATGTTCAAAAGCAATTTTACCATTGCGGCGTAAACTATCATTTACAGAGTTTAGACTATCTCCAGTGATACCGTAAATGCGTTCGATGCCCGCATTGGCTAAGACTTCTATAAGTACATCAGAAATTCGTTTTTTTGCCATATTATCACCTATATTTAATAATTACTATCATTAAAATATGGTTATTCAAACCATATATATTATATTAGACTTGTTTAACATGTAATTATGTGATAAAAGTTACTATTTACTGTATACATAGTTTATATATGTTTATATTAAAAGTAAATATATATTATTATTTATATTGTTCTAGTATTTGTGTTCTAAAAATTATATTTTAATTAAATTATTTAATATTCTTTCTCAATACAAAACTATTATTCTTGCATAACATTAATAAAAGTGTTACTATTAATTCATAAACAAAATAGATAAGTCTTTGGGGATAGGTGAAATTCCTTACCGGCGGTAAAGTCCGCGAACCTTTTTGGTATGAATCGGTGCAATTCCGATACCGACAGTAGAGTCTGGATGAGAAAAGACGAGGCACATTTGTTGTGCGCATTTAAGATGACCCAAGGACTATGTAATAGTCCTTTTTTTATTGAGGTGATATGGTGGATGACGTAGTATATATGAAACGCGCCATTGAACTGGCAAAATTAGCCACAGGTCACACCTCACCAAATCCTTTGGTTGGTGCTGTTGTGGTAAAAGATAATACAATAATCGGTGAAGGTTATCACCATAAAGCTGGTACAGCTCATGCTGAGGTGCATGCACTAAATCAAGCAGGTGATAATGCCAAAGGTGCTACTTTATACGTAACATTAGAGCCATGTTCCCATTATGGAAAAACACCACCTTGTGCGCTTCGTATCATTGAGGCTGGTATAGCTAAAGTAATAGTAGGTAGTACGGATCCAAATCCACTAGTTTCTGGAAAAGGAATGGAGTTACTTCGTGAAGCAGGTATTGAGGTTGTTTGCCCCGTATGTAGTGATGAATGTGCTAAACTAAATGAGCCTTTCTTTACCTATATACAGACAGGTAAGCCTTTTGTCACTTTAAAAAGTGCTATGTCACTAGATGGGAAAATTGCTACATCTACTGGACAATCTCAATGGATTACAAATGAGTCCTCTCGTCGTGATGGACATGTGTTGCGTGCCACGCATGATGCCATGCTCGTTGGAATTGGTACAATTTTGGCAGATAATCCACAGTTAAATTGTCGTTTAACGGATAGTGAATTATCAGATGCGTTATTAGATAAAAGCATACTTGATGAACCGATTACGATTCATCAACCAGATGTAATTATCTTGGATAGTCTTGGTAGAACACCTACTACTAGTAGCGTCTTTGAAATAAATAATCGCAAGATTCATATATTCGTATCTAAAGGTTGTCCTAAGGATCGGATACAAGCCTTAGAACAAGTTGGTGCTCAAGTAACCGTAGTAGAATCTATTTCTACTCGTAAAAGCAAGAGCACAGACATTGTCATAGATATTAAGAAATTATCTATCGATGATATTCTTACAAAACTAGGTGAACTAGGTTACACATCTATTCTTGTTGAAGGTGGATCTGCAATTATCAGTTCCTTTGTGGAAACCAAGAACTTTGATAAGGTCGTAACATATATTGGAAATACCATTATTGGTGGTAACGATGCAACACCTGCTGTAGGAGGTCGAGGTTTTGAAAGTTTAGAGGTTTCACCGCAATTAACTTTCACCAAGACTAAAGTATTAGATAATAACATTCGCATTGAAGCATATCGTCAAGGAAGGAGGGGCGCTTATGTTCACGGGAATCGTTGAAGAAATCGGCCGCATCGAGAACATTAAAAAGGGCTCTAAATCCTTAGCCATAACAATTCGAGGAGAAAAAATTTTTAGCGATTTAAAAGTTGGTGATTCCGTAGCTGTTAATGGGGTGTGCTTGACGGCCACAACGATTGGCAATAGTATATTTACAGCGGATGTGATGCCAGAATCCATTAAGATGACTACGTTTACTAATTTGAAAGTCCATCAACCAGTCAACTTAGAGCGAGCTATGCTTGCTAATGGTAGATTTGGTGGTCACATTGTGGCAGGCCATGTAGATGGTACAGGTCGTATTATTAATCGTGAACAAACCGATAATGCCATTATCTTTACTATCGAGGCTCTAAAATCCGTTATGGATTATGTTATCTATAAGGGCTCCATTACCATCGATGGAATTAGCCTCACAATTATGCGACGAACAGACAGTAGTTTTTCCGTCTCTATCATTCCTCACACTTTGAGTGAGACCATTTTAGGTTCTGCTCATATTGGAACAGAGGTCAATTTAGAAACGGATATTGCTGGACGATATATTCGTCATTTTATGAATCTTGGTAGTGAACCTACCGAAGAAAAGCCTAAAAAATCTATGCAATCCCTCTTAGTAGAAAATGGATTTATATAAGTAAGGAGCGTTCCTATGAGCGAACAATTACATTCTATTAATGAGGTCTTACAAGACCTTAAAGCTGGTAAACCTATTATTATCGTTGATGATGAAAGCCGTGAAAACGAAGGCGATCTTATCATTGCTGCAGAGTTTGCGACGCAAGAAAACATTAACTTTATGGTTAAATACGCTCGCGGTATCGTATGTACGCCTATGCGCCGCGAAGCGTTAGAAAAACTTGGCATTCCTGCAATGGTTACCAAAAATACTGATAACCATGAAACTGCTTTTACTGTGACTGTGGATCATGTAGATACTACAACAGGCGTATCTCCTGCAGAGCGTGCTTATACAATTCAAAAACTATTAGATCCTAATGCGAAACCTCAAGACTTCCGTCGTCCAGGGCACGTATTCCCACTTGTATATAAAGAGGGCGGTGTACTGGTACGTCAAGGTCATACTGAGGCATCTATCGACCTTTGCCGTTTAGCAGGTTTACAAGAGGCTGCCGTTATTTGTGAAATTACTAAAGACAATGGCGATATGGCCCGTTTGCCAGATCTTATGAAATTTGCTAAGGAGCATGATTTGAAAATTGCTTCTGTAGCAGAACTTATTGAATATCGTAAGCAACATGAAGATATGGTTGAGCTTGGTGCTTGTTCTAAGTTGCCTACTAAATTTGGTGATTTTAATATTTTTGTATTTAAAAATGAATTAGATCATAAAGAGCATTTAGCTATTGTAAAGGGTAATGTTCAAGATTGTAGCGATGTGCTTGTCCGTATTCATTCTGAATGTTTAACAGGCGATGTATTTGGTTCTAAGCGCTGTGATTGTGGCGAACAATTAGACAATGCGTTGCGCGCTATTGAAAAAGAAGGCAAAGGCGTTGTTGTATATATGCGACAAGAGGGCCGTGGCATTGGTTTGACCAATAAAATTAAAGCCTATGCATTACAAGAACAGGGCCTTGATACAGTAGAAGCAAATGAACAATTAGGCTTCCCTGCAGATATGCGTGAATACTCTTTAGCGGCTCAAATTATCCGTTTCTTGGGTATTAAAAGCATCCGTTTATTAACTAACAATCCCGAAAAGCGTCATGGCTTAGAACATTGGGGAATCAATGTAACTAGCCGTGTACCACTCATCATTGCTGCAAATAAATTTAATGCAGGCTATTTAAAAACAAAAGAAGAAAAAATGGGTCATATGTTAGAAGACTAATTAACTTTCACCATATAACTCGGTCGTTACATATATATTTCCTTATATGGAATAGAGGAGGTCAACATAATGATGGTTCAAGAAGGTAACTTATTAGGTACTGGTAAGAAATTTGCTATTATCGGTTCTCGTTTCAACGAGTTCATTACATCTAAATTAATCGGAGGCGCTGAAGATTGTTTACTTCGTCACGATGTTAAACAAGAGGATATTACAGTAATTTGGGTTCCAGGTGCTTATGAGATTCCTTTGATTGCTAAGAAAGCAGCTTTATCTGGTCGTTATGATGCAGTTATTTGTGTAGGTGCTGTTATTCGTGGGGCCACTACTCATTATGATTATGTATGCAACGAAGTGGCTAAAGGTATCGCACATGTATCTTTGGAAACTGGTATTCCTGTTATGTTTGGTGTAGTAACTACTGAAAACATTGAGCAAGCTATCGAACGCGCTGGTACAAAAGCGGGTAATAAAGGTTATGATTGTGCTATGGGTGCAATCGAAATGGTTAACCTTATCGATCAAATCTAAGAATTGTATATATAACACTCAGTATCTTATGGTACTGGGTGTTTTTATATCATCGAAAATATGTTCTTTTAACTTTAAATCAGACTAGACGAACATATATTCTCTATTATTGAAAGTTAAATATTTGACATGATATACTATATAAGCAATATAAAAGTAATACCTTAATAAAATCAGTAGAAATAAGGAATGATAGAATGGATTATATAAAACGTTTTACAACCCGAGAAGGGGTTCGTATGTCTTTAGCTGTAACAACCGATACAGTTGAAACAGCTCGTGTACGTCATGATTTATGGCCTGTAGCAACAGCTGCTTTAGGTCGTGCTATGACGGGAGCTATTTTGTTAGCTGGTGATTTTAAAAACCATGAAAACGTAAGTCTTCGTATTAAAGGTGATGGTCCACTAGGTGTAGTTCACGTAGATGCATTCTCTGATAATACGGTTCGAGGCTATGTAGATGAGCCACATGTTGATGTACCTTTAAAGCATGCTGGTAAGCTTGATGTTGGTGCTGCCGTAGGTCATAATGGGGAAGTGCAAGTGACTCGTTTCACGCAGTTAGCGCAAGACTATACTTCTACAAGCCCGATTCAAAGTGGTGAAGTGGCAGAGGATTTGGCATATTATTTATATGCATCTGAACAAGTACCGTCTACGATTAGTTTAGGTGTATTAGTAGATCCAGATTACCATACAGTTGTAGCTGGAGGTTTTATCGTACAAGCCTTACCGGATGCTACAGATGAAGCATTAGCACAAGTAGAAAAGAATATTAATGAACTTGGTCCTATTACAGAATATTTGAAAGCAAATCCAGATGGTAAAGGTCTTATGGAACGCGTTCTCCATGGTTTAACTGTGAATGAAGTATATAATGAACCAATTCATTTCCAATGCCGTTGTGGTCGTGATCGCTTTGCCAGTGTGCTAATGACATTACGTGAAGAAGATAAGAATGCTATTTTGGAAGATGACGTAACAGAGCTTGTTTGCCATTATTGTAATGAAAAATATCATTTCACACGTGAAGAGTTACAAAATATGTTTACCCCAAAAGGTCCAATTCAATAAAAACTTTATAATATGTAGAAAAAATACAGGCTACTAGGTTTTTCCTATAGCCTGTTTTTCTATTCTATGAGAAAATAAAAGATAGAGTTATTAATAATAGGAGGTCACAATGAGTGCAATTGGCGTAATTGGTGGTACTGGTGTTTATGATCCGTCCATCTTTGAAAATATTCATGAAGAATCCTTAATGACACCATATGGTGAAATAGATTATGTACAAGGTACATACCATGGGAAAACTGTAATCTTTGTAGCTCGTCACGGCAAAGATCATACAATTCCTCCACACAAAATTAACTATCGTGCTAATATTTGGGGCCTCAAAAAACTAGGCGTTACATTTATTATCTCCACGACAGCAGTAGGTTCTTTAAATGAGAACTTTAAGCCAGGTCATTTTGTGTTGACTGACCAATTCTTAGATTTTACAAAGAACCGCATCACTACGTTTTATGAAGGTGGGGACCGTCCAGTGGCACATCTTGATGTAACAAATCCATACTGCCCTGAATTACGTGATATTCTTCAAAAGGTAGGTACGGAACAAGGCCTTACGATACATAATGGCGGTACCTATGTATGTACTGAAGGCCCTCGTTTTGAGACTCCTGCAGAAATCAAAATGTTCCACATGCTCGGTGGCGATACAGTAGGTATGACAAATGTACCGGAAGTAAATTTAGCGAATGAAGCTGAAATGGCATATGCTACGATCTCTATGATTACCAACTATGCAGCAGGTATTTCTGAATCTGCTTTGACACATGCGGAAGTTGTAGAAATGATGGGCAATATGGCGGCTCAACTAAAATCTCTTATCTTAGGTGCTATTGATGCAATTGATGTGGATGCTCGTTATGATGCTCATAATCGCATGCATGAATATGGTGGTTTTAAACTATAATCATCTCATAATGATACACAATAGTTCATCGAAGGAGAAGTTATGATTAATATTGAATGGCGTAAAGATACGCTGGTACTATTAGATCAAACTAAATTGCCTACTGAAATTACATACGTTCACTGTACAGATTGGCGCCAAGTGGCCGAAGCTATTAAAATGCTTTGCGTTCGTGGCGCACCTGCTATTGGCGTAGCTGCTAGTTATGGTCTCATTTTAGCTGCTATGGAAGCAGGACGTTTAGAGGCGCCATTTAGTGAACAACTTACAAGCTTATATGAGTTTAGTGAGATCTTAAAAGAAACTCGCCCTACAGCAATCAACTTAGCTTGGGCTGTAGATCGTGTCATTTCTCTTGTGAAAACTAATGTTGACAGTATGTCCTCAATGAGTGAAGTAGTAGACCTCATTACAAAAGAGGCTATTATCATTCACGAAGAAGATGTGTCTTTAAATAGACGTATGTCCGAAGCAGGGGCTACATTATTTGAAGGTAAAAAGAATATTCGCATTTTAACTCATTGTAATGCGGGTGCACTAGCTACAGGTGGTCTAGGAACAGCACTTGGTGTTGTTCGTAAATTACATGAAAATGGACAACTGGAACGCGTGTATGCTGATGAAACACGTCCATTATTACAAGGTGCTCGACTTACAGCCTTTGAACTTCACGAGGATGGTATTCCTATTACTCTTGAAACAGATAATATGGCAGCCTATGCGATGCAACATGGGTTGATTGATGCCGTTATCGTCGGTGCTGACCGCATCACTACAAAAGGGGATGTAGCTAATAAGATTGGTACCTATGGTGTGGCTGTACTAGCTAAATTCCACAATATTCCGTTTTATGTAGCCGCTCCTTATAGTACATTTGACTTTACTCTGGAAAATGGTGGAGATATTCCTATTGAGATGCGCAACGATGATGAAGTAACCGCTTTACACGGTGTTCAAACAGCCCCTAGTGGTATTGATGTACTTAATCCTGCATTTGATGTAACACCTCATGAACTTGTAACAGCGATTATCACCGAAGAGGGAGTATTGACTCCAAATTATGAAGAGTCAATTGGTAAGCTACGCCAGATTGTAGAATCTAAATAATTTATGATTTTAATAATGTAGCTTATTAAGAAGCATTCGATATATAAGTAATTTATTATCTATATAAGCAATATATTATCTATATAAGTAAGTATCTATAACGATATTAACAAAATTATATAGTATCAATAAATCTAAGTAGATTTACTATCAACTATTTATTTTATTGTATCTACTTGTATGAGTAAAAGGAGATATTATGCAATCTTTAATTAGAGATATAAATTTAGCAACAGAAGGTCGCAAAAAAATTGATTGGGTTTCTAACTTTATGCCTACATTAAACACATTAGGTGACCGTTTTGAAGCAGAACAAACTTTCAAAGGCCAAACAATTGTTGTTAGTGTTCACTTGGAAGCAAAAACAGCATACCTTGCGACTGTATTAAAACGCGGTGGTGCAGATGTAATTGTAACGGGCTCCAATCCGTTGTCTACACAAGACGATGTAGCTGCAGGTCTTGTAGATATGGGCATTACTGTATATGCTTGGTACGATTGTACTGATGAAGAATATTTTAACTTCCTCCATAAAGCACTTGATCATAAACCACATATTATCATTGATGATGGTGGTGATTTAGTAAATCTATTGCATACTACACGACAAGATGCAAAAGAACGTTTGTTAGGGGGGAGTGAAGAAACCACAACAGGTGTACATCGTTTATATGCATTAGAGAACGCTAAACAATTAACATTCCCTATGATTGCTGTCAATGACTCTTACTGTAAATATCTTTTCGATAATCGCTATGGTACAGGTCAGTCCGTTTGGGATGGTATCATGCGCACTACGAACTTGACTGTAACAGGTAAGAACGTTGTTGTTGCTGGTTATGGCTGGTGTGGTAAAGGCGTTGCGATGCGTGCAAAAGGCCTTGGAGCACACGTATATGTAACTGAAGTAGATCCAATTAAAGCTGTAGAGGCTGTATTTGATGGCTTCAAGGTATTGCCTATGATTGAAGCTGCTAAGGTTGGGGATATCTTCTGTACTGTAACAGGTTGTAAAGATGTTATTGTAAAAGAGCATTACAAAGTGATGAAAGATAAAGCTATCTTATGTAATGCTGGTCACTTTGACTGCGAAGTGAATGTTTCTGATCTTACTGAACTTGCTGTAAGCCACGAACGGGTTCGCCAAAACATCGAAGGCTATACTATGTCTGATGGTCGTAAACTCTATGTATTGGCTGAAGGCCGTCTAGTAAACCTTGCAGCTGGCGATGGTCACCCTGCAGAAATTATGGACTTGTCCTTTGCTATGCAAGCCCTTGCTGCAGAGTATATCTTGAAAAACGGTAAAGAAATGGATCCAAAAGTATACGTATTGCCTCATGAATTAGATGTGGAAATCGCTAAACTTAAGTTGAACTCTATGGGCTATGACTTAGATTCTTTAACACAAGAACAAATCGATTATCTAACAAAAGTAAACTAATACTGTATTGAAATATAATGGTTTCTGTAATACATTTTGTATCTAAACTATACTAGCTTTCAAATTAAACAAATATAACCGAGCTATCATGGCTCGGTTATAACTATGAGGGAAGACTATGTCTGATTTATTGATTACTCATGTAGACGTCCTCACCGATGAGGGGGTTCTAAAAAATCATGCCATTGAAATTAATAATGGTTATATTACAGCTATTTTAAACGATAGTGAAGCTGAAAAGGTAAAAGACTCTGCTAAGGAAGTGCTAGACGGTAAAGGTCAATTGGCTACGCCAGGTCTTGTAAATACACATACTCATATTGCGATGGGTCTATTTAGAAACTATGCAGATGATCTTGAGCTTATGGAATGGCTTGAAACGGCTATTTGGCCAACAGAAGCAAAATTAAATGACGATTATGTACGGTACGGCACACAACTCGGTATTGCTGAAATGTTGCGCACTGGTACCACTACATTTAGCGACATGTATTTCTTTATGAATACTACTGCTGAGGTGGTAGAAGAAACAGGTATTCGCTCTGTATTGTCACGTGGCTTAGCCGGTGTATCCCCAACAGCAGATCAAGCATTAGTTGAAAATGCTGACTTATTCCGCACTTGGAACGGCTTTGATAATGACCGCATCAAAGTATTGCTTGGACCACATGCACCATATACTTGTCCCGATGCTTACATGGAAAAGGTGATTGCCTTATCTCATGAATTAAATTGTGGCATTCACATGCACTTGTCCGAAACAAAAGGAGAAGTGGAGAATGTTATGAAAGCTACTGGTAAGACACCAATTGTGCATATGCATGATTTAGGTTTATTCTGGAATACTACCTTAGCCGCACACTGCGTTCATGTGACAGACGAAGATATGGCTATTATGGCTAAAAATAATGTAGCCGTAGCGCATAACCCACAATCTAATTTAAAATTAGCTAGCGGTATTGCACCAGTACCTGAAATGATTGCCAAAGGTATTACGGTTGGTCTTGGTACAGATGGCTCCGCTTCTAATAATAATGCTGATATGCTTGAAGAAGTACGTCTTGCAGCAACATTACATAAAGCACGTCTTTATGATCCAAAGGCTATTCCTGCTCAAGCCGCATGGAACATGGGCACTGTAGAAGGTGCAAAAGCATTGGGATATACAGATCTTGGTGTATTAGATAAAGGCTATCGTGCAGATATCGTGCTATATGATGTATCTGGTATGCACTGGATGCCTCGTTACAATGATTTAGCAGCTCTTGTATACTCTGCTAATAGCTCCGATGTAAATACTACAATTGTGGGTGGTAAGGTTCTTATGAAAGACAAAGAACTGCTTACAATTGATGAAGAAAAACTACGGGCAGAGATTGATAAAGCTCAGGTATATTTTAGTAATTAGCAGTTAATCTAAACACAAAACCCACTCATGATAATCATAGAGTGGGTTTTGTGTTATATACTATATAGATTTATTTAATTGCTTTCACCAAGAACATGGGTACAGGTATATAAAACTCGTCTTCCTCATTGTAAATGCGCGGACCTACAGTTAGATCAATGGTAACAGAACTAGCACCTAATTTAGTAAGTAGTTCTTTATCCCATTGAGGTCGTGTATAAGACGAAATATCGAGCATATGATAAATGGTGTGACATCGTTCTTTTAATTCGTTGCTTACATGTTCATGGGCATGATGAACAGATTGTGGTACATTATGATGATTACGAGCATGTTCCGCATCATAGTTTAAAATCAAACCGCCTGGTCGAATGACGCGAAACCATTCGGCATAGGCTTTGTCAGGATGGGGTAAATTCCACGTTACATTTCTGGCCACAACGATATCAAAAGTATTAGTAACAAATCCTAGATTCTCTGCATCCATTATGGAGAAGGTTGCATCACAATCGAGGGATTCTGCTAGTTGATTTGCCTCATCTATCATATTAGGTGTAATATCAATGCCATGCACTGTATGACCAAGCTGGGATAGTATAATACTAAAAAAGCCGGCTCCACATCCAATATCCAATATTCGTAAAGATCTATCAGAATCAAATATATGACTAGTTAATTCTTCTCTCCATAATTTCAGTTTGGGACTTTCTAATTCTTTTGCACGTAAAGCACCAAAATCGTGAGCTCGATCTGCCCAATAGGATATAATAAATTCTTTATCATCCTTCATAGGATGGTTGCGTTCAAAAATATCATTCATAATTTAGTTCTCCTCATATTCTATAGTATGTATAGTACCATAAAATAATAATGAACTATACAGCAAAAATCACATTAACTCCATAAATACTTACTATTAGATATGATATAATACTTCTATGTTTTTATTTTACTGAAAGGGCAGGGACTATGATATTACAGACTGGGCAACGTACAGATATTCCTGCTTTTTATGGGCAATGGCTAATCAATCGTATACGTGAAGGTTTTGTAGATGTTCGTAACCCTTATAATCCCCTACAGGTGACACGGTATCCAATTAATCAAGAGGTGGTAGATGGTATTGCATTCTGTACAAAGAATCCTTTACCGTTTATTCCACTACTAAATAAAATTGTTGATTACAGACAATACTGGCATATGACTATAACGCCTTATGGAACTGATATTGAACCCTACGTGCCAACTTATGCGTCTGTTATAGAAGGGTTTAAACACATTTCTAAACTACTTAATTCTCAATCTATGGTGTGGCGTTATGATCCTATCATTTTAACCAATGAGTATACAGTAGATTTTCATTTTGAAAGCTTTCACAAAATGGCTCAAGCCCTTAAGGGCTATACAGATACAGTTGTTGTTAGTTTTTTAGATATATTTGATAAGGTGGCTCAGAATTTTCCAGAAGGATATAGACCAAGTTTAGATGTTCAAACTAAGATCATTAAAGAATTTGTTTCCATAGCTCATTCCAATCATATGAATCTTAAAACCTGTGGAGAAGGGGATATCTTTAAAGAGCTTGGTGCTGATACAGAGGGGTGTTTAACCTTAGATTGTTATGAAAGAGCTTGGAATATAAAATTAAAAGCACCTAAACGTGCGCCAGCACGACCAGAATGTAATTGTTATTTACATGGCGATATTGGTGCCTACGATAGCTGTAGCCACTTTTGTCGATATTGTTATGCCAATACTAATCAAGCGGCAGTTCGATATAATCGTTTACATCATGATCCAAATTCTAGTTTACTGATTGGAAGACTTACAAAAAGAGAAATTATTAAAGAAAGTACGGAAAAGAGTTGGATTATAAACGAAACTGTAACACAAGATAGCTTATTTTAGAGAGAATTACGAGGAATTATTAAATTAAATGATTTGACTTATCGTGTAAAATAGATACCAAAGGGGTTGTCAAGCAGGTATCTCAGGAATATAAGAGAGTGTAAATGTATTTTTTGTTTAGTTTAAAAGGAGGTGCATTTATGATAACGTATAAGAGAGATAGTAAAGATAATTTACAATCATCTGACTCATCTATGCCCGTGTTAGCAATGTGTTACGACTTTGATAAGACTTTAACCCCTGACGATATGCAGGCACAAGGATTCATTCAATCAGTAGGCTATAACGAAGAGCAAATCAAACAATTTTGGCATGAATCAAATCAATTGGCTAAAAAACATGATATGGATAATAACTTAGCCTATATGTACAAAATGATTCAAGAAGCTGTAGGCCATTTCTATGTAACAAAAGATAAGCTCATGGAATACGGCAATCAAGTAGAATTATACGAAGGGGTACGGACTTGGTTTGAACGCATTCGTCAATATGGCTTAGAACAAGGCGTTAAGATTGAACATTATATTATTTCGTCTGGCTTAAAAGAAATGATCGAAGGCACTGAAATGGCAAAAGAGGGGGCTTTCACTAAAATCTATGCCAGTGCATTTATGTTCGACGATAAAGGTGTCGCTGTTTGGCCTGCACAAGCCATTAACTATACGAATAAGACACAATTTTTGTTCCGTATTCAAAAAGGAATTCTCGATATTAATGATACTGGTGTTAATGATTACATTAAGCCTGAAAATCAACGAGTCCCATTCCGTAACATGATTTATATTGGGGATAGCGATACAGATATTCCTTGTATGAGTCTTGTGAACGCTAATGGGGGTCATTCTATAGGTGTTTATGATCCATTTAAGAAGGATAAAGAAAAGGTATATAAGATGATGCGTCATCATCGTATCCGTTATTATGCACCTGCAGACTATTCTAATGGTTCAAAACTAGATACATTAGTGAAGCAAATTATTCGTAAAACTGCAGCCTACGAAGTATTAGAAAGCGAATATATTCATTGTAAATACGAAGCCGAGGAGTAATATGGAACAATCTAAATTAACTAGCGAATGGATTCAAACCTTTAACCGATTAGGTTCTGAAGGTAAATTAAAACCTACTGTACCATATCATGATTTATTTAACCGAAAAGAGTTAAAAGGATTTTCGTTACATACATTACCCATGTGGACGGTAAACTTCCCAACAGGGCATATTACATGTTGTGATCCTTTAGTTTCATTGCCGAGTAAGCCTGATACGTATCTTAGAACGGTAGAGCCAGGCACATATCTATTAGAGACTAAGATTATCGAAATGGAACCAAATGAATATCGTTATGTAGCTAGTCGAGTTGTTTTTAGCGGTAATGAGCCTGTATATTACGAATTAGCATTAAAAGGGACTGAAGACTTAACCGATTTAGATGATGGGGATACCTATATTGGATTTCCAGTAGATTCGGGTTTAGCTACAATAGTAGATGCACAAACTATTGAGACATATAACAAATTTTATGAACAATGGCATATAAACTACCCTGAAAAAAATATCTACGATGATTATTATAGTGATTTATTCCAATTGAATGCTATGGCATATCCACAATTCCAACGTTCTAAAGGTGATTGGATTAACTTTACAATTCCTGATACAGAATTGACCGTACCGATGATTCAATCTGGGTTTGGCGATGGTTTATATCCAGTATACTGGGCATTTGATAAAGATGGCCAAATTTGCCAAATTATTATGGAATACATAGATTGCAGCGAAGCATATGAGTAATATATTAGCGCTGTAGTGAAGAAAATAACTAGATATAACTGAATATATAAAAATAAGGCGCTTAGTATAACTAAGCGCCTTTTAATATGATCGTATTATATTTTGAGATTTAAATACCAAAAGTCCAGTTTACTAATACGCGAATGATACTTAAACTAAGAATAATTTCAGCAAGAAATCTTAAAGAACTCTCCATGCCATTACCTAAATGTTTTAAACCGCCAATTTTGGCTTTACTTACAATATCACACCAGCACATATAAATCCTCCATAAAAGTATGAGTAAATTAGATAATTTATATTACTATTTTACAATCTAATTCTAAAAAATTCAATATAAATTTTATGTAATAATAATACTTTATTGGCATATAGAAAAATTAATTTTTACTGATTATTTTGATTAACTAAAATAAACTAGCTTATAAACTTATAGGCTAGTTTTTGTTTTTAATATGAATAACTTCCGATAACGATATATTATCGGAAGTAATTTGATGTCAAAAATTGGGCCTAAATGGCCCAATCCCTTGTGTTATATAGTTTTTTGCTTATTTACGTTTAAATGTGTATGGTTCGTATTCTACATCATTATGGCGGTTAGTCCACCAGTTCCAGCCGATTCTTGCTAACTTCCAGGCAATGAATCCTACGATGATTCCTAATACTAAACCTGTTAATACATCTGTTGGATAATGTGCAAATAAGTAAACTCTAGAGAATGCTACTACTATTGAACCTAACAATGCTAAAATCCCTAAATATCGCTTCTGAGGTGCTATTTGGCCTAAGCCTAGGTAAATAGTCATGGCTGATGCGAATGAACCAAAGCTATGACCTGATGGGAATGAATAGCTTGTAGCTTTTGGTAGTGCAGATTCCAACGGTACCGTTACATTTGGAAAATCAACAAATGGTCTTAATCTTGCTACATTTGGTTTTAAACCTTGGTCGCCAATTATAAATACAAATCCTAAAGCAATAATAATTGCCACGCCTAAAACGCGGTATTTTTTTTGTAGCATTAATAATAATGCTATTATAATCCATAATGCGCCATTGCTTGTAATTTTTGAGATAAATGCCATAATTGGTGTTAAAAAACTATATACAAAATGTTCATGTACATAGAAGATTAAAGAGTGATCAAATTGTAAAATTGTGTCCATAAATTCCTCTTCTATTCTACTTTTTCCTAAATGATAATTATTGAGAATATCTTATTATACTTTTTATTTTAATAATTAATCTATACTAATTTATTTACGTATATAATGATTTCTCATTTACAGCCCAAATAATAGCCTAAACTATTTATATACAATGGTCAATAGTTTAGGCTATATTTCATAAAAGCTATAGTTATGATTTCTTTTTATCTGTTTTCTTAGGTGGCGCTTCAGGTGTTGCAGGCATTGTAATAATCGTATCTACAGGGTCATATATAGACTCAAAGGAATCAGTTTGAGTAACCCAGTTACCATATGTAATGGTTCTATACGTATTCATTTTTAAGCCTACATGGCCCTCTTGTACCTCTTTTTCTTTTAAAGATGGATCTACCTTAGTTATTGTTTTATTTGGAATCTCACCATAATCGCCTACAGAGATAGATACATTTTTTGGTTTATCTTCAGCTGTACCTATAATGTAAATAGTTAACGTACCATTATTCATAACACTTAAGATATAAATAGAATGTTGGTACGGATTTCTAAACTTAAAGTCTAAATAGCCCCAAGCTACCGTAGCATCTCTACCAGCTTGAATATATCCAACTGGTTCAAAATGAGGTGTACGTTCAACAATATTCATACCAGATAATAAAGCTGTATTAAAAATAGTAGAACTTACTTGGCAAATACCGCCACCAATGCCTGGAACTAATTTGCCATCAATCATAACAGGCGCATCATCATAGCCAGCTTCTGCAGTACGTTCGCCTACAACATCGTTAAAAGAGAATTGTGCACCGGGCTTAATGAGTGTACCATTTATCTTATCAGAAGCTAATTGGATATTATGTGTTCTGCTTTCATTACTTGGATTATACTCCGTTGTGAAAGATGCTAATACAGTATTTAAAGGTTTTAGATCAGTATCAGTAACTTTTACCGTATTCTGCGTAGTAAATACCATAGAAAGAGAATTTATACTATCGCTAATCTGTAGATCATCTTTTAGCTTTTTCAAGGTAGCATCGATATCAATACGTTTGCCTTCTTTTGACGGATGTATTACTACTTGTCCATTTTCAACAGTAAGATAGGCATCATGACCAGGTGTATCTATTGTTTTTGCTAACTCAGTGAGATATGTTTTGCCTTTTACTTCGTCTAACTTATATTGTGGTTTAAAATGATGACCATAAAATAAACCATTAAATCTATGTGACAATACTGTCCACATATCATCCTCATAGCCGTATGTGGAAATAGCTTTTACCATAGCCTCTGTATCGAATTGAATACCTAAATCATGATATGTGGCCTGTTGTTTTTTATTATTTCCCATATCGATAGATATAGTCTGAGGTATCTTATCATTCACCTCTTGTAAACGTGCTTGTAATTCGTTCTTTGGTGTATTTGATAGATCTGTATCATTATAATATACACCATAAGAAATATTTTCTGTTGGAATGTATGAGCAACCACTTGTACCCAAAAGAACAAGTACTGTTCCTACTAATATGTATTTCTTCGTCATGTATTCGTAAACGCTCCCGAATTATTTATTATATTCTCTAATTATAGCATATAAAGATCTAATCTATGGTACAATTATATTAATATTTTATGGGTAAGGGTGAATTATGTCAGAGTCTAAGAAACAACAAAAGCATTTTTATTTGCGCAATAATGATGCGCTTATGAATAGTACAAAGTTGTCTATGAAAGCAAAACAAAGCATATTGTTATCTAAGGCTGAGAATACTGTTGATGCTTACGAATCGGATTGGGACGATTTCGTAGATTGGTGTACTTATCAAAAGGTATCTTATTTTCCAGCTACACCAGAAACAATAGTAAATTATATTAACGATCTAGCAGATTATGCAAAGGCAAATACAATTTCACGTCGTATTAGTGCTATATCTGAAAATTTTAATGCTTCTGGCCAAAGAGATAATCCATGTATGGCTCCTATCGTTAAACAGGCCTTACGTGGTATTAGACGATTAAAAGGAACATTCCAACAAGGAAAAACCCCAGTTTTGTTAGAAGATATTGAAGATATTATAGACTGTATGACTAAGCTAGATGTACCGGAACTTCAATTATTGCGCGATAAAGCTATTCTTTTGATTGGCTTTATGGGTGCTTTCCGGCGCAGTGAGATTGCAGCTATTACAGTAGAAAATCTTCAATTTTCACCACAAGGTGTTGAAATCTTTGTAGCATCCTCTAAGGCCGATCAAGAAGGTCAAGGTGCAGTGGTAGCTATCCCACATTTATCTGGTTCTCCGTTAGATGCAGTACGAGCCTTACAACAATGGTTACGTGCTTCTGGTATTACTGAGGGACCTGTATTTAGAGGGTTTACAAAAAATATGTCTTTACGTAAAACAGCTATATCCGATAAGATGATTGCAGAAATCGTAAAGAAATATATTTCTCTTATTGGTCTAGATCCGACCATGTATGGCGCTCATAGTTTACGTCATGGCTTTGCAACGACTGCAGCAGCTTATGGTGTTGAGGAGCGTAATATTATGCGACAAACTCGTCATCATAGTGTAAATATGGTTCGTCGTTATATCAATGAAGCAAATAAGTTTGTAGATAATCCTATCTCTACAATTTTTGAAAAGCGATTTAGATAACAATCATAAATCAGTTGATTTAGACAATAACTATAAATCATTTAATAACATACATTAGATAACAAAAAGCAGCTATCTCTGTTAGAGTAGCTGCTTTTTTGCGTGGGATTAACCCATATATATTTAGTTTTGAGCCATATAGTCCAAAGCTCTAACTGGACTATCAGATTTCTTTGCTGGTACCTTTAAAACTGTACCAGGTACAAGAGCACCAGAATCGTTAATATTGTTGAGTTCCTTCATGGCATATACCATTTCACGAACATCCATATCTTTATGAGCTGTACGTGCTGCAATATCCCACATTGTATCGCCTGCTTGAACCTTTACTTCACGTATATTATGTGTATTTACCTCTGTTGTAGGATTTGACATATTATAACCAAATAATACTGTTAAGCACATTCCTACCATCATCAATATATTTTTCATCTCATACCTCACATTTACATCGAACATAATATCTGAGAACATTTGTTTGTTTACATGCTTATAATACCACACGAACGAATGTTCGGTCAAGCGTTTTAGAACAAATGTTTGCAAAAACTTTTAAAATTGCCTATAATAGGTATATAAGTTAAGTAAATATCTTATATTTTTATTATATAGTACGTTATGCGGTAATTTTTACGCATAGTTATATTTACATTTTTTGACATTAGATTGACTTTGGAGGTTTATCGTGAGACGCCCTGCTACAGATATTAATACAAAACAGCGCCGTATATTAGACTTTATAAAAGATTCATTACATAATGAATATCGATGTCCTACAGTTCGTGAAATCTGTACACATGTAGGGCTAAGTTCCACTTCTACTGTTCAATCTCATTTAAATGCGCTAGAAAAATTTGGCTATATTAAGCGTGATCCAAATAAAAATCGTGCTATTACTGTTTTAGAAGATACTAAACCTTCTATCTCAGTAACTGGTAATGAAACGTCTAGCTCTGATAACTTTGAGTTTTTAGGTGCAGGTCTTAAACAAGTACCTCTTATCGGTACTGTACAAGCAGGTATGCCTATTACTGCAGTAGAAAACCTAGAGTCCACGCTTACATTGCCAGTTCAATTGACTGGCGATTCTGACTGTTTTTTATTACGTGTTCAAGGCGAATCTATGATGAATATCGGTATGTATGAAGGTGATATGCTCATCGTGCGGCATCAAAATACTGCTAATAACGGTGATGTTGTTGTTGCTCGCATCGATGATGAGGCAACCGTAAAACGTTTTTATAAAGAAAATGGTCATATTCGTTTACAACCTGAAAATGATGATTTTGATCCAATCATTGTAGATGATTGTCATATTGAGGGCCTTGTAATTGGTCTTGTACGAGATAGAATATAAGCAACAAAAAACGGCAACATATTGTTGCCGTTTTTTTGTTGCATGTATAAAGTTTATTTTTAATGTAAACTATTTTCTCTCCGTAGAGTAGCAAAAATAGCACCTGATATATTATGCCATACACTAAAAATAGCCCCTACTAGCGTTGCTAATGGATTTAATGCAAAATTTGTTGCTGCCAATGTTACGGCTAAACCACTATTTTGCATTCCTACCTCTATTGCTAGCGCTGTAGTTTTATCATATCTTAATTTAAGCAGTGCTCCTACACCTAATCCTAGTAGTAGACCTAGTATATTATGTATACCAACAACAATAAGTGTTTCAAGCCCAGAAATCAATAATTTCTCTTTGTTAATAGCAATAATGGCTGCTATTAACAGTATAATAGCAATCATTGAGAAGATTGGACTAATGCTGGTTAAAGTATTGATATGTGATTTACATACATATTGGATTACTGCGCCCAATAAGATTGGCGCAATAATAACTTTTACCATAGTGATCATCATAGGTAGTACTTGAACATCTACCCATGCGCCACCGATATATAAGATTAATAATGGTGTAACTATGGGAGCTATTAATGTTGAAGTAATTGTCATTCCTACAGATAAAGGGACATCACCATTGGCAATATAGGTTATAACATTACTGGCTGTCCCACCGGGACAACAACCTACTAATATTACACCAATAACAATATCTGGTGATAAGGTAAATATATGGCAAATTCCCCAAGCTAATAGAGGCATTATTGTATATTGTGCAAGTACACCAATACAAATATCTTTTGGATGTCTAAGAATACTACATAAGCTTTCAAACTTAATAGTAAGCCCCATGCCAAACATGGCTATACCAAGTAAGAATGGTGTATAAGCGATTGCCCAAGTAAAGTATTCTGGTACTATATAGGCAATACATGAAAAGCCTAGGATTATAAAAATTAAGTATTTGGAAAGGACGTTGTTGAGTGTAAGTAAATGATTCATAACTTCTCTCCTTATTTTGGATCGTATGAGAAGTTATCGATAAGTCGTGTAGAACCAATATATATAGCCATAGCCACTAATACTGGGGCAGTAACCTCTTGTACAGGTTGCATAGTCTTAGCATCAACAACTGAAATATAATCTATTTTAGCAAGTGGTTCGGTTTGTATAGTGTCTGTCATAGTATCAATGATACATTTAGCAGGGCAACCATATTGTATAGTTTGTTTTCCCAATTGAATAGCTTTATACAATATGGTTGCAGCTTTCCGTTCTTCACTAGACAAATATGTATTACGAGAAGATTTTGCTAAACCATCTTTTTCACGAACAATGGGAACACCAATAATATTGACAGGAAAATTTAAATCAAAGACCATTTTACGTATAATGGCTAATTGCTGTGCATCTTTTTCACCAAAATACGCATTTGTTGGTTGAGTAATATTAAAGAATTTTGCCACCACAGTGCAAACGCCTTTAAAGTGAATTGGTCTGCGAATACCACACAATGTATCAGATAAATCCGCAATGTTTACAAATGCCTTTTTATCTTGGTACATTTCCTCCGGATTTGGAGCAAAAATAAGATCGACACCATGTGATTCACATAACTTTTTATCGCTATTAATATCACGAGGGTAAGTACTTAAGTCTTCATTTTCTCCAAATTGAATAGGATTTACAAATATAGAGACAATGACCTTATCGTTATTTTTTCTAGCTTGATCTATTAATGCAGCATGTCCTTCATGTAAGAATCCCATGGTTGGTACAAAACCAATTGTGTAACCTTCTTTTCTCCAGCTATTTACTGTATTCCGTACATTTTCGATAATTGTTATAAATTCCATTATATTCCTCCGTTATATTGTAAATACGAAGATAGTCTCCTATACAGTCTACTGTAATTCGATCAATGACAATTATTTTTGATCAACTAATAAACCATGTTTCTCATAGTTTTTTATATGACTTATCTTGTTATTGTTATCTACAAATACAACGAGAGGATTATGGCTCTCAACTTCGCTTTCATCAAGCTGTACATAACACATGATAATTATCTTATCATGTACTTGTACATGTCGTGCGGCAGCACCATTTAAACATATAACACCACTACCTGCTTCTCCGGCAATAGTATATGTACTAAAACGCGCTCCATTATTAATGTTTACAATTTGAACTTGTTCATATTCTCGTATTCCGGATGCATTCAATAAATCAGTATCAATCGTAATGCTCCCTACATAATCAAGTTCTGCTTGTGTCACAGTAGCTCTGTGAATCTTACCTTTTAACATTGTTAGTATCATGCTAAACTCCTTGTGTTATAAATGTACCCGCCATATTGGTCGGTTCGAACTTTCACAATTTGTCTGTTTATCATGAATTAACAGTAGACTAGAGTATAGTTAAAAATACTATCTCCAGAGAAATTATACCATAATTATAAATTTTTACATTAAAATACAATTAATATAATACAAATAATGTCACTCTAATCAAAAATAACAGTAAGATTGTAGTATAAAATAAAAACCAGTAGCTACAATGTAGTTACTGGTTTTTATTTTATACTGATATTTTATTTTAGATATTCTGCTAATGCTTTATCAATATATGCTGCTTCATCAGCCGTCGGTTCACACATTGGTAAATTAAATTTTCCCACAGGTAAGCCAATTTTACGGGCTGCATATTTGACAGGAATCGGATTTGTGGTGATGAACATTGCTTTTATGATTTCTGATAAGGCTTGATGAATACGAATCGCTTCGTGGTTATGACCAGATTCATAAGCTTGAATCATAGCATTCATATCTTTGCCTGCTACATGAGATACTACAGATACGACTCCACATCCTCCAACGGATAACATCGGTAATGTAAGACCATCGTCCCCACTATATACCATGAAATCATCTCCAGGCATTAAGCGCTTAATTTCAGAAGCAATCATTAAATTACCACTTGCCTCTTTGATAGCACAAATATGTGGATATTCGTTATGTAGTTGAACTAAGGTAGTTGGGAAAATACCTGTCCCCACACGACTTGGTACATTATACACCATAATTGGCAATGTAGTAGCTTCTGCAATAGTTTTAAAATGCAAATATTGACCTTGTTGGTTAGGTTTATTGTAATAAGGTACTACAACTAGCAAACCATCGATACCATCGATTTTAGAGACTTCCTTTACAAAGTCTGCAGAAGCTTTTGTATCGTTACTGCCTACATTGGCAATAATCGAACCTTTATGTCCACATTCTTTTGCAATCGCATTAAATAGAGCTAATTTTTCGTCTCTAGACATAGTTGGGTTTTCACCCGTTGTACCACAAACTACAAGACCATCAGAGCCATTATCTAACAGATAATTGGCGATATCTATACAATTTTCAATATTTACAGATCCATCACTATTAAAGGATGTCACCATAGCTGTTAACACTCGACCAAAGGTTTTCATATATATCCTCCCCTTGATAGATTAAAATGCTTGTTTTTCCACCAAGTACTCAGCAATTTGCAACGCATTAAGAGCTGCACCTTTACGAATTTGGTCCCCTACAATCCAGAAGTTCATACCGTTGTCATTGTATAAGTCTTTACGAATACGACCTATTTCACAGTCGTTTTGATTAGATGTATACAATGGCATAGGGTAAATTTGTTCAGCAGGATTATCTTTAACTTGTAAACCAGGGAATTTTTCACATGCCGCCTTGAAAGCCTCTACAGATACAGGTTCTGCTGTTTCTACCAAGACAGATTCAGAATGAGAGCGATATACAGGAACACGAACTGTAGTTGGAACTACTTGAATAGTTTCGTCATGAAGAATTTTTTGCGTTTCGTAAACCATCTTCATTTCTTCTTTAGTATAATCATTTTCTAAGAACACATCAATTTGTGGCAATAAGTTGAATGCTACAGGATAGTGTTTAGGAGCAGAGCCAGTTGGCAACAGATTTGCTGTCATTTCTTCGCCTGCAGTATATTGTTTTACTTGATTTTCAAGTTCTTCAATACCTTCTTTACCTGCCCCAGATACAGCTTGGTATGTACTTACAACTACACGTTTAATTGGAGAGAGATCATGAAGAGGTTTTAATCCTAAACTCATGATAATTGTAGAGCAGTTAGGATTTGCAATGATACCTTTATGTTTCAAAATATCTTCTGGGTTAACTTCTGGTACTACGAGTGGAACTTCAGGATCCATACGGAATGCACTAGAGTTATCGATTACAATAGCACCGCGTTTAGCGGCTTCAGGCGCTAATGTTTTAGATATAGAGCCACCTGCAAATAGCGCAATATCAATATTATCAAAAGATTCAGGTTTTGCTTCTTCTACAATATATGTTTTACCATTCACAGTAAGTTCTGTACCTGCAGAACGAGCGGAAGCTAATAGTTTTAAGTTTTCATAAGGAAAGTTACGTTCTTCAATAAGTGTAATAAATTCAGCACCTACTGCACCAGTAGCACCTAGAATAGCAACATTAGGTTTTTTCATTGATACATCTCCTTGCACAAAAATTATAAATAATGTTCTAAACCGTATGTTAAGCCAGTTTTAGAACTAATTTTTTTACATGCTAATACTACGCCTGGCATAAAAGATAAACGGCTTAAGCTATCATGACGTATGGTTAATGTTTCATCATAACCACCAAATAATACTTCTTGATGAGCCACATAACCTGGAAGGCGTACACTATGAATTGTTACATCGTCAACCTTAGCACCACGAGCACCTGGTAAGCTTTCACGAGTTAAATCCTCATCAGCAGTTACCTTAGCAGCTTGTTTAGCATCGTTAATCAATTTAGCTGTTAAAATAGCTGTGCCAGAAGGCGCATCGTATTTGTGATTATGATGTAATTCTATAATTTCTACATTAGGGAAATATGGAGCGAGCTCTGCAGACACTTTCATCATCATTACCGCCCCAAGAGAAAAGTTTGGCGCCACTAAGCAATTCGCTTGATTGGAACGACCTATTGTATCAAGTTCATCACGTTGTTCTGCGGTCAATCCTGTAGTACCGATGACTACATGAATACCAGCAGATAACATTTTCTTCGCGTTTTCATAAATAACTGCAGGATTAGTGAAATCTACAATCACAGCAGGTTTATTTGTATCTAATACCTCATCGATGGAGGCATTTATCTTGATACCTAATTGTTCGATTCCTGCTACAGAGCCTACATCTTCCCCTGCCTTAGTCGGATCAATACCACCAACTAATGTTAAATCAGGATCGTTATGTACTGCTTTGACCACTTCACGACCCATTTTGCCGCCAGCGCCATTTACCATTACTCGAATCATATATACCTCCAAAAAAGCCAGTGGATGCATCCACTGGCCTTATAGATTATATAACTATATATACTCTTACGAAAAGCTCAATGATAGCACTCCACCAATACAAGATTGATGACAGTTGTCTATCTATTAAATAGACAACCAGAACGATGAGTCGCAATCATCGAACTTCGGCAAGCATCCCTTTTATCATGGATCAATGCATGCCTACTCCTCATGATTACTCTTAATACTCGCACCTCTATCAACATATTCATTTAATACTATTAGTATAAGTAATTATGCGATTTTAGTCAATTAAAATGGTCAATAAGTTCTTTCGCCGCCGCAAGTGCTGTAGCAGACATTTCCTTACCAGACATCATAGACGCGATTTGAGTTACTCGTTCTTCCTCATTTAAGACTACTAATGTAGAGATTGTACGATCATCTTGCTCGATTTTAGATAGATGATAGTGTTGTTTCGCAATACTTGCAGTTTGAGGCAAATGAGTAATACAAAATACTTGATTTGTTCTAGATAAATTAAGTATTTTTTCTGCCACCTTAAGTGCTATATCACCACTGATACCAACGTCAATTTCGTCAAATACCATCGTTTTAAAAGCGTCACTACGGAATACTGATTTAAAGGCTAATGCAATGCGAGCTAACTCACCGCCAGATGCTACTTTATGTAGAGGTAATAACTGTTCCCCTTTATTCGCAGAGAATAGCATTTCAATAGACTTTGCACCTAATGAGGATAACTCAGTCCCCTCTTCAATATGAAATTGAATATCCCCTTTGGGCATCCCTAGATCCACTAATTCTTGATGTAAGGCCGTAGCAATATCTTTTGCATTTTTTTGACGTACCTCGTGTAAAACTGTTAACGCTTCTTCTGCTACCTTTTTTGCTTCTTCAAGACGAGTTTCTAATTCATCTTGAGCAAATACAAGGTCTTCTAGTTCTTCTAAACGAGATTGCGCCTTTTCTTCGTATGCTAGAATATCTTCTACGGTTTCACCATATTTTTTCTTTAAGCTATAAATTGTGGTATCTCTGTCTTGGCAATATTTATAACGCTCTTCATCGTAGCTGATAGTATCCCTGTAACGATCTAAAGATTGTGCAGCTTCTTCTAGTTGGAAATAAGCAGAGTCCACCATTTCTGAGACTTCTTTTAACTCGCTGTCATATTTTACTAGATCATTAACCTCTACCTTAATCGAGTTAATCGTATCAAGTAATGGTTGACGTCCATTATAAAAGGCATCATAACAAGAACCTAAAACCTTATCGATATGTTCAAAACTGTCAAGACGCTTAAGTTCTTCTGCAATAGTTACATCTTCACCAACACTCAGACCAGCATCTTCAATTTCATCGATTTGGTATCTAAGCATATCAAGCTCCCGGGCTCGCTCAGACATATTTTCTTGTAAATGATCTACATCTTGTTTTGCTTGCTTATAAATTTTATACGCATCAGTATAAGCTTTATAGGCTTCCTTTCCTTCTTTATTAAAAGTATCTAAATATTCATGATGTGTATCAGCGTCTAGTAAACGTTGGTTGCTATATTGTCCGTGAATATCTGCTAAGTATTGACCAATCTCCTTTAAAGCTTTTAAAGGTATTGGTTGATCATTAGCCAATATACTAGATTTGCCATTACGGTTAAAGGATCTTGATAGAATTAACTGGCCTTCTTCTATCATGATATTTTTAGACTCTAATAGGTCTTGAATACTTTGGTGATTAGCAATATCAAATATTCCATCAATAACAAAACTATCTTTACCGTGACGAATAAACTCGCTACTTGCGCGTTCTCCTAATAGGATACTAAAGGCATCCATAAGAATGGATTTCCCTGCCCCAGTTTCGCCGGTAAAGATAGTAATGCCATCATTAAATGAAATATTCATTTGCTCAATCAACGCAAAGTTGCGAATGCTCATTTGCGTTAACATATTATTAGTCCTTCATTAAATCTTGAATTTTCGCTAAAATTGCTGGAACTTCAGCTTCGGATTTTGCAATTAACAAAATAGTATCGTCCCCTGCTAATGTACCAATAATTTCAGTCCATTTTGCATGGTCGATAGAAAATGCTACAGATTGAGCAGAACCAGGGATTGTATGTAATACAACTTGGTTTAAACTGTGATCAACTTTAATCAAAGAATCTTGGAATAGTCGGTTAATACGACTACGAGATAAAACTACATTTTCCTCTGGAGATAATGCATAACGATAATGTCCATCGCCTGTAGGAATTTTGATTAACATTAATTCCTTAATATCACGAGAAACTGTAGCTTGTGTAACTTCAATACCTTCTTCTAGTAAAGCCGCAGCTAATTCCTCTTGTGTTTCAATCGCCTTGGACTGCACGATCTCTTTAATTTTGTTATAGCGATAGCGTTTCATTTTGAACTCCCTTTTTTAAACCTTGCACATAAAAGAGAATAGTATCTTTCTGATAATATTATACCATATATTCATAATTAATATATGGTATAAATCGCATATATTATACGTCTTATGCATATTATATTAATATTTAAAATATTGTTAATATTCTATATATTGATAACGTACAAATTCATAGCTCATAAGGTTCATCTATTTATAGGGAATTAATAATTTAAAAATAGAAAAATATACATGTATAATTAAAATCCCCTATAAAGGGGGGTTTACTAACTGAGTATGAGTTTTATTCATAATGAATAAAGATATATTTCGTTTTATCGTTTTTGCAATATAAATAACTCAGGTGGATTATGTATTTGGTTCATCGGATGCCAATGGCATACATTATATATTTTCTGATCTAAATCTGATAAATACGATTTAAGAGACTGCATTTCTTCAAATCCCTCTGTTGTTCCAGGGTAAGCAACTATTGTAATAACTCCAGACTTGGAAAGTTTGTGTAAACCTTCATTTATGGCATCAATGGTTTGATGCGGTTTTGTTACAACTTGGTGATCTCCTCCAGGTAAATATCCTAGATTAAAAATCATTAAATCAATAACTTCATCCTTTAATTGATGAGCTACTGCCAAATCATGAGAGTCATGAATAAACGTTAAACTCACTTCTGGCGCAATATCATTTGATTGTAAAAGCTCCTTGCTAGTTTTAATAGCTTTCATTTGAATATCAATTCCATATAGATGGCATGCCTTTTGTGCCCGTTTAGAAAGGTATAAAAGATCATGGCCATTACCACATGTAGCATCTACTACCACTTTGGCATTTTCCATACATCTATCCCAGATTAAATGTTGGAATTGAACAGCATTGTTAATGTTAATCACAAAACCACCCCACTTGAGATTTGGTTATAACAATTCATCTCGACGAGATGCTAACTTTTTAAATAGTGTACCAAAGAAACATTGATCCTTGTATCGTACAAATAAACAATATACAGGGTTAGAGCTTATATGTAAGGTTTCTTTATTTGTAAAAGTATAGTCAAATGTACCATCAATACAAATATGTAATTGTGGTTCTCTTTCCGGCATTGTAATTTGAATCGTATCATGTTCCTCTAAAACAAGGCTTACACCTTGAATTAAATGTGGTGCTACTGGGGTGACAATGATAGATCGATTATCTGGTTTCATGATTGGACCACCAGCCGATAGATTATAGCCGGTAGAACCTGTAGCAGAGGAAATAATTAAACCATCCGATGGATACATTTGCGTGTGTTGATTATTTATGGACATATTAATTCGAGCCATTTTAGCAGGCTCAGCACGAGTGATAACAATTTCGTTAATGATAGGAACAAGTTCTTCCTCTTTACCCTCATGACGTTCTATATAAGCATATAAATGTCCACGCTTTTCAATATTATAATCACCATTAGCAATACGTTTAATATGACTTTGCATTTGATGAATTTCAATTTGATTTAAAAAACCTAGTTCGCCAAGATTAATACCACAAACAGGTACATTATATGGATAAATTTGTCTTGCAAGATGGATGATGGTACCATCACCACCAAAACTAAAGGCAATATCGATTTGTTTAAAGATTTCTGGGCGACTTAAAATATGAGTTTCAGGAATCTTAAGTACTCGTGCAGGTGCATCTGATTCGAGATCATCTGGCAAAAATACTTCGATACCTTCATCTTTACAAATATGTGCAGCCATTTTTAGAACTGCCATAATATTGCTTTTCCCCATATTGGGAAAGAATCCGATACGCATAGTAATCTCCTATAATGAATGGGCTTCTGCAACCACTGTATCAATCAAAGTATCATCAATGGTTAAGGCCCCTTCTTCGTACTTTTTAAAATAACCTAAAAACTCTATATTACCTTCCATACCTTTAATTGGTGAGAAAGTTAAGCCATGTGTATACAATCCACAATCATACGCAACGTGTAAAATACGATGTAAAACTTCTTTATGGATTTCACTATCTCGCACTATACCGCCCTTACCAACATTTTCTTTACCAGCCTCAAATTGTGGTTTTATTAAGGCCACAAGTGAGCCCGTATCTTTTAATAAATTAGTAGCTACTGGTAAAACTTTGTCTAAAGAAATAAATGCTACATCAATAGAAATAAAATCAACAAGTTCACCTATTTGTTCAGCAGTAACAGTACGGATATTTTGTTTCTCCATATTAATTACACGTGAATCTTGGCGTAATTTCCAAGCTAATTGATTATATCCTACATCGATGGCAAAAACCTTAGACGCACCGTTTTGTAATGCGCAATCTGAAAAACCACCTGTACTAGCTCCTATATCAATCATCACAGCCCCATGTAAATCGATAGGGTAAGTTTGAATAGCCTTTTCTAATTTAAGTCCTCCACGGCTTACATAAGGTAGGGTATTGCCTTTTACAATAATATTAGCATCCGCAGGAATCTTGGTGCCTGCTTTATCTATGCGCGTAGTATCCATAAATATAAGGCCCGCCATAATAGCTGCTTTTGCTTTTTCTCTACTTTCAAAAAGGCCTCGATTAACGAGGAGTATATCTAATCGTTCTTTATTGTTCATATTACACCATGATAAATACAATAAAACTGAATAAAGGCCACGAGAATACCGAGAATTAAACCACCAAATACTTCGATAGGTGTATGTCCCAACAACTCTTTTAATGCTTCTTTACGTGTAATGACAACAGGTATATTTTTTTTTGTAAAATAATCTACAATTTGATTAAGTATTTGAGCTTGTCGTCCTGCCTCTAATCGTACACCAGACGCATCATACATAACAATAATTGAAAATACTAAGGATAATATAAATAGATCCGTTACACCATTTTTAAGGTAAATCGCTGTTGTTGTAGCAATTACAAATGATGTATGTGAACTTGGAAAACCACCAGATCCAACAAGGCGTTCTGGACGGAATTTACCATGTTTTAAGAGTTGCCATACAAATTTGATAGTTTGAGCCGTAAACCAGCCCCAAAATGCAGCTTGTGCGATATAATTATGTGCTATTTGTGGTAATATATCAATCATTGTTTATACCTTCTACAGGTAATACCCATTAATTCGTACGTTCTAAAAGATAATCAATTAATGCTGATAGTATAGTTGTATCATAAGAAACCAAATTTAACGCATCATGAGCTTGGCTACCTACTAAGTAGGATTGATGTTTTGCTTGCTCTAAACCTAGTAAAGATACATAGGTAGATTTATGTTGGCGAATATCACTACCGGGTGTTTTCCCTAATTCTTCAATAGTACCGGTTACATCTAAAATATCATCAGTAATTTGGAATAATAATCCCAGGCAATTAGAATATTCCATAAGGGCTGTTCGCGTAGTATTATTAGCACTTCCAAGAATAAGACCTAATTCTACAGAAGCGTTAAATAGTGCACCTGTTTTACCAGTATGTAAAACCTTTAATTCTTCTAAAGGAATATGTTTATCTTCACTGAGCAAATCAAAGGCTTGTCCCCCAACCATACCTTCTGGACCAGCAGCAGTAGCAACACATTGTATAGCATCTAGTTTTTGCTGTGCACTAGCAACTGTATTTGAAGTCATCAATTGAAAGGCATATGTTAATAACCCATCACCGGCTAAAATAGCAAGTCCCTCACCGTATACTTTGTGATTGGTCAAATTACCTCTGCGATAATCATCATTATCCATAGCTGGTAAATCATCATGAACTAATGAATACGTATGGATACACTCCATAGCACATAGAAATTCCTTATAATCAGCTGGCTCTTTATGAAGCATTTCCAACACAGCCTTAGTTAAAATAGGTCGTATTCGTTTGCCACCTTGCATTAAACTGTAATTCATAGATTCATAAAGTTGTTCAAATTCTTGATTTGGGCTATTAAGTACTTCGCCTAACCATTGTTCAATATTTTGTTTGCTAGATGCTAAATAATCTTTGAACATAGAATCTCCTTATTCGCTGATGCGGACTTCTTCGATAATTTGTTGTACTTCATCTTCAACAGAATCGAGCATTTCAGCACATTCTTTTACCAAAGTTAAGCCCTTTTTATATTGTGATAAAAGCTCAGAAATGGTCATATCCCCATCATCTAATTGCTTAACAATATCTTCTAAGGCCTTATATTTTTTCTCATAACTTTTTAGTGATGTGGCCATCCTTGTGCGCCTCCTTTACCGTAGCAGTAATATAACCATCAGCTAGTGTAACTCGTATATCGTCATTTGGTTGTAATTGGGCAACCGATGTAATAGGTTTGTTATCATGCTCAACCTTTGCAAAACCTTTAATCATCATTTGTAATGGATTTAGTGACTCTAACTGTTGTGCCAATAATGCTAAGTTATGTCTCTCTGCATTACATCGTTCTTTAGTTGCATTAGTTAGAGTTTGTGAAAGCTCTTGTAAGTGTGATTTTTGCTTATGTAAAAATTGCAGAGCTGGAATGCCAAGTTTTCGATTAAAGAGCAATGTTAAATCTGTACGTTTTTGTTGTAGTGTATAGCGTATATATTCGTGTAAATACTCTTCTTTTTCTATCAGCTGATCTTGTAATGTAGTAATTGGAAGTACTGCCATTTCTGCAGCATGGCTAGGCGTAGCACCACGTACATCAGCTACATAATCACATAAGGTGTAATCTGTTTCATGACCTACCGCCGAAATAATCGGTGTATGAGCATTATAAATTGCCTCTACAACAACTCTATCATTGAAACACCACAAGTCCTCCATAGATCCACCGCCACGACCAACGATGATAACATCAATATCTGGATCAGCATCTGCCGTAGCAATTCCTTTTGCTATAATTGGGCCTGCGGTACTACCTTGTACAGGAACGGAAAACAATTTAAATTGAACTAGTGGATTGCGTTGTTTACTAACATGTAGAATATCATGTAATACAGCACCAGATTGGGATGTAACAATACCAATGCAACTCGCCATATAGGGTAAACCTACTTTATGGCTATCATCAAAGTACCCCAAAGCAGTTAACTCTCGTTTTAAAGCATCAAATTCAAGCTGCAACGGACTTTTAGCACCTATTTGCATATCTGATGCAATGAGATTTAAACGGCCCATTTTATTGTAAAAGTTAACAGATGCTTTTACAGTTACTAATAAACCATTTTGAATGGCATTAGCTAGTCCCTTTTGCATGACTGTACTAGACCACATTGTCACATCAATAGCAGATTCCTCATCTTTTAAAGAAAAATACATGTGACCACTACTATGACGTTTTGCATTAATAATGGTACCACTTACATATACATTCTTTAATAGATATTCACGATCTAAGGTACGTTTTATGAGATTGTTTAATTGTGTAATGGTTAATACATTCACGATTATCCTCTAGATTTTTGTAAATAAGCAGCACCAAAAGCATTACCTGTGGCATTATCAACAGAGAATTGTGGCTGTGCTACATGTAATTGGAAATGATTTCGTTTACAATAGGTTTCCATCCGCTTACGAAGTAAACTATTGCTCATCACACCACCTACAGCAATGAGTACACGAACAGATTTCTCTTTAGTATGATAAGTAATCATTTTTTCTAGAGCATTTCCAATGGAAGTAAAAACAGCTCTAGCTAACTTAGATTTATCTATATCACTCATAGCGTTATTTATACGCCGCATAGCAGCACTACAAGGACCGGCAAAGCTAATCCATCCGTTTTTTACAGATGATGGCAATGGTTCATATTCTGTAGTTTGTAATGCTAATGCCTCTAAATGTTTACCTGCAGGAAATGGTAAACCCAACGCGACACCTATGCGATCAACATATTGCCCCCCTTGTAAATCTTTAGAACCACCAACGATGTGAGATTCAAAAATACCGTTTCCTTGATAATGGCAATATACTAGTTCTGTCGTGCCACCTGATAGATGTAATGCCAAAAATGGCTCATTAGGAATATTTTTTAAATCCCTCAAAGCTGCTAATATATGATTCTCTTGATGTGCAAAAATATGTAAAGGCACATTCATAAGATGACTCAAGGTTTGCCCCTGTCCTAACCCAACCATAAAGGCAGGCATATAAGATCGTTCTTCACGGCGCGGAAAGCCACTAACACCTATACCGCTAATTGGTACCTGAGGCAACTCTGACATTAACTTAGGCAATACCTTTGTATGCTGAAAGACCATATTTGATTGTTGTAGTCCTCGCTCACCCAGTTTTACCTCTAAGATTTTACGTGTTTCCCCTACTATGTGAAAGTCGCTATCTACAATGGCACAACTTGTAGTGTAACAACTCGTATCAATGCCTAAGTAATATCGTTTCATTATTTACTCTTATTATATGCGTCTAAGATTGCATTAATTAATTTATAAGATGCATCAGAGCCAAACTCTTTAGCTAATTGAATGGCTTCATTAATAGCAATAGATGGCTCTAAAGGTTCCACTTTATTGGTCATTTCCCAAACAGCAATACGTAAGATAGAACGATCCACCTTATCTAAATTTGCTACTTTACGAGATTTACAGAATGGCTGTAATGTAGCATCAATTGCTTCAACATTTGATAGTACACCCTCTATAATACTATTTGCATATGCCTTATCCATTGCTTTATGAATGTTTCCTTCGGGAAATTGAACATCATTTTGATTAGTATGAAATTCATTGGCATATAACATTTGGAATGCGTATTGACGAGCCTCTCGCCGATTTCGCTTAGTTACCATGTAAAACTGGCTCCTTTTCTTTTACAATACCTTCAATATGCACATCAACCTTAATATGATCAAGATCTAGCATATTTTTTAAGGTTTGTTTGATTTCTAATTGCAATTGTTTCGATAATTCAATGAGATTATATCCATACAATGCTTTAATATAAATGTTAATTTCAATAAAACCTTTACGATGCTTTACATTGATACCAGGTAAGCTACGCTGACCAAAAGCATGGGTAATACCCTCTACCAACTCATCGTAAAAGCGTGGGCTTAAAGAATGAATACCAGGAATGGTTCCTAAAGTTTTTGTTGCTACATCAATGATGACAGAATCTGCAATATCAATGGTATCCGTGTCTAAACCATAATTTAATTGATTATCTGAACTCATAGAGATACCTCCTATGGCTGTTGAGGTGTTACTAAATCATCAAAAATAATGTCTTGTACAACTACATCAATAGTTTGAACCTCAATTTCTGTATAAGAGACTAAAGCAGTTTTAATGCGCTCTTGTAGACGTAAAACAACATCAGGAATACGATATCCATACTGAATGCACACATATAGCGTAACTGATATTGCTCCTTCATCGTTAAAGGATATCTTAACACCTTCATGATCGGATTTACGTCTAAAAAAAGTGTTAACGCCATCATTAAAGGTGGAACTCATATGATGAATTCCCTTTGTGTCAAGCGCTGTCATTGTTACAATTGTAGCATATACATCATCATTAATCTTAATCTTACCCGACTCTAGTTCAGTATTTTTCTTGGTCATACTGGCCTCTTTCAAAAAAAGCACCTGTCCCTATATATAATTACATAGACGACAAGTGCTTACAGTGCAAATGTTACGATATATGGGGAATAAGATTCCTTGAAAAGATCTTGCCCCAATACATATCAATGAGTATTAGGCACGTTCGATGTATTGTCCTGTACGAGTATCAATACGAAGTACATCATCTACTTCAATGAAGAGAGGTACTTTTACAGTGTAGCCTGTTTCTAATACGGCTGGTTTATTACCACCAGTTGCAGTATCGCCACGGATACCAGGATCTGTTTCAACTACGCGAAGTTCAACAGCTACAGGTAAATCGATACCGATTACGATACCTTGGAAGAACATGATGGATACTTCCATATTTTCAAGAAGGAAGTTTTTAGCATCACCTAATTGTTCAAGGGTAAGTTCAACTTGATCATAAGTTTCGTTATCCATGAATGTATAAGAGCCATCAGATTCATATAAGTATTGCATACGACGACGATCAACATGTGCTTTAGGCACTTTTTCACCTGCATTAAATGTACGCTCAACTACAGAACCAGTTTGCAAGTTTTTCATTTTAGTACGTACGAATGCAGCACCTTTACCTGGTTTAACGTGTTGAAAATCAACTACTTGCCATACATTACCGTCAATTTCAACGGTTACACCTGGACGAAAATCATTACTGGAAATCATCTAACTCTTCTCCTTCTAAATACCTATTTCAATTAACTCTTTTGGACTATGTGTCAACACCTCATAGCCGTCAGATTTGACGATGACACTATCCTCTATTCTCAATCCGATAGTACCTGTTATATAAATGCCAGGTTCTACCGTAATGATCATATTTTCTGTAAATACCGTATCGGATTTAGTATTGGCTACTGGTTCTTCGTGAATCTCAAGACCTACGCCATGCCCAGTACCATGATTAAATTCCTTGGTATATCCATGTTCTTTAATATAATCACGACAAACTGCATCAAGTTCTTTACCAGTAATACCAGCCCGAACTGCAGCTACGCCACGTTTTTGTGCTTCTAAAACTATACCATACAGCTTCTTTTGTAATTCAGAGGCAGGCCCCATTACAATAGTTCTAGTCATATCAGAATGATAACCCTTATATACTGCACCAAAGTCAAAGGTAACAAAATCACCTGCTTCAATGACCTTATCACTGGCTACACCATGAGGCATACTAGAACGATTACCAGAAGCAACAATGGTTGCAAAGGAAGGTTCCTCTGATCCACGTTTTAACATTTCTGATTCTAATATAATGCGCGCTTCGTTTTCTGTCATCTCTACCTTTAGTTGTGGTAGCAAGGCAGCAAAAGCATCATCACCAATTTTAGCGGCTTTACGCAATAAGTCTAATTCGTCTTCACGCTTAACCGCACGTAGTTTTGCAAAATTGATAGATGTAAAATTAAAGCGTTCATCTAATGTATCACATAAAGTTTCATACGTATCCACAGGCATTTGTTTGCCTTCTATACCGAATAAACCTTCGTGAATATGATGTTCATTGAATATATCTACAAGAGTATCCATAACAGTTGTTTCATATTGAATAACTGTGTACCCTTCACATTGTTTTGTTGCTTGTTCAGTATATCTGAAATCAGTAATCATAAAGGCTTTATCTTGAGTAATGATAGCAAAGCCTGTAGTACCAGTAAAGCCTGCAAAATAATGTAGATTTATAGGGCTTATTAAAATGACGCCTGTTAATTCTTGCTCTTTAATATACTGTTGTAGCAGATTTAATCCATTCATAATCTTGCTCCTAGTCTATAAAGTACAATTAATCTTACCATAAAATACCTATATTGAATAGAATTTTATGCTATTTTTTAAAGCCCTCTATCTGTTCAACGGTCAATTCCATTGCAGAACCAACCTCTTCAATGCCACTTAAATCAATATGACCAATCGTAAGACGTTTCAAATATGTTACAGTACCACCTGCAGCACCAATCATGCGCTTAACTTGATGATACTTACCTTCTTCAATTGTTACATGTACTGAATGTAACGATACAAATTCAATTTCTGCCGGTTTACATTGCGTACCATCTCCAAGAAGAATTCCCTCTTTAATACGTTGTATACCTTCATCAGATAGCGTTCCTTCAAATTCTACGTAATAAACCTTAGGCACATGTTTATTACCATTGATGATAGAATGTCCCCACACACCATCATTAGTTAATAGTAAAAGTCCTTCTGTATCCTTATCTAATCTGCCTACTGGAACTACTCCCATTTTTATGAATTCTGGAGGGAGTAAATCCATAACAACAGGGTGACTAGAATCTTCTACGGCGGTAACATAGCCCTTTGGCTTATGAAATTTTACATAATATAGTTGAGTAGTACTAACAATCTTACCATCAACAGCAACTATATCAACATCAATATCAATATGAGTATCTTTTTTCGTTGTTATACTACCATTGATGGTAACCCTTCTATCTTTTATGATTTGATGGACTTCTTTTCGACTACCATAAGCTTTATTGGCTAATAATTTATCTAGTCGCATTATGCATGACCTTGTAATACATCTACGTGTGCTGTATCATTGAGCAAGTTTAAAATATTATGATCAAATTCTCCCATGCCATTATAGAATATACGATTTATTGCTGTATTACCTTGACTAAAATTCCAACAATGACTAATGGAAATATCTAATAATTTACACAATAATGTTCGTATAGTTCCACCATGACAAGCAATGAGAAGTGTTTCCTCCTCATTATTAACATTGATGAATTCCTCTAGACCTGCCCATGCACGGTCTTGTAAATTCTTAAAGCTTTCACCATTAGGAACCTTAACTAGATGTGGTCGCAAATACATTTCATCTATCAAACCAGGCCAACGATCTTCGATATCTGAAAATAACATAGCTTCCCAATCACCAAAATTAAGTTCTCGTAAGCGTTTATCTACTGTAATAGGAGTAGTACGTTCACCGCGAATGACTTCAGCTGTAACTAAAGCACGACTCAAATCACTAGATAATATGCGATCAAATTTAACATCTTTAAGAGCCTGACCACATGCCTTTGCTTGATTTAAACCATTTTCATTAAGTGGAACATCTGTGATGCCTTGGTATTTTCCCATTTTGTTCCAATCAGTTTCACCATGGCGCACAATATACAATGTTTTCATAGTCTTCCTATACTTTCAAAATATCTGTTAATTTTTCTACTAACTTAACATTAGTATCATGATCTTTTATTGCAACGCGAACCCATTGATTATTTAATCCCATATAAGAATCACAGTTGCGAACAATCATATTATATTTTTTAAGCGCTTCATTAATCGACTCTGCTGTTATTCCTTCTTGTTCAATGTGGAACAATATAAAATTAGCTGAAGGCGGATATACAGTAATACCATTTATAGTATCTAATGAGTTATACATAAAAAGTTGCTCTTCATGTAATACTTGTTTTGTTCGTTTCACATACTCTACATCATTCAAAGCCGCCTCTGTATAGGATTGAGCTAATGTGTTAACAGACCAAGTTGGAATAAAACTATTTAGTTGCTCAATGATAAGAGGATTGCTGAAAGCAGCACCAATTCGTAGCCCTGGCACGGCATAGAATTTTGTAAAAGAATGAACCACGATAATATTATCAAACTCGTTAACTAGGGAGCGCATGGAGTATTCATTATCTTGTAATGTGTCGTTACCAACAAAATCGATAAAGGACTCATCTATAACAAGTAAACTATTAGCATCTTTCAGCATGCTTGCAATAGTACGAATATGGTTCTTATCAAGTAACGTACCATCTGGATTATTGGGATTACCTAGAAATACAATAATACGACCATCTTGCCCTTTTAACTCGGCTGCAAAAGTTTCTAATGCTAAATAAGGAACCTCAAAATAAGGTTTTCCATGTTCATCTTCCCGTGGTCTATAATAAATATCGCGTACTGGAATTCTACTTGCTTCTAAAGCAGCTTTATATTCAGAAAAACCTGGTGCGGGAACAAAAGCGCCCGTATAGCCAGGTAACCGACAAATTGCATATAATAGCTCTGCCGCTCCATTGCCAACTACAATTTGATTTTTATTCATACCATAGATATCAGCAATGGCATTTAATATATCATCATTTGTAGCATCCGGATAATGTGATATATATCGCAATTGAGGTTCTAATGCAGATAAGCCACGTTGGCTAGGGCCTAGTGGATTGATATTAGCACTAAAGTCAATAACCTCATATGGTTCAATTCGTTGTTCATGGGCAAACTGAAAGATATTGCCCCCATGTATTTTAGACATACTATTCTCTTTCTATGAAATACTTTATCGTTTGATATAAGTTAATCCTTCATTCGTAGTTTCAACCGTATCTACATAGGATAATTGTGGCAACTTACGCAAAATCTCATTCTTACAATCATTAATACGACCATAATCAACGGGGAATAATAGTCCCATAATGGTTCCGCTATGAGCGATGATTGTTCCTACACTATTATAAGAATTACCTACATCGTGAAAGTCATATAAATTAGGTTTATATAAAATACGCTGATTGCCAAAGGCACTCAATGTAGCAGCTTGGCCAATAAGCTTTATATCATGCGTTGTAAGCCCCTGTTTAAACAAATCAAAGGATTCTTGTATAATAGATTCTTTTTCTAAAATTTTATTTTGTAAATCTGCTTGTTTATTAAAGCTAACTGTATCAATGCTACCGCCTTCGTCAAAAACGAGGATTTTTAAAGGTGGGCACATACCTAATGGCTTAGAGATAGTCCCTTTAATATAATCAAACTGAGTTACACCTTGATAAAAAGAGGCATCTGTAGGCTCTACAGATAGACAAATTTGCTCAAGTTCTTTTAATGATAAATCATAGTCCATGGCCAAAGCTGTAGCCATAGCTGTTACAGAAATATCTGCCGAACTTGAAGCCATGCCTTTTCCTTGCAGAATATCAGATCTTACATACACAGGCGGGCAAATTTGATTTTTATTTTTTTGTTGGACCAACTCTTGTACTAATTTACGAGCTTGTGCAGACTTTGGTTGAAGTGCACAAAATTCTTTAGAAAAAGGTTGTATTACATTACTCAATGCATAGGAGTATCGATTAATTGGACATGTCACTAAAAATGACTGACCATCAATAGAACCTTGTAGAAATTCCCCACATGTACCTGGGGCTCTTACATAATAGGTCACATTAAACTCCTTTCACATCAAATAAAGTATACGTTCTAAAAATATTAAAACTTTGAAAATCAAAAATTTAGAGTTAGAACATAGTTGGATTATTAACTACCGTAGCTGATAGTATAGATACAATTATGCTATATACCAATATCAATAATACTTCAGTTACTTCCACAACAAATCCATATGTATCACCAGTAGTGCCACCTAACGCTTTTACAATATAGCGGTTTAATAATCGGTTAATAATATACGTAATAATCATGCTAACAATATTGATTTGGAAAATACCTATAGTAGCATATACTAACACACCTAATCCTACTAAATACCCTACATCAGGTGCTGAAAAAATTGCATAAGCACCATATAAAAGTGTATATAATACTAAACCGATTAATAGTAATAGAATAGGCATAAAGAACGTAGATATGGTGTTATAAGTAATAACATGTTTAGGTGCTAAATTAGCAAATGCTGCCCCCATCCCCTGTTCTCTAGCATATGGATAGGATCGAATACTAAAAACCATAGACCAACGGCTCATTAAAGGCATCATAATGAGTGCCATAGGTATAAATTCAGCCGATGGAATCGAAGCTAATAATTGCCATTTCAAAAGTGTAACAAATACAAAAGCAACAACTCCAAAGGAGCCTATACGACTATCTTTCATGATTTCTAGTTTACGTTCTCTTTCACGGCCGGAAAACAAACCATCGCTTGTATCCATCAAACCATCAGCATGAAGGCCACCAGTTATTAAAAACTCAGCCACAACGATAATTAACATCAATGGCATAATCGGAATAAATGGCGATAATACGCCATATAATATAGCTAATATGAGACCAATAATAAGGCCCACATAAGGAAAGGCTACAACAGATTTACCAAAGTCCTCTACAGACCATTCAGTTTGATTTACAATTTTTAAACGCGTTAAAAATTGTAGTGCTATAAAAAAAGGTGTCATTATACATTCATCCCATAGGTAATGACTGTACTAATGATAACCATTAGTATAGTCGTAACATACATCATATAAATTGTTCGAGTAATATGGTTACGGTTTAGCTTTTCAATAGGATCGCCCATATATTCACGGAAGGTCATTTTTTTGAAATACTGATTGTAACCACCTAAACGGATATGTAAGGCCCCTGCCACAGGTGCTTCTGCATACCCCCCATTAGGACTAGGATGTTTTTTTGCATCACGTAAACCGATTTCTATTGCCTTTTTAGCATCAAAGCGTAAAAAGAATGCAGAAATTACAAATAATACAAAGGTAATTCGGGCAGGAATCCAATTTAATATGTCATCAAAGCGTGCAGCTACGCGACCAAAGTACAAGTACTTTTGATTCTTATAGCCTAACATAGAATCCATAGTATTAGCAGTTCTATAAAGAATAGCCCCCATAGGGCCACCGATAATAAAAAAGAAAAAAGGTGCAATAATACCATCTACCGTATTTTCCGCAATCGTTTCTACTGTAGCCCGAGTGATTTCGCTTTCATCTAAGTCTTCCGTATCTCGTCCCACAATCCATGATAAACGTTTGCGAGCATCTACAATATTACCTTGTTTTATTAACTGACTAATGGTAAAACCTGCGCCAGCCAATGAACGTGGAGAAATGGCAATGTAGAGGATCACTACTTCGAAAGCATAGTATACCCATTCGTCTACTACTCCACCTAGCCATAACAATAAAGATACTATGATATATACCGATATAAGAATTAAACCTACTGCAATACCACCGTACCACAATTTCTTCGTATCATTATCAGTGTCTTTATAAAGAACGGCTTCAAAAAAAGATATTATACGTCCAATAATGGCCACTGGATGATATTTACTATTGGGATCTCCAATAATTAAATCCAATAAAAATGCTAAAACTGGTATGCACACAAAGTTATACTTTGAAAACCAGTGAAAAATTGCTAAATGTTCCATATATCGCCTCTACTATCCCAAGGTAGACATAATATAATCCATATCTAGATGTTCCTCCACAATATCAGCTAAGCGATTATATGCCGCATTTTTATGGTCAAAATAATGGAATACTACATCTAATGGTTGTAATCCCTTGCGTTCACGTAATTGATTGATAATAAAACGTCTAAACTCGTCATTATCAAATACACCGTGAATATATGTACCCATTACTTGATGATTACCATCAATAAAACCATCAATAACATTGACAGCCTCTTCACTGCGACTTGTAATTGTAAAGCAACGAGACACCGAATCTGCTAGTGGCGTAGTATCCCCCATATGAATTTCATAGCCTACTAATTTTTCACCCCTGAAAGTACCATTTAAAAACTGTAAATTAGATACATTGAATTGTACTTGATGGGTAGTTTTTTGAGCCTTCATAGTCGTGGAGGATTCAACAAGGCCAAGTCCTTCAATTTCCTCGATATCACCTTCCATATGATGCGGATCATAAATAGTTTTACCTAACATTTGGTTACCGCCACAAACACCGATAACAGGTGTACCTTGAGCAGCCAATTTTTTGATTTCATCAGCAAAGCCTGTATCACGTAAATATGTTAAGTCAGCCAATGTATTTTTAGAACCAGGTAATATAATTAAATCTGGCGTACCGATAACATCTCCAGGGCCTACAAAACGGACAGATACATCTGGCTCATAATTAAGTGCATCAAAGTCTGTAAAATTAGAGATTTTAGGTGTTTGCATAACTACGACCTGAATATCTTTAGTACCACTATTGCGTTTGTTCTCTAATGCAACAGAATCTTCTTCATCAATATCGAGGTTCTCAATGGCAGGAATAACACCTACCACTTTTTTACCTGTTTTTTCTTCAATAAATGTAAGAGCTGGTTCTAATAGTTTGATATCACCACGGAATTTATTGATAACGATACCTTTAATAAGATCGCGTTCTTCTGGTTCTAATAATTCTAAGGTACCAACAATGGACGCAATAGCACCACCTCGGTCAATATCTGCAATGAGAAAAACTGGAGCTTGAGTCATCTTGGCAATACGCATATTTACAATATCATTTGCTTTTAAGTTAACTTCTGCAGGACTACCGGCACCTTCGATAACCATCATATCAAAATTTGAGTCTAAGAAATCAATAGATTCTTTAACCTTATCTAAAGCGGTTAGTGAATATTTTGTATGATATTCTTTGGCACTATATACGCCAACAGGTTTCCCCATCAATACAACTTGAGACGATTGATTTCCTGTAGGTTTTAATAACACAGGATTCATTTGAACAATTGGATCAATACCAGCGGCTTCGGCTTGAGCGACTTGAGCACGGCCAATTTCATCGCCCCATTTTGTCACATAAGAATTGAGGGCCATATTTTGTGCTTTAAAAGGAACGGTCTTAAAACCTTTTCTATAAAAAATACGGCATAATGCAGTACAAAGAATACTTTTACCTACATTAGAACTCGTTCCTTGAAACATGATTTTCTTAGCCATTTATATGAACCTCCTGTGATTTCAATTCAATGGTAACACCACTAATTGTTAAATAGAGTTTATCTGCAACAGAAGCTACTGCTCGATTCACACGACCAGCAATATCTCTAAAATATCTAGCCAGTTTATTATCCGGCACAATACCTAACCCAATTTCATTGGTCACAAATATAACTGTTTTACCTTCACATGATTGTATCGAGTCTAATAAAGTGTCTAATTCTGAAAGTATTGTCTGTTCTAATCTATTAGCATCTTCTTGACCACGAATGGAGCCATAAGCCATCATGTGATTGGTAGTGAACATGGTTAAACAATCTATAAGAATTACATCTGCTGATTGACTGATATTTTCCCATTCATCAGCTAAATGTAAAGGTACTTCAAAATTATTCCATATTTTTCCTCGTCGCTCTTGATGTTTTTTGATGCGATCCACCATTTCCTCATCAAAAGCTTGGCCCGTAGCTACATAAGCTTTTGGCCCCTTTGTAGCCAATGCTAAACGTTCAGCAAATTCACTTTTTCCACTGCGTGCCCCACCGGAACACAATATAATTTGTGATTTCATAATGCACCTATACAAGAATTTATAATTTCAGTATCATTATAAGTATAACAAAGGAGCGATACTATGGAAATTATGAATATGAAACTAAAAATGATGGCTACGCTATGGGATAATACATATCGTGTTGCCATCGATGACGGACAAGGTAAATATATTGGTACTGCACGAGTAGTAGTGAATGTTCCTCTACCACCAGAAGCTTTACCTGAAAACGCACCGCAAGTTGAAGCACAACTATTAGTATTAGTTGAAGACTTTGATTTCGGCGCTGATAAAATTATAAACTTTGAAACAACATTAGCCAATTTATTAAGAGAAAAATTCCGTTATGAAATTCCTCATATCTTCTTTTACTATCCTAGCCCTCAAGATGTTTTAAACCAAACAATTTCACAATAGGTCTATAACGAGCAAAAAGCTATGTAAAATACATAGCTTTTTTTGTTTATTCAGCCCCAAGTTCTTCCTCTACACGACACAAGATAAAGCAAAGGTCGGATAGACGATTTAAGTATTTTAAATTAGATTCGTGAACACTTTCACCAGCGTCTAATACTCGCCATAAAGCGCGTTCCGCACGTCGAATAATCGTTCTAGCTACATGTAAATAAGCAGAAGATTGTTTTTCACCGGGAATGACAAAACTAGATAAAGGTTCTAACTTTGCATCAAAGCGATCAATAACTTTTTCTAAATGCTTTACATATTGCTCAGTAATTACCGGAGCAGTATTTAAACTTGCAATATCGGCCATTAATGTCCATAAGTTTCGCTCAATATCGTATAATTCAGCAGCAACACGTGGATTTTCAGCATAAGCGCGAGCCAATCCTAAAAAAGCTTGTAATTCATCGATTGTACCATAAGCTTCTACGCGTAAAGATGATTTCTGTACACGTTCTCCCGTGTATAAACCAGTTGTACCAGCATCACCTGTTTTTGTATAAACACTACTTGCCATATGATTACCTCCTATAGATATACATGGATGTAGAAATAAAAGCTAAATAATACCAACCTTGAGATTATTTGTATTCAGGGAACCAAAGATGAATTTCACGAGCAGCAGCTTCTGGAGAATCAGAAGCATGTACTACGTTAGCATCCATTGTTAGGGCATAGTCACCACGAATACTACCAGGGGCAGCATCTACAGGATTTGTTGCTCCGTTTAAAGCACGTACGGATACAATTGCGTTCTCACCAGCTAACACAAAAGCAAGAACTGGGCCTGATGTAATAAAATCAACTAATTCACCAAAGAATGGCTTTTCCTTATGTTCTGCATAGTGTTCTTCCGCTAATTCACGAGGTACTTGTAAAAGTTTTAATGCTTTAATAACAAGGCCTTTACGTTCATAACGGCTAAGGATTTCACCACTTAATTGACGTTTAACTGCATCTGGTTTAATTAAAACTAATGTTTCTTGCATGATACCCTCCAGTAGATACTAATTATAATATTGCCTTTTCTTTATACTTTGGATTCATAGCTTGTTTCTTTAACTTTTGAATACGTTCTTCCGTGCGAGGATGTGTACTAAAAAGATTGCTCAAGCTTTCACCAATTCCCATCATAGGGTTAATAATAAACATATGGGCTGTAGCATTACTTGCATTAGGCAATGCACCATGTTTAGAGTAGTAGTCAATTTTTGCAAGTGCAGAAGCCAGTGCTAATGGGTTGCGACACATATCTCCGCCTCCCTCATCAGCTAAAAACTCACGAGTACGGGAAATACTCATCTGAATAAGACCAGCTGCGATAGGTGCAATAATGATCGTACCAAGAAGCGCCAAAGGGTTAGTGCCTTCTCGATCATCGGAGCGCCCAAATATGGCAGTGAATTGAAGTATATTGGCTATCATAGAAATAGCACCAGCCATCATAGCTGCAATTGTACTAATCAATGTATCTCGATTCTTAACATGTGTTAATTCATGTGCAAGCACACCTTCTAATTCTTCATCAGTTAATAGACGTTGGATACCTTCTGTAACAGCAACTGCTGCATGACTAGGATTTCTACCTGTTGCAAATGCATTCGGTACTTCACTGGGAATGATATAAACCCTTGGCATTGGTAAATTACCATTTTTAGTCAATTTCTCTACCATTGCATATAGTTTTGGATTAGACTGTGCAGTAACAGGTTGAGCATTGTATTGGGCTAAAACGATTTTATCGCTGTACCAATAAGACATAAAATTCATACCCATGGATATGACAAACATCATAATCATACCGCTTCTGCCGCCAATCATATCACCAATAACCACTAAAATGGCCGTTAGCGTAGCTAACAAAAGTGTTGTTTTTATATTGTTCATAGTTTCCTCCAATTATTGTTATGGACTATGCCTAACACTATAATTATACCATAAACTATATAATTAACGCTCCAGTTGTATCAGCTTCTAAGCAATATATTTTATTTTCAATCTCATTTACTGTGAATACAGCCCCCATAGCCTTTGCTACCTCTTGTACATGAGCTTTATCAACATATGCAATTAGAGTAGAACCCGATCCACTGATAGTAGCACCGTAAGCTCCAGCAACTTTTGCGGCTTCAAAAACTTCATCACAATGAGGAATCAATGTCTTACGATAAGGTACATGCAAGTTGTCATCTAAGGCAACAGATAAATTACTTAATTGATGCGTAATTAAGCTTGTTACAAATAATGAAGCATGACTTACATTTTGTACAGCTTCTTTGAATGGAATATGATTTGGTAGCACAGAACGAGCATACTCAGTAGATACCATGACTTCTGGTACTACAACAGCAAAATGTAGCTCCGGAGGAATAGAAATGACCGTGTTTAGTACCTTATTTTTTAAACCTGTAGCACAACATAAATTTCCGTAAATAGCTGGCGCTACATTATCTGGATGACCTTCCATACGATTTGCTATAACCAGTAACTCTTCTTTTGAAAGTGGATGCTTTACTAATGCGTTCGCCAGTAAAAGTCCCCCTACTATAGCCGTACTACTACTACCTAGTCCACGAGAGGGAGGAATCAAGGTTTCAGAAGTTATATGACCATATCGAATTGGTTCTTGAGCAGTAGCAAAAACTTGATCCATAGCGAAACCAATTAGATTCTTTTTAGGATCTTCAGCGCGTAAAATATCTGCACCAAAACCTTCAAAAGTATATGTATATTCTGTAGCATTTTCATCTGGTGTAAAGCTGAATATATTATAAAGATTTAGTGCTAATCCTAAGCAATCAAAACCTGGGCCACAGTTTGCACTAGTGGCAGGTACTTGTACACGAACAGTATTCATAATTAAGCTTCCATAATACGAATAACACTATTAACAGCCTTAACGGAGCGCAAGCTATTAAAAGAGTCTATAAGATTTAAAATATAAGATCTTGGGCATTTAGATGTAACAATGGCAAGAACTGCAGTTTCTGGATCCATATTTCGTTGAACGATGGATAAAACAGAAATTTTTTGTTCTGCTAATTTTGCAGAGATTTTTGCTAGAACACCTGTTTTATTATCCACTGCTAAACGCAAGTAGTAGCTAGATTGGATTTTACCTGGAGAATAAATATCTTTTTGATCATAATAGAACGGTTTCAAGCGCCCTGTTTCATTATAAGAGACATTCTTTGCCACTTCCATTATGTCAGATACTACAGAACTACCTGTCGGTAAGCTACCTGCACCACGACCATATAGCATGACATCATCGATACCATTGCCCTTAACATAAATTGCATTGTAGGATCCTCGAACAGATGCTAATGGATGTGTCGTAGGAATAAATGCAGGATATACATTTAAAGATAATCCTTGAGCAGTTTCTTTAGCAATACCTAATAATTTAATATTGTAACCAAACTCTTTCCCAAATTTTATATCTTCAGTATCAATACAAGTAATACCTTCTACAGTTACATCTTCAAAGAAAATACGACGGTTAAAGCTAATAGATGCAAGGATTGCCAATTTACGAGCTGCATCAAGTCCTTCTACATCAGCTGTAGGATCTGCCTCTGCATATCCTAAATCTTGTGCTTCTTTCAATACATCTTGGTAGCTTAAACCTTCTTCAGACATTTTAGTCAAAATAAAGTTTGTAGTACCATTCATAATACCAATGATTTCAGTAATACGATTACCGGCTAACGATTCATATAATGTGCGGATTATAGGAATACCACCTAGAACAGATGCTTCAAAACGTAGATCTACCCCATTTTTACTCGCTAAGTCTAATAAGTATGGACCAGCTTCTGCTAGTAAGTCTTTATTTGCAGTTACCACATTCTTCTTAGCTTTTAAGGCTCCTTCTACGCAATTTTTTGCAAAGTTTGTACCACCCATCAATTCCACTACCATTTGGATGGAATCGTCTTTTAACACTTCATCAATATCAGTTACATATTTAGCTGTTTCTGGTAATGTAATATGACTATATTTTTCTGGATTTCGTACATAAATTTTTGAAATTTCAACATTGACACCTGTACGATTTTTAATTAATTCAGCATTGTCTTGCAATAAGTTAAAAGTACCTTGTGCAACAGTACCAAAACCTAATAAAGCAATTTTTATAGTGGTCATAATCGTCCTACTCTCTTAATTAGCCTATGCTTGGCCTAAAATCTCTACCTTGATAATACCCTTCATAGAGCGAATATCTAGCAATAAATCTTCTAATGAACCTTGTAAATCCTTGGTTTCAAAAGAAATACTACTATTCGCAATGCCTTGTAATGGAATATCTTGATTAATCGTTAAAATACTACCGTTACGTTCAGCAATGGCTTTCAAAACGCTTGATAACATACCAGATTCATTTGACATAGAAACATAAATACTAACAATTTTCCCTTGAGCAATTTCAAAAAATGGAAAAACATAATCCTTGTATTTATAATACGCAGATCGACTTAAATCCATTTTTTCAACTGCTTCGTTAATTGTTTTAACCTCACCTAGTTTTAGAATTTCTTTTACTTTTATCGTCTTTTTTATAGCCTCTGGTAAAATATCTTCTTGAACCAGATAAAATTTATCTTTTTTTGGTTTAGACATAGAGCACACTCCCTTATTGTTCTCTTGAAGTTTCTTGGGCAACGAATTGTCGTCCATATAATGTTAATACTGCATACATACCGATGAAGAATGGCATATATTCAGCCACAACACGCCATCCTACAGCGATGATGCCCACTGTTCCATTAGGTACAAAGGCACTAAATAATACTACAAATAGACCTTCTGCAATGCCTGTTCCCCCTGGGGTTGGTGCAAAATACAAAATAAGATTTAATAAAATCATGCGATCTAAAATATCGATAATAGGAATATCTGGTGTGAAAGCATACATTAAAGCGGGTGCAATACAATATAAGCATAATAAACTCAAACCAGATTCAATAAAAACTATTAAAGATTGGACAGGTTGTTTATAAAGTAAACCAAGACCTTGATTTAATGTTTCTAATTTAGAAAGCCAATCTTTAGTGTTATGTGCTTTAAATCGTTGTGCTAGATTATAGACAAATTGACGCATATATTTAGTCTGTAATATATAAGTTCCCACTAAGGCCGCTATAACAGCAAGCACGGCAAAAATCAAAAGCATATCACGAGAGATATATGGAATTTCAATAGCATCTCGTAAGAATACTAATGGCAGCATAATGACCAAAAACATAATGGAAAATACGGTACGTATTAATACAATCGGTGTACCTTTAGATATAGGTACGCCATAACTTCTCAACACCAGTACTTGCGCGACAGCCCCCCCGCTAGCTCCAGGTGTCAACATAGCCATAAAATAATTACTAAAAATAACTCGTAGCACTGCTCGTATCGATAACTTGTAACCACCAATTTTTACGAGCCTTTGAAGTCGTAATCCATCAAAATACATACCTGATACTAAAGCAACTACAGCTAATAATAAGGAAATACTATTAAAAGATGATATGGCTTTCAATGCATCTAAATCAATAGTATAGTAAATGATACCGATTGATACAGCCAACAACAAGAGAAACATAAAGATGCCTCTCTTCATCATTTTACTCATACCAAGTCTCCATAATTAATGAGCTCTATATCATGTTGACTTATATATAATCGCGTATGACTGGAACAGAGTGCATGCAACTCATCTTCCCAATGATAACCCCAATTATAAAGCTTACTAAGAATACTACTATTACTACCTGGGTGAACCATCAATTCATGTGTACCAGAATGTTTATTTACCGCTTTTAGGATACCCATTAGAGATTTCTGATTTATATGACCTCCATTTACCATGCCCCAAAAATATTGGGTTGTAGTCATACAATTATTTCGTATGATTGGTCGCGCATTAGCCGCAACCGTTGATAAACCAACTTTACCAAGAAATCGAATTGGGGAATACATATAATTCATAAAACCAGTAGACTCATCGGGTATACGTATAGCATGTATACCAAAGGATTTTGCCTGTTCAATCACAATTGGCAATACCGTTGGTAACACATGCAAATGTTGATGTCCATCAATATGAGTTACCCTTAAGCCGGTATCCATTATTTGAGCTATTTGTGCATGAATCTCTTTACGTAATTCACTATAATTGATTTTGCCAGAGTAAATACGTTTAATAAATTCTACATAGTTCTCTGGAAATACACCTTCTGGTGTGAGAAGTGATGAAACTTCTGATGGATCACATACTGGTTTGACCCCACCCACCAAGGTAATATGAATACCAATGCCCAACTTAGGGTTTTGTTTTGCCATACTTACGGCTTCTGTAAAAGCTTCTCCTCCTGCCATTAAAGAGGTACTGGTAATAATACCCCTACGGTGACCATCAATAATACCAGCATTAACTGCACTATGAAGGCCAAAATCGTCTGCATTTACAATTAATTTGGACATAGTTATCTTCCTTTTCATGAAAAAAAGGGAGAACTTTGTTCTCCCACAAAGGATATATGTTATTTTACCAAATACACAACTAAAAAATCAATACAAAAGCCCTCTACTTGTTTACTAGTAGAGGACTTTTTATAAGGTCATAAATTTTTATCATATATACTAAGGCATCAATTGTTCTTGTACTTTATACATACATAATGCAGCAGCTACGCTTACATTTAAGGATTCCATATCACCATACATAGGAATCATAATACGATTTGTACATAGATTCATAACCTCTGGTGTTACACCATTTCCTTCGTTTCCTAATACTAGCATGGTTCGCTTAGCATAACTTACAGTATGATAAGGATTGGAATGTTCTAAAGCTGTTACATAGGTAGTCATATTAGACTCGGCTACAATATCATGTAACATAGATAAGGTAATGTCTTCATATAAAGGTATTTTATGTAAGGCACTCATTGTACTGCGTACAGTCTTATCATTAAAAGGGTCTACAGTTCCTTTCATCAAAAATATACCTCTTACACCTGCTGCAACAGCAGTACGAATAATGGTACCTAGATTACCGGGATCTTGAACACCATCTAAAGTAATATATAGACCATCCACAATAGAAATTGATTCAATATCATATGTAGGCTTCGATACAATAGCAACTACACCTTGTCCATTTACGGTATTATCTACTTTATCAAACACTGGATCTTGTGCAATATATTTAGGTACAGATTGAACAGTGTCTAAGTCTAATAAATCTAATATATTTTTATCTTGCGCTTTAGATTCACGTATAACAATTGTTTTTACTGCACCCATAGCTGCAATATCTCGAATAGAGCGAATGCCTTCAACAATGTACTCTCCATTTTTTTGGCGATTTTTACGCTGCCCTAATGAGATAATTCGCTTAATAGTTTTATTATCTTTAGATTGGATAAATTCCATACTAACTCCCACTGTGTTGATTATTCCATAGATTATAAAAGGCCCCTTTTAAGTTGATAAGTTCATCAAAAGATCCTTTTTCTATTATTTTACCATATTCCATATACACTATTTTATTGGCATCTTCCACTGTTGAAAGACGATGAGCAATACTTACGATTGTTTTACTACCTCGAATACTTTCAATACTTGCTTGAATTTGTTTCTCCGTATGACTATCGATATTAGCCGTTGCTTCATCTAGCAATAGAATAGGTGTTTTTTTAATCAAGGTACGGCCAAAAGCCAATAATTGTTTTTGTCCATCAGATAATAAGGAGCCTAAATAACCAACCGGTGTATCATACCCTTCCGGAAGTTGTTCAATCATAGCATCCAAATTAACTTGTTTTGCTGCATTGACAATTTCCTCATTGGATATTGATGTATCAAAAAGTGTTAAGTTATCTCTAATGGAGCCCTTAAATAGATAAGCTTGCTGAAAAACATACCCCATTAAATGACGAAGTACAGAACTGTCATATTTAGCAATATTTATGCCGTTAATATAGATTGCCCCTCTTGTTGGTTTGTAGACTCCCATCAACAATGATAAAAGTGTTGATTTACCACTACCAGAGGGACCTACAATCCCTATGAAGTCTCCAGCCTTAATATTTAATGTAAAGTCTTCTAGCGCATAAATATCGTTATTATTATAGGAAAACCACACATGCTCAAATTCAATGGTCTCTATATGTTTAATTTCATCAGGAACTTCATCAGCCATCTGACGCTCTTCTTCCTCTAATAAGGGAACTAATCTTTCAGCACCAGCTAATGCACTTTGTAGTGAGTTATATTTATCTGCAATTTCCTTTAATGGTTGGAAGAATCGGTCCATATATTGGATAAAGGCAAATACTGTACCAGCGTCAGCTACAGAGTCTATTAAATTTGTAGTTGTAAAAATAACAATTAACGCAACAAAGAATAGACCATCTACGAGTGGTCTAAAAATAGAAAATGTAGTAACTTCAAAAAGACCTGCTTCTAAGAAACCTTTATTAACAGTATTATAACGTTCCTCAATGGCTTTTTCGCCACCATAGGATTTTACGATTACAATATAATTTAACAGTTCCTTGATACTCGCATTAGATGCAGCTACAGAGCGTCTTACCTGACGAAATGCTTTACGGGAAAACTTTTGAAACACCCAAATAATTCCACCCATTATAGGTAATAAAATTGTCATGATAATAGCTAGGGGTACATTAATAGCATACATAAATCCTAATATACCAATAATCATCAAACCGCTACTAGCTAAATTCAAAATTACATCTGTATATAATGTACGTAATGACTCTACATCATTAGTGATGCGAGTTACCCAATTACCGATTGGCAACTTATAGAATTCATCATGTGGTTTATTAAGAATCTTTTTAAAGACAATACTACGAATATTATAAATTATTTTTTGACCAAAACTTTTTAAAAAGTAATTCTCTACAAAAATAAATAAAACACTACCAATTATAGTAAGTCCATACATTAGAGCATAGTATTCAATAACAGCGATATCATTAGTGGCAAAGCCAAGATCGATGACTTGCTTTGTTATATACGGTCGTAAAAGTAATAATACTAAATTTCCTGCTAGCGCAACCGTTGCTAATAATAGAATACCTAAATAAGGCTTGATGTAGGCAGTTATATAGGAAAATAGAGCCCAGTCATTTCTTAGATTACGCTTCTTCATGATGGGCCTCTCCTTTCTGCGCTTCATATAAGGTGCGGTATAAACCATTGTTAGCTAATAATTCTTTATGAGTACCTTCTTCTACGATACGCCCCTCATCGAATACTAGAATTTTATCTGCTTTCTCTACAACCTCTAATCGCTGTGAAATACATAAAATTGTTTGTTCTTTTACATTATGTAATGTATTTAAAATAGTTGTAACTGTTACTGCATCTAAAGCAGAAAAACAATCATCTAGCAATAAATATGGTGCATTTTTATAAAAGCCGCGAGCCATATTGATTCGCTGCTTTTGTCCACCTGATAAATCATGACCTTCTTCAGCGAGCTCATGTAAATCATCATTTAACAAATCGCCTAAATCTCTATATAAGTCTGCCTTTTGTGCCGCAACCTCTACAGTTTCATGCATAGGTAAAATTTTACCAAATTTAATATTATCTGCAATGGTCGTACTTAAAAGGTAAGATTGTGTTGGCACATAAGCAATTGAGTTTCTAAGTTTTGATAAAGAAACAGCAGCTAAATCTTGATTACCAAAATAAATGGACTGTTTCGGACATTCTTGTAATCCAATAAGCAATTTAAACAATGTACTTTTACCAGAACCAGGTTTGCCAACCAAACCAATAAAAGAACCTTTCGGTATTGTCGTTGTCACTTGAGATAATGCATGGCCTTTAGAGTTTTCATAATTAAAATCTAAGTATCGGATGTGAATATCTTCAAGTGGCAATACCTCATCGGTATCATCTATTGTTTCAATGGGCAAATGCAAGAAATCCATGATACGATCTAAAGAAGCAAGACCTTTTTGTACAATAGAAATAAGGCCCCCAAAGCCTATTAAAGGCCCTACAATTAACATTATAAAAGAATTGATTGTAACAAATTCGCCTATAGTCATTTTACCTTCTACAGCTAAATGTCCACAAATAAAAATACTAATACTGATACAGATAAAGGGTGCAATCCTTGTTAACGGTGTTAATATTGCATCTAGTAGTGCAACATCCATATTCTTCTTATAATTAAGTTTATTTATTTTTTCAAAAGAATTAGATATAATGCTTTCACGATTAAATGCTCGAATAACATCCATTCCTTGAAATAACTCTTGTCCAAACTCTGTTAAATCGCTATAAGTAGCTTGTGCACTACGTTGTTTAGTACGTAGCTTTCTGCCTAGTACAAATATAGCCACAATAATTAAGAATACAGGTGTCATAATTTTAAAAGCTAATACAGTATTAATCTTTTGAATTAATATTATGGAGCCCACAACGGAATAGAAAATAATATCCACTACAATCATTACACCTAGACCAAGGGCAACACGTAACGATGTTACATCGTTAGTCATGAGCGCCATAACCTTACCAGGTCCATTAGCCTCATAGTACGTTGTTTTTACTTGTAATGCTTTACTACACAAAATCTCACGAAAAAGATACTCCATGCGACGAATAGATCCTAATAGGGTTCTACGTGAAATAACTTTCAAAATAGTGATAATAATAAATAATAAAATAAAATAATAAATATAAGTAACTAAACCTTCCTTATTATTGCTCAATGTATCTATAGCATTGCCAATGAATTGAGGAACAAATAAAAAAGCCACATCAATTGCCATCAACATAGTTAAGCCAATGGCATAGATCCAGCCTTCACGCCGGAAAAACTGCATAAATAAATCTATTGGTTTCATAGGTCCTCTCTAATATATTCTATTAAGTCTAATTAAAATCATTGCCTATATAATCATTAGTATTATTATATTGTAATTGAATTTGAATCAATACTGTAAAAGCTAAATCAACAAACTTTATTACGTTAACTTTACTCTTTATAGTATACACATTTTTTATAATACAATAATACACCTATAAGTATAACAGTTAGATTAAATATTTTTATCACAGCAGCAGTTGTATTTAAACAATATAAGTTAAATGACCTCTTTAAATTTTAATGGTAATCAATCTTAAAGTTTTTTCTAAATTAATACTATATCGAATTTTTTAGTTTACTTATAGTAATGTAAATGTTATACTATGCATATAAAGAAATTTTATCTTACATAATTAGAATTAAAACTCTTAGGAGGAATAAAACATGGAAAAACGTACTGGCGTAGTAACATTTGCAGGTGGCCCTATCACATTAGTTGGCCCAGAAATTAAAGTAGGTCAACAAGCTCCAGACTTCACTGTATTGAGTAATGACTTGCAAGCTAAAACTTTAAAAGACTTCGAAGGTAAAGTAAAAGTTATCTCCGTTGTTCCTTCCCTTGATACAGGTGTTTGTGATGCTCAAACTCGTTGGTTCAACCAAGATGCAACAGCTCTTTCCGAAGATGTAGTCGTATTGACAATTTCTATGGACTTACCATTTGCTCAAAAACGTTGGTGTGGTGCTGCGGGCGTAGATAAAGTTATTACTTTGTCTGACCACAAAGATGCTTCCTTCGGTGAAAACTACGGTTTCTTGATTGAAGAGCTTCGTCTTTTAACTCGTGGCGTTGTAGTAATCAACAAAGATAACAAAGTAACTTATGTTGAATATGTACCAGAAGTAACTCAAGCAGTTAACTTTGATGCTGCATTAGAAGCTATTAAGGCTGATATCTAATCTTAAGATTTTGCTAATAGCTTAATATAGAGATAAAAAGACCGTACGGTGTACGGTCTTTTTATATGTCCTATTGTAAATTATTATTTTATTTGGAGTATGTATGTGGATTCGTATTTCTCAGCTTATTTTAACCATTAAAAATATTGCACTTATTGGTGTTGGCATTGGTTTATGCATTGCTTTAATCAATAGTTTAGTAAACTTTGGTTTTATTGCATGGGCCAATATTCAAGGCTATAGTACTTATTCATTATTGATTGAAGAGATAATTACCTTCTTTCTCTACTTTGAATTTATTGCACTCATAATTAAGTACTTTAAGAATAACTTCCATTTTCCTCTCGATTTCTTCTTATATATTGGCATTACCGCCATTGTTCGTTTACTAATTATCGATCATGAATCAGCTTTGGACATGTTATTATGGTCTATTTCTATTTTAGTTCTAGTTTGTTGCCTAGTACTGGTAGAAAAATTTCTTAATAACAAATCGTAATAGCATAAAAGAGACTCTACACATCAGTAGAGTCTCTTTTATTTTAACACTATCAACTAGCATCTTAGAAAATATTTTTAGCGTAGTTAGCGTACTTAGCTTCTAATTCTTCCATTTTATCATTCATTTCGATTTGTAATTGGGATGCTAAATCATATTCACCATCATTAAGTGCATCAATTAAACGAGTGAATAAGGATTTACGATCATCACTATCTTTCGCAAGGTAGAAACGTAAGTCATTAACTTCTGCAAAGCGTTTATCATCTACACTATTTCGGCTGTCAGTATGAATTGCAACCATGCTACGAACTGTATCCAAATTGTTTGGGATTAAGCGGTTAGCCAATACTAGTTTCCAGCGTTTAAGAATGGACGCAATAAAAGAGTCCATTAAATCTTTAGCAAATGCATTGCCTTGAGCCAATGTTTCTACTAATTCAGGATTATTTTGGTAACCCTTTATATTTTCCCATACAGTAGCTGGAGCAACACCAAACATTTGATTACGTTCTTCTTGTGTGAAATCATCAAACACATCTTTTTCAGTACGGTATGCACGATTTGTAGCAAGATAATCAGATGTTTCACCTACTTCTTTGGAAAGCTCTGCTTCCAATTGAGCTTGTGTTTTACCAGATGTAATGGCATATTTCATACCATCAAATGCAGAGATAAAGATCAATGCTAAAGCAGTATATGTATTAGTGTAAGGATTTGGAGAACGCAATTCATAACGTGTCGCCATAGGATTATCGATATCTCGAATTAAACCGCAAAGGATTGTACGGTTACGGCTAGGTTCAGATGGATCAGTACCTAAAGATGTAACAATACATACTGGCGCTTCAAACCCAGGTTTTAAACGGTTTAAAGAATCTGTTGTAGAGCTAATGAATGGATTAATGGCTTCATAGTGTTTTAAAAGTCCCATAATTGCACCAATGCCTAAAGAGCTAGCAGATTCTTTACGCATATCTTCTGGGCTAAATAAGTTAACAACTTTACCAGATTTTAATTTAGCCATAACACCAAAATGAGTATGTTCACCAGAACCAGCTACACCAATTATTGGTTTTGCATTAAATGTTACATCAAGACCATTTTCACGGAATACTTCACGAACAATGATACGAGCTTGTAATTCATTATCTGCTGTTTGTAATGGATTATTTGAGAATTTCCAGTCGATTTCTAATTGTTCTAATACAACTGCTTCATGACCATCTTCATCAAGTTTAGCTTTAACGCCACCTACTTCTTTATGACCCATTTCAGCAACCATACCATATCTATCAAGACGTTCAACAGCTTGTTCTAATGCAGTGCGAACTGTACCATGAGTACGTTGCCAGTATTGTTCTTGTAATTTTTGGGATACGGATAATTCTTTTTTGGTAACTGTTCTAGATGGAGTTTTTACCCAGAATTCTAGTTCTGTTGCAGATGTGAAAATGATATCTACAACTTCATCAGCTTTCACATGCGGCATACCAGGTAAACCATGTTCTTTAATCAAAGCCAATAATTCAGCACGTACATAGTCGCAGCTGCGTTTTAAAATAGAACGAGAATCTACATAGCGATAGTTATGCATCAAGAATGCAGGAATACGAAGTGTACCAGTTGGTAATCCTGTAACAGGATCAATATTTTCGTAGTTGTAATCAACAAACCAGTTTACACTTGGATCGCCCCACATATCTACACGAGCATTATTTAATGTAGCAATATTTGTAAGTACTACAGAGGAACCATCTGTTTGAACAGCACGACCTTCAAAGAAAGATTCGTAGTCATCGAAGAATGCTGACATAGGAATCTTTTCATCAGTATCATTACCTGCTAAGTCAATACCTACAAGAGATACGAACTTGATTTCAGGATGTTGTTCTAATAATGCAAGAACGCCTTCTTTCCCATATTGACCCGCCGGAATGTAATATAATAATTCGTTAGTTGTCGACATATTTGTTCCTCCTAAAAGAAAAAGACTCCAACAAATAAATATATAAATCTATATATCTAAAGTGGAGTCTTCGTTGACCAATTATTTTATTGAGTTCATATTATCATATGTTGAAAATATATGTCAATAACTTTCTATAGAATTTCATTATTCTTTTAAAGTTACATCTAACACATCCAATACTATCAACTTTAATCAATAACTGTATATAGAATGGTCGTTGATATCACTATATATTATCCAAGTAATTCTTTAACAATATTATTGACAACCTTACCATCTGCACGCCCTTTTGTTTTTGGCATTACATGTTTCATAACATTGCCCATATTTACGTTATCACCACATGCAGCAATGGCTTCTTGTACAATTGTACGAATTTCATCTTCTTTCAATTGCTCTGGTAAGTATTTTTGCAATACAGCCATTTCTTCTTTTACATGACTAATTAAGTCCTCACGTCCCGCTTTTTCAAATTCTGTTAAGGAATCTTGACGAGTTTTCATTTCTTTAGCTAAAATGCCAAGAATGCCAGCATCATCTAGCTCAATTTTGTCATTGATTTCTGTATTTTTTATGGCACTATTGACCATACGAATTACAGATAACGCTGTTTTACCTTCTTCACGAGCTTTCATAGCTGCTTTCATATCTTCCTTTAATTGATCTTTTAAACTCATATTTCCTCCTTATGTATATAATAAAGAAACCCTAATTCTGGATTTCATAAAGCCATGAAAAGGCAGAATTAGGGTAATCATCTTATGCTCTGAATTTGCGTTTTCTTGCTGCTTCAGATTTTTTCTTTCTTTTTACGCTTGGTTTTTCATAGTGTTCGCGTTTTCTTACTTCAGACAAAACACCCGCTTTTTGGCAGGAGCGTTTGAATCGACGAAGAGCACTTTCAAGCGTTTCGTTTTTACCGACTTTGATTTCAGACATCTATATCCCTCCCTCCAAAAATAATCTCGGGAAGTGCTGATAATTTACATACGCACATATAATATTATATGTATAGGTATAGATGTTGTCAATATTTTCAAGTATATTTTATAGGTTTTTTAATGAGTATTATAAAAAGAATGCATAATACTCAAAATTAGGCTTCTGGCCAGCCCATTTCTTCTCCACCTAAAAGGTGTGCATGCATATGGAATACAGTTTGACCGGCTTTTCCGCCAGTATTAAAGATCAAGCGATATCCATCTTTAGAGATACCAAGCTCTTTTGCTACATCACGAACAAATGGCAGTAACCCTTCAACATAATCTGCATTCTTTTCATTAAGATGTGCAATATTAGACACGTGATTTTTAGGTACGATTAATACATGAACTTTTTTTACAGGTTGAATATCATAAAAAGCATAGAATTTATCATTTTCTAACACTTTTTTAGACGGAATTTCACCATTGATAATTTTGCAAAAAATGCAGTCACTCATAATCTAACTCCTTACTCAATAATTAAATAATTATCTTCTAAACCTACAACAGTTCCACCAACGAGATCACCAATTTTACGTGTCCCATCAGACTTAACTTTACCATTTATATATTCATTTGTTAAGCCCATATAGTATCCATTCTCTTCCTTTTCGATGAGAATCTCACCAGGCTTACCAATGCGAGATTTTGCGTATCGTTCATAACCAGATTGGCTAAGGCCATTTAAAAGTGCTACACGAGTCTTCTTAACAGCTTCTGGTACTTGATCCGCCATGGTGGCTGCAGGTGTACCCTCACGAATGGAGTATGGGAAGGCATGAATGTGCGTAAATCCAATTTCACGTACTGTATTCAATGTTTCTTCGAAGTCTTCATCAGTTTCTTGAGGGAAACCAGCAATAATATCAGTTGTAATTGATAAATCTTTAATACGAGAACGTAAACTTGTAATTAAATCTTTATATTCTTGTAATGTATAATGGCGTTTCATCAACTTTAATACATGATCAGAACCAGCTTGTAATGGTAAATGTAAATGAGGACAAACACGTTTATTGGTAGCCATTAATTCTACTAACTCATCAGAAACCTCTACGGATTCAATGGACCCGAAACGAATGCGGTATAAATTAGGAATCTCTAATAAAGCTTTTACCACATCAGCTAATGTTGGACGACCTGGTAATTCGACACCGTAATTACCCAAATGTATACCAGTTAATACGATTTCATGGAATCCATGATCTACTAAACGTTTTGCCTCTTGTACAATATCATCAACTTTACGAGATTTTAATTTTCCTCGAGTATAAGGAATGATACAAAAGGCGCAATAGTTATTACAACCTTCTTGAATTTTCATGAACGCACGAGCTTTGTCAGATTCATTACCATATAACGGCATTTCCTCGAAGTTAGATTCCTTCATGATATCCCGAACAGCATTAATTTGTCGTTCTGTAGATTCTAATTGCTCTACTAATTCAACAATTTTAGAGCGATTATTTGTACCAATAACGAGATTAACACCATCTATAGCGGCAATCGCATCTGGATCAAGCTGAGCATAACAACCAGTTACAATAACATAGGCATCTTCATTTTGACGCTTTGCCTTGCGGATTAATTGACGGGATTTCTTTTCCCCCATATTCGTTACAGAACAGGTATTAATTACATATATATCAGCTTTTTCATCGAAGTCTACCGCTTCGTAATTATTTTGTAAAAATAAACCTTTCATGGCATCTGTATCATATTGGTTTACGCGACACCCTAAGGTTGTAAAAGCAACGGTTTTCATTGCACCTCTCTATTCTTATTTAATTTATAATTCTAATTCATATCGAATCATCGCTAACGATCCAATAGCAGCAGTTTCAGCCCGTAAAATTGTATTTCCCAGCGATACTGATTTTCCACCATATTTTATAATAGCATTGATTTCCTTCTCTTGATAGCCCCCTTCAGGACCTATACAAATTAAAACATCAGTTACAGACTTATCGGAATGTAAAGTTTTAAGTACATCTTTGATAGTCTGACCTGCTTCATTTTCATAGGCTACCAATTTCAACGCCTCAGATTCAATGTCTAATGCTTGTAAAAGCGTCTCTCCTACTACTAGTGTAGGCAAGTGATTTCGTCCACATTGTTGAGCTGCTTCTAGCATTATTTTTTCCCAACGATTTACTTTTGATTGAAGCTTTTTTTCATCATATTTAGCTACGCAGTTAGCTGTGGGCACAAGATAAATTGTATCCACATTTAACTCCGTCGCCTTTTGTAACACCCATTCTAGCTTTTCACCTTTTAATAATGATTGAACTAGAATAGTACGATACGATGCTAGATTTCCTTCTACATATTCAATCAGTTTTGCTTGAGCTTTACCATCTACTTCTGCTGTAATTTGATATGTACCACAACGATTGTCGCTGCCGGTTACAGTTATAGGCTTCTCCATATTATGGCGAAATACATGTAGTACATGATGGGTTACATCTTTTGGTAATTCTATTATTTCATCTAATGGTGTAGGAATAAAAATCTTTTTCATCGTTTTTCTAGCGCAAACGTATGCCAAGGCCCTGCAACGCGCTCCTCAATAATATGCCAATGAGCCTCAATATATGGCATGATTTCATCATAACGATCATCAATAATGCCACTAATAATCAAAATGCCCCTATCATCCAGTTTCTTACCAATTTGAGGTAATAGTATTTTAAGGGGATCCACTGTTAGATTAGCTAAAATTAATTGGGCAGTACCATTGAAATCACTATCCAAATTACCACAAATGATTTCAGCAGATACATGATTATTCTCACAGTTAATTCTAGCTTGATTTGCAGCATACTCTTCTATATCTATACCAACTAAATTTTTAATACCTAAATGGGCTGCTACTAATAAAAGAATACCTGTGCCAGTACCAATATCCAAACAAGTAACTGTATCAAGATCCATAGATTTACTATAGGATTTTAATAGCTCTGCACAAGTCCGTGTCGTCTCATGAGACCCGGTACCAAAGGAAATATCTGAATCAATTTCAATAATAATTTTATTATCTACATTATTGTATTCCTGCCATGCTGGTTTAATGATTAAGTTAGGTAAAATTTCTGTAGGTTCAATATACTGTTGCCAAGAGTTTAACCAAGTTGACTCATCAAAAATATCTGTATCTATTGATATAACCTTGATATTGGCCTCAGTAAGCCGTTTTACTAAATCCGCCTTAATCATATTCATATCGAGTGATATATCAGCATACATAGTTAATTTTATTAAATTAGGCTGATTTTCAACATCTTCTTCTATAATTCCATTGTCTGCATAATCGTCAAAAAGAGTAGTCACCTCATCGGTGGCTACTCTTTCACAGACAATGGATACTTCTATCCATTGCATATATGCTCCTTTATAGGGAATGTGATGGAACAAACCATTCCTTCACATGAGCTGTTCATTTAGTCAAACAGTCCTTGATTTTTTCAAAGAGACTTTTGCTCACTTGTAAGTTATTTACATCTTCATTACTTTCATTTGCAAAGCGTAACAATAGCTCACGTTGAGTGTCTGTCAACTTCTTAGGCGTTTGGACGGTTACCACAATGTGTTGGTCACCCCTTTGGTTAGGGTTACGCAAATATGGTATACCTTTGCCCTTTACGCGGAATGCCGTTCCCGTTTGAGTACCTTCCGGAATCTTTAACTCTACTTTACCATCTAAAGTGTTAACTTGTATAGTCGCACCAAGAGCAGCTTGAGCAAAGCTAATATTTACACGGCTAATAACGTCATTACCATTTCGTTCAAATTCCTTGTGAGGACGAACAAAGATATATACATAGAGATCCCCTTTAGGACCGCCTAAAATACCAGGTTCCCCTTCATTGGCTACACGTAAACGAGATCCGCTATCTACACCAGCTGGAATTTTAATGGAAATCTTCCGTTTAGCCAACATTTCGCCAGTACCACGGCACTTTGAGCAAGGTTTTTCAATGCTTTTACCCGTACCATGACAGCGGGAACAAGTGCGAACGGACTGCATACGTCCAAATGGAGTATTTTGAATAACCGCTTCTTGACCAGAACCATGACAGTTTGGACAAGTATCGACACGAGAGCCTGGTTCACCACCAGTACCATGACAGTGATCACATTCTTCATGACGATGGACTTCAATTTCCATAGATTTACCAAAGGCTGCATCTTCAAAGGAAATATCGATATCTTCACGCAAGTCATTACCTTTTTGAGGGCCTTGTTGTTGGCGTCCACCACCAAACATGCCACCAAAAATGTCGCCAAAGATATCACCAAAGCCTCCAGCTTGACCACCGAAACCGCCAAAACCGCCTTGGAAACCACCGGCACCAGCGCCGCCTCCTTGTTTGAAGGCGTCGTGGCCGAATTGGTCATATTGAGCTTTTTTAGTTTCATCAGACAAGACTTCATAAGCTTCGTTAGCTTCTTTAAACTTTGCTTCCGCTTCCTTTGGATTATCTTTATTTACATCTGGGTGGTATTGGCGTGCCTTTTTACGGAAGGCTTTTTTGATTTCATCTTGAGAGGCATTTTTACTAACCCCTAGGATGTCATAATAATCTCGTGCCATTCGTTACCAACCCTTCTTATTTCTTGTCATCATCCACTACTGTGTAATCAGCATCAACAACATTGTCATCAGCTTTTGTTTGTTGTTGACCTTGTTCAGCACCGCCAGCTGCTTGTTGAGCTTGTTGAGCTGCTGCATACATTTGTTCTGCTAATTTATGTAATGGTTGTTCCAAAGCTTCACTATCTTTTTTGATATCTTCGATATTGCCAGCTTCGATAGATTTTTTCAATTTATCTTTCGCTTCTTCTACTTCTTTCATCAAAGAAGCGTCGCCTTTACCTTCAAGGTCTTTCAATGCTTTCTCAGCTTGATATACTAGGGAGTCCGCATTATTTTTAATATCTAATTCTTCTTTTCTAGCTTTATCTTCCGCTGCATGAGCTTCAGCTTCTTTAACCATGCGATCAATTTCTTCTTCTTTCAAGCCGCTAGAAGAAGTAATAGTAATCTTTTGTTCCTTTTGAGTACCTAAATCTTTAGCTTTTACATGTACGATACCATTAGCATCGATGTCAAATGTTACTTCGATTTGAGGAACCCCACGAGGAGCAGCTGGGATACCATCCAAGTTGAAACGACCCAATGTTTTATTATCTGCTGCGAACTCACGTTCACCTTGCAATACATGAATATCTACAGATGGTTGATTATCTGCTGCAGTGGAGAATACTTGAGATTTAGATGTAGGAATTGTAGTATTACGATCAATAATACGTGTGAATACACCGCCCATTGTTTCGATACCAAGAGACAATGGAGTTACGTCAAGTAACAATACGTCTTTTACTTCACCTACTAATACGCCACCTTGAATAGCAGCACCGATAGCTACACATTCATCAGGGTTAACGTTTTTTGTTGGTTCCTTACCCAATACTTTTTTAATAGCTTCTTGTACAGCTGGGATACGACTAGAACCACCAACTAACAATACTTTATCAATATCGGATGCAGATAAACCAGCATCACTCATAGCTTTACGAGTAGGTTCTATAGTAGCTTGTACCAAATCAGCAGTTAATTCTTCAAATTTAGCACGAGTCAATGTTACATCCAAATGTTTAGGACCAGTAGCATCAGCTGTGATAAATGGCAAGTTGATATTTGTGCTAGCTACGCCAGACAATTCAATTTTTGCTTTTTCAGCAGCTTCTTTTAAACGTTGATCAGCTAATTTATCATTGGATAAATCGATACCAGTTTCTTTTTTGAACTCTTCAATAAGGTAGTTCATAATGCGTTGGTCGAAGTCATCCCCACCAAGGTGGTTATTACCAGATGTTGCTAATACTTCAAATACACCGTCACCAAGTTCAAGGATAGATACGTCGAATGTACCACCACCAAGGTCAAATACAAGAACTTTACCATCTTCATCTTTATCTACACCATATGCAAGAGCAGCTGCTGTAGGTTCGTTGATGATACGAAGTACTTCAAGACCTGCAATGGCACCTGCGTCTTTTGTAGCTTGACGTTGAGCATCTGTAAAGTATGCAGGAACTGTAATAACAGCTTGTTTTACAGGTTCGCCCAAGTAAGCTTCTGCATCAGCTTTGATTTTTTGAAGAATCATTGCAGAAATTTCTTGAGGAGTATAAGATTTACCTTCTACAGTTACTTTGTAGTCTGTACCCATGTGACGTTTAATAGAAATGATTGTATTTTCTGGGTTAGATACAGCTTGACGTTTAGCCAATTGACCAACTAAACGTTCTCCATTTTTTGCAAACCCAACAACGGAAGGAGTTGTACGTGCACCTTCTTGATTTGTAATAACCGTAGGTTCGCCGCCTTCCATAACAGCAACACAAGAGTTTGTTGTCCCTAAATCAATACCAATTACCTTTGCCATAATATATACCTCCTAAAACTTTATAATCTATTCAACAACTTTTACCATTGCTGGACGTATACAACGACCATCAACAGTATAGCCAGTTTGCAAAACTTCACACACCGTATCGGATTCATATTCATCTGACGGTACACGCATAATCGCTTGATGGAAATTTGGATCAAATGGTTGACCCATAGCTTCAATAACAGCTAAACCATGTTTAGATAACATAGCCATCAAATTTTGATGAATCATAATGAATCCATCGAGGAATACTTTTGCTTCCCCTTCTGCAGGACTTTGAACGGCCCGTTCAAAGTTATCCAATACAGGAAGAAGGTCCGTTAATACATCCCCTTTTACATATCCAGCAAGTTGCTCTTTTTCCTGGTTAGTACGACGTTTGAAATTTTCAAAGTCCGCTTGTAACCGTTTATAGCGATTATCAAAGTCGGCTTTAAGTTCTTCTAACACTTGAGCAGCATCAGCCACAGCTTCTTCAGTTTTTTCAACAGTTGGTTCCTCTACATTCGTAGTATCCTCTGTTTCCTCCACTGTTTCTTGTTTAATGTCTTGTTCTTCAGCCATTATTTGCCCTTTCTGTTTTGTTCTTTTACCATAGTTTCCATTATATGTTTCATATGGGACAACATGCCGATGATACGTCCGTATTCCATCCGCGTTGGACCAAGAATAGCAAGAGTTCCGATAGGCTGATCTTGATTCGTAAAATCAGCTTGTACCACACTCATTGAATGTAGCGCTTCAGTTTCATTCTCAATACCAATCTTGACCTTAACAGGTGTTGGAGAATCATCTTTTAATAACTGTCCTAATTGATTTTGTTCTTCCACTAAGGAAAGCAAGGGTTGTACCTTCTCAACAGACTTAAACTCTGGTTGATTTAACAACTCTGTGGTACCTACCGAATAGAACAACTTACGTTTATTAATAGCTCGTAATAATGTCTCCGAAAGGATTAATAAAATTCCCTGCGGTCCTTCCATATGGACCAATATAGATCCTAAAGCCTCAGCCGTTACATGACCAATACTTACATTCTGTAGTGCATTGCTAAATTGTATGGCTAGACTCTGTAAAAGCTCTGGTGAAACGCTTTCACCAAAGTACATCAATTCATTATCGAGTGCTCCTGTTTCAGTAATAACTACCATAATGGCTTGATGACTATCTAGCGGTAATACATGAATGTATTTGATTAATGCTCTATCATGGGCTGGTGCTAAGAATAAACTCATGCTATGACTTACCTGTGAAAGTAGTTTAGCCATATTGAGAAAGAGTTCACTCGTTGATCCATTGGAACGTTTCCATAACATTTCAATTTTTTCAGCATCCTGTAATGGAACAGGTTGTCGACTCAGCATAGAATCAACATATAAGCGATAGCCCTTAGCTGAAGGAATACGTCCAGCCGATGTATGAGGTTGCTCTAAATAGCCTAATTCCTCTAAATCGGACATTTCGTTCCGCACCGTAGCAGGACTGATGCCAAGATCATAATTTTTAGCAATCGTTCGAGATCCTACAGGTTCTGCGGACTTAACATAGTCTTCAATTATGGCTCGCAAGATGCGCTGTTTTCTTTCATCCATAATGACACCTCTTGTTAGCACTCATAAACTTTGAGTGCTAATCGCATGTATAATATTATCATATTCAAAAAAAATGTCAAGCAGAAAAATCCTTAAAAAGTCAAATAATATCTATTTAGTCAAAAAGACAATTCAATATTTTTAATTAATTGGTCAAAAAATCAAAGTACAAAAATAAAAAAACACTTATACTATCTACATTTATGACATATCCCAAAATTTAAAGATTAGAATATGTTGGTCTAATAAAATTTCTATTATTAAAACCTGAAATAGTATAAGTGTTTATATTTGTAATAATTTTATTGTAATTCTATTGTTAATGGACTCTTAGTTAGAATACTTTTTGGGCCCTAACTATTTACAGACTAAAATCATAAATCAATAAGTACTAGAAATATAATAATTTATAGTTCTACACCTTCTAATGGATTACCAAGTCGTTCTAACAATTGTCCCATACGTTCACGAGGTTCCCCATGTTCCGCATACCAATCAATCAAAATGTCTACAGCTTTTTTAGATTGCTCAATAGTTAGTTTTCTTGCTAAAATTTTTCCTGCTTCTGGTCTCATGCCTGTATTACCGCCAACAGCCAACATAAAACCTTGCGATGTACCAATAAAAGCAATATCTTTCACCATCGCATCAGGGCAGTTACGTCCACATCCACTGATGCCAATCTTGCACTTATGAGATGTTTTTCGGCCGTAGTGTTTTCTCTCTACATAATCAGCCAATTCTTTAGTTTCCATTTGTCCATTTTTACAATGGCCTTTACCTACACAGGCAATTAAGGAATTAACACCTCTATGAATAACAGTTGTCACGCCATCAGGCAATTCAGAAATTAGCTGTTCCTTATCATCTTTTTCAATACCTGTAATTTGTATACCTGTTACAACATGACGAAAGGATCCGCCATATTTTTCAGCAAGTTCTATGCATGCTTTCATTTGATCTAAAGTAAATTCATTATGTAAACCGTGTAATATTACAGATGTCTTCATCGTTCCTCCTCAAATCTAGCATGCTTATTCATCATCATCCTATTTATACTAACATATTAGATTTTGAGAAACTGTGAGAAATTACTCACGAATAAATTGACTAAATACATAGTTTCCATGCTTGGCACCTTCAGCGGTTAAATGATAACTTCCACTTTGATATTCTAATAGATCCTTACTAACTAAATCCTCTAAAGTAGTACCAAATAAATTATGGACAGATACGCCAAATTTATCTTCAAATTTTCGCTCATCAAGGCCCCATTTAGTGCGAAGAGCTAAAAAGCAAAAATCCTCTTGAGCTCGCTCTAAAGTAATCGTCTCCGTATCAATAGTAGGCATAATATATCTGTCAACGGATTGTATATAGGGCATTACATTACGATTATTACTACGGCGTACTCCGTCATAGAAGGAATGAGCACCAGCACCAAAGCCTAAATAATCTACATAGTGCCAATATTTTAAATTATGACGGCTATAGGAATTAGTCTTGGCGAAATTTGAAATCTCATATCGTTCAAAGCCTAAAGCTTTTAATCCGTCCATCATCATGTCATACATGGATTCATCAATGGTTTCACTAGGAATAGAAATAAGGTTCTTTTGTACTAAATGATATAGATACGTTCCTACCTCAACTTGAAGTCCATACGTTGAAATATGATTAATCGGTAAGTCTTTTACAATATCTAAATTATATTGAATATCCTCTAATGTTTGTCGTGGCAAACCATAAATCAAATCAATATTGATATCAGTAAAGCCCGCCTCTTTAGCATCATAAACGGCTTGTTTTGCCTGTTCTCCGTTGTGACTACGATGAAGCATGGTAAGCAACTTATCGTCAAATGTTTGAACACCAAAGCTAATACGATTAAAACCAAGTTTAACTAATTTCGTTAAATAATGTAAATTTACTTCCCCAGGATTCGATTCAATAGTCATATGACAATCGTCAGTAATTGTAAAAGTATTTTTAATTTTATCAAGAATCATCTGTAGTTGTTGAATCGATAATTCTGTAGGCGTACCTCCACCAAAATAAATTGTATCAATAGCTTTAGATGTAGACTCTGGATGTTCAGAGACCCATAAATCAATTTCTTGAACTAAAGCATATACATAGGTTTCGTAATAATCTTGTAAATTTTGATAAGCAGGAAAATCACAATACATACATTTCTGTTTACAAAAAGGGATATGGACATACAACCCCATATCCCTCAGTGTAGACAGATTCAGAATATCAGAATCTGTTTTCATTTTATTAGTCCTCAACCTTGAGAATCGCCATGAATGCTTCTTGCGGGATCTCTACGGAACCGACGGACTTCATGCGTTTCTTACCGGCTTTTTGTTTTTCAAGTAATTTACGCTTACGAGAAATATCACCACCGTAACATTTTGCCAAAACGTCCTTACGCCAAGCTTTTACAGTTTCACGAGCCACAATTTTTGTACCTACCGCCGCTTGAATTGGAATTTCAAACATTTGACGAGGAATCAATTCTTTCAATTTCTCAGCTAATGCACGTCCACGTGTAGCTGCACGGTCCTTGTGTACAATAATGGACAATGCATCTACAGGATCACCATTTAAGAGAATATCCATCTTAACCATTGGAGATTGTTTATATCCAATCAATTCGTAGTCAAGAGATGCATACCCCTTTGTAGCAGATTTTAATTTATCAAAGTAATCATAAATGATTTCACTCAATGGCAAGTGATAAACGACAGATACGCGTGTTTCATCCAAATATTCCATAGATTGATATTCACCGCGTTTATCTTGAGATAATTCCATGATAGTACCAACAAAATCTTTAGGTACAATTGTAGTCGCCTTTACATAAGGCTCTTCAATGTAATCAATTTCTGTTGGAGGTGGTAATTTAGCTGGATTATCGACTTCGAGCATTTCCCCATTTGTTTTGTACACTTTGTAATTTACCGATGGAGCCGTCGTAATAAGCGTCAAGTTATATTCACGTTCTAAACGTTCTTGAATTACGTCCATATGCAAAAGACCGAGAAACCCACAACGGAAACCAAAGCCCAATGCCAATGATGTTTCTGCTTCATATTCTAAGGCAGCATCATTAAGCTGTAACTTTTCTAATGCATCCCGAAGGTTTTCATAATCTTTAGACTCTGTTGGGTAAAGGCCACAGTACACCATAGATACAGCCTTACGATAACCAGGCAATGGTTCTGATGCAGGATTATTAGCTAATGTTACAGTATCGCCTACATGGCAATCTTTTACATTTTTGATGCTAGCTGCAATACAACCTACTGAGCCACATGGTAATTCTTGCACAGGTACAAGATTTGGAGTAAAAATACCGAGTTCTGTAACATCAAAGTCCTTTTTATCATGCATCATGCGAATTGTATCTTTTGCTTTTATGGACCCTTCTTTTACACGGACATAGGCAATAGCACCTTTGTACGCATCAAAACGGCTATCAAAAATCAAGGCTCTTGTTGGCTCATCAGATTTATCTGGTGGTGCAGGAACTTTATTTACAATAGCTTCTAAAATATCAGGAATACCGATACCTGATTTGGCAGAGCATAATATAGAATCAGATGCGTCTAAACCAATAATATCTTCAATTTCTTGTTTAACACGATCAGGATCTGCTGACGGCAAATCAATCTTGTTAATAACAGGAATGATTTCAAGATCATGTTCTAAAGCGAGATATACATTTGCCAACGTTTGTGCTTCCACACCTTGAGCAGCATCAACAACAAGTAATGCCCCTTCACAGGCTGCAAGAGAACGAGATACTTCATAGCTGAAATCGACATGGCCCGGAGTATCGATGAGATTCAAAGTGTATTCTTCACCGTCTTGAGCTTTGTACAAAATGCGAACAGATTGTGCTTTAATAGTAATGCCTCGTTCACGTTCAAGGTCCATGGAGTCCAAAACTTGAGCCTCCATTTCACGTTTTTGTAATGTGCCAGTATATTCAATTAATCTATCGGCAATGGTTGATTTACCATGGTCAATATGGGCTATAATACAGAAGTTTCGAATCTTTTTCGTTGACATACTATGTGAACAAGTTCAAAGAACTTGCATTCTCCTTTCTAACATACGCGATCGATAACAGCACCTCCCAATAATTGAGTGCCATTATAAAAGGCTACAGATTGACCTGGGGTAATAGCCCGTTGTGGTTCTTCAAAAATAACCTCCATTGTATCGTCATCTAAAATACGTGCTGTGCAAGGAGAAGGGTTAGCTGCATAGCGAATTTTGCCTTCTGCCTTCAATTCCTTATGAATTGTATCATCTAAGAAGTTATAGAACTTACAAATCATACGATTTGTAAAGAGACGTTCATTAGGACCCACGATGACCTCATTACGATCCCCATTAAATCCAATAACATATAAAGGGTGTTTATAAGCAATACCAAGGCCTTTACGTTGACCAATCGTATAATTAAATAAGCCGTTGTGCTTACCTAATACCTCACCATCTTCGGTAACGATATTACCAGACTCTGGCTTACCCTTCATTTCTTCTACCACAAGCTTTTGATAATTCCCATGAGGCAAGAAACAAATATCTACACTATCTGGTTTTTTAGCGACTGGCAAATCATATTCAGCAGCTAATTTACGTGTTTCAGTCTTACATTGACCACCTAAAGGGAACATAAGATGACTCAAAATACGTTGGTTCATATTGTACATAACATAACTTTGGTCTTTTGTAGGATCAACACCTTTATGTAACTCATATAGACCTGTTTCTTCATTATAATTTACTTGTGCATAATGACCAGTTACCATATGTGTGGCACCTAATTCAAGAGCACGATTGAGCATCAAGTCAAACTTGATGTTCTTGTTACAAAATACACAAGGATTTGGCGTACGACCATAGGCATATTCTTTTACAAAGTAATCTACTACGTTTTCATAGAATACATCACGAGCATCGATAACATGATGCTCGATACCAAGAAAATCACACATCTTCTTAGCATCAGTTACGGCAAGAGGCACCTCATCATAGGGCGTACCACTCACCCATAACCATAGGGTAATACCAAATACTTTATAGCCTTGTTTTAATAGCATTGCAGCAGTTAAAGAACTGTCTACGCCGCCACTCATAGCTACAGCGATAACTTTTTCCATACTTTCTCCTTTTAATGATCTCTTGATCATAAAACTAATCAGGGTGAAAGCCTGACGTGTAAAACACTAGTTCGGTGTAAAAGTCCGAGTAGTATTGCTATAAAATTATAGCAACTTATATTATAGCCTAGAAATAGGTATATTGAAAAGATTTGAAATAAAAAGAATCCCTTTCACAAAAGAAAGAGATTCTAAATATTATCTATGTTTTAATAGTTCTTCAGCAGCTCCTAAAATACCAAGCATGGAATGTTCAAACACTAGGCCACCCTGCATGAAAATTGTATATGGTGGGCGTATAGGACCATCGGCACTGAGTTCAATAGAGGAACCTTGTACAAAGGTACCACCAGCCATGATGATTTTATCTTCGTACCCAGGCATATCCCCAGGAATAGGATGTACGTGAGCATCTACAGGAGAATAGGCTTGCATACCTACACAGAAATGCTCCATTTCTTCCCCATTTTTCAGATTAATAGCTTGAATCAAGTCATAGCGATCAGCATTTACCTTAGGGAATACATCATAGCCTAGTAACTCACCTACAGCAGCCGTATATACAGCACCTTTAAGAGCTTGTAATACTACGTGAGGTGCCATAAATAAACCTTGGAAGAACAAGCGATAACCAGGAGCATATGAACCCATATGATCACCAAGTCCAGGAGCTGTCAATTGATATGCTGCATCCTCTACAAGGTTTTCTCTACCAACAATATAACCACCAGTTGGTGCTAAACCGCCACCTGCATTTTTAATGAGAGAGCCAGCCATAATGTCAGCACCAGCTTCTAATGGTTCTTGCAGCTCTGTAAATTCACCGTAACAATTATCTACGAAACAAATCGTTTTAGAATTTTTAGCTTTTACAGCATCTACAATAACCTTAATATCTGCAATAGATAAAGGTTCACGTGTGCTATAGCCTCGAGACCGTTGAATGACTACTACCCGCGTATTATCGTTAACAGCGTTAGCAATAGCTTCAACATCATAAGTATTATCTTTCAATGGTACCTCAGTATAGGTAAAGCCTTTTTCTACTAAAGAACCACGCACTTCACGAGATGAACCGATAACAGATTGCATCGTATCGTAAGGAGCCCCAACAGCATAAATAAATTCAGTACCTTTAGAACCATTGCCCATCAAAGAAATTAACGTCGTTGCTAATGCATGTGTACCAGAAACAAAGTGCGGCCGTACAATAGCCTTTTCACCTTTAAATACATAGGCAAATACTTCATCTAATTTCTCACGGCCTACATCGTTATAACCATAACCAGTTGTGCTCGTAAAATGATAATCAGATACTTGGCACTCTTTAAATGCTTCTAATACCTTTTTTGTATTTTCCAATGCAATAGGTTCAAACTTTTTGAATTCAGGTTCAGCCATTTCAAGGGCTTTACTGCGTATTTCTTCTAATGTCATGCTATTCCTTCTCTACGGATTAAATCCATAGCTTTATTAAATATAAAATCTTTAGATGTATTGATATCAATATGTATCCATTCTATATATGGCATACGTTTATACCATGTAATTTGGCGCTTAGCAAAGTGACGTGTATTCTTCTTAATTAAGTCACGACACTCATCTAATGTTATATTGCCATTTATATAGTCTACAACCTCTTTATAGCCAATACCTTTAAAAGCTTGGCAATCTGGATTCACTCCAGATTTTATGAGTTGTTCCACCTCTTCAATCAAACCTGCATCAAACATCATATCAACGCGTAAATTAATACGTTCATATAATTTATCACGATCTCTTATGAGACCGATAACAGGTCCTTTATAGGATACACCATCTTTTGTCTGATTTCGCAACGAATCTACATCACCATGATGCAATATCTCAATAGCTCGATACAAACGATGTTTATCGCTATATTGTATCTCTATATTATGCTCTTTACCTAATGTGAAAGCATAGTTTCGTAAGCCTTCAATACCTTTTGTACTATAGAGCTCATCGAGTTCTGCTCGCAAATATTCGTCAGGTTTAACATCATTAAAGTTGTAGTTCTCCAATAATGATTGGACATACAGGCCTGTACCACCAGACAGAATAGGAAGAATATTTCTATCTTTTAATCTTTCAATTATTTCTTTAGCTTGATCTTGAAAAATAGATACCGAATATGAATCATTTGGTTCCAGTATATCGATGAGATGATGTTTCACCCGATTAAGTTCATCCACCGATGGTTTAGCGGTACCAATATTGAGTTGTTTATAAACCTGATAAGCATCACCAGAAATAACCTCAGCATGCAGATGTTCTGCTAAGTCCAAGGTAAGATCTGTTTTGCCTACCGCAGTAGGTCCAACGATGGTAATTAAGGGATTCACAATAACTCCTTCATATATACTCCATAACCTATACGGCTATATTTTCCCCCTACCCATTGGTGAGGTGGATATTTCTGAAAGACAGAACTAAATGGTCGTTCTTTAATAATAACACCATAAGAGGCAACACGCATAGCTTCCTCCATAATTTTATCATCAATACGACTTTCCACAGTATGTCCACGAAGTGGTTTAAATTGAGGACTATCCTCTACAGGGACCTCAAACATAGGATCAAAATAAATAATATCTATACTTTCATCTGGTAGATTAGGTACATAGTTTTCAAAGGTATCATAACTCACCTCAATACGACGTAATGCGTCCGTCACACTTTTCACATTATGCGAATAATGAGCTAAACCATAAGATGTGGCAAGCCATATAGATAGAGAACCTTCTAGACCTTTTATTTTAGCCTGAGGAAAAGCATAGCTCATGACGATACTGTCACTACCAAGACCAATTGTACAATCAAGAAACGAAAATTCTTCTTTATCAGTTATTTCATTAGTACTTAGTATTGTCTGAACAGCATTAATTAAATGATCTCCTTCTCCACGTTGCAAACGTAGTATACGTAATTGAGCCATGGATAAATGAAAGCTATGTTGCTGATTATCAGGAAAATGAATAGTTAAGCCATTACCAGAAAGAACAGCAATAAAATCACATGGATGAGCATTAAATAATGCTGGTATAGATAATTTTCCTCTTTTTATATAGGCCATATGCATAGAGGAAGCCAAAGCTTTGGCTTCCTCTTGAATGGCCTCATTAGATTTTTGAGCTGTAGTTAATATATTCATATTAAGACCGTAAGAATAATTTACCTAATTCATCAGGTGTAAATTTGATAATCGTAGGACGACCATGAGGACATACATATGGTTTTTCGGTACTAAATAAGTCCTCAATTAAGGTAGTCATTTGATACATATTTAAATTATGACCTGCCTTGATGGCCCCTCTACAAGATGCATAAGCTAACATTTCATGTCGTAATTGGGCCTTAGTAGGCTGTTGATGATCATGTAAGTAAGAGAATATATATTGCAGAATTTCAAATGCTTTTGACTCTACTAAATCTACTGGAGCCCCTACTAATTTTATCTTAGTAGGACCACCTAACTCTACATCAAAGCCAAGATCAAGTAATGTTTCTCGTTCTTCCTCTACTAAATTCATTTCATCATTTGTGGCCTCACTATACTGAGGAACCAAAATAGATTGCATAGGAATCGATTCAGAAGACTTACACAACTTATCATAACGCACACGCTCATGTGCAGCATGTTGATCTATGATATATAGATCATCACCTTTTTTAGCTAATATATAACAAGATGCAACTTGACCCATTGGTAAAAAGCCCGAGTTTTGAATTGTACGTTCTTCTATCTCTTCGTTACGAATATCGTGAGACAAGGATTTAAACTTCTCTACATCTTCCGAAGTATAACTAGTGTATGCAGTAGGAACAGCTTCAAAACTTTCATCTACAAAAGAGGATTGTTCATAAGTAGCCTTAGGTGCAGGTGGTGTATACCCCTTTGTTTTAAGATTTTCCACAAACTGCGAAGTTTCACCGCGCATGACTTCATAGCCTTTTGTACGGCGTCCACCAAAAACCTTATCATAATCTATAGCTGTTGCTATATGTTCAGCTGACTGCATCGAATCGTGTACAACAGTAGGTGCTTGATAAGAATCATAAGTAGTATTACCAGCTAAGAATGTACTATTAGAACTAAAATTCTTAATATCACTATTACTATTACTATTACTATTACTAGCAATATCATTACCATATTTATCGGATATGTTAGCAACTGTACCAGTCATATAAGATGATGACTCTCGTTCGTATCTCTCATGGAGTGGATTATTTAAAGCATTTAAGATACCGTGATATACGGCTTTAAATATAATCTTATCATCTGAGAATTTAACTTCACTCTTGCGAGGATGTACGTTTATATCAACCATTCTCGCAGGCACAGTAATATTTAGTACCACTAAAGGATGACCATTTTTCGGCAATAGTGCATGGTATGCATTATCGATAGCCTTCATTATGGTTTTATCAGAAATCACGCGATTATTGACGATAATGGTCTGCCATATCCTTGTACTTTTAAGAAGTGTGGGCTTACTCACTACGCCATCGATATAGATAGAATCACTTTCATAAGCAACAGTAAAAATATCATCTTTGGTTTTATATCCATATAGCGCAGCTACAGTATCACTAATATCGCCATTTCCTGGTGTGATAATAGCTACCCGATCATCTATGATAAGCTTAAAAGAAATATGTGGATTACTTAGAGCTAATTTCCCTACAATATCTTGAATTTTAGAGGCTTCTGTACGCTCCGTTTTTAAGAATTTACGACGAGCCGGCGTATTATAAAATAAATCTTTAATTTCGATAGTTGTACCAGGTGCCGCACCATAAGGAATGCAATCGGTAAAAGTGCCGCCATCAACAGTAATACGAGTCCCCAAATCAGAGTCTGCTTTACGAGTAGTCAAAGAGAAATGAGATACAGAGGCAATACTAGCCAAAGCCTCCCCACGGAAGCCTAGGGACGCAATATCAAAGAGGTCCTCTACTTGTTGAATTTTAGAGGTTGCATGACGTAGAATCGCCAAGCGAGCATCTTCCTCCGTCATACCGATACCATTATCAGTAATCCGCATATAGGCCACACCGCCTTCACCAATTTCAACCTCAATATTAGTGGCAGACGCATCAATAGAGTTTTCAATGAGCTCTTTAATAACTGATGCGGGACGTTCAACGACTTCACCGGCAGCTATCTTATTGATTGTCGTTTCATCCAATACGTGAATGGTTGCCATTATTTCCCGCCTCCTTTACGAGCCTCCTCTTGTAGTTCATATAATTTATTTAATGCTTCAATTGGAGTCATGCTCATTACATCGACTTCCAGTAAGCTATCTACTACGGAATGGGTAAATAAATTGCCTAGTGGAGAATCACTAACTTGCTTAACCGCTGGTTTTGCCACATTAGTAAGTTGAGCACCCATAACTCGATTATTTAAGTCACTTGCATCATGACTTTGATCTTCCAAGGATTCTAAAATCACTTCAGCTCGTTTTAATACAGAGTTAGGTAGGCCCGCCAGTCTGGCAACATGGATACCATAACTGCGATCTGCACCACCTTTAATGATACGACGCAAGAAAGCAACATCTTTCCCTTTTTCTTTAACTGCAACGGTATAATTTTTTAATTTACTATAGCTTTCTTCTAAGCAAATCAATTCATGGTAGTGCGTTGCAAATAAAGTCTTGCTATGAATGTGCTTACAAATATGTTCCACTACGGCTTGTGCGATACTCAAACCATCAAAGGTACTCGTACCCCGACCAATTTCATCGAGAATAATTAAACTATTATGAGTAGCATTTTCTAAAATATACGCTACCTCTTTCATTTCTACCATGAACGTGCTTTGACCAGTAGAAATATCGTCGCTAGCACCGACACGTGTAAAAATACGATCCACAGGTGAGATAGACGCTTCACGAGCAGGGATAAAGGAACCAATCTGTGCCATAATCATTAAGATAGCCGCTTGACGCATGTAAGTAGATTTACCTGCCATATTAGGGCCTGTAATGAGTAAAAATTCTTCTTCATCATGATTTAAAACGATATCATTTGGTACGAATACCTCACGTTTTAAGAACTTTTCAATAACAGGATGACGACCATCACGAATATTGATTTGACCATTCATCACAATAGTTGGACAAATATAGTTTTCTTCGTATCCAACTAATGCTAATGAGCATAATACATCAAGGTCTGCAAGAGCACGAGCCGTTTCTTGCACATCTTTGATAACGAGTTTAATATCATTACGCAATTGTTGATATAGTTCGTGCTCTAAAGCGATGATTTTATCTTTTGCGCTGAGAATTTTAATTTCAAACTCTTTTAACTCAGGCGTAATATAGCGTTCAGCATTGGCCAGGGTTTGTTTTCGTATGAAATAGTCTGGTACTTGTTCTGATTTACTATGGGATACCTCGAAATAGTAACCAAACACTTTATTGTAACCAGTCTTAATTTTTGAAAGCCCTGTAGCTTCTTTAATATCCGCTTCCATCTTAGCAAGCCATTGCTCGCTATTAGTCGCTAAAGAACGTAGCTCATCTAAATCAGCATTAAATCCATCTTTAATAACACGACCGTCTTTTAATGTCAACGCTGGTTGCTCTGCAATAGCTCGACATAATAAGTCATAAATATCTTTATGATCTTGCATGCGCTCATTAATAGATGTTAAAGCTAGACTTGAACATGTACCTAATACATTCTTAATATCAGGTAGAACTGCTAATGACTCACGAAGAGCCGTTAAATCTCTGGGAGACACAGATCCGGTTTCAACACGACCAACGATGCGTTCAAAATCGTAAATACAATCTAAAAAGTTACGAATATGAGAACGTTCAGCACCGCGTGTAATAAGTTCTGAAACGGCTGCTTGACGACGTTGTATTTGATTTATATCAGTTAATGGACTTTCAAGCCATTGTTTTAAAAGGCGTGCCCCCATTGGTGTCAACGTACGATCTAGTACATCCAGTAAAGTACCTTTTTGTCCACCATCGCGTAAATTATGAGTAATTTCAAGGTGCCGCAAAGAAGATGTATCAAGAATAAGGCGATTACCTACACTTAATTGATGTACATAGTTAATATGAGAAATTTCAGATTTAATGATATCCTCTAAATATAAAAGCATATAACCTAATGCTTCCCATACATCCTCTTCCATAAGGCCTAAATCACCGAAATGAGTTACAGCTTTTTCAGCTACTTCACGTTGTGTATAGTATGTAGAAAAAGGAGAAAATACGACATTACTAAATTGATTTTCAATAAAATCCTGAATATCTTGCGGTAATATCGTTCCTTCAGGCAATATGATTTCACTTGGTCTATACATGCTGAGTGCATCGTACATATCACTGCGTTTTTCACAATCAGTAATGCGGTGCCAAATAACTTCCCCTGTAGATACATCAGAAAACACAAGAATCCACGTATCTTTTACCATATAAAATAATGATAAAAAGTTATTTGACCGTGCATCGTTACCATTTTCTGTCATCACTGTACCAGGAGTAACAACTTTAATGACATCGCGCTTAACAATGCCTTTAACTGCTTTAGGATCTTCTAGTTGTTCACAGATAGCAACTTTATATCCTTTTTTTACAAGCGTTTCTATGTAGCTTTCAGCCGCATGAAAAGGAACGCCACACATCGGTGTGCGTTCCTCATCTCCTGTAGGACGACCTGTTAAGGTAATATTAAGTTCACGTGATGCGACTAAAGCATCCTCATTAAATAATTCATAAAAATCACCTAATCGAAAGAACAATAATTCTTCAGAGTATCTAGATTTAATATCTAAATACTGCTCCATCATAGGTGTTTGCTTTTTACTCATATTCACCTCATATATTATGAGTCATATCACAGATTCCGCTTATATTCGTATATTCCCATACGATTATTAAACAAATATATAAACGGGTATAATAATTTATAAACAATAGGTGCTAAGGACAACATACTTCCTGTAAAATTAATCAATCCAGTCTGTTTAAGCTTAGGATTCATAACTACAATTTCATGACCGTCCTTAGTTCCCCACTGAAAAGAAACATTCATTTTACTAAGCATATCATGTTGTTTAGTGCGTTTCGCCACATATGGAGAAATCATATCAAGATATAACGTAAACTCTTCAAAAGAATCAGTCAGCAAGCCTAAAAACTGCTTCATTTCATCCAATGTAAGATACATAACTACACCTTCACTAACAAGCAGTAGTTTTCGTCCATTTATCTCAATATTTTTAGTCCACAATTCATCAGTTATAGAACTCACTAAATTATGGACTCGTTCATGAGGCTCAAAAAATTGTGTACGTGCTTCAATCACTCCGGCAAAATCGATATTATACCAATCAATATAACCGTTGTCGACTCGATAAAACATAGTATCTAAACCGGCACCTAATGATACGACGATACAATCTGGATATAGAGATATAAAGTTTCGTATCTCTTCATCGATTACTTTTGCTCGTCCTAAAATTCCATAATAAGACATCTTAACATCTTTAAATTGATCAAAATCATAATCAATATGCTTTAAAATATCCCAGGATTTCTGATCCTTTAATACAGATTGATCTGACTCATAATCTTTCGCTCTTGCATATAGTGTCAATAATGCCGTTTCGCCTACAGCGTTTAAATCAAGTTTCATAGTTACACCTTCTTTGTAAAAATACAAAATGTAAATGGTGTTCATACCTATGAATGTCTTCAATATACAACTTTTATATTATTTTATTATTATAACACATATGATTTCTAATCAGCATCTATGGTAAAAAAGAACATCGCCACCACATGTTTAGCAAACTAATTTTAGATAAAAATTCTAACCTTAGAGTTAACATAATAGTGACGAGTTCTTTTTGATTCTAATAGTTTATTTTACAATACTACCATAACAAACCCATGTTTGAGCTTTATCGATATGAGCTGGTACAGTTTGACCAATTGATAGGGAGTCATCCTTAGGGAATAAAACCATTTTATTACCAGATGTACGACCGAACCACATGTCTTCATCACGAGGACTTGGTCCCTCTACAATAATATCAAATACTTGTCCTTCCATAGGTTTATTTAATTCATAAGAGATTTCATTTTGTACATCCATCAATGTTTGTAAGCGAACGCGCTTAATCTCTTCTGGAATTTGATCATCCATAGTTGCTGCTGGCGTTCCAGATCGCTTAGAGTAGATAAACGTATACGCCATGTCATAGCGCACATCTTTTAATAATTGTAATGTAGCTTGAAAATCTTCCTCAGTTTCTCCTGGGAAACCTACAATAATATCCGTAGTCACCACCACATCTTTTATTTTTTCACGGCAATAAGAAAGTAATTCTTTATAATGCTCTACCGTGTAATGACGATTCATTTTCTTTAAAATACGATTGGAACCAGATTGAATAGGTAAATGTAAATGCGTCACAATATTGGATGACCTACCAAGAGCATCAATCATAGACTTACTCATATCTTGAGGATGACTTGTCATATAGCGAATACGTTCTATACCAGGAATACCATCAAGAGCATCAATTAATGTACCAAAATCTGTACCATCTTTAAAATCTAGGCCATAAGAGTTTACATTTTGCCCCAATAAAGTGATCTCTTTAAATCCTTTAACCCCTAGGTCTGTAACCTCTTTAACAATGGCCTCTACAGGACGGCTAATCTCTCTACCACGTACATGGGGAACAATACAATAGGTGCAAAATTTATTACAGCCATTCATAATAGGTACCCATGCATAAAAAGAGCCATTTGGTTTTGCCTCTAATTCAGGCAATACAGAGTTATCCATATCTACGCTGATTTGATGCGTATGTCCATGTTGTACTTCTTCAATCATCTCGTTAATATGTTGAATATTATGAGTACCCAATACAATATCAATATGAGGAGCTCGTTTAAACATTTCTGCTTGATTTTTTTGAGCCATACATCCTGTGACGGCGATAATCAAGTTTTTATTATTACGTTTTAGTCTTTTTAGCTCACCTATACGCCCATAAACTTTAGTTTCTGCATTTTCACGCACTGCACAAGTATTTAGCAGAATTAAATCTGCAGTTTCAACATTCTCTGTTGGTATATACCCAACAGATTCCAGCTGATGCGATAATCGCTCAGAGTCGGCGGTATTCATTTGACAACCATAGGTGTAAATATAATAAGACTTCATTCTAACTCCTACACTTTAACAATCTTACGTTTTGTTTCAATAATATTCTTAACTTTAATGGACATGCGTTCAATAGACATGCCGGTAATATATTCAATTTCATTGCGAACAGATTTTTGTACCTGTTGCATCAACGGTTTAACAGGATATCCATGTTCAATAACTACAGCCATATCAACAACAAGACCGTTTTGACCTTTGTCGCTTTTTTTAAAAGAAATTATACTGGTCTCATCGACACCAGCTACTTTTTTTAACCCATTTCTAATCAATTTAATAATTACTTCATCGTCAAAAGTGAGTCGACCATAGTAGCTAAAAGCAGGCCGTACAACAGAACGTTCAAATCCTTCAGAACCAATTTGACCTAAGGTATCTTGATCTTGTTTTTTCAAAGTCCTGCGGCGCCACATGGTTTTGATTGGATCAATCAAATACCCCCTAAAGTGTGGCTTTAATTCCATAGTCGGCACAGGAATTATATGTTTACCCTCTTTAAGACGTGCATGTTGTGCCTTTTCAATTTCCTTAGGTGTTGCAACATCTTCTATACGAATATATCGATCAGGTTCTTGTAAGCCTAAAGCTTTAGTAATCTTCTTAACCATATTATCAGAAGTGCCGATAATCATAAGCTTATTAGGTTTAATCTTATCTAATTGTTCTCGTACGGATTTAACTTGTACTTCGTCTTGAAAAATAGCACGACGAACAGCTTTTAAACGACTAGACTCTTTTTTTGCAGAAAAGCCAGCTACAATTTTATTATCATGAATCAAAATACCATCATCGATGATACATTCAATTTTATTTTCATGAGCAACTACGAGGGCACGATGACTTTTACCTGTGCCACTACTACCTACAAAAGCAACGACTTCCATAGCCTACCTCGTCATTTATAACAAACTAATAAATTCTGATACATCCTTGCCAGATACTAAGTAATCACCAAATCTATCAGGTTTCTTGCCTACAATACCATGGTAATCAGAACCACCAGTAATAAATAGCTTATGCTTTTTAGCGAATTCTTTATATCGCTCCACATCATCATCATTATGCTTTGAGTGATATACCTCCATACCATCAAAATCATAATTTAACATTTCCAACACATATTCATCACTGGTAACCAATTTAGGATGAGCCATAACAGCAAGTCCTCCAGCTTTATGTATAATATCAATAATATAAGGAACCTCTACTTTTACCTTAGGAACATAGCAAGGACTATCTTTTCGAAGAATACCTTTAAATACATCATTAATATCCTTGGCATAACCACCATCAATTAAAAGTTTACCAATATGTGGGCGACCATAAGCTTTAGTATCAGGAAATTGTTTAATGAGCTCTTCTTTTGTAATATAATATCCTTCATTGTTACAACGACGGATAATTTCATCGATACGTTCTTCACGTTTTCCTTTAAAAAACGTAATAAAATCGATTAAATCTTTATTATTTTCATCAAAACAATATCCTAAAATATGAATTGACTTATCTTTATAATCAGCACTAAATTCACAGCCATTTACGATTTTAATAGATTCATTAGGATCTAACTCTTTTTGAGCAGCACGCAATGCTTGAATGCCGTCTATTTCATCATGATCGGTTAAAGCCATCATAGATACATTACAGTCTATGACATGTTGCAATAGATCTTTAGGTGTTTCAACACCATCTGAAAAGATGGAATGCATATGAAAATCTACAAGCATATAGCACCTCCATTCCAAATATTCTATCATTTAATTATGACTTATTTAATCTATTAATTCAAGTTTAGAAAGAAAAATTGCGACCCTAATGAACATTCACTAGAATCGCAATTCTATTATAAGTTTTGAAGCAATTCTGTTACTTTATCAGATACAGAATCAATAGCACATGGAAGAGCTTCTCCAGACTTACGGATTTGAATTTCTACTTCGTTATTCTCAAGAGTATTTTTACTTACTGTAATGCGAAGTGGATAACCAATCAAATCAGCATCTTTGAACTTAACACCTGCACGATCTTTACGATCATCTAACAATACATCGACACCAGCATTTTGTAATGCAGTATAAATAGTTTGACTAGTAGACATTAATGCTTCGTCTTTTGCATTAATTGGGACAATAACTGCTTCAAATGGAGCGATAGAACGTGGCCAAATAATACCATTTTCATCGTGATATTGCTCAATAGCAGCAGCTAGTGTACGAGATACACCGATACCATAGCAACCCATAATCATTGGATTAGGACGACCATTTTGATCTAAGAATGTAGCTTGTAATGCTTCAGAATATTTTGTACCCAATTTAAATACTTGACCTACTTCAATGCCTTTAGCATGTTCTAAAGCACCACCACATTTAGGACACACATCGTCCTTCGTTATCAAACGAATTGGAGCAACAATAATGTCTTCTACATTAAAGTCCCGTTTTGGATTAATATTAACGTAGTGAGCATCTTTTTTATTAGCGCCACCACAAACATTGTAAGTTTCCATAACAGATTCATCAACAACAATAGCAAATTCTTCTGTTTGTTTTAAACCAATAGGACTGATGAAACCAGCTGTTAAACCTACTTTTTCCAATTCTTCAGGGGTAGCCATCTCAGGCTCTACAGCACCAAGAACGGCATGTTGTACAGCGACTTCATTTACTTCATGGTCACCACGAACAATGGCTAATACCACTTTACCATCAATAGAAAATACTACCGCTTTGATAGTTTTATGTAATGGTAAATTTAACATGTCTGCCACAGCTTCAATAGAACTTGCATTTGGTGTATCTACAACAGATAACTCATGAAGAACTTCTTCGTCTTGCTTCATGATACCAGGCTTGCCGATTTCAATGTTAGCTGCATAATCACACTTAGTACAATATACAATATCAGCTTCACCAGCTTCGGCAATGGCCATGAACTCATGCGTACCACTACCACCGATTGCACCACTATCAGCCTCTACTGGGCGGAATGTAAGACCACAACGTGTAAAAATACGTGTATATGCATCGTACATAGATTTATAGGATTCATCTAAACCCGCTTCATCTACATCAAAAGAATAAGCATCTTTCATAATGAATTCACGGCTACGCATCAAGCCATAACGTGGACGACGCTCATCACGGAATTTACTTTGAATTTGATATAAGTTGACTGGTAATTGACGATATGAGTTAATCTCATTTTTAACGAGGGTTGTAATCATCTCTTCATGTGTTGGTCCTAGACAAAACTCATTATCATGACGATCATTGATACGCATCATTTCTGCGCCATATGCGTTCCAACGGCCAGACTCTTTCCAAATTTCTGCAGGCTGTAAAATTGGCATCATAATTTCTTGAGCACTAGCACGATTCATTTCTTCACGTACAATAGCTTCAATCTTTTTGATACTTCTCCAACCTAATGGTAAAAAACTATATAAACCATTTGCAGTTTTACGCATAAAACCAGCGCGAAGCATAAGCTGTTGGCTTACTACATCAGCGTCAGATGGAACCTCACGCAATGTAGGTGCATATAATTTAGTGGCTAACATAAAGACTCCTCATCTAAATTTTCTAAATATTGGTCAATTTCTCTAAACAATGTATCTACTAATTCGGCTTCTGGTACAGTCTTAATAACTTTCCCTTTACGGAAAATAATACCTTGACCATCACCACCAGCAATACCAAAGTCGGCCTCACGCGCTTCCCCTGGACCATTTACAACACACCCCATAACGGCAACCTTAATAGGCGCTTTTATGGATGCTAGACGTTCTTCTACAATACCAGCCATATCAAATAAATTTACTTGGCAACGACCACATGTAGGACAAGATATCATAGTGGCCCCAAAATTTCTTAATCCTAAGCTACTTAAAATACTTCTACCTACTTCAATTTCGTGAATTGGATCTCCAGTTAAGGATACCCGTAATGTATCACCAATGCCATCGAGCAATAATGCACCAATCCCCATAGCAGATTTAATAGTGCCTTGTTTAATAGTACCAGCTTCTGTTACCCCTAAATGTAACGGATAAGGAATCTTATCAGATAACTTACGATATGCTTCCACCATTAGAGGTACTTCCGTTGCTTTAATGGATAATTTCATTTGACGATAATCGAGTTTTTCTAAAATTCTTACGTGTTCTAAAGCTGTTTCAACCATACCATCCGCTGTAGGATGTCCTCCATGAGCATCGAGAATATGCTTTGGTAAAGAGCCTGCATTAACACCAATGCGAATTGGGATTTGTTTAGGTTTTGCCTTTTCAATAACGGCTAAAACCTTATCTTCACCACCAATATTTCCTGGATTAATGCGCAATCCATCAACATTATTTTCAATAGCTTCTAAAGCTAATCTATAATCAAAGTGAATATCGGCGATCAAAGGAATTGAAATGCCCGCTCTAACAGCCTTTAAAGCCTTTGCAGATGCCATTGTAGGAACGGCGACACGAACCAGTTCACAACCAGCCTCTGCTAAATGATTAATTTCTGCAATTGCCTTCTCTGTATGTACTGGATCCGTAGTAATCATAGATTGAATACTTACCGGTGCATAATCGCCGATTTTAACTGTACCTACATAGATACCATTTGTTGGTTTACGTACAATCATTGTAATCTCCCATCTGTCTTATAGTAAACGGAAAATATCCTGCGTTGTTACATATAAGAATAATGCTACCATTAAGGCAACCCCAACCATTTGTATATACATAAGAGCTTTAGCAGGTAATCTACGGCCTGTTATAGCTTCCGCCAAGATAATAATCAAGTGACCACCATCTAAAACAGGTAATGGTAAAAGATTAATAACCCCTAAGTTAATACTAAGGAATGCAGCAAAACTTAATAGTGGTGCAAATCCTGATTGTGCAATAGTACCTGCCATTTGGGAAATTCCTACTGGACCAGATAATTCGGCTGCTTGTGTGCCACGAATCATATCATAAATCCCACTGACCATAGCAACAATAGTTTGCCCCGTCCGACTAACAGCAAGGCTCAAAGATTCACCAATACTATAAGTTTCACGAGTAAAGCTAGGATAGATGCCAATCTTAGGACTATCTTGTTCTATTTTAGGTATTACCGTAGTCTCTATAGTTTGTCCTTCACGCTCTACAACAACAGTTACACCATGGTTTGCTGTGCCTTGTAAGCTAGGACGAATATCATCCCAAGTACTAATTTTTTTACCATCAATCGTAATAATTCTATCGTTAGCTTCTAAATGAGCCTGTTCTGCAGAACTACCCGCAATAATGTTACCAATTACAGGTTCATTTGTATATGTAAGATTTCCTACAGTCACATTTAGGCCAAAGAAAAGTACAATGGCTAATATAAAGTTAAATACAGCCCCTGCAGAAATAACAATAAATTTTTTCCACGCAGGTTTATTATAAAAGGAGCGCTCATTAAGAGGCTCGTCAGGTGTCATACCAGCAATACGATTAAATCCTCCAAGAGGAATTATACGAATAGAATATAAAGTTTCCCCTTTTTGTACTTTAAATATGGCTGGACCAAAACCTATAGCAAATTCATCAACTTGCATACCTGACATCTTAGCTGTAATAAAATGGCCTAATTCATGAATAAACACGATTAAACCAAATACAAATATTGTGGCTAATGCCGTAATCATATATTCTCCTATAACATCAACGATGTTGCCTTTTCACGGGCCCATCTATCGATGGATAATAAATTATCTAATGTAAAATCATCTTCTGTTCCCATAGATTCAAGAACAGAAGTAACGACTTTATAAATATCACCAAAGGCGATTTTATCTTCTAAAAAGGCATATACTGCCGTTTCATTGGCTGCATTAAATACAGCAGGTTTAAATCCACTAGCACGTCCCACCTCATACGCAAGTCGAAGTGCAGGAAAATCGTCATATCGTGGAGGTAAAAACTCCAATTGTAGAGCTTGAGTAAAATCAAGATGATTCATACTTAAAACTTCACGTTTTGGATACGTCAAAGCATATTGAATGGGCTCGCGCATATCTGGATTACCTATTTGCGCTAATATTGCACCATCCTTCATACGTATCATAGAATGAACAATACTTTGAGGATGTACTACTACATCAATATGATCAAAATCAAAACCAAATAACCAATGAGCTTCTATTACCTCTAAGCCTTTATTGAATAAAGAGGCAGAATCTATAGTTATTTTATTGCCCATATTCCAAGTAGGATGTCGCAAACAATCTGCAGCAGTTGCAGTTTGAATTTTACTAGAATCCCATGTGCGTAAAGGACCACCAGAAGCAGTGACGATTAAAGAATCAACATTGTCACGTTTCTGTCCTTCTAAGCACTGAAATATAGCACTATGTTCACTATCGATAGGTAGGATTTGCACGCCATGTTCTTTAGCTAAAGTCGTAATTAATGGACCTCCAGCAACAAGAGTTTCTTTATTAGCAAGACCTATAGTCTTACCTTGTTTTATAGCTTCCACTGTAGGCTCAATGCCCGCAGCACCTACAATAGCAGTAACAATCATTGTTGCTTCTTGAATTGTAGCTGCTGCAATGAGGGCTTCCTTACCACCTATCAATTTTGTAGGACCTGTATAGCGTGCTTGTAATTCTTTAAAAGCACCTTCATCTACAAGACCCGCCACCAAAGGTTTATATTCTTTAATCTGATGTTCTAAGAGGTCAATATTATGATGTGCCACTAAGGCAACCACCTTGAATTGATCTGGATGTTGAGACACCACATCAAGCGTCTGTGTACCGATTGAGCCAGTACTGCCGATAATACTTAGGTATTTCATAAGTGTACCTCTATGAAATTAGTACGAAAATAGTAATATATATACTAATGTAATAGGAGCCGCAAATAATAAACTATCAAAGCGATCCAATACACCGCCATGACCTGGTAATAATGTACCAGAATCTTTTACATTACATAGTCGTTTAATCTTTGATTCAAACAAATCACCTAATGGTGCTAATATACCGCTAATCATACCTACATGGATTCCCATCCACCAAGGAATGCCAACGATATACGAAAATACTGCACCTGTAAGGATACAGCCGATAAATCCACCAATAAAACCTTCTAGTGTTTTATTAGGACTAATGGATGGTACTATTTTACGTTTACCAAAAGCTCGACCTGAAAAATATGCAAAGGTATCACTAGCCCAAGTAGTAAACAATAATAACCAAAGTGTAATAGTGCCCCAGTTATATAGTTCAAAAGGCATTGATAAATTCATGTAAATTGAATCATGACGAATCAAGAGCAATGAAGTCATACCCATACCAATATATAATAAACCAAATACACTAAAGGATACACTAGACATCGAGTACTTAGTTTCACCAAATGTACACAACATATAATTGGCAAATAAACTTAATACTAAAATAGCTATAGCTATAATATACTGATGACATGCAAGAGCAATCATTAGCAATAAAATGCTAATATATCCCCATATAATGGATATCCGAACACGTTTAGCTTTACCAAGTAATACAAACTCACGCCACCCTAATAAAGCTAAAAGTGTAATTAGCACATCATACACTAATCCACCAAATGTAATGGCCCCTAAGGCAATAATAAAACCAATAACAGCGGTAATAACACGTGTTTTTAACATTTTTTATTCCTCATCACATAAGCCACCAAATCGGCGTTCTCGTTTCTGATATGCCGCCACAGCTTCAAGTAAAGTTTCCTTAGTAAAATCTGGCCAATGCAAATCGGTAAACCAAAATTCAGCATACGCTAGTTGCCATAACAAAAAATTACTAATTCTAAAATCACTACTAGGACGAATTAATAAATCTACATCGCTAAACTCTTTAGTGAATAATTGAGAACTTACATATTCTTCAGTAATTTTGTTCATTGTAATAACGCCATCCGCAACGGATTTTACAATGTCGCGGATAGTTCTAACTATTTCATCACGCCCACCATAGTTAATCGCTAACTGTAATGTGAGGCCTGTATTATTCTGAGTTAATAATTCTGCATCTTGAATGATTTTTTGTAGATCTTCTGAAAGCCCTCCAATAAAACCAATAAATCGAATGCGTACATTATGTTCATGCATATACTTAACATTATTATTTAAGTATTCTTTTATGAGAGACATAAGTAAAGAAACTTCCTGTTCAGGACGTTTCCAGTTCTCCGTGGAGAAACCATATACCGTAAGAGCTCTAATTCCGATCTCATCTGCGGCCATAACAATTTCTTTTAATACATCTGCACCAGCACGATGCCCCATGGAGCGCGGCATGCCTCTGCGTTTAGCCCATCGTCCATTACCATCCATAATAATAGCAACATGTTGTGGAATTATATTACGATCAATGACAGGCGTATCAGAACGTTTACGGTTAAATAATTTCTTTAGCATAGTCTACCTCGATAGAATTTCCGAAGTCGCTGGCAATCATTGGTCTATATAGTAGTATATGTAAGCACTCATCAACCTTTGTAATACGTGCCACATAAAATCCTTTATCTGAAATTTCAAAGAAGCGATTAAAGGATCCACCAATCATTACCTTAAAAGGAATATGGGCAGCCTGCAAACGAGACTTTGCAAGCTGCCATGGTGTTCCAATAAGGCTATTAGAATCTAACATTATACTTCTAATACGTCCTTTTCTTTTACTGCTTTTAACTCATCGATTTGCTTAACTTTAGCATCGGTAAGCTTTTGGATTTGATCTAAACCGTCTTTAGCATCATCTTCAGTAATCGTTTTAGCTTTCTCTTCTTTTTTTAATGCTTCATTTACATCGCGACGAATGTTGCGCACTGCAACTTTTGCATCTTCAGCCTTTTTATGAACTACTTTAACGATTTCTTTACGACGTTCCTCAGTTAATTGAGGAATACTTAAACGAATTTGTGCACCATCATTACCAGGGTTCAAACCTAAATCAGATTGTAAAATTGCTTTTTCAATAGCACCAATCATTGTTTTATCCCAAGGTGCAATCACAATCATGCGAGGTTCAGGCACGGAGATATTCGCAACTTGATTAATGGGTGATGGACTTCCATAATAATCAACCATTACTTTATCAAGTAGTGCTACACTAGCACGGCCTGTACGAATAGATGCGAATTCATGTTTTAAAGCCTCAATAGACTTATTCATGCGGTCTTCTGCTTGTTGTAACAATTCTTTAATTTCCATATGAATTATTCTCCTCGAACAATGGTCCCTATTTCTTCACCTTTAGCAGCTTTTGTAATATTACCAGGAATATCCATGCTAAATACAATAATAGGAATATTGTTATCTTTACATAAAGTTGTAGATGTAGCATCCATTACTTTTAATTCTTTTGTGATAATATCGTTATATGTTAATTCATCAAATTTAACGGCATTAGGATTTGTCTTAGGGTCAGAATCATATACGCCATCAGCAAATTTCTTTGCCATTAAAATAGCATCGGCTTCAATTTCAGCGGCCCGTAATGCAGCTGTTGTATCTGTAGAGAAGTAAGGTTTACCAAGGCCAGCACCGAAGATGACGATACGTTTTTTTTCTAAATGACGAATAGCGCGACGACGAATATAAGGTTCTGCAATTTCTTGCATTTCGATAGCCGTTTGTACACGTGTATCTACACCAGCTTGTTCTAATGCATCTTGCAATGCTAAGGAGTTCATCACTGTTGCAAGCATCCCCATATAGTCAGCAGTAGCACGATCCATACCTTGATTGCTACCAGCTAAACCTCTCCATAGGTTACCACCACCAACAACAATTGCGATTTCTAAATCAGTGGATTTTGCTAAAGCAGCAATTTCTTTTGCAAATTCTTCGACAACATCAGGATTAATACCAAAACCTTGTTCACCTGCTAATGCTTCACCACTCAACTTTAAAACAATACGTCGAAAGTTTCTTTTTGCCATATTTTTACTCCTCTATTGCAAAATAAGAGAACACTGTACGGTGTTCTCTTATTGTTTATTAATTATTTACCAACAGATGCCATTACTTCTGCTACGAAGTCATCTTGGCGTTTTTCAATGCCTTCACCTAAACCATAGCGAACAAAACGACGTACGTTGATGTTTTCACCGATTTTTGCAATACTTTCATTAATGATGTCTGTAACAGTTTTATCACCATCTTTAATGAATACTTGTTCTAATAGGCAATTTTCTTTATAGAATTTTTCGATACGGCCAGCAACCATTTTTTCTAAAACAGCTTCAGGTTTTGGTTTGCGACCAGCTTTAACGTCTTCTTCAGCTTCTACTTTAGCTTGTTCCAATAATACTTGTTTTTCGTGTTCAATAACTTCAGTAGGAACTTCTTCACGGTTCAAGTATGTAGGATTTACAGCCGCAATTTGCATTGCGATATCGCGTGCTAAATTTTGGAAATCATCAGTTTTTGCAACAAAGTCAGTTTCACAGTTAACTTCCACTAAAACACCGATACGACCACCAGCATGAATGTAGGATTGTACTACACCTTCAGCTGCAATACGACCAGCTTTTTTAGCTGCCGCAGCCAAACCTTTTTCACGAAGAAGGTCAACCGCTTTATCGATATTACCGTCAGTTTCAACCAATGCTTTTTTAGCGTCCATCATACCTGCGCCAGTCATGTCGCGCAATTCTTTTACCAAAGCAGCAGTAATTGCCATTATTTTGTTCCTCCTAGTATTAATTAAGGTAAGGATATAGTCCTTACCCCAATTATATATGTTATAGATTTATCTTTCAAATGCTAATACGACAACGATTAAGCTTTACCGTCTCGAACCATTTCAGCAGAGTCAGCTACCATGTTATCTAATGCTTCTTCGAAGGATTCGCCTTGACGACCTTCAAGAACAGCATCAGCCATTTTACCAGCCAACAATTTAACAGCACGGATAGCGTCGTCATTTGCTGGAATTGGAAAATCAACTTCATCTGGGTCACAGTTAGTGTCAACTGTTGCAACCACTGGAATGCCCAATTTTTTAGCTTCCGCTATAGCAATTTTTTCTTTTTTAGGATCTACTACGAAAAGAGCACCTGGCATTTTAGGCATATCTTTGATACCACCAAGGTATTTTTCCAATTTATCCATTTCATGACGAAGACCGATAACTTCTTTTTTAGGCAATACTTCGAAAGTACCGTCTTCTGCCATAGCTTCCAATTGTTTTAAACGTTTAATACGAGTTTCAATTGTTTTGAAGTTAGTCAACATACCGCCCAACCAACGTTCGTTAACGAAGAACATGTTAGCACGGATAGCTTCTTCTTTAATAGCTTCTTGAGCTTGTTTTTTAGTACCTACGAACAAGATTACTTCGCCTTGGGAAGCAACTTCACGCAAGAAATTGTAAGCTTCTTCTACTTTTTTAACTGTTTTAGACAAATCAATGATATAAATACCATTGCGTTCAGTGAAGATGAATTTCGCCATTTTAGGGTTCCATCTTCTAGTCTGATGACCAAAGTGTACACCAGCCTCTAATAATTGTTTCATTGATACTACTGCCATTGTGGCACCTCCTGTTAATTAACCTCCGCCGCTTCATCCTTCGGGTCACCCAAAATTAGGCACAGTACCGAAGTCCACTGACGTGCATATTTTTCATACCTAATAATTCTAACAAAAAATCATGGCAAAAGCAAGCAAGGAGTGAGGAATTCTTTAAGTATTCCTCACTCCTTATTTTAAATACATTCTCTTTCTTATTGATGTACGATCTTATGTTCAAATTTGAATTATAGAATATTATGAAACTATTTATTTAATTATTGCGAATGAAGTCAATCATACTTGCACGATTTTCTGCTCCAAACACTGCAGAACCAGCAACTAAAACTGTAGCCCCCGCTCTTTTAATCGGTACACAAGTAATATCGTTAATACCACCGTCCACCTCAATGACTGCCGTTGAATTGTCTACTTCTTCTAACAATATCTTAGCTTGTTTAACTTTTTTTATGGCATTCTTAATAAAAGATTGTCCTCCAAATCCTGGATTCACAGACATAATTAAAATCATATCTAAATCTGCAGCTACATCTTCTAGTAGAGATACAGGTGTACTAGGATTCAATGCTACACCAGCCTTCATCCCACACTGCTTGATACGTTGAATCAAACGATGCATATGAGGTACAGTTTCTTGATGAAAAGTAAAATATTCTACACCAATTTTTGCAAATTCTTCTACATAATCACCAGGATTAGTAACCATCAAATGCACATCAAATGGTAATTTTGTATATGGACGAATTGCTTTCACAATGGGAGCACCAAAGGTTAGATTCGGAACAAAGTGTCCATCCATGATGTCGATATGTAATAAGTCAGCCCCCGCTGCTTCAATAGATTTTAATTCTTCGCTTAACACCGCAAAATTTGCGGAAAGCATAGATGGTGCAATTTTTATCATATTAAAACCTCTTTCGTTGACTTTCTATATCATTACGTATAGACATATAAGCATCATATCGTCCTTGATGAATATGACCAGCTTCCAGAGCAGCTTTAATCCCACAAATAGGTTCATGTTCATGATAGCAAGGATTAAATTTACAAGTATCAACATATTCACCAAATTCTGGGAATAATGTAGGCAATCTTTCAAGGGAAACATCATTAAATTCAATAGCACTAAATCCAGGTGTATCCATGATAAAAGAATCTGCATCTAAACTATATAAAGAAGCGTGACGAGTAGTATGTTTACCACGTTTAATCTTATCACTTACCTCCCCAGTCTGAAAGGCAAATTTTGGGTCTACCGCATTTAAAAGACTACTTTTACCAACACCAGATGGTCCTGCAAAAGCCGTTACCTTATGTTGAAGCACATGACGCAAATCATCAATGCCTGTCATATTATATGTGGATGTCATCAAAACCTCATAGCCGATTGATTTATAAAGATCAACCATAGTTTCCGTCTCTGAATCCATCAAGTCGCATTTATTGATACATAGTACGATAGGGATATCCGCATGTTCAATCATAACGAGCATTTTATTGAGTAATAACTCATTAATATCTGGTTCATGAGCAGCCACAACTAATACAACTTGGTCAATATTAGCTACTGCAGGGCGAACCATCGAATTATGACGTTCATGGATGGATTCAACGAACCCATCCTCCGAAATCGTAACGCGGTCACCCACAAGTAAACTATAGCGTCCTTGCTTAAGTCTGCCACGAACCTTACATTCATGAATAGTACCTGTATCATCTTGTACATAAAAGTACCCATTCATATTTTTGACAACAATGCCTGTAATCATAGTACCTCTTATAATGCAGTTTCTTGCACTAATGCACCATTGAGGTACACCTCAATACGTACATTACCTACACCAGACACTTTTTTAACAACACGATCTCCAGGTTTATTCGTATCATCATAGATTACGGCAGAACCTTCATCATCTTTTACGACAATTTTAAGTTCTTGATTTTTAGAACCAGCTGGTACAGTAACATCTATAGTACCAGTTGTTTTATTACCACTGTTTCCTTCTTTTTTATCGGATTTCTTTTTATCATCTTTGAACTCAGTCGTAAGATTTAATGTGGAACCTTCGTCAATTTCATCGCCAGCTTTAATGCTTTGCTCTATAACCACAGATTTTTCTTCCACAGATCCAGATACTTGGTTTACACCTAGTTGAATATTACTCAATGTATCACGAGCATCTTTTAATGTCATACCAACAAGATTAGGTACTTTGACTTTCTTAGCCTTCGCTTTATTTACTACGAGATCAATTGTTGTCCCTTTAGACACTTTAGAATCTCCTGAAGGACTCTGAGCAATAATTACACCATCTTTTTTACCATCTACAGATTGCTGTGTTATTTTCCCCACAACTAAACCTAAATCTTTAAGTCGTTGACGGGCTTGATCGACAGTTAAATCAGTTAAATCTGGCACCGTAATATCGCCTACACCTTTAGAAACTACAAGGTGAATTGTCCGTTGCTCTTTAACCTTTTCTCCAGCCCCAGGTGTTTGAGAAATAACTTGACCAGCTGGCACATCAGGATTCGTAACCTCACTTGTAGACACACGCAAATGTTTATCTTCTAAGATATTTTTTGCTACAGAAACTTGTTTGCCTACCACATTAGGTACATCTACTGTTGTATTACTCCAGAAATTTCCGTAGCTTAAGAAAGCACCTAAAAATGCTACTAAGAAAATGACAGCAGCACCTAGAACGATGTATTTTTGTGGAATCGATGCAATTTTACTTAACATACTCTTCTTTTTACCCTCGTCTTTACGTTCTTCTTGAATAGTACTTAGATCTTCAAGTGCTTCAGGATCAACCGCAGGAATCATTTGTGTAGCAAAATCATATGGTTCATGACGTTGTGTTTTCCCCATTGTAAAACCTTGAGATAACCGCAAATCACTGATCATATCAGAGATAGAATCAAAACGATCTGCAGGATTTTTAGATAATGCTTTCATAACAACAGCTTCTAAAAGCGGAGGAATTGATGGATTATATCGAGTTGGAGGTTCTACCTTCTCACGAACGTGTTTTAATGCTACTGCAATTGGCGTTTCCCCTTCAAATGGTACACGACCTGTAAGCATTTCATACAATACAACACCCAATGAATAGATATCTGTATTTCCATCTACCGGTTTACCACTAGCTTGCTCTGGTGATAAATAGTGTGCAGAACCCAAAATCGAATTCGTATACATAACTGTGTTAGTTGCATTTATTGCACGAGCAATACCAAAGTCAGTTACTTTAACGCGCCCCGTATTGGTAATAATAACATTATGTGGTTTTATATCACAATGAACAATACCCATTGTATGAGCGTGTTCTAAGCCTTCAGCTATGGCAATAGTAAATTTAACAGCCTCATCTATAGACAGTCTTCCATGACGAGTTATATATTTTTTTAAGGTTTCACCATCTACATATTCCATAACAATGTAATGTAAATTTTGGTCAAAACCTACATCATACATATTTACAATATTGGGATGATTTAATTTACCTGCCGCTTGTGCTTCTCGTTTAAATCGAGTCACAAATTCATCATCATTTGCAAAATTAGCATGCAATACTTTTATTGCTACTTGTCTACCTAGTAAGGTATCTTCTCCAAGGTATACATCAGCCATTCCACCAACGCCAATTTTATCAACAATACGGTAGCGGTTATCTAGAAGTATGCCTTTTATATTCATAGTACTCATTATTTCTCCATTTCTAGATTAGATTGTTCCCACCACAATGGTCACATTATCTCCTGCTCCGACTTCATATACAGCTTCCATCAATGATTCAATAACCAACATATCATCATCCGTTGATTGTAATGCAGAGGCAATTACATCATCAGATACATAGCCACTTAATCCATCAGTGCAAAGTAAAATACGATCACCGGGAAGAATAGACTCTACACCACTATCAACCTCTAAGATTTCATCAACACCGACTGCACGGGTTAATAAATTACGTTGAGGGTGATTTAGCATTTCATCCTTTGTAATCTCTCCAGCTGTTAATAATTCTTGTACCATAGAATGATCCGTAGTAATTTGTCGTAAATGACCATCTCTATATACATACAAACGACTATCACCAACACTTGCCCAGTAAAGTTGATTACCATTTATAGCTGTAACTACAGCGGTAGTACCCATACCAGCAAGTCGTTCTTCACAAGCAACGCGATTTACAATACGTTGATTAGCGTGAATGATAGCATCACATAAGTCTTGTTGACCTATCGTTTCAAGGGAGGACAAATATTCTTTTATTTCATCTACAGCATAGGTACTTGCGATTTCACCACCGCTATAACCACCCATGCCATCAGTAACAGCACAAATATGGCCATCAATGAAAAAACGGTCCTCGTTACGCTGGCGTACAAGCCCAATTTTACTTAAACCAACAAAATTATTCATGATTCTCCTTTTTCCGACCATGAGCAGCCTTTAACTGTCCACATGCGGCTTGGATTGCATCGCCCATTTCCTTTCGTACCGTTACTGATACGCCATAGGAACTAACGATGTCTTTAAATGTATTCATATTCGTAATAGATGGTTTATATAATTCAATATGTTCATTGCCATTAACTGGGATCAAGTTAACATGACAATTTGGGAAATCTTTACAGATTTTCCCCAAAGCATGAGCATCATCTATAGATACATTTACAGAATCTATAAGAATATACTCAAAGGTAACACGACGCTGTGTCGTATTATAATAGTATTTTACCGCATCTAAGACTTCCGTCAATTCATAACGTGCCCCAACGGGCATAATACTACGACGAACTTCATTATTTGTAGCATGTAATGAAAGTGCTAAGGTTATTGGCAAACCTTCATCAGCTAATTTATAAATATTAGGAACCCAACCACAAGTGGAAATCGTCATCTTACGATAACTAATATTACAAATCATAGGATCATGTAGTAGTTGTAATGCTTGTAATACATTATCATAATTTTGTAACGGCTCCCCAGCGCCCATAACGACAACAGAGTGTATTTCCTCTTTAGTAAGAGCCCCAAATATGACAACTTGTCCAATAATCTCAGCGACTGTTAAATCTCTGTATAAGCCACCTTGTGTAGAAGCACAGAATACACATCCCATAGCACACCCCACTTGAGAGGAAACACATACAGAATACCCATAGTGTTGCTCCATCAAAACTGCTTCCACACGACTTTGATCTGACATCTCTACAAGTATTTTGCGAGTCTTTCCATCAGGGGCAATAGACTTTGTAATTAATGTAGGTAAAGAAATAACACAATTGTCACCTAGCCATTGACGTAAGTCTTTCGGAAATTGTGTCATGTCTTCAAAATCAAAAATATATCTATGATAGATATAGTCAATTAATTGTTTCGCTCGAAACTTTTGTATATTATGGGTCTTAAAGATAGATTGTAATTCTTCTAAAGACTTACCCAATAATTCTATCATGGTGCTCCATTTCTTATATTATGATAAGCGTTTCATGCGAGCCATAAAGAAACCATCCATATGATCTCGCGGTGGATAGGTTGTAATCATACCATCTATAGCTTGTGGTGCCCCTTTATATGATACAGGATCGATGATAAAGTTCTTATGAATTGCCAAGAATTTATTAAGAACAGCTTCATTTTCACCACTATTCATAGTACATGTGGAATATACTAAATATCCATTAACCTTAACCATTTCAGAAGCTTTTTCTAATATTTCAAGTTGTAACGGCGGCAACTCAATAAGTAAAGACTCTGTTTTACGCCAACGCATGTCTAATTTCTTTTGTAATATACCTAAACCAGAACAAGGAGCATCAACTAAGACGCGATCAAATTGTTCTTTCCAATTATCAGGAAGATAACGACCATCTTGAAGCTTAGTAGAAATAATAGATACACCTAATCGCTCAGCATTTTGATTAATCAGTTCTAATTTATGGTCGTAAATATCACAACTCATAATAGCTCCTGTATTATTCATAAGACTTGCCATATGCATAGACTTGCCACCTGGTGCAGCACAACAGTCTAAGATACGCTCTCCTGGTTGAGGATCTACCACATGGGCTACTAACATAGATGCTTTATCCATAAAAGTAATATGACCTTCTAAAACAGGTTTAGCTTTTTCTAAATGACCTTGATGTCCATCAATATAAACTACTTCAGGAATATATGTATCCTGTTCTACAATCCAATCTAAATCTTCTAATTCTTTTAAACAATCCTCAATAGATACTTTCACTGTATTTATGCGAGCCGTCAAACGAGGTTGTTCATTAAACCAAGAACAAAGATCTACGGTTTTATCTTTTCCCATTTCTTTTATCCATAAATTGACAAGCCATAATGGCTGATTGTAGATAAAGGAAATTTCTTCAGCTTCGGACTTAGCTAGTTCACCGATAGAAATGCTATCACTATCACGTAAAACCGAACGCAAAACAGCATTTACAAAACCAGATAAACCTCTAGTTAGCTTTTTGGCGAGTTTAACAGATTCGTTAACAGCCGCACTTTCAGGGACCTTATCCATATAGATAATTTGATAAATACCAAGTCTAAGAATTTCCACAACCATAGAAGATAGTTTCTTTAAGGGTCGCTTTGCAAAGTGAACAATAATAGCATCCAAGTAATTTTTTCTACGAATGACCCCATACACAAGTTCAGTAAAGAATCTTCGATCTAAATCGGATAGATGATATTTCTGTAAATACTCTTGCAACTTTATATTTGCATAAGCACCATTGCGATTAATTTCACTCAATGCTTTTACAGCGAGCAATCGAATATTTTGTTGTTGATTAGTCTTTACCTCTATCATTACTATTCCTACCAATCAATTGTTCTACTACTGCTCGAACACGTTCAGAATCGACTGTTGTATTACAACATGGCCCATTAGGACGTTCATTTAATACCCCAATAACTGGGATGGGAAATACATCAGCCATTCCACTTGCTAAATCTCGTTCGCAAGCTATTGCTACAATAGCTTTTGGGCGTGCTTCCTTTACCTTCATCCGCGCTAAGGTGCCTCCAGTGACAACTATAAATTGACAACCATAGTCCTTAGCCACTTGCAACAAATTACCAACCTGGCATCGCCCACACTGCTTACAATTATATACATCATGTGTAACCTTATGAACACACGAACTTTCTTGTAAACAGTGAGGAGTTAATAACAATATACGTTCTGGATCTACCGTATACATATCTAGCATTACTAAATGATTGATTAAATCAATCATAGACTGGCGGAGTTGATCCTTAGTAACCCCTCTCACCTTACCAATCGCCAAAGTTAATGGAAATAATCCATAAATAAACTGATTGGCTAGTCTTAAAACAATAGGATGTAACCGTATAATACCTGTGCTAGCAACAATTAAAGATAAGCACAAAACCCATATAATAGCAATAAGTATAGATATAACTACACTACTTATAATTGATGCAAATGGATGCAATTGTAAAAGTCCTGGTTCTAATATATACATTAGAAAGGCTAGTACTGCTGTGAGCAAAGCACATGTAATAGTTGATAAAATCAAGTATAACGGATACGTTTCGTACTGCTTATATTGAGTCCCCAAAAACGATACCTTCCTTTATTTGATGACCATTTATAAAATCAATTGCAGAAATGCGTTTTTTATTTTCTGGTTGGACTTCTGTTAATAGAATTATATTTCCATCACCACAAAATACACCTAAACCGGCTATTTTAGATACGATTGTACCAGGCACAGTTGTGGCTGATATAGCAATTGGTACATGTTTACCATGGACATCTATCAAACAGTGAGTCGTATCACTGGGAACCACTTCTCCAGACCATACTTTTAAACGTTTTCCATCGAGATATGTATAACATCCAGGTGCTGGATTAAGTCCTCTAATGAGATTTGCAATTTCATTAGCCGGCTTAGACCAGTCGATCTGCCCCATTTCCTTTGTAATCTTAGTAGTATGTGTAGCCATTGAATCATCTTGTGGTGTAGCCACAATTTCTCCATTAACCCAACGAGTTAATACAGGCACTATAGTTTCACCCCCCAGTACAGCTATACGTTCAAATAACTGTCCTGTCGTTTCACCGGGTAAAATATCTATCTCCACAATGTCAATGATATCACCTGTATCAAGTCCATCATCCATATGCATTATGGTAACACCCGTTTTAGAGTCTCCATTAAGAATTGCATAATGAATTGGCGCAGCGCCTCTATAACTAGGTAAAATAGAGGCATGAACATTAATACAACCATATTGCGGCAATCGAATAAGCCAAGGAGGTAAAATTTTACCATACGCAATAACAATCACTACATCTGGTTGTAATGCTTCTAATTCGGCTCTCACTTGTTCATCACGCAAAGTGACTGGTTGATATACAGGCAAGTCATGCTCTAAAGCAGCTACTTTTACAGGGGGCATTTGAACTTGTTTACCACGCCCTTTTTGTTTATCAGGCTGGCAATACACACCGACAATAGAATGACCAGCTTGAATCAAAGCCTCTAAGGTAGGCACAGAAAAGTCTGGTGTCCCCATAAAAACGATGCGTAATTGTTTATTATCAGACAATTTCTTTCTCCTCTGGATGATCAGTAATTAATCGTAAGTTAGTTGCTTTTTCAATAAACAAATGACCTTCCAAGTGATCAATTTCATGTTGGAAAATACGCGCCAAAAAACCTTCAGCTTTTATAGTTACCTTCTTATTATGTGGATCAATACCTTTAACGGTGACTTTATTAAATCGTTCCACATCTCCGAAATATCCTGGCACACTTAAGCATCCTTCAGGTCCAACTTGAGAACCTTCAGCATGAGTGATTTCAGGGTTAATTAGCGCAATAAGACCACTACCAGATTGGTCATCTACAACGATAATACGTTTAGCTACAGCCACTTGAGGTGCTGCAAGACCAACCCCTTCAGTCTTATACATAGTTTCAGCCATATCATCGATAAGGGCTCTAAGTTTTTTATTAACATGTTCTACAGGTTCCGCCACTTGTTTTAAAACGGGATGACCTGCTTTCACAACATCTAATACAGCCATTGATACTCCTACACTACACGGGATCCACGTCAATCAGCAGTCCTTCTTGCGTGAAAATCCATGAGTTATATATATATTCTTTCAAATTCGTTAAATCTGTACCGCGAATCATAATAGCTAAACGATACATATCGCGCACTTTTTTTATAGGCGCTTCATAAGGACCATTAATCAAAATATCCTGATTTCCTTTATAAGACTCCAAGTCATCGACAATACGATTTGCTATAGACTCTAATGTTTTCATATCTTGATGACGCACAACCATATGAATCATTTCGCGAAATGGAGGATATCCTAAAGCTTTACGGTTTTGAATTTCTTCATTGTAAAAGCCTATATAATCATGAGCCTTACTCTTTATTATAGCATAATTTAAAGGATTATATGTTTGTATTACAACGCTACCCGGTTTTTCACCCCTACCGGCACGTCCAGAGGTTTGAGTAAGTAAATCAAAAGTTCGTTCTGAAGCTGTATAAACAGGAATATTCAAAACTGAATCGGCTGTTAAAATACCAACAGCTGTTACATCTTTAAAGTCATGTCCTTTAGATACCATTTGTGTTCCCAACAAAATATCATATTTATGAGCCCCAAAGTCATGTAAAATATCTTCTGCTAATTGCTTATTTTTTGTCACATCTTGATCAAGACGAGCAATGCGGGCCGATTTAAAGTGACGACGTAACTCTTCCTCTACCTTTTGTGTGCCTGAACCAAAAAACTTAATCCTCTTACTATTACATTTGGGACAAACAGTTGGAATTGGTTCATGATGTTCACAATAATGACAACGCAATTCTTCACCAGCTTGGTGATAAACCATAGCTACATCACAATGAGGACACATAATAGTTTCCCCACAATCCCGGCACATAACAAAAGTACTATAACCGCGTCTATTTAACAGAATAATCATTTGATTATGCTCATCTAATGTATGTTGAATTAAGCGACTCATGGCATCAGAAAAAACGGAGTAATTTCCATGAAGAATTTCTTCCTTCATATCTACTATAGTAACCTTCGGCATAGGTTGCTCAAAAATGCGATTTGGCAATTCTAGTAAATGATACTCCCCTTGCTTAGCTTTATAGTACGAAGTAACAGATGGTGTAGCAGAACCTAAAATAACGGGACAACCATGTGCCTCAGCACGCCACAATGCCACGTTACGTGCATGATACCGAACCATATCCTCTTGTTTATAAGATGGATCATGTTCTTCATCGACCACAATAAGGCCGATATCCTCAGCTGGCGCAAATACGGCAGAACGAGCGCCAATAATAATGTGACTATCCTTACGGCGCAAACGCTCCCAATTATTGTTCCGTTGTTGTACCGTCAATTTACTATGAAATACTACGACTTCGTCACCAAAAGTTTCTACAAATCGTCTCACAATTTGATCAGTCAATATAATTTCAGGTACTAAAATAATAGCTGTTTTATCCTGACTAATACATCTTGCTGTAGCACGTAAATATAATTGAGTCTTGCCACTACCAGTGACACCATGAAGTAAAAAGGTTTTATGTTCATGGCTATTCATTGCATCTTGTATTGGTCCATATACAGCTTGTTGAGCTTCAGTAAGAGGAATATTAACTTCTTCTGTTAAAAGCTCATCAAATGTTGTTTTTGTGGCTTTAAAACGAGCTTCAACGACAATACCTTTAGCTTCACTCACTTGTTTAATGACCATACGAGAATAGCCTTTAGCTAGCAGTAATGCCTTAGATGCACCGCCCACTTCAAGTAAGTATTTTGCTAATTCTCGTTGCTTCTTTTTCCGTTCACTAAATTGTGCCACCGAAAATTCTGGCATGACTACTAACCATTCTTCCTTTGGTGCCTCGTAAGATTTTAATGTCTTATTTACTGTAAACAATCGCAATGCATCGCCATAAGAGAATAAATAATACTCATTTAGACGGCGGGCCGTATCCATCATTTCTGGTGTAAACCAAGGTTCACTATCTAATACTTGCACAATATTTCGTAAAGTGAACTCTGGTGGCTCAATTAACTCGTCGTAACCAATAAGAATACCTTCTTCACGACTATGTCCTAAAGGAATGAGTACGCGCGTACCAGGTAAGACATTACCAAACTTTTCAGGCATTAAATAGCTCAAAGGTTTATGAAGTTGTTTGGCTGGTCTGTTAATTATAACTTGTGCTACGCGCATACATTATTTCCTTTCGTTTATTATAAAAGGTCTCAGTAGAAATTCTACCAAGACCTTTTGTATTATAAGCCAGCTTCTTCTTTTAGAATTTGTGCTTTATCTGTACGTTCCCAAGGTAAATCTACATCAGTTCTACCAAAGTGACCATACGCTGCAGTTTTGCGATAATGAGGCTTTAACAAATCAAGCATTTCAATGATTCCTGCTGGACGAAGGTCGAAATGTTTTTTAACAAGCTCTTGAATTTTTGTTTCCTCTATGCGACCTGTACCAAAAGTATCAACTAAAATAGATACAGGATGAGCAACCCCAATTGCATAAGCAACTTGCACTTCACATTTATCAGCAAGACCTGCTGCTACAACATTTTTAGCTACATAACGCGCTGCGTATGCTGCAGAACGGTCCACTTTAGATGGATCCTTACCAGAAAATGCACCGCCACCATGACGGGCCATACCACCGTATGTATCTACAATAATTTTACGGCCAGTTAAACCAGCATCACCATGAGGGCCTCCAATTACGAAACGACCAGTTGGATTGATGAAGTATTTAGTATTTTCATCAACGAATTCAGCAGGCAACGCTGCGTCAATTACATAACGCTTCAAATCGGCTTTAATTTGTTCTTGGGTCACTTCAGGGCTATGTTGCGTAGAAATAACAATTGTATCAATGCGCTTAGGTTTACCATCAACATATTCTACAGTAACTTGAGTCTTACCGTCTGGACGTAAGTAAGTTAAGGTCCCATCCTTACGAACTTCTGTAAGTCGACGAGATAAACGATGTGCCAAGGAAATTGGCAAAGGCATGAGTTCAGGTGTTTCATTAGATGCATAGCCAAACATCATACCTTGGTCACCAGCACCGATTTTATCAAGCACTTCACCCTTGCCATCTTTTGATTCAAGTGCTTCATCAACACCCATGGCGATATCCGCAGATTGTTCATCGATGGATACAAGTACACCACAAGTATCACAATCAAAACCAAATTTTGCACGAGTATAACCAATTTCACGAATTGTATCACGTACGATGCGAGGAATATCTACATATGTGTGAGTAGAAATTTCACCTACTACATGAACTAAACCAGTAGTAACTAAAGTCTCACAAGCCACACGAGCAGTTGGATCCTTTTCAATAATCGCATCCAAAACAGCATCAGAAATTTGGTCAGCTATTTTATCTGGATGGCCTTCAGTAACAGATTCAGAAGTAAAAAACATATGTTTTTCAGCCATTTTATCCTCCTAATACGAAAAAAAGTCTCTCATGCACTCATGAGAGACCCTCCCATCTAACGACATTTGTCATAGGAATTAGCACCTTTTCCGCTTGGAATGGTTGCTGTAGCTTCACAGGGCCTATCCCTCCACTACTCTTGATGAGTTACAGAAATATTATAGTGTATTTACAGTGAGAAAGCAAGTCATTATTATACCTCTCTTGCCTCTTTTAAAGCTAAATCATGTTCAGCCTTATGAAGGGCACTTTCAAACTGACGATACATATGATGACGGCCCAGAATATCCAAGAAATCAGATTTATACATCTCTCTACGTATATCGTAACTCACATCACTAAGCAAAACTTCTATGCCTCTTTTTTGAAGTTCTTCAATAATACCTCGTAAAATACGTAAACCCGTTAAATCTACAAATGGTACTTTTACAAAACGAATGATTAAATATTTAGGATCTTTATGTATAGAGTTTAACGCTCTATCAAATGCACTTATAGCACCAAAGAATAATGGGCCTTCTACAGTGTATACCATTATTTCTGGATGGATTGTAATCTCATGCCTAATCTGTGCTGATAATTCGGCACTACTTGCTTCATGCACATCAATTGTATTAACCATTTTGCGCATAAACTGCAACACTGCAAGTACTACACCTACATTTACAGCTACTACTAAATCCGTAAAAATAGTCAGGAAAAAGGTAAGCAATAATATTATTTGATCTGGACGAGGTGCGAGAATAAGCATTCGTATAAAACGTGGTACATCACTCATATTGTAGGCTACTACAAATAATATGGCTGCCATAGATGCCAACGGAATATACACTGCATATGGGGCTAAAAATAAAAGAATGGCACCTAATGTAATGGCATGAACAATACCTGCCACCGGAGAATTACCACCTTGACGAATATTTGTAGCAGTTCGCGCAATAGCACCGGTTGATGCAATTCCACCAAACAATGGCGCAAATATATTAGCTAATCCTTGTCCAAATAATTCAGTATTAGATTCATGCTTGGTGCCACTCATACCATCAGCAACAACTGCAGACAATAAGGATTCAATAGCGCCTAGCATGGCAATTGTAAAAGCCGGCCCGATTAAAGATAAGATTTTATCAAAGCTCAATTTTGGTACAGAAAATTCTGGCAAACCTTGAGGTATGCCACCAAATGCACTACCAATTGTTGAAACCGTAGGAAATTGGTAAATAGCTTGAATAACCGTAGCAACAATCATAGCTACAATGGGAGCTGGAACTTTATTAATATATGGGATTTTAGGTAAAACTAACAGTAGACTTAAGCTTAAGAGCGCAATCCCCAATGTAGGTAAGTCAGAGTATGGTAAGGACTGAATCATAGCCCATAATTTTTCATGGAAATGAGCCATATAAGGCAACGGTGGAAATCCAAAGAAATATGGCCATTGCCCTACCCAAATTGTAACACCAATACCTGCTGTAAAACCCATAATAACAGGTGTGGGTATAAACCGAATGACTGTCCCTAACTTTGCAACGCTCATTAAAACCAGAATAATCCCTGCCATCATGGTCGCAATTTTTAAACCTTCAAAGCCATAATTGACAACGATACTGCTCAATAGAACGATAAATGCCCCTGTAGGGCCCGCAATCTGAACAGGGGAGCCACCAAACAAGGATACAAATATACCTGCAATGATTGCCGTATAAATGCCCGCCTGCGGTGTAACTCCACTAGCAATAGCAAAGGCCATTGCTAAAGGCAGAGCCACAACCCCTACGACCAATCCAGCAATAATATTATTACTCCACTTTCCTTTCCCTAGTGAGCCGTCTAAATATGCTTTTTGTATAGCAAACATGTAAAAAAACACACCCTTCTTAAAACAACACACACAAGAATTAATTTATGTCAGCTTTGTTTGCTACTAAATCAATAACTTCTCTAAGGATATGTCGAGCAAGGTCAGATTTTTTCATATTAGGCATTTCTTTAGGCTCTTTATCAGGATATAAAAAATAGCCTTCATTCGTATCTACATTAAAACCTGCATTCGATTTGCTTACATCATTGGCCACAAGCATATCTAGATTTTTTCTAGCCACTTTATCCTGACCATACTTGATTACATGTTCTGTTTCTGCCGCAAAACCAACAAGAATTTGATGATTTTTTTTAGAGCCCAACCCTTGTAGAATATCTGGATTTTTTACAAGTTCTATGGTCATAGACTCCATTTTCTTTATTTTTTGCTCTGCTTTATGAAGGACTCTAAAATCAGAAACAGCAGCAGCCATAATAACTACATTAACATCATTATAACGAGCTTCAACAGCCTCCTGCATAGATACCGCAGAATCTACAGAAATAAAGTCTACGCCACTTGGTATAGGCAAGGATGTGGGAGCACTTACTAATATCACTTTAGCCCCCATGCGTGCAGCCTGTTCTGCAATGGCATATCCCATCTTACCGCTAGAACGATTTCCAATATACCGAACAGGATCAATACTCTCCTGTGTTCCGCCAGCTGTAACAAGTATAGTAGTACCTTCAAGCTCATTGGTGCTGCACATTTTAGATTCTAGCCAATCCACAATTGCTTCGGGCTCCGGTAAACGTCCTATACCAGTAATGCCACAAGCTAACCAACCTTCTGCAGGGTCCATAATATGGTACCCCAAAGAACGTAGTCCTTCTAAATTGCGTTGAGTAATAGGATTATTATACATTTCTGTATTCATAGCAGGACAAAGGTACTTAGGTGCTGTGGTAGCCATAATTGTTGTAGTTAACATATCATCAGCAATGCCTGCATAAATTTTTCCGATCACATTTGCTGTTGCAGGCACAACTACATATGCATCTGCCCAAGTGGCCAGTGCAATATGTTCTACATCCCACTGATGAACTTGTTCAAACATGTCTAGAGCTACAGGATGTCCACTGATTTCGCCAAATGTTAAAGGTGACGCAATATGCGTTGCATTTTGTGTCATTACAACCTTTACTTCAGCCCCTTTTTTACGAAGTCTGCTTACCACTTCAATTGCCTTATACGCTGCAATACCTGCAGATACTGCGACAATGATATGTTTTCCGCGCATGTTCTTCTCCTTTTAAAAATTCCTTGTATCAATGATACAAGGAATTGATTTTTTATTTAATGCCTTCTTTAGTGCGTTTATATGTCACTTCACCTTCAGCAATTTCATAAAATGCCAAAGATACAGGCTTGTCAGTCGCATGTGTAGATTCTGCTAAGCAAGGTTGCCCATCTGTTAATTCGCGAGCACGTTTAGCCGCTAAAGTCACCAATGTATATTTGCTATCTACTTGGCTTTCCAATTTTTTTAATGGAGGTTTTACCATCATACTATCACTTCTCCTTAGACTCTTGATATTGTTTATAAATATATTGAATTTGCTCTTTATTACGACTAATCTTACAAGACTCAGCTCGCAAGATAGAGGCAACCTTTTCAGAAGCCTCTGCTAAATCATCATTTACAACGATATAGTCATAACGATGAGCTAAGGCCAATTCTGAACAAGCCAGTGACAATCGTTTATCAATGACTTCTTTAGCATCTGTGCCACGATTATGTAAACGTTCAGATAACTCAGATAGTGACGGCGGTACAATGTAAATAAATACAGCATCGCTAAAACGTTCCTTAACCTGCATAGCACCTTGAATATCGATTTCTAATAGTACACTTTTCCCATCATCTAATAAATCCATTACATGTTGTTTTGGAGTACCATAGTAATTATCATATACCTTAGCATATTCTAAGAATGCGTCTTCACTAAGTAAAGACTCAAATTCCTCTTTAGAGCGGAAGAAATAGTTAATTCCTTCCTTTTCACCCACACGTGGAGCACGGGTTGTCATAGAAACGGAATAAACTAAATTAGGCATTTCTTTACGAATATTCGCACAAATCGTACCCTTACCTGCGCCAGATGGCCCGGATATAACGATTAATAATCCTCTGTCTGACATATGCACTCCTATGATTCCACTGTATCTACATCCACATCATGTTGCACAAGTCGATGTGCTACGGTTTCAGGTTGAATTGCAGATAATACAATTTGACCACTATCCATAACTAATACAGCACGTGTCTTACGACCATATGTGGCATCAATGAGCAATCCCTTGTCTCTAGCATCTTGAACCATCCGCTTTATAGGGGCGGATTCAGGACTAATAATAGCCATAACACGGTTAGCAGATACCATATTACCAAAGCCTATATTCAGTAATTGAATACTCATTCATAGACCTCCTATTACTCTACATTCTGTACTTGTTCTCTAATTTTCTCTAACTCACATTTAAGTTGAACCACAAGGTCAGTAATAATCGAATCCATTGCTTTGGAGCCGATTGTATTTACTTCACGATTCATTTCTTGCAAAATAAAATCGACCTTACGACCGATTGAGTTTGTATCTGCAAGTGTATTTTTTAATTGTACCACATGAGAGGTAAATCGGACAATCTCTTCCGTAATATCCGTCTTATCAGCTAATAGAGCAATCTCTTGTATAAAACGATCCTCACTAATACTCGCTTCTAAAGAAACTAAATATTCCTGAATTTTAGTTTTTATGTGTTCGCGATATGCTTCTACAGCACCAGATTTATTAGTGTCAATTTTAGTAATGATCTTTTCAAGTGTATCGATACGATCTAATAGATCCTGCTTGATATGTTGACCTTCCGCAGTTCGCATTGCTATTAAAGCATCTAATGCTTGAATCGTTGCTTCTTTTACAATATCTGATAGAACATCTTCTCCAATTGGTGTATCTTGTTGTTGAACCCATTCAGTAGAAATCGAATTTACAGCTTGTAAAGGTACCTTTTTAGAATCATCATAGAATTCTTCTTGTACCAACAACTCTTGTATTTGTTTTCTCAATACACTATTAATAGTAAAAGTTTTAGGTCGCTCCCCTGCATCTAAAATAGAAACTGATACCTCAACCTTACCACGAGTAATACGATCTTGTATCATTCCACGAATAGTACTTTCAAAAGGATTCATTTGTTTTGGACTACGAATAAACAGATCCAAGAAGCGAGCGTTTACGGACTTAATTTCTACCGTACAGGTAATGCCATCTTTGGCTGCTGTGCCAGAACCAAAACCGGTCATACTTTTCATAAATCATCCTCCTTAGTAGTTTTTATTATTGTACCACGAATTACACAATCCGTGTTTAAATACTAAGAATTATATGTACACTATGGTATACTAAACTATACTTTTAAATATATTTGAAAGGAGTACTATGAATTTAGACGGACTTACCATGTCTGTACTCGCTAAAGAATTAAACGAGCGACTACAAACAGGTCAAATACAAAAACTATATCAAATAGATAAAACTACATTATTATTTAAAGTTCGAGCACTTAACGAAGACCAAAACTTAATTATTACCGTAGGTGCCACACCAGCAATATATCTTAGCCAACCACTTCAAGATTTACCAAAAGAACCAAGCTCACTTTGCATGTTCTTACGAAAGCATATTGAAGGTAGCCGCATCGTAAAGGTGGAACAAATCAATGGTGACCGTATCATGTGTATCCAAACGGATAAACTAGAAATGGATGGTTCTATTACGAGTACATATATTTATATTGAATTAATGGGCAAATATTCCAACTGTATCTTCGTACAAGACGGTATTATTTTAGAATCCTTAATTCACGTTTCCCCTCTCATGAACCGTGAACGTATTATTAGTCCAAAATTACAGTATGATTTACCACCTAATGCTAATCGCGTAAGTTTAATGGACTTTGATAATAATGAAATAAAAAATCTACTTACTTCCTTTGGTAATGGCTCTGTGCAGCAATCTATTCGAGCTATCTTTAACGGTTTTGGTAAACCTTTATTGGATGAACTTTTATATATTTCCAAATTAAGTGGTGAAGAAATCATAACTGATTTAGATACTTCTCAACTAGATACACTTGCTAAAGCCTTGTACGACCTCAAGGTAAAACTCGAAAATAGCAAAGGTTTGTTTACTTTAGTCAACGATAACAGTAAAAAAGCTTACGCAAGTATTTTATTACATAACTATAAGGTATTAAAAGAATACAACACTATTTCTGAAGCCTTAGAGGAATCCATTCATAATACAAAAGCAATTCATACAGCTGATAAAGAGTTAGAAAAAATCTTAACAGCAGCCATCAAAAAGGAAGAAGGTCGCCATCAAAAGATTAAAGATGAATTAGAAGATACTAAGAAAATGGAAACCTATAAATTATATGGTGATCTTCTAATGATAAATGCACACCTTCAAGTGCAATATGAGCCTTCTATTGAATTACAAAATCTGCTCTCTGAAGAAAATGAAATGTTAACGATTCCTTTAAAGCCAAACTTAACGATTGTGGAAAATGCACAATGGTATTATAAGCTTTATACAAAACTAAAAAATCGTATGGTTAGTGGCGAGTTCCAACTCAATGCTAGTACTACAAAACTAGCATACTTACAATCTATTCTGTACAGCATCTCTTTAGCCACAACTCGTGAAAGCTTAGAAGAAATACGCAAAGAATGCATGGATGCAGGTATCATAAAAAAATCAAAAAAACCACTATCTTACAAGCTTGGCAAATCTAACTACATTCACTTAACAATTGATGAAGGTGAAATATTCATCGGTCGTAACAATCAACAAAACGAATATTTAACACACCGATTTGCAAAGCCAACTGACATTTGGTTCCATACACAGGATATCCAAGGTTCGCACCTTATTTTAAGACTCAATGTTGAGCCAGACGATATGATTCTATCTAAAGTAGCTCAATATGCAGCCTACTTCAGTAAAGCTCGTGATACTAGTAAGGTCCCGGTAGATTATACATACATTAAAAATATCAAAAAGCCACCTGGATCTCCTTTGGGATTTGTTATTTTTAATACCCATCAAACTATGATTGTGGAGCCGAAAAAGCCAGAAAACTATAGAGAATGATAAAAGCGAAGGTATCCCTTCGCTTTTATTTTTGGTTTATTATTTCGCTCACATTTTTTTACATATTGATCTGAAAATTGATATTACTTATCTTAAGTTTTCTATGGAATTTAAAATATAAAAAAAGAGGCTAGATATAATATGATATCTAGCCTTTGTTTAAACTATTGGTTTTCTTCTGTACGTTGTTCAGTTTGTTTCAAACTTTCACGATTTTGACGCAAGCTTTCCAATGTTTTTTCCAAGTTGTTTTCAACATATTTAAGAACATCACCAGCATATTGAATAGAACTAGCTTTCAACTCATCAGAGGATTGATTTGCTGCATTAATAATTTGATTCGCTTGTTCTTGAGCTTGTTTTACAAGTTCACTTTCAGCTGTCAATTTAGCAATGTAGTCTTTAGCTTGATCAATCAAAGTTTCAGCCTGACGTTGAGCATCAGCTAACACTTTATCTTTATCTGCTACAATACGACGAGATTCTTCAAGTTCCAAAGGTAAGGATTCCTGAATAGAATCAATAATACGCATAATTTCGTCTTCCTCAACCATACGTTTTGTAGTCATAGGAATACGGCTGCTAGATTCAATAAGAACCTCTAAATCTTCTAATAATTTTTCTGTTTTCATACAATTCACCCCTATTTATTATGGACCGTATTAAAGCGTTCTTCAAGTTTTTCCTTAACATCATCCGGAACAAGACCATCTAGCTTACCACCAAATTTAGCTAGTTCACGAATACCCGTGGAGCTGACAAAAGAGTATTTGTTATTTGTCATAATAAATACTGTTTCAATGTCATCATCCAAATATTTTGCAAATAATGCGCGCTGAAATTCATATTCAAAGTCGCTCAATGCACGTAATCCTCGAATAATAATAGTAGCATTCTTGGATTTAACATACTCATTGAGTAAGCCACCTGTACAATCAATTTCAACATTAGGAATATGTTTGACAGAATTTCGAATCATCTCAACCCGTTCTTCCATAGAAAATAAGGAATTTTTATTCGGATTTGAGCTGACAGCAATGATTAATTTATCAACCAATCGGCTGCCCCGTTCAAAAATATCAACATGTCCATTAGTAACTGGGTCAAAACTACCCGGACATACACCTATACGCACAGGTTTAGCTCCTTTCGGCTGTCTTTACAAAATAGGAAACCACCGTATAACCAAATTTCTGTTCTTTTATACATTCCCATGATTCTGGTAAGGTAAAAACCTCATCCTTATGATGTTCTAATAATAAAACACCTTCAGGTTTTAACAAATCATAGTTCACAACCAAATCTATGGTATCTTGTATAAATCCATTTTCATATGGCGGATCAGAAAATATATAATCGAACTGTCGCCCTACTATATAATTTTTTAATTGTGAAAGTTTCCTCGGAATAATTTCTAACCGATCATCCACACGACAATGTTTAGCATTCTCTAAAATTAGTTTTCCCGTTTTAAAGTCCACTGCTACTGCATGTGCTGCACCACGACTTAAGGCTTCAATTGCTACTGCACCAGTGCCAGAAAATATATCTAGTATATCAGAACCAAATATACCTCTATTTGCTAATACATTAAATACACTTTCACGAACACGATCAAGTGTAGGCCTAGTATCTAATCCTTTAGGTGCTTTTATAGCATGTCCCTTAGCAGTTCCGCCAATAATTCGCATACAACCCTCACAAGATTATACTCATTAATTATAGTATATAAATAACCAAATTAAAAGTATCTTTTATTTATGATACTTCAATTTTAATATCACGCCCCATCAACTCAGCTAATGCTATGGATGGAGATTTTTTTTCGTATAAAACCTCATATAAAGCCTTCGTTATAGGCATTTCAATTTGATGTTTACAAGCCATTTTATAAATAATTTCTGTTGCGAAAAATCCTTCTACAACCATATTAGTATGATTAACAATAAAATCCATCGTCTTACCCTCGGCTAGTTTTTGACCAGCCGCACGGTTACGACCATGTGGGCTCATACAAGTAGCAATCAAATCCCCCATACCAGCAAGACCAGCATAGGTTTCTTTTTGGGCCCCTAAGGCCACCCCAAAGCGAGTCATCTCATGAAGGCCACGTGTTAATAGTAAAGCCTTACAATTATCCCCTAAAGCTAAACCATCTGCAATACCAGCTGCAAGGGCAATGATGTTTTTCGTGGCTCCTGCTAGTTCAACACCAATCATATCAGTATTTGCATAAATTCTAAAATTTTGACTACATAATGCCTTTTGCAATGTTGTAGCTACCTCTAGGCTTTCAGTACTCAGCACAGATGCAGCAGGTAAGTTGCGACCAACCTCTTCTGCATGATTAGGTCCAGACAAAACCGCTAAATGACACCCTATGGTAGCAAGAACCTCTTTCATCACAGTCGTCAAAAGTTTGCCACTGGTTCGTTCTACACCTTTTGAACATAGAATATAGACTTGATTTTTATGAGCATACGGTTTAATAGCCTCTAAACTGGTACGTACATGTACAGAAGGAGTAACCATTAATACCACTTCGGCATTACTAATACATGCCTCTAAATCAGAACTATATTGTAATTCTTCTGGAAGTTTTACACCTGGTAAATAGTCTTTATTCTCTAAGTCTTTTGCAAGTTTATCTGCAAATTCTGGACGACGACAATATATAGTTGTAGTATTTCCAGCTAAAACGGATTTAATAGCAAGGGCCGTCCCCCAACTACCAGAGCCGACAACAACAACATTCATTCTTTAATCCTTTTTAATGCGCTCTACTTTTAACTCGTTTCCAGCAAGTAGACGCTTAATATTATCCCAGTGACGTACAATGACAAACAAAGCTGCTAATCCGCCAAAGCCAACAAACCAGAAGGATTCTCCAGTGAAATACATCAGTACTGGTACTAATGCAGCGGCAATGATAGAGCCTAAAGATACAAGTTTAGTGAAATATACGATAACACCCCATACCAAAAAGCAAATCAATGCTACTATTGGTGAAAGAGCAATAAGTACACCTAAACCCGTAGCAACGCCACGACCACCCTTAAACCCAAGGAAAACAGACCAGTTATGTCCCATCATCCCAAGAATACCACCTAAGATCATAAACATAGGCCCATAAGGTGAGAGTAGCACTACTCCTGCTGCCCCTTTTAAAGCATCACATAAAAATACAGGTAAGGCTGCTTTAAGACCGATAACTCGATATGTATTAGTAGCGCCAATATTTTTAGAGCCATATTGTCGTACGTCTGTATTAAAGAAAAGCTTACCTATAATTAATCCACTAGGAATTGATCCGATAAGATATGATAATACAGCATATACAATAATCATAATATCCATTAGTCTTCATCATCCCGTTTCTTGCCACGTAATACTAAACGAATCGGAGTTCCTTCAAAACCAAAGGACTCACGCAATCGATTCTCTAAGAAACGCATATAAGAGAAGTGAATTAGCTCTGGTTCATTTACAAATAAAATAAATGTAGGCGGCTTAACACTAGCTTGCGTCATATAATAGATTTTTGGAATTCTACCATTGCGAGATGGTACAGGATTTACGGTTTGTGCATCTTGTAATAATTGATTTAACGTCCCCGTAGATACACGGCGGAATTGTTGTTCAGATACAAACTTCAACATATCAGCTAAACGGTGAATACGTTGCTTAGTTAAAGCAGAAGCAAACAGGATAGGTGCAAACTGTAAAAAACCTAATTCATCATAAATATCTTCAGTAAATCGCAATGTTGTTTTGTCATCTTTTTCAACAAGATCCCATTTATTCACAACAATGACTACACCTTTACCCGCTTCGTAAGCATAACCTGCAATTTTTTTATCTTGTTCTGTAACACCATCTTGAGCATCTAGTACAAGAACTACAATATCAGCACGATCTACTGATCGCAAAGAGCGGACAATACTATATCGTTCAACGGCTTCTTCGATTTTAGACTTACGACGCATTCCCGCCGTATCAATAAGTACAAATTTTTGGCCCTCATGAGTCCAATACGTATCAATGGAGTCTCGAGTAGTACCTGCTACATCAGATACTATTACACGATCTTGTCCTAATAATGCATTAGTCAAAGAAGATTTACCTACATTTGGACGACCAATAACGGCAACATGAATAGTATCTTCATCATCTACATTAGTGCCAACTGGTGGAAAATGTTTAACAGTATCATCCAGCAAATCACCTAAATTCATAAGATTTTTAGCGGAAATGCCAATGGGATCCCCCAAACCAAGATTGTAGAATTCATAAATATTCGGCTCTTGATTTACACTATCAATCTTATTAACTACGAGTACAACAGGTTTTCCACTAGCTCTAAGAATATTTGCAACTTCTTCATCAGCAGGTACAATACCTTGTTTACCATCGACGACAAATAAAATTACATCCGCTTCTTCAATAGCTAATTCAGCTTGTAATCGCATCATCTTAGGAATAACATGACTATTTTCAGTAATGAACTCGATACCACCAGTATCGATCATTGTAAACTCACGATTTAACCACTCTGCATCGAAGTAAATACGGTCCCTTGTTACCCCCGGAATATCTTCAACGATAGAGATACGTTTATTAACAATGGCATTAAAAAGTGTAGATTTACCTACATTTGGACGGCCTACAACAGCCACTAATGGTTTTGCCATAGTTTCACCTCATTATCTAATCTAATACATTACTATATTTTATCATATTCTAAGTAAAGTACGCAAAAAGGCTAACCAAGGAAACCTTGGCTAGCCTTTTATTAGACAATGAATTATTCAGCGTCTTCTGCAGTTTCTTTTGATTCCATCAACTCAGTCAAAGCCAAACCCAATTTCTTTTCATCTTTGTTAAGAGAAATGATTTTAACTTCAACTTCTTGACCACGATTCAAGTAATCTTCAACTTTCGCATTACGTTGTTTTGTAATTTGAGAAATGTGAAGTAAACCTTGGATGTCGTCATTAACAGCTACGAATGCACCGTAAGCTACTAAACGAACAACTTTGCCGTTAATAACATCGCCAACATGCAATGTTTCTTCAGCAACGTCCCATGGGCTCTTAGATAAAGCTTTTAAGGACAAGGATAATTTATTGCTTTCAGCGTCGAAGGATTGTAATTTAACTTCGATTTCTTGGCCAACAGAAAGAACATCTTCCACTTTTTTGATTTTTTGCCAAGAAATATCGGAAATGTGAAGTAAACCTTCAATACCGCCGATATCTACGAATGCACCATAAGGCATGATTTTACGAACGATACCTTTATAGTTTTCGCCAACGTTGATGTTTTTCAATGCTTCAGCTAATTTAGCTTGACGTTCCACTTCCAATACTGCACGACGGGAAAGAACCAAACGGTTTTTCTTTTCATCGATTTCAAGTACTTTAGCTTCAAATTCTGTACCAACCAAGTTGTCTAAGGATTTCACGAAATGAACATCACCTTGGGACAATGGAATGAAACCACGAAGGGATTTAACTGTTACTACTAAACCTGCTGGGATAGCATCAATACCTTTACATACGATAGCTTCATCTTTTTCTTGTGCTTCGATAACATATTGCCAATCTTCATCTTTAGCCAAGCGAGTCATGGAAAGATAAATAGGATTATCTTCTTTGATGTGATTCATGATAACTGCTTTAATTTCATCACCATTTTTTAACACATCTTTGGCAGATTCTGGTGCTGGATAAGAAATTTCAGTTCTGTTCAAAATGGCTTCAGTTTTGTAGCCAAAAGATACATAAGCTCGTTCATCTTCGACTTGAACTACTGTACCTTCTACAACGTTCCCTTTCTTAAATTCTTCTTGACCTTCGGCTGCTAATAATTCTGCAAAATCTTTCATTGTCTCAATGACCTCCTTAATAATCCAGTCGGGAGTCGATGCTCCTGCTGTTACTCCTACCGTCTGTACTCGGTTAAACCATTCCAGTTGTAATTCAGTAGAAGTTTCAATGTGATACGTTGTACATCCAACGTCACGACAAACCTCTGCCAATCGGTTTGTGTTGCCGCTGTTCTTACCGCCTATCACTATCATAAGATCTACATTACGTGCTAAATCAACGGCAGAATTCTGTCGTTCTTGCGTTGCATTGCATATCGTTTTGAAAACCTTAAGATTCTTAGATTTTTTCTCTAATATGTCTATTATACTGTTAAATTTGAATTGTGAAAAGGTTGTTTGTACAACAACGCCCATTTTTTCCACAACTTGTAGTTTTTGGGCGGATTCTTCATCTTCTATGATTATTCCTTCGTTATTTGCCCATAAATTGATGCTTTTAACCTCAGGATGGTTTTTTTCTCCCAAAATCACCAAAGTCATACCTTCATCTATAACAGACTTTGCATCTTGCTGTGCTTTTTTTACATGTGGACATGTGGCATCCACAACATGTAATCCTTTTTCTTCTGCCTCTTCGTAAATAGCAGGTCCTACACCATGAGAGCGAATAATCATTGTGCCTTCAGCGATATCAGACACTTCTTGAACAGGGCTTACCCCTTTGTCTTCAAGACGACCTACAACTTGAGGATTATGAATAATAGGACCTAATGTATAGCTTTTACCATCGTTATTTGCAGCTTCATTTGCCATTTCAACAGCCCGTTTTACACCATAGCAAAAACCATGGTTTTTAGCCAAAATTATTTCCATAAAGTCTCCTCTATACAATTGTTATGATAAGAATCTATCATTCGTTGGATTTCACTTTTAACACTATCATTTACTTTTTGAATCGCTTCTGGAGTCGCTTTAGCTTTTTCAACTGGAATCGGTTTACCAATAATACAAGCCACTTTATTACGTTCCATATTGTGAGAGCCAATGATAGCAACAGGCACTATGCTAACCGCTGTTCTAAGAGCAATTGATGCTGCACCATCATGAAATTTACCAAGCTTACCACTTTTTTGACGGTTACCTTCTGCAAATATGCCTAAAACCTTATTATCTTTAAGTAGTCCCATGGCATGACGAATAGCAACTTTATCAATAGCACCGCGATTTAACGGAAATGCACCAAGCCATGTACAAAAAAAACGCGAAATAGGATTCACAAATAATTCTTGTTTAGCCATAAAGTGTACATGTCTAGGCAAAGCATAGCCACAGATAGGGGGATCATTATTACTTAAATGATTAGGCACCACGATAACGGGTCCTTCCATTGGAAAATTATCACGACCATATACTTTCAGTCCATACCCTACCTTATAGCGAAGCCAAAAAGCGGTACGCCATAACCAGGTTGAAAATTTATTCATGATTGATTGTCTCCTGCACTAAATTCAATATATATGCCACAGTTTCATCGAAATTCATATCGCTAGAGTCTACAACCACTGCATCTTCAACGCATACAAGTGGAGACTCTTCACGATTTTTATCCATTTCATCACGACTAACAACATTCTTTTTAATTTCGTCTAGTGTTTGCTCGTTTGATGTACCTTGTACTTCTAACCATCTACGTTTTGCACGTGCATCTACAGAAGCGGTTAAATAAATTTTTAGCTCTGCATTAGGTAATACGACAGAACCGATATCACGTCCATCTAATATAACTCCCCCAACGGCGGCCATCTCTTGTTGGCGTTCTACCAAATATTTTCGAACCCCTTTATAAGAAGCTATAGTCGATACATTATCATTAATTTGCTGCTGGCGAATTAATGATGTAACATCTTTCCCTTTAATATAGACCTTGCATGCTGTTGCAGTAGGCTCTAAAGTCAAATTTAAAGAAGGTAATAAAGCTTCTACAGCAGCTTGATCCTTAACATCGATTTGACTATCAAGAACTGCCCATGTAACACCGCGATACATGGAACCTGTATCGATATATAAATACCCTAATTCATTGGCCACTACTTTAGAAATGCTACTTTTACCAGCCCCAGCAGGACCATCAATAGCAATGGCAATTTTTTTAGTGTTCATAATAACCTCTATTCTTCATCACCGTGTACGGCATGCATAGCCGCCACATAGCCTGTGGAAAAGGCAGCTTGTAAATTATAGCCTCCTGTAAAAGCATCTATGTCTAGTACTTCACCAGCACCATATAAACCACCAATCAATTTAGACTCCATAGTTTTAGGATTAAATTCTTTTAATGAAATACCACCTGCTGTAACAATAGCTTCCGCTACAGGTCGTAATTCCTTAACAGTTACTGTCATATGTTGCAATACATGACATAAGCGCAAACGCTCTTCCTTTGTAATTTGATTAATTGGTTTAGCCGGATTTAACTCAGCAAGCTTTATAACAATGGGAATAAGATTTACAGGTAGTAAATCCTTCATCCCATTAGCCAATTGTTTTTTAGAATATAAATCAAAATCCTTTTGCAAGCGATTATCCAATACTTCTGCAGTTAAAGCAGGCTTAAGATTAATTTCAATGGTAATTTGAGGATTTTTCTTACGAAGCAACTTACCTACCATGTGACTTAATGATAAAATTGTAGGCCCCGTAAGACCAAAATGAGTAAACATCATTTCCCCAAATTGTTTAGCTTGTACCTTACTTTTAGAAATTACGGATACCTCAACATTACGAAGACTAAGCCCCATAATTTCCTTTACCCACGTTTCGTTTGTAACGATAGGGACTAAGGATGGACGAATATCAGTAATAGTATGTCCCACTTTTTCGGCTAAAACGTAACCATCACCAGTAGAACCTGTCAATGGATAAGATGCACCACCAGTACAAATAATAGCAGCATCACAAGCATATTGTTCCTTATCCGTTGTAACACCAACTACACGATTTTCCTGTACAGTAATCGATGTAACAGGTTCATTTAAATGAACTTGAACATTATACTTTTTTAGGATTTTCATAAAGATATTGCGTACTTCTAATGCAGAATCGGATTCAGGAAACACTCGTCCCCCACGTTCTACTTTAGTTTTTAACCCCCAGCTATGCAATAGGTCCAGAAGATCTTCATTACTAAAGCGTTCATAGGCACCGTACAAGAACTTACCATTACCAGGCGTATTTTTTATAAATTCGGCCATATCTGCACTATTCGTAATATTACAGCGACCTTTACCGGTAATGCCCATTTTCTTGCCAACCATATTCATTTTTTCCAATAAGATGACGCGTGCTCCTTCACGGCCTGCTATAACAGCTGCCATTAGACCTGCCGCACCACCGCCAATGACTATGATTTGCTTCATGCCTTATCTGTCCCCAATGCTTTTAGCGCTTTTACTTCACGAATTGTTAGTTGACGAGAAGCGCCTCGTTTCACACCACCTAAAGTAAGACCAGCATACGCAATGCGTTTTAAATTATGAATACGATAGCCAAAGTGTTCAAACATACGACGAACTTGACGATTGCGACCTTCATGAATTGTAATTTCTACTTCATGTACACCATTATGATCATCAAAACCTAAATCTACAATTGTTGCAGGTGCAGTTATACCATCTTCAAGCTCTACACCATTTGCAATAATTTGCAAATCATCATCGCGAACACGACCTTTGATACGAACTTCATAAGTCTTTTCCACGCCTTTAGATGGATGCGTTAGATTTTGTGCCAACTCTCCATCATTCGTAAGCAGTAACAAACCTTCTGTATATAAATCGAGACGACCAATAGGGTAAATTCGTTTCGTTTCATTTTTTATATAATCTAAAACCGTTTCTCGACCTTGAGGGTCAGACACAGATGTAATGACCCCCTTTGGCTTATTTAACAAATAATATACTGGTTTCTCTTGAGCCAATAATTGCCCATTAACCTTAACCTTATCTTTTTGTGGATTAATTTTGACCCCTAATTCGGTTACCTTGCGACCATTGACCTGTACTTTACCTTCTGTAATTAGTTCTTCTGCCTTACGCCGTGATGCAATACCACAACTGGCAATATATTTTTGTAATCGTTCCATGCTACCCTTCTGTTTCCGAAACTTCTTGATGTAAGGCTTCTATCGATTCTACACCAGCACTTCTCAAAAATTCATCAGTCGTGCCATATAGAATCGGTCTACCTACAGTATCCTTATGACCTAATTCAGCTATAAGAGATCGAGTCAATAATTGTTTTATAATTTTATCGCTATTTACACCGCGCACCTCTTCGATTTCAGCCTTTGTAATAGGCTGCTTATAGGCGATAACAGCTAATGTTTCCATAGCCGCATTAGATAATTTATCTTCTCTTTTACGAATATGCCCAACATAATCAGCACATTCAACAGCGCTTACTAATTCAACACCGGCTCCAGATATACGTATTCGAATACCTCGATTCTGTTCTTCTAGTTCTCGTTGTAATTCTTCTATATATTTTTGTGTCTCCTCTGTGGAAAGCCCAAACACTTCTGCTAACATATCTATCGATATAGGCTTTGCCGATGAAAACAAAACGGCTTCTAAATGCATCGTTGGTAAGCTCATATAGCCCCCTTTCTACACGGCCCGCTCTAAGATAGCAGTGAATATAATATCATCATCTTCATAACGCATTTCCATAACTTGTTGTTTTAACAATTCTAAAACAGCCATAAAGATGGTTACCATACCACTTTTCGTTTCAATTGCTACTAATAACTCCCTAAAATATAGACATTCGCCACGATGTATCCGACTAGACAAGGATATAATCATGTCCTCTAAACTATACGTATCCTTTTCAACCTTTACCTCACGAATCGTCTCTTCTTCTGGTAACTCTTTAGCTCGTTTTATAGTTTGATAAAAAATTTGATATAACTGTGAAAGTTCCAAATTATATACACTATCTAATCCAAGCACACTCGTTTCTTCAGGACGACTAAATATATTCGCAGATACAGCGGTACGCTCCATTAATAGAGATGTAATATCCTTAATTTTCTTAAATTCTACTAATTTTGCTACCAACTCGTCACGTGGATCCTCTGCTTCATCGGGCTCAGGTTCAGCCTTAGGTAATAACATGCGTGATTTAATCTGTAATAAGGTAGATGCCATAACAAGAAATTCACTACTATAATGAATATCAAAATGGTTCCAATTGTCTAGATATGCCAAGTATTGACTCGTTATTTCAACGATAGGAATATCGGTAATTTCTATTTTATGTTTTTCAATGAGATGCAAGAGCAGATCAAGGGGACCTTCAAAAACGTCCAACTTGTAGTTATAATCTCCCATAAAACCCAATCCTCAGAAAAAATGTTTTTAACTATATAATTATAAAGCATTTATAGTAGTACTTTCAAATAATTGTTTTTTTTACACTCATCTGCTATCTTTATTATTGTAATTATTTTATATTAAAAAAAGATACGTTATTGTGTATTCCTTTTAGAGAGGATTTATTATGTCATCGAGTGTGAGGCAAATTGGGCGAAATCCAATTTTTCGCTTTGGTATTATAGGTATTGTTTTATATATCATTTTATTTTTAATTTATGAGCCCATAACCTTAGGGCTTGATGTAGAGGATATTACGATTTTAGCTGTACCAACAATTGTAGGTACCTTTTTATTTCAATATTTTATGGGGTGTACCGTTTTCCACAGGCCTTTTTTAGGGTATGGCCTAGTCGGAATCTTATGGGCACTTACCTTTCCTCTTTTATTCCATTGGTCCTATGTGAAGCCATTATACTTCTATGAATTTGCTAATGATTTTTTATTTGGCTTATTAATTTTCATGGGATTATCAGGCATTCAGTTTTTACTGAACCAAACAAATCGCTTCCATAAAACAACATCCTTAATCATGGCTATCATTTCCATGATTCTGAGCTTAATACCATTCTTACAGATCGGCTATTACATGACTACTTGGCATTGCTTAACGCCAGCCAGTCTGCTAGCCGTATATATGACCAATCCAGAAGAAGCATTTGGTTTTTTAAAGAATGCAGCTGGAATACCTGGTCTTATAGCAATAAGTATTGGTCTTATCTTATGGACTTATTTATTGTACTGGTCTAACTTAGGTATGAAAGCAGTAGTAAACTTAAATACTACACGTCCTATGCGGTCAGCTATGCTTATCGCATCCCTTGTAGCTTTTTTAGTATATGTACCATTCTTCTTGTTCCCACAAACCTGTATTGTGGCGAACTGGATTGCTGCAGGCGATTATGTAAAACAAATGCAACAATATAATGATAATCACCACTTAGTATTTGATTCCTTTAATTTAGACACAAAGGAAACAGCGGTGAACAAAACACCTGGTACTATTATTCTAGTCATTGGCGAATCTAGTTCTCGAGATTATATGAAAGTATATAATCCAAACTTCCCATATGACGATACTCCATGGCAAGGCAATATGCGTTCGGACAATAAAGACTTTGTCTTCTTTGATAATGCCTATTCATCGTACGTACAAACAGTACCAACCTTGGAGCGTGCACTATCTGAACGAAATCAATATGATGATAAACCATTTCTTGATTCAGCCAATATCTTAGATATTGCTAAAAAAGCGGGATACACGACTTCTTGGTTTAGCAATCAAGGTGTATTCGGTGAATATGATACAGCTATTTCATTAATGGCTAAGACTGCAGACACAACAAAATGGGCCCATGAATCTTATGCATTCTCAGATCGATATGATGAAGCTCTATTGCCATTATTAGAAACTGTAGATCCTACCAAGAACAACTTTATCGTTATACATATTATGGGTAGTCATATTTACTACAATGATCGTTACCCGCATGAATTTAGCAAGTGGAAACAAGGTCCGTATCCTGATGGTCAAGAAGCATATGCTAACAGCCAATTATACACAGACTGGTTATTACAACAAATTTACAATTATGGCAAAGACAAATTAAACTTACAAGCCATGGTGTATTTCTCCGATCACGGTGAAAGTTTAGACAAATCGCATAACCCTGATACATTTGATTTTGTTATGACACATATTCCATTCTGGGTATACCTATCTCCACAATATCGCTCAACCTATCCACAGACTGCTAAGGTACTTGCAAAACACGAGCATCAATTCTTTACTAATGATTTGCTATACGATACATTAGTTGGTCTCATGCATGCTCCAAGTCAACGATATGATGCAACACGAGATTTTAGTAATGCTCAATATCGATTTAATCTACATAACTTAACTACATTACTTGGTGAACAACCATTAGCAAATGATCCTGTTAATACAAACAAGTAGTCTTTAATTGATATTGTTGCCATTATTTTTCTATTGTATTAAGTTATTTTAATAGTAAAACAACTTAATATAACCAAAAAGAGATGAGTTTAACTCATCTCTTTTTTTCTGCAAGCAAAAGCTCTATATCATTTTCCGTATAAATTCTTATATTCTTTTCTAATAGAGCCTCTACAGTACATCCATGACCATTTTTCAATGTTCTAGTAAAAGTTCCATCATAAATGCACTTATATCCACAGCTAGGACTTTTCGCCTTCATCAAAGCTTGCTTACAACCATATTTTAGTGCAATATCAACTGTTAATTGAGCACCTCTTACAAACTCATCTGTAACATCAGCTCCATTAACAGTACATATACGTTTACCCTGACGCTCCGCAGGATCACGAGGCGTACTAAGTCCCCCTAACACTTCCGGACATACTGGTACTAATTCATAATATTCCTTTAGAGCCTCTATCGTTTCTATATAATTGTCTTTGCCATCATATCGACAGGGTACACCAAATAGGCATTCACTAATCAATAACTTAGGTTTCTTATTCATAGATTTATCTATCTCTTATATATTTATACGTAACTTATAGTAATAATTTTCACAAATCGTTTTAATTGTATATAAGAAAAAAGACTAACCCAAAGTTAGTCTTAATTGGTGCCGAGGACCGGAATCGAACCGGTACGGTTGTTTCCAACCGACGGATTTTAAGTCCGTTGCGTCTGCCTGTTCCGCCACCCCGGCATGGGTAACGATTGTGGAGGCGGCACCCAGAATCGAACTGGGGAATAAAGGTTTTGCAGACCTCTGCCTTACCGCTTGGCTATGCCGCCATATAAAATTGGAGCGGGAAACGAGATTCGAACTCGCGACCCCCGCCTTGGCAAGGCGGTGCTCTACCGCTGAGCTATTCCCGCATATAAATGGTGCCTCAGGACAGAATCGAACTGTCGACACACGGATTTTCAGTCCGTTGCTCTACCAACTGAGCTACCGAGGCATAAATGGCGACCCCGATCAGATTTGAACTGACGATCTTCGCCGTGACAGGGCGACATGTTAACCGCTACACCACGGGGCCGTAACCAAAGTACTTGCTTAGTATATCGGTTATCAGGACTTTTGTCAACACTATACTACAATATTTTTAATAAATTCTTCCTCATGTTTTAATATAGTAGATTCCCTATGTCCAGGCTCAACAATTAACTCCTTAGACAAAGTTAAAAGATGATTCAAACTCTTAATCAAATCAGCTGGATTACTGTTATAATTATCTGTATTTCCCACATTTTGTTTAAATAAAGTATCACCAGTAAATAGATGGCCTTCAATTTCTAAACAAACCGATCCAGCACTATGCCCAGGTGTATGATGAACTATTATATTAAAAGGATCTAACTGTAATTGCCCTTCTACTAAATCATTACAATGTGTATACATTTTTTTCTTATATACACTTGGTCTCCGTCGAATTAACTGTAACAATTCTTGATCTAAAGGATGTAAATAAGCGGGAATATTATAATGTGTACATACTTCATCCAAGGCGGACACATGATCACAATGACCATGTGTCAATAAAACTGCTATAGGTTCAGAATCTGCAACCATATCAATAATGTGGTTACAATGAAAGCCCGGATCAATGATTATAGATTTTCCCTCTTTGATAAGTACATAACAATTTGCTTTATAAAGCCCTAGAGGACGTTTTATAACTTCCATATAGTTCCGCCCTCCTATAGAATACGATATCGTTTAGGAACCTCTTTTTTAATAAAATACCCTTCCCAAAACTGAGGGTGAAGCATAACTAAAATCGTAAATAACTCCAAACGACCTAGTAACATATCTACAATAGCAATACATTTAGCAGTATCCGGCATAACATTAAAGGAATCAGTAGGACCAAAGCCACCAAACCCTAGTCCTACATTGCTAAGAAAGGCCGTGACCACTTGCATAGAATCATATGTATTAAGACCAGTACAAGTCATTAGAAAAACAGATACCACATAAATCATTAAATATAAAAATAAAAATTGATGTGTCATCTGGATCCATTTAGTAGGCATCGGTTTGCCATTAATACGTACTACTTGAACCATATCAGGATGAATTGATTTTCGCAGATAAATTATAGAACTCTTAATCAAAATAATAAGTCGTATAATTTTTACACCGCCCGTTGTAGAACCACTACAACCACCAAAAAATGTACAAATAAATAACATCATCTGTGCTGCAGCAGGCCACAAATCATAATCACTAATAGCAAAACCACTACCAGTTTGAAGCGAAACTAAATTAAAGGCAGCATTTCTAACAATCTCTAAAGGACTAGAATAGCTAGATTGTAATGCTAGAGATATTGATACAATGGCAATACCAATAAACACTACAAGCCAGTACATACGTGTTTCAAAATCATTAATTAAAACGCGAATTCCTTTTTGAAGTGCATTGTAATACACAGAGAAATTGCCACCAGCAAGAAACATAAAGAATATAAATACGAAACAAATATAATTACTTTGTTCATAAATAAAAGCCCCTGCTGATGTCGGTGCAAATCCACCCGTGGCAATAATAGAAAAGGCATAGTTTAACGCATCAAAAGGTTCAATGCCTCCAGCCCACAGCATAAGAAAGCAAAGAGCAGTAAAGGCAATATACAACTGCCAAAGCTTTGTAGCCATTGATTGAATACGCGGCATTACAATACCAGGCTTTGGTACAGATGCCTCTGCATTAAAGAAATGTGCTGCATCTGCTCCTAAATTCTTTAAAAATGATAAGATAAGGACGATGATCCCCATCCCTCCAACCCAGTGCATAAGACCACGCCACAATACAAATGTGTTTGGTAACGTATCAACACTATAAATAATAGTTGCACCAGTTGCAGTAATACCCGAAGTGGCTTCAAATAAAGCATCAAAAACATTAGTCAATATGCCACTCCCCAAAAAAGGTAAAGCCCCCAAAATAACCGTGAATATCCAAGTAGAGGATACAACTAAGAACCCATCACGAATACTAAAGCTTTGACTTTCACAACCGTAATAAGATAAAAGCGTCCCCAAAACTAAAGAAAGGCTTGTGGTTATAAGAAATGACCAATATGCAGTTTCAAATACAACACTGTATATAAAAGGGATTAAAGTAAAAACCCCAAATATATAGAGTAGTCGACCCACTAAGGACATAACGATTTGAATTCGCATAGCCCCTCCTTACTAAGTAAGATATTTAAGCAATTTGCTTACCGATTCAGGTAATGTAAAGAGAACGATATGATCACCATCTAAAATTTGAGTATTACCACGAGGTACGATAGCTTCATTTTCCCGTAAAATTACACCTACTAAGGCCTTCCCAGGTAAACGAATATCTTTCAATTGTTTACCTGCTACAGGTGATTCATTGGTAATTTCAATTTCGATAGATTCGGCTTTACCACCTTCAAAGGTGGAAATAGATACAACCCCTTCTCCACTTCGTACAAAGCGCAAAATTTGACTTGCAGTTAATAAACGTGGAGAAAAAACTACATCAATACCTACTTGCTCCATCAGCATAATATATTCTGGCCGTCCCACACGAACAACGGTTTTTGGGATGCCCATATGCTTCCCTACAAGTGCTACAAGTAAGTTAAGTTTATCATCATCTGTTAGAGCAATAATTACATCGCTATCAGCAATTTCCTCAGCTTCGAGCAAATCAAAATCAGTACCATCCCCATTGATAACCATGGCTTTATCCACTTGATTTGCCAGTTTCTCACAACGGTCAAAATCTTTTTCAATAACCTTCACAGAAAAACCAGCTTTTTCTAGTAATACAGTTAAGTTACGACCTAAAAGACCTGCCCCAATGATTACAGCCCGTTTATAGAATGTATTATAATTATGGAACCAAAGTTTCTCCACTTCAGAAACGGACTCTTTCAAACCTAGGAAAAATACACTATCATCAGCCTGTAAGCGACTTTCACCATGCGGAATAATCATTTCACCATAGCGCAAAATACCAACTAATAGAACACCTTCAGGAAAGCGAATTTCTTTTAGTGGCTGTTCTAATAGAGGAAATTCATTATTCAATTTGAATTCCATAAGGCGCACAGCACCCTGACCGAACTCCTCAACATCTATAGCTGATGGTGTTTCTAAAATTTGTAGTAACTCTTGAGCTGTAACCATTTCAGGATTGATAAAAAGATCAACACCTAATTGAGCTCGTATCTCCTCATCCATATGTTCCGCCACACTATTATCACGAACGCGTGCAATAGTCGTAGGCACACCTTTTATTTTAGCTACCGAACAGGATAGCATATTAACCTCATCTGAATCAGTAACAGCAATAAACATACCAACATCAGACATATCGATTTCATTCAATAATTGAACATCACTGCCATTCCCTAAAACTAGGCTAACATCTAATGTATTTTCAAGATTATGAATGCGTTCTGGTGAGCGATCGATAACATATACATCATGATCGTCTTGAATAAGACGTTGTGCTAATGAATAACCAACCTTACCAGCGCCTACAATGACAATTTTCATCGTCTTTATTCCTCATCTTGGGACTCATCACTAACAAGAGGTGTCCATTGGCGACCTATGTCGGTAAGCAATGTCCAACCATCCTCCTGAACAATTTTTTTCTCTTTCATTAAATGCCCTAAGGCACGTTTGAAAGCAGCCTTACTAATATTGAACTTATCTTTAATCAACATCGCTGAAGACTCATCACTATATGGCATCTTTCCACCGCGATTTAAAAGATATTCCATAATAATATCACCATCTGAAACAAGAGCTTTTTCCTTTGTAGGGCGCATAGATACATTGACACGACCATCATCGCGTTTGAAAGTAATACGACCTTCAATCATTTCCCCTACTTTTAACTTTCTCGTCATTTCAGAACGATGTAAAAAGGCAATCCAACGCTCAGGAGTGATAAAAAATGCCCCCTCACTCGTTAAGTTATAGATAGCACCTTTTACAAGTTGACCAACCGTAGCTTCAGTAGCAGCTTTAGAGGCACGACGCATTTCATCATCTACATCCATGGAGACCGCAAAACGGCCAGATTTATCTGTATAAAGACGAACCCACACCTTTTCCCCTACCTGAGGGCGACCACGCATCTCCGCATGAGGCATAAAGATACCACGTTCTGTGCCAACCTCAACGAAGCAACCAAAATTTGTCGTATTGATGACCTCAACATAACCAATTTGGCCAACCTTCATAGCTGGTAAACGCATAGAAGCAGTTAAACGCCCCTTTGGATCGCGATATAAAAATACTTCTACCTCATCTCCTATAGTAACTGGTGAAGTTTGTTGATCTTTATGAAGCAAAATATCATCATTTGTATTGCCTGTTTGACCATCTAGAAAAGCACCTTGGTCACTAGTACGCAATACTTTCAATGTGGCAATTGTATTTTCCAACAATTCTGTAGCCATATTATACTCCTTCAAATGGAACTCGACCAGCGTCATTCCACAATTCTTCTAAACCGTAGAATTCACGCAATTCATCACCACCAAAGACATGACAAATTATATCGCCGAAATCCAATAAAATCCATTCTCCTTCACGATAACCTTCTCTGTGCCGAACTGTCATACCTAATTCGGCTGCTTTATCTTCCATTTCATCAGCAATACTTTGAGATTGCTTGATGTTATTTGCACTGGCAATCAAAAAATAATCACCTAACATTGAAATACCTTCTAAATCAAGAATTTCAATATCTCTGCCTTTTTTATTAAATGCAGCTTGTGCAAGTTCTAATACGATTTGTTTAATATCTTCTTTCTTTTTCATTATATTGCCTCTTATCTTATCGCTTACTACCGCTCTCCTCACCTGGTTCTGTGGGTTTTGTAATAGTGCCACCATTATGTTCCGATTCAGGTGCAACCTTCGACGTACTATTTGTTGGTGCAGATATAAATTGCGTCATTTCATTAGCTGGTAAATTACCCATTGTAATACCCACTAAACGTTGAGCTTCCGTGGGGTTTACCTTCCAATAAGTCGTTTCACCTATAAGTTCTTTTTCACCAGGAAGTATATAGAAGTGGATTTCTTCTTTATTAATTTTGCTCGCATTATATATCAGTTTAATAGCATCTAAAGTGGAGATATTACTATCATAATGCTCCCAAATACGCCAAATATGCCATGCATTTGTTATAAAAAATGCATTATGCTCTTGTTCTACCCACAACTTTAAGAATCGCTCTTGTCGTTGTACACGAGTAAAGGTATCGTGTTTAGGATCTGAATATCGTAAATACGCTAAGGCATTATTACTATCTAAAGTTTGGTAACCACGTCGCAAATCAATATCTATATTGCCTTCTGCATCAATATGTTCCATCGGTTGTTCTACATAAATTTGCTGATTTCCTAACACATCATTAGTTTTCTTGAAGGCAGTTTGATTAACTACTACATAATACGGGATTGAAATATGGAACATATCCTCAATTACAGCTTTAGTAAGTTCAATGCCTCCTTTTTCATAAATACTATTTAACATAGTCGCATCGGTTTGATCACGATTATCGATTTTACTATTACTTGGAATGCCGATAACGTCCATCGTTTTTTGATCAAGGTTTACAGATAATAGGAATAGACTATCACCTTGACTAGGATTATTGTCATCAGTGCCGATAACCAAAATATATAAAGGTTTATCTAAGCCTTTTTGCTCTACTGATACAGTATTTGCGTCCTGTTTATTTTCACTATCTATCACGGCTTCAGTAGCTTCAGTAGTTCCGACAATTGCTCTATATGCATAAGATACACCACTATATATGCCATACCCTATCCCACCGAGCAAAGTAAAAACTACAACAATAGCCAGAATAACTCTGGGCCACTTCACAGATGACTTTTGTTGACGTCTTTTTCTACGTCGGCGAGCTCTTGCTCGTTCACGTTCGTCCATATAAAACTCCATTATTTACAAGATTTTAATACATCATTACGACCAAGAATGGTCAAAGGATAAATAGAAAGATGTTGCTCAATAAGGTGATTAATAGTATTGTCAAAACCAAGCAATACAGCCTTATTTAGATCTTTTTTAGCTACCGTTCGAAGTTCATCAACACCTGGGAAATCACGATTGGGTTCAATATAATCTGCTAAGAATATAACTTTATCTAATGTAGACATCCCTACCTTACCAGTTGTATGAACACGAATAGCTTCTAAAATTTCTGAATCGGTTATAGAGAACTCAAGTTTAGCTCGAATCATACCTGCTAATCCATGTAAAAGATTACCATTAGCTAATAATTCTTCATCAGCTTTGTAATCATTCTTCTTCACCAAATCTTGCATCTCTTTCAAAGGCATTTCTTTAGCACAATCATGTAGCAATGCCGCTAATCGTGCTTTTTCTACATCAACATCGTAAAGTTTAGCCAACTGAGTTGCGGATTCAACAACACCCAGGGTATGCTTAAAACGTTTTTTCCCCATCCATTGGCTTACCCTATGTTGTATTTCATCAAACGATAACATCATTTATTCCTTCCCATATATATGGTTTTCTTCTATATAATCCACTACACATTTAGGCAACATATAACGAACTGTCTTTCCAGACCGTAAGCGCTCTCGTAAATACGTAGCAGACAATTTCATTTCAGGCACTTCCATAACATGTATTTTTTCACGTGCTTTAGATCCTAACTCATCCAAAGTAGAATCAATAGCACTTGATCCATCTGGCCTAGTAGCTCCAATAAAATGAACCTCATCTATAAGTTCATCTATAAATTTCCAAGTCGGTAATGCACGAATAGTATCAGTCCCTGCAATAAAGTAAAATTCAACAGTAGGACCATATAGTTTTTTAAAATATTGAATCGTATCAACGGTATACGAAGGGCCTTCTCGGCGCATCTCTACATCAGAAATTTCAAAATTTGGATTATCCGAAACTGCGGCTGCCGTCATAGCATAGCGATGATGACTATCTATCACATCATATTGCTTATGTGGTGGAATACGAGCAGGTACAAAGATAACCTTTTCTAAATTAAAGCTTTCACAAGCCACCTCTGCAATCATTAGATGACCTAAATGAATGGGATTAAATGTTCCACCAATTATACCTATACGACGTTTATCTACCATAATGTGGTCACTCCCTTAATGACAATGACACAAATAATGATGAATATGAGCAATGCTTTTATATAGGATATCCATTCATATCGTCCCTTTGGTGTTTGAATGTATCTATAATATGCTCTTATAAAATAATATAATTTCTTCACGTCCGTACTTGGCCTTCTCCAAATACAAAGTATTTATAAGATGTTAGAGCTTGTAACCCCATAGGCCCTCGAGCATGGAGTTTTTGTGTACTAATGCCGATTTCAGCACCAAAGCCAAACTCAAAGCCATCTGTAAAACGTGTAGATGCATTATGATACACAGTAGAGCAATCTACTAAATTCATAAATACATTAGCACGCATAGGTTCATCTGTGATAATAGCCTCAGAGTGATGTGTAGTATACCGATTCACATGTTCAATAGCTTCTTCAAGATTTTCAACGATACGCACATTTAAGTCCATATCATTGTATTCTGTGCTGAAAGACTCTTCTGTTAAAGGAATTGTATTCTCCATATATTGAGCTACAGCCTCATCACCATGAATACGAACACCATATTCTAGTAGTGCTATATTAAGGCGTGGTAAAAACTCTCTAGCCACAGCTTGATGAACTAGTAAGGTTTCCATAGAGTTACATACAGATGGACGTTGAACTTTAGCATTGACTGCAATTTCTAAAGCCATCTCTAAATCAGCAAATTCATCAACAAAGGTATGACATACACCGCTGCCAGTTTCAATAACAGGAATGCTACTATCTTCTACAACACGACGAATAAGTCCAGCACCCCCACGTGGAATGATTACATCAATATATTCCCGTTGTTGTAAAAGTACTCCAACCAGATCTCGATCAAGCATCTCAACGAGTTGAATAGAGTCACCATTAATACCTAACGACTCTAAGGTATCCCGCATGATAGACACGATGATTTGATTCGTGTGAAATGCCTCCTTACCACCTCGTAAAATTGTAGCATTTGCTGTCTTTAAACAAAGAACACCTGCATCTATGGTTACATTTGGACGGGCTTCAAAGATGATACCAATAACACCAAAAGGTACTGATCGCTTTTCAATAATCAAACCATTAGGCCGAGTGATTGTTTCTATAATGGAACCTACAGGACTTTCAAGAGCAGCCACTTGACGCACCCCTTCTGCCATTTGAGCAATGCGACTAGGTGTCAAAGTCAATCGATCTATCATAGTTCGAGGTAAATTATAATCAACAGATTTTTCTAGGTCTAACTCATTAGCCGCCATAATTTCATCTGTTTGTGCTTCTACAGCATCAGCAATTGCTAACAATGCAGAATCTAAAGTTTCTTGGTCGAGTTGGGCTAATTCAAAAGATGCCGTTTTAGCTCTCTGGCCCATATCTTTACAAATTTTTTCATACTGGTTCATAGGATTTCCTCAGTGTAATAAAACTAGATTATTACGATGTACAGCCTCATCATAGGTCGTATTAATACCCAGAATCTCGGCTATATCATTTGTATTGTGACCTTTAATCGCCTTCATATCATCAATACTATAATTAATAAGTCCACGACCAATTTCCTTATGATCATGATAAATGGAAATTGTATCACCAGGTCCAAAAGTCCCCTCTACTTCAATAATACCAGCGGGCAGAATGCTAGCACCATTATCTAAAACAGCGCGAGCACATCCGTCATCAATCGTAATGGATCCTTTTAATCGTTTACCAAAAGCCAACCAATGATGTTTACCAGATAAACTTGCATCATGGGCTTCAAAGAGTGTCCCAATTTGTTCACCCTTACATACACGACGAACAGAATCCTCTACTTCACCTGAGGTGATAACCATTGGTACACCAGAATTTGTTGCCATATGAGCAGCTTTAATTTTTGTATACATACCCCCCGTTCCCATATTAGAACCAGCACCACCTGCAATAGCATACGTTTCATCGTTAATTTCAGAAACAGTCTCTATCAAAGTAGCATCTGGATTGGTGGCTGGGTTAGCTGTATATAAGCCTTCAATATCTGACAAAATGATAAGTAAATCTGCATCTACAATACCTGCAACAGTAGCAGATAATGTATCGTTATCACCGATTTTAAATTCTTCGATAGCAACCACGTCATTTTCATTAATAATAGGAATAACGTTAAGTTGCAATAAAGTATGTAATGTATTACGCAAGTTAAGATAACTATGTCGTCCAGTACTATCCTCTTTCGTTAAAAGAATTTGCCCTACGGTGCGACCATATTCTCGGAACATGCGCTCGTACATATGAATGAGAATACCTTGACCTACTGCAGCAGCTGCTTGTTTTAATACGAGATCTCTAGGCTTTTCTTTAAAGCCTAAAGGGGCAAGACCTGCACCAGTAGCACCAGAGGAAACAAGAATAATCTCTTTACCTTGGTTAGCCAAATCTGATAATTGGCGCACTAATCTTTCAATACGCTCCAAATTTAAATGTCCGTTAGTGTAACAAAGCGTACTGCTACCAACTTTGACTACAATTCGTTTTGCATTAACGATAGCGCTGCGCATAGACTAACCTCCTAAGGTTGAAATTCTTAACTACGATGTATACAAATTTTTATGATTTACTAGATTATAAAATTATTTTGGCAAAATGATTTTAGGTTCTTTTTTAGCTTTATATAAAACACCATTAAAGCCAATCACTTGAACTAATTCAGCGCCAAGCATATCTGCTAAGTCTTGAAAAATTGTCTTATCTTCAGGACTATTATTATGTAATTTAACCTTAATAAGTTCACGTGCTGTAATCGCTGCACGAGCACTATCTATAACACTATCCTCTAAACCATTTTTACCAATTTGGACAACTGGTGGTATTGTAGCCGCCAATGAACGTAAATACCGTTTTTGTTTTCCTGTCATTATTACTCCTACTCTTGGAAAGTAAAGCGCTGATCGCCGATTACAACTTCATCACCGTCTTTACAGCCTTTTTCCTTCAATTTTGCATCAAGCTCCATAAAGCGCCAAATGCGTTGGAATCTACGAAGAGATTGATCATCGTCAAGATTTGTCATAGCTACTAATCGTTCAATACGTTTACCAGTAATGTAGAAAGCAGCATCATCACCGCGAGTAATGACAAATTCTACATCTTGTTTTGCTTCGTATACAACTGTATCATCATTTGCTTCAGGCTCTGGTTCGTAGTTTTCTACATAGTAGTAAGCTCGTTCCATAAGCTCTGACAAACCTTCACCACTTAAGGCGTTAATTAGAAATACTTCATAGCCTTTGTCTTCAAAATATTTTTTTGTTTCGGGAATCGTCGTGTCATCAAAGACCATATCGATCTTATTGAGAGCTACAATTTGTTTCTTATTAGCCAATTTTTCAGAGTATTTACGTAACTCTTCATTAATCGCATCAAAGTCGACCTTAGGGTCTCGGCCTTCCATACCAGATACATCTAAAACATGAATTAAAATATTCGTACGTTCAACATGACGTAGAAAATTGTGACCTAAACCTACACCTTCACTAGCCCCTTCAATAAGTCCCGGAATATCGGCCAAAACAAAGCTACGATCTCCAGAAATTGTAACTACCCCGAGTACTGGTGTTAGTGTAGTAAAGTGATATGCTGCCACCTCTGGTTGAGCTTTAGATATTTTTCGCAAAATACTAGATTTACCAACAGATGGATAACCTAATAAACCTACATCAGCTAATACTTTAAGCTCTAATTGTAACCAGAATTCTTCACCAGGTTCACCCTTTTCTGCAAAGGTTGGTGCACGGTTAGCACTAGTTTGGAATCGAGCATTGCCACGGCCGCCACGACCACCTTTGGCAATAACAAAGGTATCGCCATCGTTGACAAGGTCGCAAAAGATTTTTCCTGTTTCCTCATCTTTAATTACTGTACCCAATGGAACTGGAATGATAAGAGGATCGGAACCTCGACCGTGCTTATTAGAGCTTTCACCATTACCGCCAGCTGGTGCCTTAAACTGACGTTTATATCTAAAGTCTACAAGCGTATTAATATTCTTGTCAGCTTTAAAAACAACATCCGCACCTTTACCACCATCACCACCACTAGGGCCGCCATTTGGCACGTATTTTTCTCGACGGAAGCTGGACATACCATCCCCACCGTCACCAGCTTTAACAAAGACACGCGCTCTATCTATAAACATAATTTAACTCCTATGCATTATTGTTGTAATAGCTCTAATGCCTTTTTAATTTGAATATCATCTAATGTACTAGATGGATGTACACCTTTTGGTAAATCGATTTCTACATCAGGTTTAATACCTGTTCCATCAATAACACGATCACTTGGCGTGTGGTACTTAGCAATAGTTACTTTAATTCCTTCATCATCTAAACTAGGGAAAATAGTTTGAACGGTACCTTTACCATATGTATTAGTACCTACGATAGTGCCTAATTTACGATCTTGAACAGCGCCTGCTATGATTTCTGATGCACTAGCAGAGCCCTTATTAACTAAAACAACCAATGGCATAGCTACATCAGGTCCATCTGACTTATAAGTATCCTTTTTACCTGATCGATTTTGTACTGTTACGAGTGTACCTGGAGGCATAATATAGTTAGATATCTTTTCAGTAGTAGATAATAAACCGCCTGGATTATCTCGTAAGTCCAAGACAAGGACCTTCATACCTTGAGATTGAAGCTCTTTATATTGAGTGGCAAAATCTTCTGCGGTATTTTCTGCAAACTGACTAATACGAATATACCCAACTGTGCTAGTTAGCATTTTACTTTTAACAGTAGGCAAAACAATGGATTCACGAGTGATATCAAAATGCAACTTTTCACCATTACGCTCAATATCAAGAGCTACAGTAGTACCTGCTTCGCCACGAATACGAGAAGATGCTTCCTCTACCGGAATTTCAGTAGTAGATTGTCCATCGATAGCAATAATGTGGTCTCCAGGTTTAATTCCAGCTTTGAAAGCTGGTTGGTCTTCCATAACGCTAACAGCATATAGACCTTTATCATCAGTACCAAGGACCATACCGACACCAGCATATGTTGCAGATGTTTGCATTTTCATGGACTTATATTCTTCTGCATTTAAATAAACACTATGCGGTTCTCCCAAAGAGTCAATTAACCCCTTTAACATACCATCATAAAGGGTACTTTTAGCCATAGGTGTCATAAAAACTTGACTCGCAGTATAATAGGCTATAAATAATCTTGGTAGCCCCCAGAATGAACCGGAAAGGTACCAAAATGTAAGCCACATAATAACGATGCCAGAGCCTATATATTTCAATAGACTCCATAACACCGTACGTGTATCAAATTTCATATTATAAATATCCCATAGGATCCACAGGATCCCCACTTATACGAACTTCAAAATGTACATGTGGCCCTGTACTATTGCCTGTGCTACCAGCATAGGCAATAACTTGACCCTTACCCACATCTTGCCCTTCAGAGACAGCAAGTTCAGAATTATGTCCATAAAGAGTAGACATGCCATTACCATGATCGATAACTACGGCATAACCATAGCCACCCATCCAACCCGACCAAGCAACAGTACCACCATCTGCAGCATGAACAGGTGTACCTTCATCAACACCAATATCAATGCCAGAATGATAAATTGTAGTGCCCCAAATCGGATGTGTACGATAGCCATATGGAGAGGTAATTTCACCACTTACAGGCCACCCAAGTTGACCAGAACCTTGTACCCAAGAGTAAGTTGGTGAAGATTGTTGAGCCGCTGCCGCAGCACGAGCAGCGGCACGCTCTGCTTGACGTGCTTTCAATAACGCTGTAATCTGTGCAGAAGATGCATTTAATTCTTCTACTGCTTGCATTGCTGTAGCACGATCATTTTGAGCCTTTTGAAGAACTACCTCACGTTCTTTCTTCTTTTGCTCTATTTCAGCTCGTTTTGCCGCAGCTGCTTTTTCAATCTCAACTAGTTTTGCACGAGACTGTTCTAGTGCTTGCTTTCGAGCCGCTATTTCAGCGCGCTCTTTTTTGATTTCCTCAATTAATTTAATATCAGAATCAATAATTCGTTTTAAAATTTCTAAACGATTAGCAAAGTCTGTAAAATCTTTAGATCCAATAACTACATCTAAGTAACTTAAACGACCGTTAATATAAATATCACGTACACGCTTATAAAATACGACTTCTCGCCCTTCTAGTCGCTTTTGTGCTTCAGCAAGTAATTTTTCATTCACTGTAATATCATTTTCAACAGATATACGTTGTTGTTGAATAGAATCCAATTGTTGCTGAGCCTGACGTAATTGTTCTTCGATTTGACGTAACTGTTCGGATACACTGACTATAACAGTTTCAGCATCTGCCTTTTTAGCATTTTGTTGATTAACTTGTTGTTGAATTGAATCAAGTTGATTTGTTAAATCTTCGTCCTCTGCAACGATGTATAATGGTGTTCCCAATACCACTATACCAGTCAAAATTGCCGCTACGAAGCGAGATTTAAATATACTATTATTCATAAACATTACACCTTCATGTATTGTTTCAAAGAAATAGTACTACCAATAGCACCTACTACTATGCCGCCACCTAAGATATAAAGGGCTACATCATAGAAGAATGGGAACATTGGTACTAAAGGGAAGAATGCTAATGATTCAGAAACTTCCAGTGTGATGAAGTGATAAAATTCACCAACGCAAAGAACGGCAATGATAGCACCAATTAAGCCTAACAACATGCCTTCAATCAAAAATGGCCAACGAATAAATCCATTAGTAGCACCTACATATTTCATGATTGCAATTTCTTTACGACGTGCGAATACAGTCAACCGAATTGTATTTGAAATGATGAATAGTGTTGCAGCTGCTAGGAAAGCAATCAATACAATCCCACCAATACGAATTACTTGCGTAATGCGGAAAAGCTCTTCTACAATATCTTGACCATAATGTGTACTTTCTACGCCTTGGAATGTCGTAGCTAATTTTGCAGTTGCTTTTACATCGCTAGGATTATCAAAGGTTAACACATACGAGTTAGGCAACGGATTTACATCACCTAAAGCATTCACCAATTGTTGCTGATCACCAAGGCGTTCTTTGAACTCCTTCATAGCTTGCTCTTTATTAACAAATTCTAAATGCTTTAAGTTAGGTATAGCCTTAATTTGCTTTCCTACTGCCATAATTTGATCAGTTGTTAAACCATCCTTTAAGTAAATACTTAACTGTACTTGATTTTCTAGACTGGATGCCATGTTATTCAAATTAATGACACCACAAAGGAATACACCGAGCATAAATAAGGATAAAGCCACTGTAGAAATGGACGCTAATGTCATAAGTCCATTACGTTTCATAGACTTCAGTGCTTCTTTAAAATAGTATTTTATCGTTCTAGGCTTCATTAATTTCTGCACCTCTCATATTATCACTTTGAACACGGCCGTCTTTTAAACGAATAACGCGTTTATTCAAGTATGAAACAAGATCCATATTATGGGTAACCATAATAACGGTAGTGCCGAAATTGTTAATATGCTTAAACAATTCAACAATATCCTTACTAGTATCAGGATCAAGGTTACCAGTAGGTTCATCAGCAATTAATACTGTTGGGCGATTAACAATTGCACGCGCAATAGCAACACGTTGTTGTTCCCCGCCAGAAAGATCCTCTGGTAAGTCATTAGCCTTCTCAGATAAACCAACAAGGTCTAATACATGACTCACCTTTTCTTTAATGATTTTTGGTTTTTCTTCAATAACTTCAAGAGCAAAAGCAATATTCTCTGCTACCGTTTTATTAGGCAATAATCGGAAGTCTTGGAATACAACGCCAAGCTTTCTCCGCAATTTAGGAATTTTACTGCGCTTCATACGCGTAACATCAAAGTCATCAACAATGACAGTACCAGCATCTGGCACTACCTCATGCGTTAATAACTTAAATAATGTTGATTTCCCTGCACCACTGTGACCACAAACGAGAACAAATTCACCATCGTTAATGGTTAAACACACATCGTCTAATGCAACAGAACCATTATCATAGACTTTACTAACATTCTTAAATTCAATCATGGGATCCCCTTTGATTATTTACGAGCGATTACACGTTTTACGGCTTCTACAATATCATTGGCAGTTAAGCCATACTTTGCCATTAGTTCTTTTGGTGTTCCACTCTCCCCAAATGTATCTTGGACACCAACGAATTCCATAGGTACAGGCTTATTAGATACTACTACTTCAGATACAGCAGAACCGAGGCCACCAATAATATTATGTTCTTCAGCTGTAACGATAGCACCAGTTTCCGCAGCGGCTTTTATAATTGCTTCAGCATCAATAGGTTTAATAGATGCCATATTAATAACACGTGCAGATATATTAGATTCAGATAAAGTTTTAGATGCCTCTACAGCAGGTCCAACTAATGCACCACAAGCAATAATTGTAGCATCAGAACCATCTACCAAAATAGTAGATTTACCTGGCACAAATGAGTAGCCTTCTGTTGTTACATCATCTACACCAGCACGCCCCAAACGAACGTATACTGGGCCGTTATAAGATGCAGCCCATTCGATAACAGCCTCTGTTTCACGCTCATCAGCAGGTACCACTACAGTCATATTTGGCAATGTACGCATACAGGAAATATCCTCTAAACTTTGGTGCGTTGCACCATCCTCACCAACAGTAATGCCCGCATGTGTAGCACATACTTTCACGTTTAATTTAGGATAGCATACAGCATTGCGAATTTGTTCAAATGCACGTCCTGTAGCAAACATGGAGAAAGATGATACAAATGGTATCTTACCTGCCGCTGCAAGTCCAGCACCAACAGAAATCAAGTTTTGCTCTGCAATACCTACGTTAAAGAAACGTTCTGGGCACACAGCTTTAAATGTGTCTGTTTTAGTAGATTTGGATAAATCCGCATCTAGTACGATAATATTAGTATTCTCTTTACCAATGCGAGCTAGCGCATTACCATATGCTTCACGTGTTGCTTTACCCATTATTGCACCCCCATAATTTCATTAACAAAGGCTACACCTTGCTCTTCACTTGGTGCTTTACCATGCCAGCCTGCTTGACCTTCCATCTCTTCAACGCCTTTACCCTTTACAGTATGCATGATAATACATGTTGGGCCTTCTGTAAAAGCTTTCGCAGTTTCAATAGCATTATGAAGCTCATCAAGATCATGACCATTAACTTCAATAACATTCCAATTGAAAGCTTTGAACTTTTCTGGAATTGGTAATGGAGAAAGAACTTTAGTAATATCACCATCAATTTGAAGACCGTTAAAATCGACAAAAGCTGTCAAATTATTCAGTTTATAAAAACCAGCAAACATTGCAGCTTCCCACACTTGACCTTCTTCAAGCTCACCATCACCAAGAATAGAGTATACACGGTAATCTGCATTATCAATTTTGCCTGCCAATGCCATACCACAAGCTGCAGAAATGCCTTGTCCTAAAGAACCTGTAGACATATCTACACCTGGTGTGTGTTTCATATCAGGATGGCCTTGTAACATATGATTAATTTTACGTAAGTTCAAGAGTTCTTCTTTAGGGAAATAACCTTTTTCAGCCAATGTAGCGTATAGTGCAGGCGCTGCATGACCTTTAGAAAGGACAAAACGATCTCTATTAGGAGCTTTTGGATTTGCTGGATCTACATTCATCTCAACATAGTACAACAAGGCCATCACATCGGCGATGGATAATGAACCACCTGGGTGACCGGATTTCGCTGCCGTTACAGACTGTACAATACCAACGCGAATAGCTTTTGCCTTCTCTTGAACTAATTGTTTAACATCTTGTGTTAATGTAGCCATAGAGACCTCACTTTCTGGATAAAATCCAATATATTAATAATCTTTAAGTAATGAAATAGCAATTTCTGCATTGCGTTGGGAATCTACACGCAATGATTCAATGCGATCATAAGATGCTTGATACTCCTCACGAGAATTCAACAATTTATGACACCATTGGTATAAGGCTTCTTCACGCAAATGAGTCATTGTGCCAATAGGCTCTTGACCAATCATATGTAAAAAGCTTGTAATTTTAGGATCATAGGAAATACCAATAACTGGTTTTCCCATTAAAGAACTAAAAACTAAAGCGTGAAGACGTATACCAATCATGAGGTCCACATTTCCAGATAATGACACTTGTTGCTCTGTAGAGAACGGACCTTCTAGCACAATAGCGCCATTCGGCATATAGCTGGCAATGATCTTAGCCTCTTTTGTATCCTCAGGATGTGACATAGGAATAAAGATAATTTCCACATTATCTTGTTCTTGTAATCTGCTCAATACATTAGCTAAGGATTCTCTATACTCTGTATCCTCTTTCCAACTACGAACCGCCACACCAATTCGTTTACGTTGTTCATCTGCTTCAGATATTTTAGATATATACCCTTTCAGAATATGAGAGCCAATTGAAAGATCTGCTGGTTGCATGGCCAATACCGCATCTGCAGTAACTTCTACATCTTCAATTCCCAAAGAAACTAGTTCATCCTTTGAAATAGAATCTCTAACTGTAATAGTATCTACAAAACGCAATACAAATCCAACGGCACGACGTGTTGATGAACGATTTAAAGGACCAATACCTTGGGAGTATAGCATTACTTTTTTCCCAAGCAACTTTGCTAGCGCCATAATACTTAAGTAATAGTAAGTATTGCGAATACTAGTAGCATCTTGTAATAAACTACCACCACCACTAATAACAAGATCCGAATGAGCAATTGCTTTTAAGATACCCAATGCAGAGAATGTACCTACAGCATTAATATTATGCTTTTTACTAGTCTCTTTAGGATTACCAGAAATTACAGTAATATGTGCATCAGCCTCTTCTTTACGAATAGCATCGATAATAGCACAAAGCATGGCCTCATCACCAGCATTACCAAAGCCATAATAACCAGAGATAACAATATTACTCATGGTCAACCTCCCTAGCTTGGAACCATTGTGTTACGTACATCATAAACCGTACTGCGATGATAAGAAGCACTCCAAAAAGGGCGCCAATTAACAAACCATCATAACCACGCATGATGGACATGAACACTGGCGTTCTAAGATGACAGAAGGTTTCAACCATTGAAGCAATGCCAATAACACCAGCTAGAGTTAATAAGAAATGAATTACTGTAGGCCACTTACGCATGAACGCAAAGGTAGCTAGCATTAAAGCAGGATGACCAATAATGAACTCTTTTTCACGCGGTCTCGCATACATTGCATTTTCAAGAAAACGACGTAGCATAAGTTCAAAGCCTGGTACAGGAACACCTGCAGTGTGTCCACTACGGCCAACAAATACCCATACTGCGCCACCAAGTGCTGCTATTATAAAGAATACATATAATTTAACATCCATAGTTAAGAATTCCACTACAAATGTTTTCGCTTCTTCTTTGGAATTAATCATGCGGCCGTTCCACAATGGGAATCGTTGAAGGTACGCAATAATAACTAAAATAATTGGCAGAACAAAGGTCAACTTAACACCTCTAAAGAGAGCAAACTCCATAAAGAATTTCGTATTGCCCAATAAAGATGCGATATACATACCGCCAATAGCAGCAAATAATGCAGCAATTACAAGGTATAATAAGGCAAGAATAGTAGACTTAATGGCACCTAATGGACGTGCACCATCATAACGACGCCACTCTTCCATCAAGCGTATCATAGCACCTACAGGAGCCATAATAGCACTAGATAGAGCCCATATTTGAGTAATTAAGGTACCACTTGTAAGAATAAATACAACAATGGATGCCAAAGAAATGCCAAAAAAAGCCACAAGTTGCGTATGCTTAGACATTGATAACATCATTTGTAGAACATATACAAAAAGTGCGATAGCCCCGATCATTGTAATAACTACTAATAATGGATTTGGTGTATAAGCAGGATAAATATCCGCTGGACCAAATTCATAACCTTTTACAGCCAATTTCTCTGTAGCTATATTAATATAGTTGATTGTAGTCTGTAAAACAGTTTCATTATTTATACCTGTTTCATACATCGGAAACAAGTTAAAACGAATATTTCGTTCTATATCACTAATGTAAAAGCGTTGTGCCGCTTCTTCAGGGGTAATTTTCTTTAACTCCTCTTTAGCGATAGTATACACACGACCTACACTATAATTATTTTTGGCCGCCATTTCCAAGAAACCTTGTTGTGGCTCATACTGCAACTGATTTACAGCTTCGATACCAACTAGTGGAATATGATTTTTATTTAGTAATGCTAATGTTTCATCCGTTAAATTAGGTGCACCTAGAGCTTCTTTACCAGCAAAAATCATCCCTGTTACATGAGGAATGCCTTCAAGTCGTTTAAATACATATTGAATATCTTCAGATGTTACGTTTCTATAGTTTGTTGGACGAACGATAACATTGAAACCACGATCTGCAACCTCTTGTGCTTGCAACTTTGAAATACCAAGATTCATCTTTGCATAGCTATCTGCTGTTGCACCATACAATTCAAGAACAGGACCAATACTTGTATTAAGCTCTTTCACCTTGTCCTTGCCAATACGGTGGTATAAATCCTCTCGAATTTCTTTATAATAACCTTCTTTACCTGAAATTAATGCCACATAAGTCGCCCCAGGTTGAATCGCAGCGCCATTAACACGAACAGAGTCCATCTCTTCAGAGCTTAATACTTTAACTTGGCCCGCATCTTTTGCTTTTTCTAACGTGCGATCATAAATAGCAAAAGCAGTCACACCAGCATTACGTAATGCATCAAAAGCTTCTTGTTGACTACGCTTTTCAAAGGCGCTGGCTCGTAAAACTGCATCATAGTCTACAATATTTTCAATATGATTTTGAGATTTCTCAATCTGATGGCGTTCAAATACTAAGTATAAGGAAGATAAAAGACCTATAATAATACAAAGTATAAGAATCCATGAGTACTTACTTTTTTGTGTGTTCCGATGATTCACGACAAATCCTTTCTAGTTGAGTACAGGTTTAACTTTAATGAGAATTTCACCATTATCAACAGTCAAACTTTCCGCTTTTACAGGAATTGGAAAATTGTTGAAGTCATAAATTTGAGTACTTTCTAACACATTAGATGTCATACCAGGAATTGTAGCACCATTTATGGTGAACTTTTTAGGTGAAAACAATAATGTATTGCCCTTTAATTCTAAATTCCCATCTAATTTAACATCTCCTTTAAACACCATGCCTACATTCATTTTACCGGTTAGGCTGATATTATCTTTACTAATGTCAACTTGTACGTCTTGAATATCACTACCTGCTTCATTACTTAAGAAAGTCGCTAAATCAGCTTTATTAATAGTCCCATCAATACTAGCAGTCCCAACACTAACGATATCAATTTGTTGACTAGCTAATAAAGAAATTGGATTAACAAGAATTTGTTTAGCATCATATCGGAAGCTAGCAAAATTCAATTTACCCAGTTTAATATTCTCCAAAGTGCCATAAACACGATCCACCTCACCATATAAAATTTTTAAAGCAGGTTGAGCCTCAACATTTACTGTTTGAGCCGTTGGTTTCAATGTTTCATTTAATTGGCTTTCAATACGAGAGCCAATAAAAGATGGCAATAAAAATTGGGATGCCACTACAAGAGCAATAATTAGCACTAATAGGAATAGTAAAAACTTTTTCATAGTATCTCCTAAATTGTTAAGTTAGCCTCTTTTTTTAAGAAACCTTCGATAAATGGGTCTAAGTTGCCATCCATAACAGCTTGAACATTACCAGTTTCTACACTAGTACGATGATCCTTAACAAGATTATATGGATGGAATACATAGGAACGAATTTGACTACCCCACTCAATTGCTTGGTAGGTACCACCAATCTGTTCTTTAAGTTCAGCTTGCTTTTCGAGCTCTAACTCAAATAGTTTTGCCCGTAACAAACGTAAAGCTTGTTCTCTATTCTGCATTTGAGAACGTTGTGTTTGGCATTGTACTACAATACCTGTCGGCTTATGTGTCATGCGAACAGCAGAATCGGTTTTATTAATATGCTGACCACCAGCGCCGCTAGCACGATACGTATCAACTTGAACATCTTTCATATCGATATTAATTTCCACAGTATCATCGATTTCAGGCATTACATCGACAGCAGCAAATGATGTGTGACGTCGAGCCGCAGCATCAAATGGTGAAATACGAACGAGACGATGTACACCTTTCTCAGACTTCAAGTAACCAAAGGCATTTTCACCTTTAACAAGGAATGTAGCAGATTTTATTCCTGCTTCATCACCAGGTTGTTCATCCATTAACTCGATGGAAAAGCCAGATTTTTCAGCCCAGCGCAAGTACATGCGAATTAACATAGAACACCAATCTTGTGCCTCAGTCCCACCAGCACCGGCATGAAATGTTAAAATAGCATTATTTGCATCATATTCACCACTTAACAATAAAAGTACTTCTTGCTTTTCCAAGGTTTCTTCTATTTGCTTAACATATTCCTTGATTTCACTCTCCATGGAGAGATCATCTTCATCTATAGCCATTTCAAGCATCACATTAGCATCTTCAATATCACTAACAAGTTGCTTATAGCTTTCTACAGCATTTTTTAATTGTGTGGCCTCTTGAGAAATCTCACGAGCTTTATCTGGATTATCCCAAAATGTAGGATCACTCATCTGTACATCAAGTGTAAATATTCGGTCTTCCTTTTGAGCGATGTTAAAGTGAATCCCTCATCCCATAAATACGTTCTTCTAAATTAGAAATAATCGGTTTTAGATCTTCTAACAATTTATGTTCACCACCTTTAGTTAATTAGTCTATTACATCAATAAACTATTACCTTAACAAAATAGAAAAATGGCCGTTGCCCAGTGGAAATCCCTTTGAGCAACGTGCCATTCACAAATCTTAATCTATGTTTTGTGGCTCCAACACATCTTCATGATGGGATTGTGCACCTTCTAAGTGATCAACTGGTTCTTCGATTTCTTGAATCAATTGTGCACGAATTTTGTATAATGCCATGATTGTCTCATCTTGAATAGCTGCAATCATGTTTTGGAACATATCAAAAGCTTCAAACTTATATTCTACCAACGGATTCTTTTGACCATATGCACGAAGGCCAATACCTTCTCGTAACATATCCATATTATCCAAATGTTCCATCCATTTATTATCAACAACGCGCAACATAATCGCCTTTTCAAGTTGACTAAACATAGCCTCTCCAAGCATATCAACGCGATCTTGATACTCTTCATGAGCAATTTCTAATAAGCGTTCTAATAAGTCTTGACGACTATATTCTTCCATATCTTGAGAAGACATAATCTCTTCTGTTAAGAAATATTGACTTAAATGTTTATAGAGACCTTCATAATCCCATTCTTCTGGATAGAGCTTTTCATCAGCATAAGCATCTACAGATTCGGTAACAAGCTTGTCAATCATTTCATTAATTGTTTCACGCAAGGATTCGTTACGTAAAATACGGCGTCGTTGTTCGTATAATACTTCACGTTGTTGATTCATAACATCATCATACTCAAGTACATATTTACGAATATTATAGTTATGATCCTCTACTTTCTTTTGAGCACGTTCAATAGATTTAGTAATCAAAGAATGCTCGATAGGTTCATCCTCTTCCATACCAAGTTTATCCATGATACCTGTAATATTGTCAGCACCAAAGATACGCATTAAGTCATCTTCTAATGATAAGAAGAATTGAGAAGAACCAGGATCCCCTTGACGACCAGCACGTCCGCGTAATTGATTATCAATACGTCGGCTTTCATGGCGTTCTGTCCCCAAAATGGCTAATCCACCTAGTTCTGGCACACCTTCTCCAAGAGTAATATCAGTACCACGGCCAGCCATATTAGTAGCGATTGTTACCATTCCCATTTGGCCAGCAGCTGCAACGATTTCTGCTTCTTGTTCATGATGTTTAGCATTCAATACTTTATGAGGTACACCTGCACGCAACAACATATCTGAAAGTTCTTCAGACTGTGTAATAGATGTAGTACCAATCAAAATAGGTTGCCCTATTTGGTGGCGTTCTACTGCATTACGTACTACGGCACGATATTTAGCAGCTTTAGTTTTAAAAATCTGATCTGGCAAATCCATCCGGATTAAAGGCTTATTCGGTGGAATTTGTATAACCTCTAATCCATAAATATCGATAAATTCTTTTTCTTCTGTTTTAGCAGTACCTGTCATACCTGCTAATTTATCATACATACGGAAATAGTTCTGGAATGTGACAGATGCTAAAGTTTGGCTTTCGCGTTCAACTTTCAAACCTTCTTTAGCCTCAATAGCCTGATGCAAACCATCAGAATAACGGCGTCCAAACATCAAACGGCCCGTAAACTCATCGACGATAACAACTTCACCATCTTTAACCACATAATCAGTATCACGATGCATCATAGCATAAGCACGCAAAGAAGCACCAAGCAAATGATTCAACTCGATATTTTCTGCATCATATAGGTTTTCAACGCCAAGCATTTTTTCAACCTTTGCGATGCCAGAATCTGTAGGGGCAATAGTTTTTTGTTTTTCATCGATAACATAGTCTTCATCTTTTATAAGGTGAGGAACAATTTTAGCCAATTTATAATAATTATCAGTGGAACGTTGACCAGGGCCTGAGATAATTAATGGTGTTCTTGCTTCATCAATAAGAATGGAGTCTACTTCATCCACAATGGCATAATTCAATGGTCGTTGTACCATTTGAACAACATCGGTTACCATGTTATCGCGTAAATAGTCAAAACCAAACTCATTATTTGTACCATATGTAATATCACACGCATAGGCTTCTTTACGTTGATTAAAGTCAAGATTAGCCACAATAAGACCCGTGGAAAGTCCTAAGAAATTATATAAACGTCCCATTTGCTCGCTATCACGAGTCGCCAAATAATCATTTACTGTTACAACGTGTACACCCTTACCGGTCAATGCATTCAAATATACGGGCAATGTAGCTACTAATGTTTTACCTTCACCAGTACGCATCTCCGCGATATTACCATTATGCAGGCAAATGCCCCCCATTAACTGTACATCGAAATGACGCATGCCTAAAACGCGTTTAGATGCTTCACGAACTACAGCGAATGCTTCTGGCAATAGGTCGTCTAACGTTTCCCCTTTTTGTAAACGACGTTTAAACTCATCAGTTTTTGCCACTAAGTTAGCATCACTTAATTTAATATAATTAGGTTCAATTTCATTAATATGATCTGCAATAGCACGCATTTTTTTAATTTCTTTTGCGTTATTATTGCCTAATAGCCTTTGTAAAAAGCTTAACAAACAAATCACTCCTCTACGGGACATCTTACATTATTTTATCTAACTTAGTATACCATAATATGACCGCATTTTAACATATATAATTAAATTTCAGTAATAATCATTGTGGCCAAGTTTTTACATAATACGATTATATACAAAAATCATTAATAATAACATATAAATTTTGACGTTTATTTGACGGCAAAAAAAATAAAGGGTACCGATTGGGTACCCCTTTTGTTGTAATTTACTATTCAATATTATGTTTAGTGGTAAAATTTGCGATTTTTACTTCTAAACTAATTCAGTTAGTCTAAACAATTTACCATTTCTGAAGAGCATTTCACATCGATGGTTGTTTTCATCGACTAGTGTTGCTTCAAATAAACCTTCTTCCGGAACTTGAATATCTTCTGCGAAATTGTAAGTCTTTCCGTTAAATTCAAATGTCTTTGCCATAATTTTTCACCTCATTGTAATATTGCGCCGCCAATATCTATATTGTAAGCATCAATTATTTTCTTGCGTAATTGCTTAAATTCTTTGCCGTGTCCTTTAAAATGACACTCAATAGTGGCATGTGCTAATTCATGATAGATTGTATTTAGTTCAATATCTTTATCGTGATTATCCTTACTTAACTCAATCAAGCAAGAGTCATCATTATACCAATATGTTATGCCTAATAGCTTTTTACTTCTTCCGATGTATTTATGTATCAACAAATCAGGTTTAAAAGAATACCCCAATGCCTCGATATTGGCTATTGCTTTTAAAAATATATCAGCATACGGCATCATGTCATCGTCGAGATATAGTGTACTGATTTTATCACCCCCATTAACTATCATCTAATAGTTGACTGTTGCAAACCGTGCAATTCGGAGATAATTGGATCACCATTCCTTTACTGTATATAGAACACTACCACCTTCAAAATGCTGTCCGTCAAAGTGTGCTAACACTTCAACTTTACCTGCTTGATAGCCAATAGTCTCATAGGCTTTACTGTCTAATACCGTTACACCAGCTTTAATCTTATGAGCCTTGTTTAGGTTGATTTTATAAACGTCCACCTTTTGTTTATCCGTATTAGCAACTACTGCGGTTCTATCCGCCTTTTCCGTTGCTGCTTTAGGTAATGACGGGGCCTCATGTTTGATAGCCCGTTGCGTTTGTTTGGCCGCCTGTTCTACCGTAGGGGCCTGTACATAATATGTAGTTACCGGTTGAGCAGTTTCCATCTTGGAAACAACTTGTTGTGCTTCATCTTTAGTAATATGAATTGCATTAGCCAGTTTTACAGGATCCTTTACTTGTTCCTGATTCAGTAACACAGGCTTTTCAACCTGATGTGAATTATATATAGACACCCCTACAATAGCTAAAATAATTAAAATTAGCCCCCCTATGAGGATTTTATGTCGTTTTAGATAAAATAATACTTTAAAAGTCCAAAGGCTCATCATAGACCCCTTTCTTGCATTTCTTGTGAAAACATTTCTAGTGCTTGCGCTTTCTCTGCATCGAACCGTTCAACAAGATTTTCACGCAACCAACTAGGATTACCTTCATAGTTCCATGGATGCAACTTTCGCTGTTCATATGCACCATTAATTAAATCCCAATCGAATTTAATGTCGTTTACATAAGATAAGTTCCAATCAGGCTCCCAACCCGGAACATATTGCATTGCCTCTTTAAAAAGATTAATAACTTCACCGGGACCATATTGAACGGCCGCAGAAAATACAACATCACGCAATGCTCGGCTATGTTTATTTACATCAAATAATTGATTGGATAATTCGCTACACGCCACATCATAATAAGCATATTTAATGTAGTCATGCTGCATTTCCATAAAACCTTTAGGATCTATGGTTCCCAGTTCTTGCCATTTACTTATGAACTCATCGGAGTTAATAGGTCCAGCACTTTGAAGGGCTCTTGCATAATCTTTGTAAAATCCATCTTCTTGTCGCAAGCCCCAACCAAGGAATGCATCCACACTCCCACAGTTACTTGCTAACTGATAAGCACCATACGATATACCCCCAAGGTCCCCCTCTCCTGTAGATACAATAGCCGGGTCTCCATTGCTTTCATACACAGCACTTAATTTTCCTAGTTCCATTTGTTTTGCTCCTTCCTATTTGATTCACGTCCTCCTAAATAGCCAACGAGTCCGGAGGAAATGCTCATGGCCAATTCGTTATAACCATAAAGGACGGCCATTATATTGACCGCCCCTAGGATGAGGATTGTTAACACCTCACGAATACTAATTTTTTCAATCATTTAATCGCCTCTTTTACAGATTTAATGAATGCTATTACCTGTTTAACTAATCCGATCGCACGTTTAAACCACCTCGATTCCACCAACTCCAGTTCAATCATATTTTCAACACAAGACGCCAACTCAATCGCAATCGGTATGAGGTACATCCCTGTGCTTAAAAACGTATCTAGTCGACCCAAGAAAATAAATTCAACATCTGGTAACGTAAGTAAGATAAACGATAATACAAATAACCAAGGATATGATTTAACTAATTTCTTTGTCATATCGGACCTTAATTTATTACTGACTAGGAACCTATGCTTCTTGCCATTGATTTCAACATATCCCCATCCACGCCAAAGAATGGCCAGTATAGTATTGGCCACCGTACATGGTCTATTCGTTGCGATATTAAAATTGCGCACCTCAACCAAGATGCGCAATATCGTATCAACAAATACCAATATCAAAGTACAAAATATAGCTAATGATATTTGTACAAGTTCATGTTCATTTAATCCCACCATAATAGGTGGTGGAGCGAAGATTTCAATCATATATTCCCTGTCCTTTCAATAATTAACCTATTTAAATGTTTGCTAATATTTTTTTGTATTGAAATTTGATTGTCTATATTGAAAGTTATTTTAATCAAATTAGGTGGCACTCTTTTAGTTGTTATAGTAATTTCAATATTTTTGGAGTTAGGGATTATTAATTCCCTCTCTGCTGCATCAGATGCGTCCATAAAAACACGATATTTTCCTTTTGGTAAATACACGTACCATTTATTAAACGATTCAACATTACGTGCTTCCCATTTCCATGTATTGAATGTAATTGGGTCATATTGCACATACCCTCTATCTCCATTTGACTTAACAACATTTAAAGGTGTTACATTTCCAGAAACTCTTGCATATAAATCCTGTCCATTAAAACGGACACGGATGTAATTACCACCCGTGTCCTGTGCGTTTTCTGTTAAATTGTATGTTTGTATTTGCCCATTAGGCGTCTTGGTTTTTATAACTGCCATTATTCCACCCACAATTCTGCACCATTTGCGAATGTAATTCTGTTTTGTTGCCGTTCGCCATACATCTTATGCCAACCAGTATTAGTACCATTGGAAATACCGCCGTAATACAGGCCATCAGAACCATTATCAATCAATAATAATCTACCTTGCCATTGCTCAGAATTACCAAACTCCATAACAACGCCATTATTAGGCGCATTAAGCGCACCTTGTTTAACTTCTCTAAATACAACACACCCCAATGAAGATGGGTCTTTTGTATAATCTGAGTTAGTATTCATTCGATAACTCATAAAACCATTAGAAGTAATAGAACCAGTAATACTTGTATTTCCGTTTTTCTTAACATATGAACTATCTGCCGTAGTTTTAGATAAAACTGTTCCAGTGTCTGACATATCATCTTCTGTTAGAACTCTGAATGTTTTATTTTTGTTAGCATCGTAATAGCCAAGCGATGTACCTAGAAATACAGTCCGGTTATCGCTCATGCCAAATTCCATGCTATTACCAGTAGACATCTTAACCGCATGATGAGCGCTTCCTTTAGTATCTGTCACTTGCACAGATGTATTATTTGGCATGATGATTGGACCTTTCATCTTGCCACCGCTTAATCCTAAATAATCAAGGTTTTTCAATCGCTGCATATTGATTGAGTTTTCAAAGTCGTAATTTGGGTCACCTACATAAATATCAACTTGGTGACGTTTGTTAGTCTTTTGAGTAAGCACAGCAAAATAGAACTTGCCATTATAATAAGCGATATCTTCGATTTCCGTTTCACGATTGATTTCAATAATCTGTTTGACTGTTCCAAATGGAGTGCATTCAACAAGGCTCCCTAGTGTTGCAGACATAATTGCGCCGTTTAGCATGAAGGCCCCGTTATTATTCATATCCGGATAGATATAATCGACTTGGTAAGTCTTGAGCTTTTTGAATTCATCATTGTATAGATTGATTGTCCGAACTCGTTGATTGCCTGCGATAGGGACAATGGAAACATAAGTCCTTGTAATTGGATCATAGTCAATGTTGAATACTTTTTCTTGCAATGTAATAGTGTTTTCGATTGCCATAGTATCTGCATTTATAACTGTCAAATTGTTGCCGTTTTTTAATCCATTTGCGATGTAGATTTTATTAGTAAAGCGATTGTATGTCATGGTATTACAATGCCCTAGACGCTCAGAATCCGTGAATTTATAAGTACCTACTTTTTCAAAAGTGTATGGATTGAGTTCATAAAGAATTTGATTAGTGCCTTCACCGTTAATGCAAGCAAGTATAAACACGTTCTTTTTGGAATTGTAAGTAAACCCTTGGCATTGGTTTACTTCTGCATCATACGTAATGTTTTTCACGAATGCGATGTTGGATGCGCCTTTTAGCATCGGTGTTTCTGTTGGATAATACGGCTTGATATTGGTATATACACCCATATCCATGACAGAACCTACGGTATTAAAAGTTAAATGTTCAGTCAGTTTATATTGCCCATTTGGTACTAATAAGATTTTATTGGCCAAATTATCATTAGCACGTTTAAATGCTGCGGTATCATCTGCTACACCATCACCAACTGCACCAAAGTCTTTTACAGATACAATGCCGTTTAGTGATTCTTTTCCAATGTATTTAGCATCAGCTTCGGTTTTGGTTACAATTCCTTTACCGCCCGGCACTGCGATTTCTTCGGCTTTCGATGCTGCTATTTCAGCACGCTTGGCCGCATCTTCTGCTTTCTTAGCATTGCCTACACTAGCAATTTGTTTATTGTTAATATCAGTCTTAATAACATCTGCTTTTGTAACCAAATCATTAATATTTTTCTTATCGGTTTCCGCCTGCGCAGCATATGCTTTCGTATTATCTGCAAGCACTTGGGTTTTCTCAAATGTATCAGCAATTTGGATAAGAGCTGTATTTGCAGTCGCCAATTTATCATCAACTGTTTGAGATAATGCATTAATATTATCATTAATGGCTGTTAGCTTAGTTGCATTGTCTTGTACTTCGCTTGCTTTACTCTCTGCAGTTAATGCAGCTGCAATTGCTTTTTTAGCCGCCTCTACAGAATTATCAACAATATCACGTGCAACTTGATTTGGATCTTCATCAGCACCTACACGAATTTGCAACGTACGATCTAATTGTTCTTTTAATTCTTGTAGAATCAAAATAACCTTATCGCCCATACCTTCAATATGATTGTAGGGCCACTTATTGGCTAATTCTGTAGTTTGTGAAATTGGAGTACGTCTGATTAAAATAACCTTATGAGTTGCCGGCAATGGCTCACCAATACTTGGATATGTTAAGGTTTTATTTTGAGCATCATAAAGAATATTCCCTGTTTGCTCTGTTTGCCGTCCGTCTCCATCAACTAGAATAAGGTTGATGTCTTTAATATTATTAAAGTCATACGGCCAAATAAAGGTCTTATTCTGTCCATCACATTGATATTGAACTATTGGATTGCTGACTTGTGGAATCACAATATCCCGCCTTTCTTTGCATATAAAGAGGACTACCTAAAACTAGGTAGTCCTTACTTTTACTGTTTCTTTTTCTTTTCTTTTTTAGTCTTTAAACGCTTGTCTAACAAAATTGACATGAATACATCTTCAATTTTAGCGTCCGTATCCGTTACACCTACACGTAATAACGTCCAGAAGGCATCGGTTACAGTGTCACTAAAACCAGTTATACGATTGGAAACCTGACTGAGCGAACGGCCTACATCTACAAAGTCCTTATTGTCACTAGAAATGGCTTGTCCTGTATCCCATAATTTTTCAAAGATACTTAATCCCATGACGGTATTGCCTTTATTGTATGGGCGTTCTCCTAAAATAAATTTCATACCCATAGTGGCTATATCTCTTACTAATGGAATCCCCATAGTTCCTTGTTGTACAAATTCTTCGGCAAAAGACTTGGCGATAGATTCTGGATCATCATCGTCACCATTTGTCATGGCTTTGTAAATTGTCATACCAATTGCCTGTGATATGATCCCCCACCATAACACTCTTGCAAAAGGCATCCAATCCCCTTTATCTTTGCTTATATACCATGATTCAGCGATGATATTATACAAAGTATTAGCATACGAATAAAACGGAACAAATAATTGAACCCATTGATTCCGTGAACGTTGAATGGATGCTGCATCTTTAACATCACCACTTCCGAATATATCTCGTACTGCTCTGTCTCCTGCCTCAATTGCTTGTTGATTAATCCATTCAGTACTTACCCCTTCCTTAGATTGAAGTTCGGCAACCTTTTGATCATACGCAAATTTCCATACTGGTATGGATAATGCGAAGTCTGTTTCTGTGAGCAGTCGGAATCCCATGTTATTAATTTCATCACGGATTTCAGCACCTTTTTCAAACTTGTACCCGCCGATATTCTTATCATTAATGCGGAGCCCCTTTCCTTGGATGGTTAATCCCTTTTTAAGGTCTTTATCTAAAGTTTGAATACGTTCCCTCATGAATATGGATTGCTCCATAACAAAATCACGAGTATTATTGTAGGTTTCTGTACCATGACCATAGAACCCTACTCCTGCATGATTAACAGCACGAATTACATTGCCCGCACCAATACGATATACAGCAACAGGAATGTTTAAGGCGTTTTGAATTGCAACGGATGCACGTCCAGACATAATAGCTATTGTTGCATTATGTTTAAGGAACATTAAGATTTTACCAACATCATCCATCTTAGCCGCTTCATCCTTCCAATTATCACGAACCCAAGTCCGCAAGAATTGATAGGAATTCATTCCAAATTTTTCAACAATATAGTTTTAAAACTCTCTATTGGCTACTAACCGATTCACATCAGTCACGGCTTTACGCATAGTTATATGATTGATTGATTCGGTAATAGTTTTAGGAATAACGTCAAAATCGAGCAATAAAGATTTATCCTTAACTACATCTAAACGGCTTTTAGTAGCGCTCATGCCAGTCCCTAATATCGCATTACTGCTAACCATAGTCTTAGCAATATCTTCTACTTCCTTATCAGATATACTTGCATTGACTTCAGGATTATACACAATCGGATAATACTGACCAACGATAGTTCTACCACCAATAGTAAATGTGATACCTTCTTCCTTTTTCAATGGATTACCATAAAGTTCCTCTTGGACTTTGCTACGTTCAGTAAAGAAGGAATTGATATGATCCCATGTTCTGATAATGAACTCCCAATCTTTATCGGTAAGGATTTCTTGAAAGGCTTTTTCCATTTCAACTTCAGTTACCTTGGCTGTCTCCATTGCACGTTGTCGGTTGCGTTCTGTACCCCAGTTTAATGCTAATGCAATGACCTGTTCTTTGGTTAGATTCCGTAATTCCCCAACATCATACATATGCTTATTCCGAATGTTGAATAATTCACGTTTACCATATACAGAGGATACATCTTTAGCTAATCGCCGCATGGATACTTCCTTGCGTTCATTAAATGCTTGTGTTGCACGGCTAATCGGATCATAAATGTATTTCACCGCATTAGGCCCTAATCGTCGTAAGAATGTTTCAACCTTGAGCAAAGATAAATTACCTTTATTAATAAGTCCTGCAACGGCTTCCAAACCAGTTTGATTATTTTGTGCGTTAAATACATTCCCATTAATCTTGCCAAATGTATCGATTGCTTCCGTTAATATGCCATCTACTGCATCATCAAATGTAATCGATTCACCTTTATCATTAAGGATAGTCGAGCCTTCATAAGCATTGCGGCCATTCTTATACATACCTGTCATTAATTCTTCCAGTGTGTTCAACTGACTCACTGTTAGATTTTTAAATGACATAGGTGTTTTACCATAGAACAGTTGAACTATCCATGGGTCAAGGAATGTAATGCTTTGGTCTCCTAGAATATCCGCATCAGGATCTAATGCATTAATAACGGCATTCATATTAAAACCGTCTACTGGTTCTAGTCCGTCATACTTAGTTAACCCCATTTGGTATGCCATGTGAGCATAAAAGTATCTCATATTAGGCTCAATAGTGATAGGATTTTTAGGACGTGTCATTCTGTTGAGATTATCAAGCAGCTTAGTCCGTAACTTTTTAATACGGAGTGTATTGTCAAACGCAACACGGGCCCTCGCTTGATTTAGAAGTTGTAACTGTTTAGCTTGTAGCGCCTCTTCCAGTTTATTGACTGCCAATGCCCTATCAGCACGCTTACCTTCACGAATGGCTTGGTTTTGGTATTTCTTATACTGACTAGCTTGGGATAAAGTCAAATCGCCTAATTCCTGTCTAGCACGGTTCATATAATCACTTATCACACCTACGCCACTATCACGAATAGCACGTACATTATTAATACGTTCTTGTAATTGTGCCTTTAGCTTTTCAATACGGTCTTGAGCAGAATCAAGTTCTTTTGATACAGCGCCTAATTCTTTAGCAACCTTTTTGTTATCATCAACAATTTGTTTTTCGATTGGTTCTAACTCAGATTCGATTGTTTCTGAATTAGGGTCAAGTCGATTTAACTTATCGAGTAGTTCCCAGTTTTTCGCAAGATCACGATTGGTTTGTGACTTAATGATTTTTGCTTCCTCTTCAGTCAATTTCATTTGACCGTCTGAAGATAATAACCACTCTTCAGCAATTTCTATGTTAGATTTACCAATATGGTTATCCTCAATGAATGTCTGCTCTGCAGATTCCATAGCTTGATTAACAGCTTCATTAAATGTAAATCCTGTTTGCTCACGTTCAGCAGCTTCTAATTCTTTTAGCGTGCCGTATCGAGTATTGGCTAATGCATCCTTACCAAATGCATTATAGCGTTGATGGTCTTTGTAGATTGGGTACTGTTCCATTAAACGCTTTTCAATATCGGCTTGAATGGAATCTTTTTCATCGTTCCATTCTTTGATTGGACGACTTTCTAATTCCTTAATATACCGCTTCATGACACGCTCTTTCGCCATTTCCCCGACGTCGGCAATATGGCTTTGAACCTTTGCTTGTTCGGCTTCATCGAGCTGTTTAAATAACTTGCTAGATTCAAATTGTTCAAGTGCCTGTTCTTTTGTGTAGGCATCAATATCTTCTTGGGTAGCGATCATACGTGCCATGATTTCTTGTATTTCCTTAGGTGGTAATCCACCTAGTCGTGTCACCGCACGATATATACGAGTTAACCACTTCGAAAACATTCGGAATACACGTTGCAATCCTTTTGTAGGTGCATTACCTTCACGTAAATAGGCTTCCCATCCACGAGCGAACTTTTCATGTGCTTTAGTATTATCAGCTCCTTGCGCATCATCCCATTCAGACCACTCTTTCAACTTGTTCCAATCCGTTACAAGTTGCTCTGGAGCGTTCTCCATTTCAGCTAGGTTCTTAATGTCGTCAAAGAATACGTGACCCATTTCATGGAGAAATGTTGACCGGTCAGCTGTTTTGAAGATTTGAATAAGACGGTCAGTAGGACTATTAATTTGTGTCATACCGTTGATAGATTGATTGTACTTTTCAATGACTTTAATTGCCTTGTCATCGAATACTACATAGCATCGCCCATCTGTATACCAATCATAGGTAATACCTTTAACATCAACTGAGTTTAAAAATTCAGATGCACCTTTATCACCGCCAAATGCTTTTGACAATGCAACATAAACATCTCTTCCTGTATATGGTGTTTTTGTAAATGTATCACCGATACTTTCCAAGATTTTATCTTCTTTTATTTTTTCTTTTGCACCCTCAACTTCTTTCTCTTTTTCTAGTGCCGATAACTTTTCATTAATTTCACCTATTAGCTTTTTAGCCATTTCAAATGTATTATCCGCTTTCAACTCGTCAAAGTTATATCCGTACTCAGTAGCAGCTTCTCTAGCAATTTTTTCTTTTATCTTATTTACATTGTTTGTTAAAGCCTCAACTATATATTCCCTATCTTGCTTTACACTCTGTATTTTGCCTAGTATTTTTTCATACTCTTTATTAACAGGATAAGATGGATGTTCTTTATAGTGAGACAATAAAGCTTTACGTTTATCAATATCTAAATCGTTAACTGCTGATACTATTTTGTTAACAACATCTTTATTTTGCTCTTTGAAATATTTATCTTCATCAAGCATTGTTTTTTCATCTGGGATTTCAACTTTGAATAATTTTGGATTTGTAGTTCCTAATCGTTTAGACAATACCTTTTGATAATTCCTAGATACTGATTTTTTCTTAGCAAAATACAAACCCCAACCATGTGCTTGGTTGCCCTCACCACTACCGATAGCGCCTAAATCAAACTCATCAAAATCATGTGGTGAACCATGCCATGCAGCTTGATAGTATTGATAATTATGTTGTTTTCGGAGCTTGTCTAAATCTTTTTCGTTTGGTATACTTACATTAAAGAAGTCACTAATGTGGTATTTCGCTTGGGGCAATGAGAGCCCCTCTGCCAGATACCAATTAGTGACTTTTTGTTCGTTTATATATAACGGCGTACCAAACTTAGGATTTTCCAAGTAATCTTGATACCATTTATTCTCTACCGTATCTTTTGTATACACACTATTAACCAAGCTATACACAATCGTGTTATTACGCTTGGTTTTATTTAATTGCATTGGAATTACAACATTTAAGCCGTTATCTGCTTTCATTTCCGCCATAACCACAATACTATCTTTTACCGTACTTGATTTAAAAATGGCAACAGGGTCAACTAATGCAAAAGGAAGTTGTTCCAATTCGTTTAGCGTAATTTCCGGGTGCTTTTCTTGTATATCCGCAATTTTAGATTGTTTAATTACAACGTCGTAGTCAAGACCTCCAATCATTTGTAATACTAATGGTGTGTCCATTATCTTAACAAATGCATTGGATTTAGGATTATATTCTTTTAATGTGTGAACCCATTCCGCTTGGTCTTTTGCCAATTTGACATCGCTTTGTTTAACTTGATTTAATCCTTTTTGCCCTTTTAGTTCGCCTTTCATATTAATACGAACAGTATTAAAATAATCCATAGCCGTATAGTTACCACGTCCTGCACGTCGCATAATATCTGCCATAACATCAGCATGTTGTGCCATGAGTAAGGCATTAGCTTCCGCCGTATCACGTTGTTTACGGTCTACAGTTTCATCACTCATTATGGATTTAAGTGATTGATACACTTCATAACCAGATTTAGATAGTTGCATACGTAAAGCGATATCATTATCTGCAAGTTCAAATAGCTTATCTCGCATGGATTCTAGCGATTCAATTTGTTTGAGCGTATGTTCCATGTCAGCATAATGGGCTCCTGCTTGATTAAGTGCTTCAGGATTATCAGCTAATGCACTTTGCGTACGAGCAAGGCTAGATTGATACGCCATTCGTCTACGTTCCGAATTAGAACGTGGTGGCTTGTTTTTGCCTAACCATGTAGGATTTACACCACTAGTACGTGCGGTTTCTAAATCTGAATCCATAGCATCAAAATCGCTTATATATTGTTCTCGGTATTGCTCGGTTAATTCCTTATACACATTATTAAATGTTTGTTTAATATGTGTCGGATCCGCAAGTACTACATCAAGCATTTCCTTGTCTACATCGGATACTTCATCAAAGTAGGAATGAATAATATCATTCTTAACACGCTCTGCACGTTTTTCAGTATCATCCTTAACAAGGTCTTTCATAGCATGCACTTCCTCTTTTGCACGTTCAAGAGTTTTCATGGAAAGACCACCACGTGTAAAGTAAGAAGATTCTTCCAATGCTTTAACGGTTTCTTCCGATAAACCACCGCTTAATTGAGCATAGGACCCGATAGGTATTTCGATTGGAGCGTCGGCAGTAATTGCCTTGGATACCGCCTCTTGTGTAGTAAGTCCTGCATCTACCATATTACGGATAGCCGCTTGACCTTCTGCAGTTTCAGCCATTTCATTGACATTTACATAGGCAGTTGATACGCCTATATTATCACCCTGAGCTTGTACAATTTTGCCGTATAACTCAGGGTTTTCTTTTGCTAAATTGTTAGCGGCAGCATCGTTTTTTAGGTTTTGCATGATAACATGACCGTTACGGTTCTGCTCTTCCATAACAGCCATATGCTGTTCTTCCGGCGATAATTTTTGGAAATCTCTAAAGGCTTTCATTGTACGTACGCCACTAATACCACCGCCGATCATACCAAGGCCTACTACAGCCGGTAGTGCTTGCCACATAGCCTCACCAGCACCTACAAACATATCACCTGCAGAATATGGACCCTCTTGATCATTCGATTTGCGCCATAGATTATGCTGTAATTTTTCGTTGACGTCTTGTAGGCCTTCCTCAAATAATTCTGGAGCGCCTGCTTTAATAGAAGTCTTGGCTACCTGTGCAGCAGTAACACCAATACCACGATTAAATGTCTCGGCTGCATTAGTAGTCCCTCTTGAAACTGCATTAGCAAGTGCGGACTTAGGAGCGATTTTAGATGCCGCTTTACCAATAGCACGAGTCGCCACAAATTCAATGCCGGCATCAATAGCCGCAAATGACATAGCATACTCTTTTGCTTCTTCATTGGAATATACTCGATTACCTTTTTGGTCACGTTTACCAATTAATTCCAAGTACTTATTACCGAATGACATTTTATACATTTCGTATGCCATATCAGCAGAACCTAACCATTTAGCGCCGGTCATTGCACTAGGTATAGCTGCAGAGCCACCACTAACTACACCACCGCCAATACCACCAATAACACCGCCTACAATAGCACCTGTGCCACCTTGTTTGCCCATCATATAGATTTGACTAGCAGTTGAACCTAATACTTCTTGTAATGGGCTTCCACCATCTGGGCGCCTGTAATTTTGCAAGTTATTTTGTAATCGATTAACTTCAGCCGTTAATTCACTAATCTTTTGTGGGTCCGATTCATAAGCTAAGGCAAACCCAACATCACCTAATTTCATTTGGTCATTCATTGCCCAAATACTTTGTTGTATGGAATCAAATATACCTTTTGTATTCTTGATTGATTCGATATTATTTAATGCTTGAATGCCTTCTGCTTGCGAACCATATTTTACTTTGTAAAGTTCTGGGAACTCATCATAAATATCTTGTAAAACTTGGCCACGTTCTGCACGTCTAGACAAATAGTCAGCACGTTCAAAGGCTTTATCATCACCAAACATGACGGTATCTGCACCAATATTTAGCGTCTTAGCAATCCGTAAAGCTTCATTAGCACGTAATTGATCATTGTTATATAAGAATAATCGGTCTGTGTTGCTAACAAAACTAGCAGGTAAAGCATTAGGCAATGATTGTCCTAATTGTCCTATCGCTTGGAATGTATTTCCCTGTTGGCCAAATGGAGATACTGTTGTTGTACCATCATTATTGGTAACGCTGATAGGTGTATTGGCGATTGTAGATACTGCATCTGCTGTGCTTTTTGCAATATCAGATACAGTATCTATTCCTTTACCGATAGCTTGTCCAACTGGCGTTAATCCACCTACAGGGTCAGATTGAACACCAGCATTAGCAGTAAATGAACGAGGGCCTTGTCCGTACCCTCTTATTAACGCTTGAAATTCCTCACGTTCTTGTTGATTAATATCAGCCATTTGTATATCTCCGTTGTAATGCATTGTATTCTGATTCGTAAATATCTTGAGTGGAGCCATCACGATATGTTACTCGGATATAATGATTTCCTACAGGTTCAGCATGGACAATACCAATAGCTTGGTTACTTGCACCACTTATTGTAGAGGAATAATCATCTCCATCACCAAAGTATGGTTTACTTGTACTACGCAATGTACTTGTAGCTACTGCAGCATCGAAGATTTCATCTTTTTCCGCATCTGTAGGTGGTCTATGATGTTTAACTTTGAATTCCTCAATACGTCCCGCCATTTCTTGTTTAACACCATACTTAAAGCTACCTGCCAATGTCTTATCTTTTGGCATAACATCAGCTAATTTATATTCGTACGGAGTTAAATCAATATTGCTAGCTTTCTTATTATTATCATCGATTTCAAGTAACGATGCATCGAGTTCATCATCCATAATTTTATTTGGCAACACTCGTTCCGCATATGCACGTGTCTGTTCGTAAGTATGAGATTTTGCATATTGCTTAATCCCCCATTTTTCTTGAGCAGTCATCTTTAAACCTTTTTCATAGATTCTATCTAGTTTAGGTCTTTCACTAGCCATTTTGCCACTCCAATATTCTTGTTCTTCAGGAGTTGTGGCACCAGCCAATTGAACCTGTGCATATTGGAACGCACCGCTTACATCGCCATTTGCTATCTTTTGATTTAAAATAGTCTGACCTGCTTGCAAACGATCATTAATAGCAATCTTTCTAGTTTGCTCTTGCAACGTATAGTAATTCTTGTATGCTGTCTTAGCGTCATCTTCAGCTTTTTTAATTTGGTCTTCTGAATATTTAGGACTACCACCACTGGCCATAGGAGCATTTCTCATACCTGCTGAATAATTAGCTTCTGAATCAGTATAATAAGAATTTGCTTTTAGAATATGCGCCCATGTATCTACATCTGAAACATCTTTTAACCCATCATAATGTCTTAAAAAACTTTGCACATAATCATCCGCAAAGTCTTCGTCTGTTTTGTATACCTTATAATAATTAGTGCCACCATCTTGTTGTCGGTTTTCCTCGCCATTTGGTTCAGCTTGTGTCAACCCAGCATAGTTTCTATTTTCTGTTTGTAACTTACCAAAGTTCGCACTACCGCCCGTTTCGTGGAAAAGCTGACGATACACCATTTCAGCATTATATCCATATTTTTTAGAGATATATTGGGCAATGCCCCATAAATGTGTGTCAGCACCAGCACCACTTTTTAATGCCTCTTCATTTTGGGTTTCCATTTTTGCTCTGACATACATGGCAGCACTATTCATGCCAGAGTTTAAATCATGGCCATACATTTTATATAACTTAGCGTAGGTGTTATCATCATTAACTAATTTATTGATGTTCATTTGATTAGACATCTTTTTATATGGAGTCAAGACGCTCTCGCTAACCACGCCACTTAATGACGATATTAGATTTTCTGTTCTGGTGGAATCGTTTTCTGCAACAGCCCTATCTAGTAAATACTTGCCTGTCTCATCTGTATTAGCACGAATTTTTTCATTGATCTGTTCATCATCCAATCCCAATTCCTTGCCAGTAGACCTATACAAATCACCCATCAATGTAATTGTTTTCATTTGGTCAGCCATGTTGTCAGACCGAATAGCAGAATCACGAAGATTTGTAATTTGATTTTGCGTAGCTGTACTTAACGCCGTTTCATATTGACCTCTTGAATATTTGGATATGTTATTGTAATCAGTCGTTTTAGATGTTTCGACAGCTTTCGTAAAAGCATTAATAGCATCATTGGTTCTAAATTTATATTTACCCATGATTTCACGTTGTATTTTATCTACACCGGCATTATAGTCAGGCAATATAGATTGAGCATTCATCCCTTTACGATTCATCAGCCCATCTTTATCATCATTCAGCAACTGGTTAGTACTATTATTGAACTCATTGATAGCATTGGTTACATCGATATAATCCTTTCGCTTATCGATTTCTTCCCATGTATTAGTCGCCTCTTGCAAGGCTTTATTCATGGCATTCAGACCGCTTACATTACCACCATACGCCATTTCATTGCCAGAGGCTTGTGTACTCCCTTGAATTGTATTTAATTTTTGAGTTGGATCATAATTAGCAAATTTCATATCCTACCTCATTTTGTAATCACGCTTAACTGTTACCACAGGTCCCTTATCTGTATAACCAGTAGGGTCGCCACCATATGTAGTCTTCATTTTAGGCTTGGCATATTGTTGTTTTAATCCATACATAGATGATGCGGCACCAAGAATACTACCTACCATTGCCAAATTACCTTGACGTCGTGCATTTTTAGCAGAAGCACGTGCGGCGCTTACCTCATTCTGATAATTCATGCCGTTCAAATATTCATTGTAAATAGCATTATTCTTGTTTTGTTCCCAGTTATAGATGTCTTTGTTGTATTCGTCATAGCTACTAGCCATTAACTGTAATGGGGACCCTGCCATTTGCAATCCGCCTGCCCCTGCTTCTGCTGCATTCGTTCCGGCTACAAGGCGCATACGATTATCCATTTTGTCCCGTTCTTGCAACTGTTGCATGGCAATTTGCTCTTGCTTACGGTCAGATATTCGCTTATTAGCTTCTGCCGCTTGTGCCTGTGCGTTATACATAGCAGATTGTGCTTTTGTCTGTTGGTTCTGAGCAATCAATCCGACGCCAGTACTAACTGCGGTTAAGATTGCTGCTGCGGGTAAGCACATATGAAGTCCTCCTTCTTGAGAGTGAATAATTCTAAATCACCAACTTTTACAGTTGGATGAATAACGGCCCCAATCGATTCGAGCCATCGTTTCGTTTTTATGTTAGTTGTGTGAACATAATTGAATAGCCATTCACGAGTTTCTAACCATTCAGCGATAACTTGATTACTTAACTTGATAAAGCGCATCTGCCACCGCATATCGTTTTCTAATACTTTATTGCCTAGAAAATAAATTCCATACATTCCGTTAACTGGTTCTTTTGAAATCCCGTATACGCAAATAGCCATATCGTCATCTACGACGACATGGCTATCATAATCAGATTTACAAATCTCGGAACAGAAATCCTTGAAAGGGTATAAACGATTCACCTCTTGGACTTCTATGGCATCTATTGCCCTTAGGTTAACTTCTAGGTCATGAATTAATTTATCTCGCCGTGTAGGTTCTATTTCGTCAATTTTATAGTCCCGGAACATCTCTTAATCCTCCGCCAATTTCAACTATGCGAGTTATTGATAATAAATTAAATGGAAATGGATCACTATGCTTAATACATATCGATGTATCTGTTGAATAATTTGTTCCCATTTTAGGTAGAATTACAGGTTTATCACCTGTGAATAATTCATTCGGTGGTAATGTAATATCATCCATACGGCCAAATGTACGACCAACTTTACCGCCAAACGATTTATACATACGCAATACAACTCTTGATACCGTGGCAACTCGGCCTTGTAAAGTACCATCTTGCATTTGCATTTCCACTGATGGAACACGAATTTTAGAGGTAAATGGTAACCCGATTTTGATATTGCTACCACTAACGTTTAATTGTAATAAGCCATCATCTGGCACAACCACATCCGGTTGTTGCTTACCATCAATTACAACTTGTACAGTTTGACCACTCAAATGAGGAATGTTAATACTATCAATTGCATTACTCGACTTAAATTCGACATAGCAATCAAGAAATACATTCACATCATCAGAATACAGTGGCACCATACGCTCGATACATTTAACTTTTTTACCTTGTAATGTGCGCTCAACAAGGGTATACAAACTATCTTGTTCACCCTCAGACACGGATTCACAGTATAGGTATTTACCATTAGTCACGAAATGCGACCAGCCGTACACTTTTTGTTCTGGAATATAGGTTAAGCAATTAATCTCCCCATCATTTCGGATGTAGTAAATAATGCTATCCGGATCTTGCGCATACGCACTGGTGATAGTCAAATACCCTCTAACACGTGTCTTAACAAACAACGTAAGGTCTTGCCCTGTATAGTTATCAGACTCATAAGAGTAACCCATATCACGAACAGTGCCGCCACGTTCTTGAACGAACACGCATCGATTACCTATGAATTGTGGTTCACATGATAAGGCCCCTCGTTGGGTTTGTGTCTTTAAGTTACAGTTGGTAGGAGTAATTGTCTTATCACCACTAACAATCCATTCATTACCACTTGTAAGAATGATTAGATCGTTCGCAGGTACAAGATGACGGATTTCATACATTTTGCGATTAATCACCGGCAAGGTAATTGAGCTATCGTCTGTAATAGTACCTTCTACCTTTTCAACGCCAAAGTTTGGATAGTCGCCAGTCCGGCTCATCCAAATATAATTGGGGTTCTTATTTGTAGCAGCTACTACAAATCTATCTTGATAAAACGTACATAACTTAGGATATCCATTGCTACGGCCCCAACTCCCCATCTTCCATTTAGATGTGGCTTCGTTTTCAACAATACCATTCAAGATATTAATTTTCATGGTCTTAGCGTCAACGAACTCTTTAAATTCGACAATGCCCCATGTGGTGTATGGAAGAATTGAAAGATCAACATTACATTCACCACTTTTAATGTCTGATTGAATGCGTAGTTTTGCATTCGGTTCAATTTTGCCGGCATCCGTTACGTTATAGTCGTTATTAGATGAATACGTGCGATAATCTTTCCAAGTCGTCCCATTATTTGTGGTGATTTGTAGTTTAACTGTACCAGTCCATGTTCCGTGTGTAGTGAACTTCCAAGCTAGGTCTTGGTCTGTGGAGTAGGATTCTACATTGTAATTAATGTTGTTGTACTCATTCCATTTATTAAAGCCGCCCATAAATGACCGTTTTTCTTTTTTTTCTACTACTGTCCCAGTATTTTTAGTGTGAACGGCCGCAACAAAATAGCCTAGTTGCATGACCATTCCAACCATATCAGCATTGAATAGATCTTTACTTGAACGTATCGTATCACCCGTTACTGTTACGGTAGAGTTAACGTCTGTATTGATTGTGTCATACGGTTGTTCAGTTAATTTGTATGCTTCAAGTCGCCAATCCGTATCACTATACCGAGATAGTGTCTGTATCGGATATTTCCCACTACAAATGAACATTACATCACCAGATTGACTACAGTTCAAATCAAACAATATATCGCTAGTGAAAGGAGTCGTAACTTCGATACCGGTATAAACACCATAATTCCACACACGAATATATTTGTCACCAAACTCAAGCATGAATGAATTGTTAGTGTTTGTAGTAAATTCAAATAGTCGTGTTGGTTTATCACTATATTTAACTTGCCCTACATATTGGCTGCCTTGACGCTTAGCAACTGCCCCATATGGACGAATGACTACATTCTCAGCCTCTAATAAGGCACTTTTATATTGCTCTAAGTCAAAGCGACTCGATACATCTGGCGATACCTCACCAGTTGTAAATGCTAATTGTGAGATATAGATAGGATTACTCATTACCAATCCCTCGCTTTCACATAGCTAGATATGTAAACTGTATCTTGCTTGCGTTCCTTGGCATTCATACCTTTTGCCTCTTGAACTGCAGCTTGATACAATTTGTACGCTTGGTCAAACAATCCTCTATCACCAGTTAATGGCATAGCTAATGCGCTAGCTAGTTTACACTGCAGCATATACAAGGATATAGAATCCCAAACGTCTAAATCTGTAACATCATATATATAATCAATGAATGCTAGTGGCACATCGCTCACTATGCATTTTTTGTTATTTCCAATATTAAATATGTTGTATTCCGGTTGCGATTCCGCATGGAAGCGATCGCCTTGTGGAATAACACCTAATATCCGAATGCATTGTTCCGGATACGCATATACATAATTCCACCCATTAATTTTATGGGCAGACAATACCAATCTTTCGTTTTTACGAGAAAAATTCCATTCAAATTGTCGCAATACCAACTGTCTAGTTGGGTCATATTGCATACGGCATTGGCGACCTTGCTCGGTTTCTTCTTCAAATGAATAAAGCAGTCCTGCATTAATTAATGCGAGTGCTTGATTACAAATATCAGTAGGTGTCATATTTCCCCCTATATGGTAATAGAGGGATGCATAAGCACCCCTCATATTGTCACTTATTCTTCCGTAGTATCGGTTTTCTTTTTGTTTGTTTTCTTAGGCTTTTCGTTGCCAGTATTTTCATCTGGTGGGTTTTCATTGCCTGTATTGTCACCTTCAGTATTTTCATCTGGTGGGTTTTTGTCACCCGGTTCTGTTTCAGTACCTTTAGGCTTTACTTCACCTACAAATTCAAAACAGTCTTTTCCGAAATCATTAATCACATCTTCCGGAATATCAATTGTTTCACCTTTATCAACAAGGCCGTGCATCGTTAAATACATTTTTTGTTTAGTTGTTACTAACATAATTACACCACCTTATCGAGCAATATTCGTATCAAATGTGAGGAATGCGGTAATTGTACCTGCAGTCATATTATTAGCATTGATTCGAATAAACTTTTTCGCACCAGCCGGAATACGCATTACGCGTTCTTCGCCTGCTTTAGCATTAGCAGGAAGCGTAACACCGGTCAACAATTTAGCATCAGCCATATTTTCCTTATCGGAAGTATAGACATTGAATAAACCTGTACCGGTTACATCTGCATCAATACGAATGACAAGCCAAGGAGCGACAACAGCGTCGCCCCCTTCACCATTCATTACTACTTCAGAGTTTGTGTTAGCTGTAATAGCCTTCTTCCAGAAAAATACATTTTCTTTATCGATCATCATAACTTGGTTACCCCCTATTATTTAACTTGTTGTTCACCAATAATTAATGCATCAGTACGACGTACTGGAACGTCATTGAAATCAACAACGATTTTGCCCGGTTCTTTACCTGCTGCAGTTTGATATTGATGACCTTTGTTAAGTTGTTTACGTAAGAAACCACGAACAGTCTTGTTCATATACCAAACTGGACGACCCATACCAAGGTTAGGAATTTTTTCTTCTGCATCAATCATCAAGTCGATAAGGTCAGCGCCTGCAGATGCGTCTTTTGTAAGTTTAGATACATCAATATTCGCAATACGAACAGCATAACGCCAGTCACGGACTGTTAAACCCAAATCCCAAGAATAATGAGTTTGATATGCTTTATACTTTTTGCCTTCACCATCAAGTGCATCAACTACACCATCATTTTCCATTGTGAAGCCAGCTTTACCACCTTTAGGATAGAACCCATACATAGTATTAGGACCCCATACGCAAAGCCAAATAGAAGTCAATTGATTACCGGTACCGCCTGCATCAATAAGGTTTTCTGCGGAGCGAGCCGTTTTATCATTGTATCGTGGTGCTAATCCGATAAATTTTTCAGGTTCAGATTTAGAACCATAGAATAATGTAGATGCCATTTCTTGGTTCATAGATTCCAAGAATGCACGATCTTCTTGTAAACGGAATTCAGCAGCATTGTTAGAAATATCTACCAATTTACGGTCAACAACTGCATAAGATTCAAGCATACCGCAAGCATCTGTAATTTGTGCTGTTTTGGATTTATCTTGATTTACACCGCTGTTGAATAAACGCCAAGTTGACTTTGGTAAACCAGTACGAATAGTAGTCATATTACCAGTTGCAAGGTTACCTTCAAGCATTGTCATATCCGTTAAAACTTCATTGGTTTGGTTCATCATTTCAACAATTTTGTCGAGATGACCATCACCTTTTACACGTTGTGCTACATCGAGCAAAGTAGGGTTTAATGTTCCAATTGCCATTTAATTTCTCCTTATTTCTTCATGTCACTATAAATAGATTCAGCCAATTGTTGTTCAGTTGTAATTTCATGGTTGCCTTTAGAATTACCCACACCCCGGTCTTCCTGAACCATTTCACCGACTGCCGCAAATACCTTAATCATGTTAATGTTGTTATCGATATGACTATCAACAAGCAATTTACGTAATTCCGGTACAGCTTTAGTTAGTGCTTCGATGCCTTTGCCTGCAAGAGCTACAGTTTCATCGAATTTGCCGCCTAATTCCTGTTTAGCTTGGTCATAATCCGCTTGTTGTTTTTCAACAATCGCTTGTTCTTGTTGCTCTTGATAAGCAGTTAAGATGTTTTGTGCGTACTGACTGCCAAACTTGGCTAGTTCAACAGCTTGTTCCTGTGTAGCACCAACTTGGTTAAGCAATTTGCTAAAGTCTGCGGATACAGTTTCATCAAGTTCAGTACCTTCAGGGAATACATCCTTGAAGTCATAAACCGTTGGTTCAGCAGGTGGCGTATTATCACCGCCTAGTACAGATGGATTACTACCTTCACCATCTGGTTTAGCAGGTGGTTCAGTAGGTGGCGTAGGATTATTTTGGTCCGGATTCGTGCCCGGTTCATTGCCAGTCATGTTATTGTTAGCACCCATATTGTCTTCAGCCATTTTGTTTCTCCTTTTCGACTAAATTATTAAAATATTCTTGTTGCCCGATATATTCGAGCTGCGCTTGGTGATACTGTTTAACTCCATTGGTACCCAACTTAACTAGATCACCATGAAATAACAGTCCTACCTTGCGCTTTCCTTCGTTGAAATATGTTTCACTGTTGCCAGTAAACGATTGCTTTAAGATTCCAGAGCGGTCCATGAGCATACAAAAAAACCACCTACCAAGTTCAGTACTTAGTACGTGGTTGAGAGCTTGCATATCTCGCTCTTGCATATAATCTTTAATTGTTTTCATCTAAACACCGTCCATTCCTAGCCAACTCTGTAATGCAGGGTTGCCATCATTGGCGGCGTCTGTTGCTTGCTTAGCCGCTTGCGCCATTCCCGGTGCCAATTGAGCCGCTTGCATAAGTTGTTGTTGCTGTTCCTGTTCAGCCTGTGCCTGTGCTTGTTGCGCTAGGATTTCTTGATATTCATCATCAGAGCGAATAATCTTAGCCGGTACGCCTAAGTTAACACCGTATGTATTGGCTGCTTCCTCAAAGTTAAACTTGTTAACGATATTAGGATTAGCTTGTGCCAAACTCATGATGAACGCAAAATACTGTTCGATGTTTACCAATGAACTCATCTTTTGCGCTTGGGCTAAAGGCGAGATATATTCAATCTTCACTTCTTGACCGTTTAACTGGTCTAAGAGTTCCTCATCATCAACAGGTGGAAATACACCGGCACGATCTAGCACCGAATACACACGCTCGATAATTGGATTCAAGAATTCAGATAGCAGCCGTTCGACTACAGGGCCTAATTGCTGTAATTTCTCTTGAGTCCTCTCCATAACCTCACGAGCCGTCATTTGGCCCTTATCGATTTGGTCTAACATCAAAAACAGATCCGCACTATAGGCTCTCTTGATTGAATCCTCTGTAACTGCAATCTTGTTTTGGATATCTTGAAGATTGGACTGAACTGCGAACATAGGTTCAACCTTATGTTGCCCTTCAATCTCCGTAATACCGCCCGGATATAAGTTAACCGTACTAATTACATCAGATGGCGCTTGCATAGGAGGTTTAACCCATAACTCAACGGCTGTCAGATAATCAAATTCCAATTTCTGTAACATTTGTGAATCTGGCTGAGCAAACCATGCGGCTCCTTTGCCGTAACCATTCAAGTCCATTGATGTATGTCGAGCAATAGGAATTGGCCATTCTTCAAAACCGCCATGATACAAAACTTCATCGCTATTGCTGCCTTCCACCCAGTAGATAGATGAATATGGCATATTGCGACGTCCTAACTTATCCTTACGGTCTTTGTTGGGTTCAACCAACCAATTGACTGTGAATGATTGCTGTAATCCATTACCGTTGTCGTAAATATTCTTGATATTATCCGGACAATTCTCATATCCAAATTGCTCAACAATCTGATCTACTGTCATTTTGTATTTACGAGCGAAGGTATTTACGATTTCCTTGCTATTAGTCCCAATTGCATAGGTCCCGATTGGGTACGAAGTAAAGCGAACGCCGGATTCACTATCGGCAAATATCCCCATGGGAGATTGCCCCACCGTTAGCTCAAGATATACTTGATGAACTACGCTGTAGAAATTGGATTTAGCAAGAACTGCATACAAGATTTCCTCTCGTTCATCCAATAATTCAGCAACTTGGCTATTCGCTGCTACGTCAATATTTTCCATGGTTAGCTTAAACCATTTACGGCTCGGAGGCGTTAAGCCGCTCATGACGCCACTGGCGAATATCTGGCAGGACTCCCAAGCTACAGGATTTAGGATTTTACCGTTATAAGGCTCTGATTGGTCTTCCTCACCATCAAATTGACCAATGAACGGTAACTGATAGTCACGCAACTGCTTCCACTTATTAACGTATCGTTGCTGCGCATTAAATAGTTGCGAAAATTTCTTTCGTAACTTCGTATAATCACGCCTAACAGGCTTAGCACTTTCCGTAGGCTGTCTAGCTAGTAAAGATTCCATTTCCGCCATGCTATCCCCCTAAAATTGATTTCTGACCGCTCGCAGTCGGTCCTAAGATAGTAGATTCAAAGCCACGTTTGAACTTGCGTTTAGTTTCTGCCATTTCCTCACCAGTTTGATTGCTCATATTCGTTTGAACGGTTGGAGCTGGAGCAGGCGGTGTATAGTTAGCAGATGCACCCTTCATACACATCTTTATCCCTCACTTTCTACAATTAAAAAGGATTGTAACTTGTATTAGCTACAATCCTATTGCCTGTTTCACTTTTTTTAATGACCCGTGCAGCAAAGGTCAAGGCGAGGGCGTCCCCTTTATTCGGAGACGGTAACCCTCGGTCTTTCATATCTTTTTTACTTTCAAGCTGAATACGACCATTCTTATCAATGATTGCTTCCGGTCCCACAATGTCATCATAGAGTGCTTGATCATTCGGTGGTATTGAGCCACCCTCACGGAGCCATTCTTTCATCTGGCCCCACATGTAGGCCCTCATATTAAGATATACAGGGTCATTACTCTTACCGCCAAACTCAATTAACCGCCACTTACGGCCTAATTGCTTACCAATACTGTAGATGCCTGTTCCATATCCCATATCAATGAATACGGCATCAGCTTTGTATTCGTCCTCGAACTGAGCGATGAGTTGAGCCATGCGCCAGTCATCATCATTCTTAGGAATCGATGCGAGGGACTTCATATAGTATCCTTGCCGCATTACTATTTCTAAGGAGTCGGAACCGGTCCACGCTGGGTCAACACCAATGATTACTGGTAAATGGTCAAATGCTCCCGGCTTATACGATTGCTTTTGTGCCTTATCCGCAATTTCAGTAGAGATGAACTGCAAATCTGATGCGGAAGGGAACACACCACGGACACGGATTTTGACAAAGTCAGAATCTTCACCATAAGCATCAACCCATTGTTGTAATTGTGCCTTATTGGATATTTTCACTGTACGGCTATCAATCTGATACGTTTTCCAGTAGTCTCTGTATTTTCTAAAACATTCACGGAACCTTCCACTATTTCGAGTAGGGTTACCAAAGACGCACCAAAGAATTTCCGTATTGGAATCCGTAAGAGCCCCTTCAGTAACTTCCCAAATCTTATCCGATATAGCAGAAGCTTCATCAAATATAACTAATATTCTATTTCCTTGATTATGAAGACCTGCGAACGCTTCTGGGTTTGAATCACTCCAAGGAATAGCATCAATACGCCAAGTTTTTTCATATTTTTTATCACTGCAAAATATTGCTGTTGCCGTGTAAGTGAATAGTTCTTTACCAACAAACATGTTGTACCACTTGCCAAGTTCCGCCCATGTTTTAGATCGCAATTGTGTATCGGTATTTGCCGTTACAACACCACGAGTATTTTCATGAGTAGCTATTGCAAATATAATAAGCCATGATACATCGGCAGATTTACCGATACCATGGCCAGATGCGTGGGCTGTACGAATGGCAGTCTGTAAAGACTTGCCTTTTTTTAATTGTTCGCCTAGATATTTTAAATGTTCTCGTTGCCATTCATCAGGCCCTTCCATATTCTCTAACGGCGTTCCCGGTTCTCCCCAAGGGAAAGCAAAGTACACAAACCCCAAGGGGTCATCAGCAAATGATGCAAGTGCGTCAATCAGCTGTGCTTTGTTGTACTTCATTAGATCTACTCCGTGCTTTTTTCATGCGGTCAGAAATATCAATTTCTACTTCCGCAGATAATTTCACCTTATCGGTAAATAGCATATGTCTTTTACCTAACAGTTCAGCTGCTTTCGTTTTATCAGCAACCGACACATCTAAACCAAACGCATCTTTTTCTTCACCACGCACAACCCTAGTCAAGTATTCCAGTACTTCATCAGCCGTTGCGATTGTGTCTTTGCTGCGCTCATCCATGATTGCATCTATATATTGGCGTACCTTAGGTTTTCTTAGCATTTTGCTAGCTGTTACACTTGCCGTCTTTTCTGAATATCCAGCAGTAATTGCGCTTTGTGTTCCATTGGTGGTCTTAACGTATTCATCAGCGAATATGCGTTCTTTCTTAGTTAGTTTTTGTGCTAATTCTTCTATATTCGTCAATGTTACTCACCACCTTTATATGTCTTAACTAAAAATAGCAGTACTTCATATTGCTTAGTACTGCTGTACTCACTTTCTTTTTTATAGAGTTGTCCTTGTTTAAAGGTCTTACCCTTTTTGTACTTTTCAGGAAATGTTAGTTTGTACTCTTCCTCTGTGTACATTCGACTGACAATATATATCTTGCAAGGCTTATCGTATTTGCTCCACGATTGCCTTGTATCTACAACGTACCGCCTACCATTCATCCGTAATGCGGTTAATAGCTTTCTTATTGTTGGTTGATAATTCACATCCAACACCACACAATGGCCATTGCAATTAATACCGCACATAGAATAGCTAAATAATCAATGATAGTCAGTAAGCTATCTCCACGATGTTCGTAAGCATATTTTGCCTTAGCTTGTAAATCTTTATTGTTCAAGTCCTTGGCTGCTTGTTTAAATAACTTTCTATCTGCAATGAATTGTTTGATTGCTTTAATCATTTCAGTACTTCGCCACCTTTCCTTTTTAATTTGCCATGTAATCTAACACATAACCCATAATTACATTTGCTCGCACCGCCATGTGTAATATATGTTTGACACAGTCCGTCATATTCAATTTCCTTTGCGGTACATATCCCTTTTTTGTTGTTCAAGCAATTATGCTTACAACATCTTATCTCAGTCATATCCTTTCCCTATTTTGATGGATTTATACAAAAAATGAGATATATCCACGAAGATATACCTCATTATGTGATAGTTTTATTCATTTTAATTGCATTAATCACTCAAAACTAGGTGCTTTGTTTATGACATGACAATTTACGCAATTTTAGGTTTCAACTATGAAAAACAAAGTTAAATAGATAAAAGCACCTAGTTTTCAATGATCATTACACACTCAATACCAACAACTAACTATTATGAATCGTACTTGTGTTAGGTTAAGTAACAATAGAATATATGACTAATTTTGGAGGCCCAGTTAGTTGTCAGTATTCAACATGTAAAAACCAATTAGGGTAGGTTCGTATTTAAAATCTATAAGCTATGTTGAAAATATTCGGCCTACCCATATCAGTTTTGCAGTAAAGTTTTACAAATTTTGTCTTAACACATATTTCTGAAATTAGAAAAAGTATTATGTTTCACTCATTAATCAAATATGGTTGCGCTGCTACTCTGTGTCCATCGATGAATTGTCCCACACCACATTTCGCCCATATACAACAAAGGCGCACTCTTATGTGGGTGCGCTTGTTGTTGTGTTTTGATTTACCTTTATAAGGAAAGAGTGAGTACAAGTCGCTTAGTGGCAACTTCTACATATATATTATACCTAATAGCAAACGCACTTGATACGGACAATTACGGACATTTGCGGACATTACTGGACAAGTTTTTGCCCAAATTCTAATAATGCTTTTTGCTTGTATCTCTTCGCTTGTTTCGTAGAGTAACACCCTATCATTTTATAAGCATCTTCTGTTGTATTATTGAGTACAAATTCATAGCGTAGGATGATTGCTCCTAGTTTTTCATCTAGTGCATCTATCTTAGTGATCGCATCGCACTTTAACTTTGATAACTCATCAATACGTTTATCACGTTCTGCGACTGTATCAAGAAATCTAGCTACGCTACCCTCTAACCCTTGTGGAGTTCCACCGCCAGTTACTCGGTCTTTACTGTAATCAATAGCACCTATAGATGTAAGGTTCGCTCGTAGTTGATTGATTTCTTCTTTGATAGATGCAATCTGTACATCAATTAGCTTAACAGGTTGCAGGTACTCAACCGCCATTTCTATTAGTTTCTTTTCGTCTAGTTCGTTCAAACATTACTCACCACCAAACATAACACCTGCCCCAAAAATGATTAATATAACACCAATTATCGCCTGTACAAATAACATTCGCACGCATCCCTCTTCAAAAGTATCAAATGCATCACTTAAAAACACTGCTAAAATAGGAGCAGTACCCAACATCATTCCAATTGTAATTAAATTTTCAGCCATATGTTTATACCTCCGCTGCTAGTTTTGCATATTTCCAATCACAAACACTGTCAGCATCCTCGACGCTCCATGATGTGCATCCACATAACCAAGTTTTCACAACTCCCCTTGTATATCGTGCAAAATATCTAGGTTTCCAATCCACCTTATTTTGACTAACCAATACAGGTGTATCAACCTTTACTTTAGACCAATCAATAAAGCCTAATTCTCTTGCAATATTTAAAACTTCGTTTCCCTTTATTTTAGGAAATACACTTTTCAAACAATTAGCATATTCAAATTTATTACAACTGTAAATATTTATATAGCCTGATTCCATATCCACAATAGGTATTTCATTGGTTAAATATAACTCTCCATTATACCGACATGCACAATATCTCCAGCCATCATCATATAGCTTTTGTAACAGCCATTTCTTCCCTAGTTCATCGCTAGTCATAATCTTCTACCTCTCTGTAAGTCGTTTCGAATTCATTTGCTGTATAAACTTTAATTTTACCTTTATGATCTTTAACAATATAATCACCTCTAGAACACACAATCACTTCATTCTCTGTTGTGATTTCTAACGATAACTTCTCACGCCAATAACACCCAACTACATCATCAACGAATTCAATTACTTCCATAGCATTAGTGCCGTTGTATTGTATAGCTTGAATTTCACTAACCTTTTTCACATATCTTTTAGACACTTTCTACCCACTCTCCTTTTTCCTCGTTCCATTCAAACCTAACTTCATCTTCTAAATAAAAGTTATCATCCTCATCAAAACCATAGCTTTCATCATACTCAATGGCTTTTCCTATATAAAACACAGTTTCTTCGCTCTCAAATGCAAGCTGGCATAAAAACTCAAATGCATCTTGATAGCTTTGAGGTGCGATGTAAAAGTCTGAGTGTTCAACGTAACCACTATAACTTAACATTTCCATTGGTATTCCCCATTGATAACGAATTGTATATTTGATGTTTGATTTTAAGTCTTATTTTATCAACAAAAAAGTCCAACCTCATGCAATGTTCTATTTCAAATATTGTTGATAATTCTGTAATAGTTACAGTTGATAATTTATATATAATTTTTATGCTACCGTCCTCTCTTTCAATCTTAGGTTTACAGATTGTATCACCTATAACAATTGTTAAAGCACTAGATAACAATTCTAAATTAATCATACACACCCCCATATCGTTTATCTATTTCATATCTATATTGTGATATAACTTGTTTCTTTATATCCAACGCAAGTTGCTCTAGCGTAAGATTTAAAAGTTCTAATTTAATCAATGGTAATTCTATACCTATATTGATATCTCCATATTTGTAGATAATACTAAATCCACCAAAATCATATGTAACTTTAGGCTCTAACAATTCATCGTTATAAACAAAGGTCAACGCACGTTGCAATGTATAAATAGTATCTTCCATACCAATTCGTTTTATATCGTTATAAATCCTCATGCTCACCTCTTATGATAGGGCGGATATTTCACCGCCCATATCCTAATCATCAACCAACATTAAATAATATGTGTTTAAACATGATAAGTGTCATTCCGATTAATAACGTAAAAATCCAAACGATCATACATATCAACAATGCATTGAAAAATCCATCTTTCTTACACATTCTTTATTCCTTTTCTGTAATCAATATAATTTCATCGGTGTCCAAATCAACAGATACTCTTGTTACACAAAGCAATTCATTATTAACAAGAACACTAACTCCACTTTCACTATACTTTTCATCGATTAATTCTTTAATTTCTGACCATTCCATATTATTTGCTCGCTTTCAATTTACTCATAAGTATTGTTGCTACTGCGATTTTTTTCGCATCAACACATTTATTTTCCTGTACTTCCATAACCGCCAGCACCTCTTTCTGTTTCACTTAAATCGTCAACCGCTACAACATCAACCAACGCAATTGGTACGATTACTAATTGTGCGATGCGATCACCTCTAAATATTGTGTAGTCATTACATGATACATTCTCATATACAATGCTTAGTTCACCTCGATAATCAGCATCAATAATACCTACACTATTTGCACATCTTAGAGGTGTCTTACTCATGCTACTTCTTGGTACAAGCAAACCCATATGACCTTTTGGAATTTCAACCGCTACTCCTAAAGGTATTTTCTTTTGACTGTCAGCAGGAACTTTGATATGGAACGGACAATACAAATCTAACCCAGCTGCATCATTACTACCTCTTGTTGGTAGTTGTGCGTATTCATTAACTAATTTCACTTTCATTTGTTCCATTACGTTCCTCGCTCCATTCACTTTCTTTGTATATACGGAAGAAATTATCCGCACTCATTACGACTAACCAAGATTTATTACTTTTTTTCCAAGCTACTATAGGCATATCACCACTTTTTTTTGCATCGTATTCCGCTTGCTCATAGGCTTTACGGACATTCAGATTTTCAACAAATTTGACTTCTTGATGTATGTTAGGTAGTCCTACACAGTCCGATGCATCACCTGTGTTACCACAATATTGTGCAGTTCTTCGGACTTTATCGAACCCATTAGCACGGCATACATCTCGCCACATTCGTTCGCCTCTAGCACCTTTTTGTTTACTGTTTATTGGCATTAATACCCATCTCCCATAACCAACCGCACTTCCGAATTAATGAGGTTAATATCAACCACTTCAACTTCATGTAACATTCCATCTTTCGCCACACAAACCACATCAACGTTCAAATCATCATGCATATCAATGAGTTCATGTATAAGTTCTTTAACTGTCATTTAATTACCTCATCATTTCTATTTAGCAAACTCTAATAAATTTGTTTGAATTTTAACATCACTTAACATCTTTTCTTTTGCTAATGCATACATTTTTCTATCAATTTCAAAACCATATGCACTTCGTCCTAACTCCATAGCAGCCCTCAATGTACTACCACTACCAGCTACTGGATCAATCACAACATCACCCTCATCTGTGAAGATTTCAATTAATCGTTTAAGTACACTTATAGGTTTTTGCGTTGGATGAATATTAGGTACTAGGTTTTTGTTATCACGTTTCCATTCAAAGTGATCAAATATCATTTTTTTGTTGTTATTAAACTTAGGAAGTTTTTCACGATACAAAACCAATGCATATTCTGTAGCACCTACAATACGCATATTTGCCTTTAAGACTTGCGCACTATAATTTTTATTGAATGTAATAGGAATGTAGTTTTTAAACCCATGTTTTTTTGCATATTCAATAACCATTGGTTGTTGTTGGTAGCTACAAAATATAATCATGCATGGTGCTTGACCTCGTTCTTTAGGTTCTTTTTTTAACAACCGATTACAGAAATGAAAGTATTCTGCAATGTTGAAGTTGTAATCAGAATTAAAGAATGCTTTACCAGCTTTTTTGCTTTCGCCGTTCTTATTATCGCCGTCTACATACCACATAGGATTACTCGCATAGGCATTGTTTCCTAGATTATATGGAATGTCAGCAATAACTAATTGTGCCTTTGGTATTCCATATCGCTTAAAATTCTGAAAATTATCATTAAATAACTCTATCTTCATTATTCACCCCTATACATATTGTTCACATCGTTTTAATATATCGTGAATTAATTTTAATGGAATATTTGAACGTGAATTATATCTACCTCCAACATTACTTAATTGATGCCATTGTAATTTAGCTTTTATATTGTTTTTCATTAACTTCAAATCAATATTGCTGCCAAACTTTGTTGGTTTCTTAACCGGATAATCGTAATTATTGTAATAAGTTAGATTCTCATAAGGAATAACAAAGCCTATTACATTTGCTATGTAATCCCATATCCGTCCATATGCTGGATTTTCAATTACGAACACTTTAGGTTGATAACGTTCAATGATTTTTATCGTATTATAAATACACATTTCACCATTAATTCGTGTTAAGAATTGCTTGTCGTAATTATATTGAACACGATCATATTCAGAATTATTACGAATTGTAAATTTACTATTCTCCTTGATTTCACCAAATAATGAAGTGATGCTATTAGGCTCGCGTTTCCAACAAGCATTTCCATTTATCATTGCACTAGCATTACTCCAGCTTTCGCAAGGTGGACTGGCTAGAATAACATCAGGTCTATCTAGTTTATCTAATGTTTCCCATAGTGCGTTTTTGTTATGAAGCGTATTTATCGCAAGGTCTTGGTTAATACACGCATCACCAATTCCTATTGATATGATCGTGTGTTGCCCCCCCCATATTCACGTTATATTCATCTACCGCTTGATGATAGCAACCGTTGCCATCATCAAATAACCCCCATATATGCATTCTCTTTTTCTATTCACCTCTTAAAACGGAAAATTTTCATCCGTATTACTGTTTTCAAAACTATCAAAGTTACTTGGTGCGTTATCATCATTCATCAATGATGTTCCGACAAAGCCAGCTACCACTTCTGTTACGTATCGTTTTTGACCATCTGTGGTTTCGTAAGAGCGTGTCTGTATTCTACCCTCAACGAACGCTCTATTGCCTTTACGCAAATTACCTACGCTTTCTCCCAACTTGCCCCAAGCCACACAGTTTACAAAAGCAGTTTGTTCTTTCGTTTCATTTGTTGTGGAGTCAATATAGGTGTTAGTTGCTGCTACCGTAAAAGTGGCCACCGCTCGACCACTTTGGGTATAACGTACTTCTGGATCACGTGCTAAATTACCTAAAATCTGTACTGTATTCATCTAAACCTCCTTAATATAATCTTTAATTCGATATGTTTTTGTTTCTTGTACCACAAATGCTCGGTTCTCATAACCATGACGTTTTTCCCATGCTTGAAATACCTTCGTTAGTTCTTCGCTTAGTTCGTCCATGTGTTCGTTTTTAACATTTTTCATGTAATCGTCTGACCATTCTGCGATTTCATCAGCTAAGTTATAATCACATACATTCCAAATTACACGCTCGCCGTCTACCTCTGGTACATATTGGTATGGATGACCGACTTCTATTGTTGTTTGTAATAACTCTTCTCGACTTAAGCTACCAAAATCGCCGTAGTCGTATTCGTTATCTACATAATCTGCGATAGCCATTTCAATGCTATCTTGTGGATCGCCAGCCACTTCATCATCAACCCAACAATACTTTGTTTCATCTTTAACTAACATAATCTATCACTCCTTACCAATAACTAAGTTGGTTTAGTTTAGCCTCACAATCATCTACATATACATCGTAGCTAGGGTGAATGTGGCAATCGACTGTTGCCTCATTCCTCATGATTTCTAGCAAGTTTTCAATCTTGGTTCTTGCCTGTGCCTCGTTGTTTGCCAGTACTTGAAAACTAACATTAAAGCTAACATTTACACTTACATCAAACTCTTTTACTCTTTCCCTCACGTTTAACCCCCTATTGCCTGTTTTAATAACGCTTTCCCTTTGTCTGACATTTTGCTTTTGTTGATTATTTCTTCTACATCTACTGGTTCTTTGGCTACTTCTACTAAGTTACCAGTTGCAGTCATTTCAATTCTTTTCTGACCAGAATTGAGTAACACACGTTCCTTTTCTGCTTTCTCCCTTGCTTTTAACAACAAGTGATTATCCTTGATTGAGTTGGCCAATCTCAATCGCTCACGTTCTCTTATTTCTTGCGACTCATAGTTCCTCACGAACTGCGAACGGCAAGACATCTCGTTGAAGTTATCTCCGTTTTGAGGGTCAAACGATTTCCATATTGCCTTAGCACATTGTTTCGTTAACCCATCTAGTTTATCTAACCCTTTATCGTAGCCATATGATCGTGCCACTTGATATACCCTTTCCCATGCATCTTGTGCAGTCGGAAGTTCCTCATGTGCATTTACAAAAGCACTTAATGCGGAACATTCCTCTCTAATTTCTGCGATAGTTGGTAAAAATTTACAACGATTAATTAAGTTCGCTACAGATTGTTCTAACGTGATTGGGTTGACGTTTGAAAGCATTGAAACATATAACTTCATGCGTTCCTTTGACATATCAGTACTGTACGCTATCTGTAACATCGATAGCGCTTTCACTATCTGTTGCTGATTGTTCATATTCTTCCATCAACTCCTTTACTACGTTCATTGCATCTTCCTTGCTATTCTTTTTAGAATTAGGTTTTCTGTATTCGCTACGCTCCCATGTTCTAACTGCTGCTTTCCAATCTTTCATGGAGTTTTTACCAACTTTCCAGCCGTTGCTTTCATAGTAATCAAAAAAATGTTCAGCGTTTACATTATTGTTTCTTTCAATGCAGTAGTCTTGTATTTCATCAATAGTAGGTTTAGTAAAAGTTTTACGCTTTGGTGAATGTGGTTTCTCACATTCGCCCTCTATAGTCTTATCTAACCTAACCTTACCTATACTAGACTTACCTAACCTTACCTTACCTACGGATACATCTTGTATACATTCTGTATCCATAATGGATACATTGCTTGCGTTTAATTGATATTCCTTGTTTGCAGTAATTTCCAGTAACTTTCTTTCAGGTTGTAAACTTGGTTTGTAACGATCGCTTTGAATGTAGTTATGTATCTTCCAATGTTTTATTACGATAACTCCACTACCAAAACCGATTACAAATTGTTTAGCTACAAGCAACTTCATATCATCTTCTTTAGCACCAACTATTCGCATGATAGATTTAGGTGCATTTATAAACCCATCATCATCAGCATCTAGCAACATATGAAAGTATAAGTTTTGTGTTGTAGCTGGCATATCAAGGAATTGGTCTGATTTAATAATGGACTTTGCCATCATCCGTCTTTCAGCCATAGACTATTCTTCTTCCACGTCTTGCAATCGTTCATTAAGTTTACTTAGGCTATAAACAAATGCATCAAATTTATTAGACTCTTGGCTTTTTTTTGATGTATTCACTTGATTAATTACATCCAATACATCATTTAGTTCTGTAATTTCTTTTGCATTTACTTTGTATTCACCTTGTGTTTGTTCTAATTTCTCAATGCGTTTCTTAACATATAGTTCAACAACATCAATTCTTTTCATATTGTTTCATCCTTTCCATAATGATTGTTTCTAGCTTTAATTTTGTTTCCTTTGCAAATACTCCGTGTGCTAAGTTCTCATGGCAATATCTACACAAACACGCTAGGTTGTTTAGTTCGCTTGTACCGCCTCTACCTCTAGGCAATATGTGGTGTACCTCAGTAGCAGGTGCTCCACATATTACACAACATGGATAGCCATCTATACTATCTCGTTCGATAGCTTGCGGTCTTGTAATTTTATAGAGTTTATCATCATTCCTTTTTCGCTTGTTCATTCCCCCACTCCTTAACCAACGATTGGATATAATCGCTATCATCAAGTTTTATTCCAAGCTGATTGCACTCATCAACCAAGCAATCAATTAGCCTTTGCATTTCTGCAACTGTGTATACTGATGATCCGTGGTAGCACATGATGTTGTGATAACCTCTGATGCTTTTACACTCGCCAGCATCTTCGGCTATCCAGCCAAGGCCATGCCCTTTCCATATGTTTATATAGCGTTCAACTGCATCCTCTCGGACTGGAACATATGTGAAATGACTACAATCTTTGATTGCTTTTCTATATACATCTTCCTTAGACATATACGAATGGTTACTCATGACTTCCGCTATCTTTTGACATAGAACCCAGCAATAAGCATTAGCGTTCATGCTGCGTGATTTTGATTTCTTTTTGATTTCAATCACGTATTCTTTTTCTTTATCTAATTTCGCTAGATCATTGTCATGTGGTGCTGGTATTACTACCATTACACCCAGCGGACTACGGAGCGTTTCAATATTACTTGTTGTCCACTTCATAACCTTTTACCCAATCATAAAGTTTAGACATTTGGTCTCTTGTAACGTTATCAATCACACCAACACCAAACATTTTTGTAAGTTGTTGTCCTACTTGTTCTTCGCTTATCCCATGTTCGATTGCCATTTTCAATACGATTGCGTATGCATTGTGAGGGTCAAATTCTTTTTCTTTCTTTTCCTTTTCTGCCGCTGCATTGATTTTGGTATCTTGTAAACCTCTATATACATCAGCGCCTACACCAATCATCTTTGCCGCAGTACCTAATGCATCAGTAACGGCCATCTTAAATGCCTCATCGTTTCCATGAAAACCATTTTTATCTTTGTAGATTAAGAAATCACCACCATAACCCGGAATTGGTTTACTCCACTCATTACCATCTTTGATATATAGATTTACTTTTACATAAAGCATCGTTTCGCCAGTAGCCTCTACTAATACTTGTTCCGTATCTACAATGTCAAAGTACCAACCAACACCACACATACCATAAACTTCGGTTAATATTTCCCATCTCCATTGTGGAGAAATATCATACTTGCCTTTAAGTTTCCCAAAGTCAATTATTTTTAACGCTGATTGCGGTACAGTTTTTACCGCATTATATCTACTATCCATCTATACCTCTTTGTACTTGTAACCACGCATTTCTAAGAAATCAGTTAAATCTTTTGCATCATCTTCTGTTAAGTCATAAACAGTTACTGTTAAACCAACTTTTGTTTCTGCCACTTCAACTATTTCAATTGGTTCATTTGTGATACTTGCTCGTGCAGCCTCTTCCATTTCGTTACGCTCTGCAAATTTTGCATTGATTAACTCTCTAGCCTGATCTAACGGAATATCTTTTACCGCATCCCAACATTCATCAAATGTGATTGGTGTTGCTAGTTCGTATTGTTGATTGCAAGTATCCACAATGAACTCAATCATTCCTTTTTTCTCTGCTAAAATTTGTTTGTAGTCATCGTCTGATTGTTGGCGCTTTGCAATTTCAATCATCATTCCCTCAATCGAGGTTTCAATGTCTTTCATTTTTGCAGTTTTATTTAACCAGCGTTTATCATGTTGAAGTTGATTTGCATATTCTTCACGCACTCCATATTTCTCAACCATCTTTTCAATAAACTTGTTAATGGCATCAGTTTTTGCTTGCACCTCTTTTTCATCAAAGTATTTGATTTGTTCTGCAAGTGGTTTTTCTGCATCGTAAACAACTTTCAATACTTCATTTACTTCTTCCTCAAATAACTCAATTGGTCTTTTGAGTTCTCGTTTTTTCTCTTTACAGAATTTATCAAGCGTTGTTCTATACTTAACGATTTCGTTTTTAGCACTTACCATGTCCTTATAGTTTTCTTCTGTTACTACAAGGCCTTTATACTTTTCTAACTGTGCCTCAAAGTAAGCTTTGATTTCGTCTTTGTTCCACTTGAATACTTGTTCGTTTTGACTAACAATAGGTGTTAAATTAATTTCCATTTGTTTTCTCCTTTTCAAATGTATTAAGCAAATCATTTATAAGAGCCAATTCTTTTTGCTTTTCACACATATCTTTTGTAGCTTCTAAAAATGCTATAAATTGCGTAATATCAAGATTTTTATAACCGAAGTTATAAGCAGCTGAAACCAAAAGAGCAGCAACTTCTATTGCGCTACCATTAAATTCATCTTTATTTAATATAAATTCCATATCATGACCACCATTATCTTTAGGTGTTAATATGATTTCGATTTTTTTTTGCATTTTTCTTCTCCGTGTTATAATTTCTATAGGTGTTATTTACCTACGCCCGTTTAGCTTGCCGGTTAGCGGGCGTTTTCATTTTCGTATACATTAGCGGATAACCAAATCAGTCCACCAATAATGACTTGTAATAGAAACTGGAAAAAACCAATTCTATCAATTTCTAGGCTTCCCATGGATCCAATAATCCATATGAAAGCCGCCCATTTTAAAGCAATAATCATAACTTCAAATCCCCTCCTACCATAACCAGTAAATCACTGGTTATTTTTCTTATAGCATTTTTAAGTTTTTCGTTTTCTTTAAGTAAGCTATCACGCTCCTTTTCTAACTTCCTGTATTGTAGTGGACTGTATTCGTCCACAATTCCTACAAGTGCCTCGACTTCTTTTTTATTGAAGCGGACACCCGGAAGCCCTTTTACTTCACGTAGGATTCCACGTTCCCTAAGATTGTTGACGCTGCTTTCACTGCATTGGAGCAATTCAGCGACATTTTTAGTTGTATAGACTATGGGTTCCATACTGGCATCCCTGATTCAACTTTTGCCATTCTATCTGCTTCACGGCATTCTCTGATTTTGCCGTGGATAGATTTCTTATAAATTTTGCTTGTATGCCGCTTTACGAAATAATCTTTAATGATCTTTCGCCAATATTGTGCATACTCAGCATTACGACCAGCCCACCCAAATACTTGAGGTTGGTGTCCATAGACATTGTTAGCTACTAACAGGTCTTTTTGATTTTGGACTAGCATTTAAACCACCGCCTATTAAGAAATCGGATTAAAGCAACGACCATATACGTTTTGATGAGAACCAAGCTTTCCGTAGTGCCGACGAAGTACGTCGGATTCGTTTTCATGAGCCTTATCTATGGCTTCATCCTGAAAACATTCCCAACCATAGTTAGTAATATTTTCTAGTCCCCATATCTCCCGTTTGTAATCAAGTTCGTCATTCATTACAGTTAAAAAGCTGTTGTTTAGGGCATCATTAAATTTTCTGTTGATGAACTGTTTCATGTTTTTTCTCCTTTTCTACTTAAAGTAGACTAATAAGGCAAAAGAATATCATCCATGGTGACAGAATATAATCGACACAATTCATTTAAATTCCCATAATCAATTTCTGTTTTTCCATTTTCCCAGTTATTGATTGTAACCTTAGATTTCTTCATTTTCCTTGCTACTTCTTCTTGTGATAGATTTGCGTTAACTCTCGCCGCTTTTAAAGAAATTTTCAATCGCTTCAATGTATCCCTCCTTCCTTTGATTATTAGTATAGTTTACTAAAAGTAGAATGTCAATACTAAAAGTAAACTTTTTTATAAAATAGTATTGTGTTTTACTACTTTAAGTATTAATATATAGGTACGCAGGAGAGGAGAATAGGAGCTTATTATGGATTCTAATTACAAGAGAGTGTTTGCTCAAAATCTTAGCAATTTATTAGCAGCAAACAAAAAGACACAAGCGGATTTAGTAGCTGATTTGAAATTAAATAAATCAACTGTTTCAACATGGGTTAATGGAACTAAGATGCCTAGAATGAACAAAATTGAACAGCTGGCTAATTATTTTGGTGTAGAAAAATCAGATTTAATTGAAGACAAGTCAGATATAAATGATTCATATTACATAGATCCGGAAGTAGCAGAATATGCAAACAAATTGAAAGATAATCCTGATATGCGATTGTTGTTTGATGCCGCTGAGGATATGTCAAAAGATGATATTGATTTTGTAGTTAATTTAATTGAGGGATTAAAGAAACGTGAGGGGAAATAAAATGAATAAGAAACAGATATCCTTATTTATAGTATTGATTATTGCTATTATTGCACAAAGTATTTATATTGTTACACTCACGCAAAGAGTTGATAATCTTTCCAATGCAGTTTCTAATATTTCTTTTAATAATGATTCAGATAAGTTATCTAAACGTATAGACGAGATAGAAAGTAAAATAGCATCATTCAGTGATGATTTACATTCTCTAAGTAATAATATTGATGATAATACAGCTGAAATAGTATCTATAAAACGACAACTATCTGATGTTGTTTATAAAATTAATAGTTTAATTAGTGATATAAACTTATATATTTTGTCACGATGACTAATTCTATTGGGGAGGGGTATGGTTATGTCTATTAATTTAATTTATACGCAATTAAAGAAAACACAAACAGCAGTAGTACGTCTTAATGAAGATGGCAGTCATTCTATACTGGTTAATTTAAATAAGCCTTTTGATGCTCAACGAGTTAGTGTACTACACGAATTAGGACATATTAAACACGATGACTTTCATTCTAAAGAACATATCAATCTAATAGAACGGATTGCTCATGATAGAGAATTAGATGAAGATATAGATGAGGAATTCTTTTATCACGTGGTTAATAGCAAGGACGTGTAACTATGCAATGCAATATGACGGTTCGCAAAAAAGATGGCAATTACCAAATAATTGTCAGCTATAAAGACGGTATAAAATGGAAGCAAAAATCCAAACAGGGTTTTGCTACTCAAAGGGAAGCAAAACTTTATGGGCAAAAAATTATTGAGGAATTAAAAAAGACTGTCACTAATCCTCTTGATGACAGTCTTAAAAATATTACATTTATTGAATTGTGTGAATTGTATATGCGGGAAAAGATTGGTATATCAGAAAATACAAAATTAGTATATCAATATATCATTAAAAATCTATCTGTATTGCATCAAAAACGTGTTAGGGATATATCACATCAGATGATATTCAAAACGCTCTCTGACATTGAATTTGCCAATCGTACAAAGAATATGCACATCACTTTCCTGAAGTCTGTTTTTAATTTCGCTATTAAACCATATCGAATTATACGATCTAACCCTGTAGCAGATATTAAACGTTTTACAACTAAAACATATAAATCATTAACAACTTTTACCATAGATGAAATGGATTTATTGTTAAAAACATATATAGATAATAAAAAGCTATATACCCTACTATGCATTGCTCGATATACAGGGGCTAGATATGGAGAAATTTTAGCCCTAACATGGCTTGATATAGACTTGGCTTATAATACCATTCGAATTAACAAACAATGGTCTAGGACGTCAAATAACACATTCGGAGTAAAGGAACCGAAAACAAGAAATAGTATTCGAACGCTTCCTATCCCCCCTATTCTATCCAATATATTATTAGAGTATAAATCAATCTCTAATACCGAGCGATTATTTAATATTAATACTAGCAGTACTGGTAATGTTAATTATGCTATTAGAACGATAGTTCCCAATAAAACTATCCATGCATTTCGTCACACCTATGCAACAACACTTCTTGCGAATGGTGTTGATATTAAAACAGTAGCAAGTTTACTTGGTGACAATATCAATACTGTAATGAATGTCTACGTCCACTATTCAGATGAGATGCGCAAGAACGCTGCACAGGATGTATCAAAAATTTTTGGATGAATTTTTGACGAATTTGTGACGAAATAAAAATAAACCTTATAATACCAAGGCTTATTGGCTTAAATCTCATATCTAACTTATTATAACGAAAAAGCCTTGAATAGTCAAAGAATTCAAGGCATTTCAAGATTATTTATAGTATTATTTTTGCAAAAAAGGTGGATGACTATTTTAAGTCATCCACCTTAATATAATAATCGGCTGATTTAAAGTAGAAAGGAGTTAGGATTAAGTTCAGCCGACATTATATATTATTGAAGTTCTGGCTCGATCAAACCATAGAAACCATCATGTCTACGATAAACAACGTTCATCGCTTCAGTTTCAGCATTAAAGAACATAAAGAAATCGTGACCAATAAGATTCATTTGTAAAATCGCTTCCTCAACATCCATAGGGCGCACAACAAAGTGTTTGCGTTTTACAACTTCAATAGTTTCTTCTTCCACAGGAGCTGCCAAAGCTTCAGGATGGAAAGCTTCTTGTTTTTTGAAACGTTTAGCTAAACGAGTTTTATATTTATGGATTTGACGAACAATTTTATCTACTACTAAATCAATAGCTGCGTACATATCATCGTTAGTTTCCACACCACGAAGAACGATTTTATCAACAAAACATGTAAGTTCAATTGTAGATTTATCTTTTACAACGGATAAAACCGCTTGTGCATCTAACTCATCATCGAAGTAACGAGTCAATTTACTCAATCTTTTTTCGATATATGCTCTTAAGGCATCTGTCACTTCAATGTTTTTTCCTCTAATTGCTACTTTCATAAGTCAACACCCTTTCTAAAAATCATCCACGAGATGCGAGTGTGTGGTATTATATAACCTTATCTCTCGTGTTATATTTAGTATTTCTACATCTAACTGTAAAACTCCTTCTTTTTTATCTAAAAATTTTATATTTTTTGTAGAATTATGTATAAAATGTATATAGAAAATCAAAAAACCCCGATAGTATATACTATCGGGGTCCAATTATATATTGTTTTTATAATTTTTTTGGTATGTAGTTACGCTTTAACAACGTTAGCGGCTTGAGGTCCACGGTTTCCATCAACAATCTCAAATTCTACATTTTGACCTTCAGTCAAAGATTTGAAACCTTCGTCTTGGATTGCAGAGTAGTGTACAAATACATCGCTACCGTCTTCACGTTCAATAAAACCATAACCTTTTTCTGCGCTGAACCATTTTACTTTACCTAACATGGTAACATCCTCCTAAAAATATATATATTGTCTTACTGTCTTGCTCTATATGTGTATCATAACACAGCATGTATAAAATATCAAACAACAATATTTACATTTTTAATGAATATACAAACACTAGAAATAAGAATATCATTTGCTGTAAATCTCAAAAATCCCTATATCTATACATGTCATAAATAATTATATAAGCTCTATAAATTAATTGTATATTTTTATAATCATAAAAATATGTGAATTAAAAATTATTGTTTTTAAAAATGACTGTATAAATTATTGTTATATCACAAATATTTATAGCAATAATCGTGTTTTTCAGATTAATCTACCCTGTAAATCTTTATACAAACTCTTTATAATTAATAAATTCACTCTAAAGGTTATCAAATATATTAATAGATATTAAGCTATACATATATAATATAAATAGATAGGTTAAATTTAATGTAAAAAAACAGGAAGCAATTTCTAATTCTAGAATTTGCTTCCTATAATTATATTATTTAATCTAACAAAATTTTATCTAAGAATGATTTTGTTCTTTCATTGGTAGGTGCATCAAATACGCGTTCAGGTGTATTATCTTCTAAAATCAAGCCACCATCAACAAATAAAACTCTATCCGCTACCTTTTTCGCAAAGCCCATTTCATGAGTAACGATGACCATCGTCATACCTTCCTCAGCTAAAGACTTCATAACATCTAGCACTTCACTAACCATTTCAGGATCAAGAGCTGAAGTAGGTTCATCAAAAAGCATTACTTTTGGTTTCATAGCTAAAGCGCGAGCAATAGCAACACGCTGCTTTTGACCGCCTGACAAAGAATCAGGGTATGCGTTGGCTTTATCCGCCAAACCTACTCGATCAAGTAAAGCTTGACCTATCTTCTTAGCCTCTTCCATAGATGTTTTACGAACCTTAGTTTGTGCTAAGGTAAGGTTTTCCATAACCGTCATATGTGGGAACAAATTAAAGTTTTGGAAAACCATTCCTACTTCAGCACGAACGTCATTTAACTTTTTCTTATCAGAAAGATCCATGCCATCTACGATAACCTTACCAGATGTAGGTTCCTCCAAGTAGTTCATAGTGCGCAGTACCGTACTTTTACCAGAACCAGAAGGACCGATGATTACAACAACTTGACCTTGTTCAATATGTAAATTAATACCTTTTAGTACTTCATTTTTACCAAAAGATTTATGTACATTTTCTAATTTAATCATTTAATGCTATATTTCCTTTCAAGATATCCAACTAATTGTGAGATAGTCACTGTCATAATAAGGTAAATCACAGCAACCGTACCCCAGATTTCAAAGGATGCATAGGTTTTAGCAATGATTAATTGACCACGACGTGTCAACTCCTCGAAACCGATAACAGAAACTAAAGAGGAATCTTTCAACATGGCAATAAATTCGTTCCCTAACGGAGGAATAATTGCTTTAAAAGCTTGAGGCATAATGATGTAACGCATGGTTTGTCCCCAAGTTAAACCAAGAGAACGACCGGCCTCCATTTGACCTTTATCAATAGATTGAATACCAGCACGGAAAATTTCAGATACATAAGCACCAGAGTTAATACTACATGCGGTAACAGCCGCAATATATGGATCAATCCGTTGACCTGTAATCATAGGCAAGGCAAAATAAATTAGGAAAATTTGCACCAGTAATGGTGTACCACGAATGATATCTACATAACATTTTGCAAGCAATCTAACTAATCTAAATTTAGATAAATTTGCTAAAGATACTAAAAGACCGATAAAAAAGCCACAACCTACAGACATGGCTGTAATTTCTACAGTCACTAGAGCACCTTGTAGCAAGAGCGGTAAATTATCCGCAATTAACCCCCAATTAAAACTCATAATCTCTCCTATTATTTAAATTCTAAAACTACTGGCATATCAGCAGGTGCATCTACATTAAACCATTTTTTATATAATGTATTAAATTCACCATCAGCCTTCATATCAGCAATTGCTTTATTGATTTCTTCTTGCAATGCTTTGTTATCCTTATTAATTGCTAAGCCCAAGTATTCTTTAGTATTTGGATATGCCATAAATTTAATATGTTGGTCAGGATGCTTAGTACTGTAATATTGAGCTACAGGTAAATCGATTACAGTTGCATCTACTCCACCATTTTGTAATTCTAACAAAGCTTCATTACTATGGTCAAATTCTTTTACAGTAGTACCTTCAATTTTATGAGCTAAATCTGCACCAGTAGTACCTAATTGGGCTGCAATTTTTTTACCCTTTAAGTCATCAAGAGAATTCACAGCCGTTCCATCTTTATATACTACTGCTAAGGCATTTTCATAATAAGGAGAAGAAAATAATACTTTTTCACTTCTCGCTTTTGTAATAGTCATACCAGATGCAGCAACATCAATATCATGTGTGTTCAAAGCTGGAATCAAAGCATCAAAAGCTACATTTTTTAGCTCTACATCTTTATTAATACGCTTACCGATCGCACGAATCAATTCAATATCAAAACCTGTATAATCTTGAGTTTTTTCATCTTTAAACTCAAATGGAACAAATGTAGCATTAGTGCCAACGACAAGTTTATTAGATGTAGGTTGATTAGAGGAACCACATCCACCAACTAAAGAAGTAGCCATCACTAACATACAACCGCCAAGAATTATTTTTTTTAGTTTGCTATTTAACATATTATCAACCTCATTATTTAACTTACTACTACTTTATAATAGTATATAGATTAAGTATAATTATGTCAATAATTTTGTATATAATTTTAGATACAATCGCAAAATCGCTATATTTATATTTTAATTTTATACATTATTTGTATAAATATTACGGTTATGTATAAAAACTTTCCCATAGTTAGTGGTTTTCTATAGATTTTATAATATACAACTGTATAAAAAAAGCACATGAGAAAAGCCTCATGTGCCCCTATACGGCTGACCTGGTCTTTGCCCCCACACTCGCCTGCTGGAAGGTTCGCTCATAAGTCCAAGACTCCCCACTACTACCTCTCTCGATTTTATCGGCAGGACTTACACCTAAGCCGCACCATGCTCACAACCCTTTGGGCTGCTTATGTGGATCGTTTTGCCTGCGACTAGCCTCGACTTTCAACCACAGACCCGTATAGACGTATTATAAAGAATAACAGTATTCATGTCTAGTTTTACTATTATTTTAAAAAATTTTGATTATATAGTTAAGTAGCCAAACATAATTTTTTTACCAAACATACTATCGCATAATTCTTAGAACAATGAGAATAAATTTTGCAACCCCTATTTGTTGATGTATATAAAATTGGAATAGAAAACCTAAAATATTCTTCATAATATTTTAATATTTCTAAAATCACATTTTTTAAGTACCATATCTAGTGGATTCTTAAATTGTCAATTATTTTTTGTATGCCAAATATGAATACAACATATTTGTAAGAACATACGTATCATACACAAAAAATTATTTATGGTGTATAATTTGTATACTGTTAAATTAGAACGGCCTAAAGTTGTACGATATGAACATAAGTACGAGGGGTTGTACCATATGTTCAGTTTGTTAGTTAGAGGGGTTTATTATGTTTATGTTATCATTGATGCAACCATCAGGTTTGTATGAACTGGAGAAAGACAGTTTAGAAGCCATAAGCGCACAACTTTTACAGATGATACAAATGAAAAGCTATCATCTCTATACACATTCTATTCAGGTTTCAAACTATGCTGTTAGCATCGCAGCTAAAATGGGTTTACCATTAAATGAAATTGAACAGATTCGTCACGCAGCTCTACTTCATGACGTGGGTCTATTAATGGTTCCTAATGCATTAATCCAAAAATCTCCATATCTTAATAAGCAAGAAATGTCTAAGTATAAACAACATGCTGCAAGTGGTGCCAATATGATTGAAAACTATCCTTGCTGCCAACAAATTTTACCTTATATTCGTTATCATCATGAAAAATGGGATGGTTCTGGTTATCCCAAACATTTACGTGGTGCCAATATTCCGTTAGGAGCTCGAATTATTGCTGTAGCAGATTACTATGATACAACAGTTAATCCTTCTACTGAATTTTGGGCAAAAACAAAAGCTAAAGCAAAAGAAGAACTCTTTAGTGCATCTGGCTCCCTCTTTGATCCTGATGTAGTTAAAGCATTTATTGATGTGCTTGGCTAATATGTTAATTAAGCGTTCACCTTCAGGTGAACGCTTTTTTATATACTAAGTTAACTATTTCTTTTAGAAACATTATCGCCATAATTTGATATGAATACATTTTATAATACTACTATAAAATCAAATATTATATTCCTACATTTAATAGTAAAGATTAGAAACTACCACTAGCTAGCGTAAGGGCATCAACGCGTAAAGCGTTATGCTTTTGCAAGACTTTTGCTACGGCTTCAATTGTAGCACCTGTAGTATATATATCATCTACGATTAAAATATTCTTATTTGTCAAATCAATATCCTTGTAATCGGCGCGTATAACAAAAGCATCATCAATATTTTGATGTCTTTCTTTATTTGTTAAAGCCCACATATCACAAAAGGTATCAAACTTATATATACAATCCAGCCATATAAAAAATTTTTTATCTATTTTCCATAATGAATACGCCCAATCTGCAAAAAATAAATCCACTTGATTGTATCCCCTCTTAGCCTTTTTCTTTTCGCTAGACGGTACGGGAACAATATAATCATACATAATTTTACAATTACGATTCGCAATGTTAGACTCATTATATTTCATGTAAAAGTTGTACGATGCTAAAAAAGGAGCAGTTCCTTTGGACTGCTCCTTTTTTTCATTAAATTTTACATCGTAAATCATAGACTTTAGACCACCACGATATTCGGCCAGTACACATACATCATCTACATAGTGTAAAAATTTATGTGGTACATGGCGAATATGTAATAGATCGGTAAAACAAGCTTTACACCAATCCCCTTGTGTTGCTACGGATGCACCACAGTGAGGACATACAGGTGGAAATAGGAAATCCCAAAGACTCATTAAGAATCACATCTCCCTTGTAGTCGTTCTTTAAACAATGTATAACGTTCATCGGCATTAACAGTGCGCACAGCACGTTCAACTGCGCTCGTAGTACCGACGATGATCACTTTACGTTTTGCCCGCGTAACAGCAGTATACAACAAATTACGTTGTAACATGCCACCATAACGTGGAACAAATGGAATAATAACTACGCCATATTCGCTACCTTGGCTCTTATGGACCGTTATAGCATAAGCAGGCATAATCATATGAGCTTCATCTATTGGTAGACGAACCTCTTTATGAATAAATCGAATACAAATATCAGTCCGTGTAATAGCGTAAATAACACCAATTTCACCATTAAAAACTTCTAACTCATAATCATTGAGAATTTGAATAACCTTATCCCCAACGCGATACGTAATGCCATTGACACGAGCTTCTCCCTTGTAGCTATCTGGAGGGTTTACGGCTTGTTGTACATATTGTGATATCAATGTACTACCTGCTTCACCACGGCGCATAGGAGAAATAATTTGAATATCTAATTCATCTTCTAAAGTTTCTTGTTCACGTTTATATACATCAATGATGGCTTTTATCATCATGTCATAAGATTTAACGGGAATAAAAGAAAACTCTTCACTCACACCTTCAAGGTTAGGCATTTCTCCACGATTAATAGCGTAAGCACTTTCAACAATAGTATTACCAGAGCTTTGACGATAAATCTGGTTAAGTCGTGTATATGGCACACAATCACTATCTAATAAATCTTTTAATACAAATCCAGCACCTATAGGTGGTAATTGATCTACGTCGCCCACAATAATGACATGAGCTTCCTTAGGAATCGCCGCCATTAATGAATAGAATAAACGCACATTAAGCATAGATGCTTCATCGATGATAATAACATCTATATCAAGTGGATCATCTTCATTCTTTGTAAAGTCATAGGAGTCACTACCTTGAACAGGCACCAATAGACGATGAATTGTAGTAGCTTCAAACTCAGTGGCCTCGGTCAAACGTTTTGCAGCACGTCCCGTAGGAGCACAAAGTATAATACGCCCCAATCCACCGAGTTGGAAACCTTTTACTAGCGCCTTAATAATAGTTGTTTTACCTGTACCAGGACCACCCGTTATAAGGGAGAACTTTTCAAAAAATGAGAGCTGTATAGCTTCTTTTTGAGCATCACCAAAAGTAATGTAGTTGTCTCGTTCAAACTTTTCAATAAAACTAGGGATATCTAATGCTATTGGATCAGCTTCTAATAGAAACTTCCGAGTATAGTGGACACCTTCCACTTCAGAAACATACATCTCTGGCGGATAGATATATAAGATATCTTCATAATACGTACTATACAGTGCACCTTGTTCTAGAAGGCTTTCAATAAAATTAGCAATATCATCTACATCAGTTTGTAATAGCTCATCTAAGCGACCGATAAGTTGATCTACGGGTAAGCATGTATGACCTTGATTATCTAAACTGCGTAAAATCCATTCTAAACCAGCCTCTAAACGGCGTGTATCACTGCCAGTGACACCTAAATGTTCGGCCAAAGTATCGGCCGTACCAAAAAGCATATCTGGAGCTACACGTAACAAGATATAAGGATTATCCTCTATAACTGCAACTGACTGCACACCATAATAGGTATATACAATACGACTCCATTTCGATGAAATATGATGACTTTCAAAAAAATGATTTAAATCGGATAAAATACCTTCACCAAGTAAGGTATTAAATAATTCATCCTTAACACTCTTTCGGAGACCTGGAACATCTTTAATCTCTTCTGGACGTTCTTCCCGTAAAATTTCTAAAATACGAATCCCAAAATAATCTAGTACCTTCTCTACGGATTTTTCACCAAAACCTTTTATGCCTAAATTTAACAAATAAGTCTTGGCAGCACCCATATTATCAGGTTTTAACTTTTCGACACTACTCGCATCAAATTGGCGACCGTACTTTTCATGTTCTACATAGCGGCCCCGTACTTCAATATCTTCCCCTTCTTTAGGAGACTCAAATTTGCCAGTACAAGTAATGTATTCCTCATTATAATCTTTCAGGATAAACACGCAATATGTACGTTGTGTATTCTCATATATAGTTCGGTATACAAATCCTCGTATGGCGTCCATTATTTCTCCGTATTAGGCAAGGCTTCAATAATTTCTTGCACCGCATCGGTAATGCTGCCTTCGTTACCAATTTTGATATGTGCCACTGCTTCGTATAGAGGGTATCGTTCTTCATATACATTAAAAATATATTCGATACTTTCTTTTACAAGCGGACGAATCTCAAGATCCAAATCATCTAAAATATGATTTACATCGCGGTTTACGAATACAACAAGACCATTATTTCGCATCAATTTAACAGTTTTATCATAGGTAACAGTGCCACCACCTGTAGCAATGACAGATGGTTTATTATGAATTAATTCTTTGATTGTACTATATTCATATTTACTGAAAGCATCTTTACCATCGTAAATATAGATATTTTGAACGGATTTACCTACTTTGTCTTGAATCGTTTGGTCTAAATCAAAAAAATCTCGCCCCAACTCTTTAGCTAGAACTTTACCAACAGTAGTCTTACCTGCGCCAGGCATACCAATGAGGAAAATATGCTTATGCATGTGTTCTTTCAAGAATTCATTACTCATAGAAACGACATTTTTTATATAATTTTCAACATAAGGTGCTAAAACTTCATCTTTACAATTTTGAGTATGTAAAGCAACGATGCTATCATCCCGTTCTTCATCAATAAGCGGCAAATGATGTTCATCCTTATATTTACCAATTTCTTTAATCAATGTGAGTCGTTTTTCAAACTCCGTAACTAATACAGAGTCAATACTATCTATTTGTTTACGAGCTTCTTTAATATCCATGAGAACCCCCTTTTATGCATTAGCTAAAATAGCTAGAGCTTGTTCTTCATCTATCTTCATCTGGTCGATAAGATCTTGTAAATTATTAAATTTAACTTCCCCTCTAATATAAGAAATAAATTGTACAATTACTTCTTTTCCATATATGTCCTGGTCAAAGTTAAAAACGTGCACTTCACATCTATGATACTGATTTTTAAAGGTTGGATTATCTCCAATATTACCTACCCCATCATACCAAATACCATCAATACACACGCGATTAGCATATACTCCATCTGGAGGTGCAGCCATTTCATTAGGAAGTAAAAGATTTAATGTAGGGAATCCTAATGTACGTCCTCGTTGATCGCCTTTAATCACAGTGCCTTTAAATTGGAATGGTCTACCTAACCAATGATTCGCATCTTCTAAACGTCCATCATGAATAGCCTTTCTTATTTCTGTACTAGAAATAGGCGTACTACGACCATCACATGGCAGTAAAGGCTGTACAAGAACTCGTATATTCTTATCCGCTACCACTTTTTTCATATATTCTGGATTACCTAGACCTTTTGCACCAAAAGTAAAGTTTTCACCAATTACAATGGCGTCCACATTCATATCAGTGCAAAGATCATGTAAAAATTCATCTGCACTCATGTTAAGTAGTGCTTCAGTCATAGGCAATCGCATAATATAGTCTACGTTGAGTTCTTCTAACACAGTATCCATAATCTCTTCTTGAATCACCCGTTTAGGCACCCTATCTGGATGTAATATAGTCAACGGATGATGCTCGAAGGTGATGATGATACTTACGCCATTGACTGATGTAGCCTCTTCAACAGCCTTACGTATAACTCGTTGATGACCTCGATGAATGCCATCAAAGGTACCAAGGGCATATACTTTTGTATCTTTGATTTGACGTAGTTCATCAAACGAATGTATTTGCTTCATACTTATCCTTCAATAAAAATATTTTTTTCCACTTTCAATGTGTGGTTTGTTCGTTTCATAATACCAATAAAACCATTCGGTCCATAAGCTCTATATAAATTATCTGGCTCGGTGAAAGAAAACTCACTTTCAATAGGTAATTCCTTCCCTTGCACCATCATCTTTAATTGTACACTATTTACAGTCACTTGTGAAAGATGAGAAACCGCCGTATCCGTTGGTAATAAAAGGCTTTCACCATGTAACATTAATTCTTCAGCTATCTTAGCAGAGCTAATCTCAAAAGGTCCTACTTTAGTACGTGCCAAAGAAGTCATCGTGCCAGGTATACCTAAAGCAATACAAATATCGCGTAATAATGAGCGAATATAAGTCCCCCCTGAGCAAGTCACGCGAACCGTGAAAAAAGGGAATCCATAGGCTATGAGCTCAATATTTTTAATATGAATTTGACGTAATGGCAGTTCTACAGGAATACCTTTACGAGCATATTCATAAGCTCGAATGCCATTTACTTTAATAGCTGAATACTTAGATGGTCTTTGGTCTTGAACACCTGCAAAGTTTTTCAGGGTACTAACCAGTTCTTCAAAGCTTGGTTTAACCATAGTTGCTGAGATCTCTGTAGATTGAATAGCTTGATTCAATACAACGCCATCACGCAATACCATATCATTATCTGGCAATACAGTTTGTCCTGAGCTATCTTCAGTATCTGTAAAAGTACCAAATTTACATTCTGCTACATAAGTTTTATCAAAACCCTCCGTGTATTCTATAAGGCGTGTTGCCTTTCCAAGAAAAACAGGTAACACACCATAAGCCATAGGATCCAATGTACCACTATGTCCAATGCGCTTTTCTTTTAAAATACGACGACAAATAGCAACGGCGTCATGACTCGTAATACCAGGTGGTTTTAAAAAAGGTAAAACCCCATCCATTACTTAATCACCTCAATAAGAGCATGTTTTGCCTTTTCTAACGGTAGATTAATAGTGCAACCAGCAGCGCGAATATGACCGCCTCCACCAAATTGGCTGGCTACAGCGTTCACATCAATACCTTTAGAACGTAAACTTACGCGCGTTCTATCATCAGCTTCAGCTTTCAATAAAATTGCCACATCTACAGTATCGACATTTCTAATAATATCTACAAAACCATCTGTATCATCTCCAAGAATATTCATGGCCTCTCGATTTAGCTCGATAGTGGCCACTGTATTATTCTTATGGAATTCGATAGTTTGCATAACTTGTTTTGTTAATTCTAGACGACTGGTAGATACGGCTTCAATAGTTTCAGAAATAACATTTGGTCTAGCCCCTGCAGCGACACATTTGGCTGCCATCTCAAGGGTATTCGCCGTAGTATTACTAAACTTAAAGAAACCGCAGTCCGTAGCTATCGCCATATATAACGCGATACCCATAGACTCAGTGATAGGCCAATTCCATTTTGTACATAAGTCGGTAACAATTTCACCAGTAGCAGCAAAGTCAGGCTTTAAATATAGATAATCCGCAAATTCCGTATTAGAAATATGGTGGTCTATATTAAAAATAGGTGCACTCCAGAGTGCACCTACTTTGCCAATTCGCTCATACGTGCTAGCATCCAAAACCATTAGCATATCAATATCAACTTGATTAGTTTCAAAATAGGCGACATCATGGATGTGGTCCGTATACCGTAAGAATGAGTACTTCTCAGGAACTACATCATCTACTACCATATATACAGTTTTACCTTGCCCCACAAGGGCTTCGTAAAAGGCAACCATGGATCCGATAGCATCGCCATCAGGTCTAACATGGACGGTTAGCATAATAGAATTAGCTTCACACAGAGCCATATGTAATTGATTAATAGTAATCTTACTCATGTTCTGTATCCTCTGTTTTAATTTGTTTCTTCGTCCTTTTTAATTTCGTTCAAAAGGGATTCAATATGCATACTATAGTCCAAGGACGTATCCTTATCAAAAGTGATGGAAGGAATATGTCGCAATTTAAGTACCTTTCCAAGCTCGGTACGAATATGTCCAGCCGCATGCTTTAATGCGATAAGGGTATCTTGTTTTTCCTTATCGGAACCAAACAAGGAAACATAAATCGTAGCTTCACGCAAATCACCTGTTACATGAACATCAGTAATTGTGGTAAAACCGATGCGAGGATCTTTCAATCCACGCATCAACATTTGACTTACCTCTTGTTTGATAAATTCTTGTAATTTTCTGACACGAACATCACTCATATAAACCTCCTATAATTGAGGTGCAATTTCTTCCATCAAGTAAGCTTCAATAACGTCGCCTTCCTTGATGTCGCGGTATCCTTCTAAGGAGATACCACATTCAAAGGATGTTTTAACTTCCTTAACTTCATCTTTAAATCGACGTAAAGAATCAACCTTACCTTCAAATACAACGATGCCGTCACGAATTAAACGAACTTCAGAGTCGTTAGTAATACGACCTTCTGTTACATAGGAGCCAGCTACAATAGCCTTTGGTGTGGAAATAACCTGACGCACTTCTGCACGACCTACGACAACCTCTTTAAATTGAGGCGCCAACATACCGCGCATAGCAGATTCAACGTCATTGATAGCATCATAAATTACACGATATGTACGCAAGTCAACCTTTTCTTGTTCCGCTGCACGTCGAACATTAGCATCAGGGCGTACGTTGAAGCCCATTACAATCGCATTAGATGCAGATGCCAACATGATATCCGATTCATTAATGGCACCTACTGCAGCATGAACAATAACAATACGAACCTCAGGGTTTTTGATGCCTTCTAAAGATTGACGCAATGCTTCTACAGAACCTTGAACATCGGCTTTGATGATAATATTAAGATCCTTCAACTCGCCTTGTTGAATTTGGTTGAAAATATCATCTAATGTAACTTTATGTGTAGCTTGCAATTCTTGAACCCGTTGCTTAGCAATACGTTTTTCAGCAATTGCACGTGCTTCGTTGTCATCCATACCATTTATAATTTCACCGGCTTGTGGAACTTCGGAGAAGCCCAAAATTTCTACCGGCATAGATGGACGAGCAACTTTTACTTTTTCACCGCGCTCATTTGTCATGGCACGTACTTTACCGTATGCAGTACCAGCAAGTACTGTATCACCTACACGAAGAGAACCTTTTTGTACCAAGACAGTACATACAGCACCACGACCTTTATCAAGTTGAGCCTCGATAACTACGCCATATGCCTTACGGTTAGGGTTCGCTTTCAATTCCATAACTTCTGCTACGAGCAAGATATTTTCAAGTAAGTCATCAATACCTTGTTTTTGTTTAGCAGATACTGGAACCATGATTACATCGCCGCCCCATTCTTCTGGTAAAAGGCCATGTTCAGACAATTGTTGTTTAACATGGTCTGGGTTAGCACCTGGTTTATCCATTTTGTTGATGGCTACAATAATAGGTACATCTGCAGACTTCGCATGATTAATAGCCTCGATAGTTTGCGGCATTACACCGTCGTCGGCAGCGACTACAAGAACTGCAATATCCGTAGATTTCGCACCGCGTAGACGCATAGCAGTAAATGCTTCATGACCTGGTGTATCAAGGAATGTGATTTTATTATCCTTGTAGCGAACTTGGTACGCACCAATATGTTGAGTGATACCACCAGCTTCGCCAGCTGTTACATTAGTTTGACGAATTACGTCCAACAAGGATGTTTTACCATGGTCAACGTGACCCATGATAGTTACTACAGGAGGTCGTGGTTTTAATGTTTCTGGTGCATCTTCAATTTCAATAACATCTGTAGGGTCTTCTTCAGGTTCTACTTCAGTTACAGTTACACCGAACTCTTCAGCCACGATAGTAGCTGTATCTACATCAACCTCTTGGTTAATGCTGGCCATAACACCTAAAAGCATCAATTTTTTGATGATTTCAGATACTTCGCGACCCATTTTTTCAGCTAAGTCTTTAACAGTTAGAGGCCCGCTCAATTCAATTTCTGTAGCAATTGCTGCTTCAGCTTTACGTTCAGCTTCTGCTTTTTGTTGTAGGTACTGCTCGTTACGATGTTTTACGCGATTTTTCTTTTTTTGCATAGATGTAGATAACAAGGATTGGGGGCGGTTATTGCCACCTTTTTTATTTTTCTTGTTACGGCGATCATTATTAGAATTGCGGTTATCGTTATTGCGGTTGTCGCTATTACGATTATCGTTGTTTCGACTGTCATTGTTACGCACATCATTAGAACGACCGTTATTACGGTTATCATTATTGCGGGTATTATTAGGGCGATTGTTAGCACGGTCTCCACCATGTTGCTTACCATCGGATTTGCGTGTAGGCTCAGAGATTTGTACATGACGGACATTGCCTTTTTTATGGTCCTTTTGTTTAGATTGATCGTCTTGTTTTTGACCAGCTTGTTTGTGTTTATCTTTTTTCTGTTCGTTAGAACGATTTGAATGCTGTTGTTTATGTGATGCAGCTTCCTGTTTATGGGCTGCAGTTGGAGCAGATTTCGATTCTACCTTTTTTTCTTTTTTTTGTGCTACTTTAGGAGCTTCAGATTTTTTACCTAATTGTTTTTTTACAATTTCATAACCTGAATCATCTACAGAATTAACTGCTTTAGTAACATTAATATTATATTGTTGCAAGATAGAAATGACCTGCTTGCTTTCAACGCCGAACTCTTTGGCGATTTCATGAACGCGTTTTTTGGACATCTACATACCCCCTTATTATCGATCAATCTCTTTAAGTAATGCCTTTGCAAATCCATCATCTAGTACGGCGACTACTACCCGAACTTCCTTACCAATGGCCGTTCCTAAAGCCTCTTTATCGGCAATACTGTGAAGTGGAATGTGATGGGTTTCTGCTAATTGAGTATATTTCTTTTCATTATTGGCTGCACAATCACTAGCAAGAAGCACTAATTTCGGTTCCTTTCTCTTTATAGCTTTTTCTACGATAAAATCACCAGAAATAACTTTTCCTGCTCGTTGCGCTAAGCCTAAGAGATTTAAAATTTTATCTTCATTCATGTATATCAGTGATTACTCATTCTCTTGTAAATCACGTTGTAACGCTTCATATATCTCTTTAGATACGCTATGCTTTAAGGACCGTTCTAATCGTTTAGCCTTATAGGCCTGCTCAAAACATGACATGGATTCACATAAATAAGCTCCACGTCCTGGTGCTTTACCGCTGCGATCAATAGTGATATTGCCGTCAGGACTCAAGGCTAAGCGAATCAATTCTCGTTTTGCCTTAGGTTCACCACATCCTACGCAAGTACGCATAGGTTGGGATTTTGGTTTCATGACTATTCACCATCCTCAGCATTGCCGAAACCTGTAAAAGGTTCTTCAGCAGCTTGAGTTTCACTTTTAATATCGATTTTCCAGTTAGTCAACTTAGCCGCCAAACGAGCATTTTGACCAGCCTTACCAATAGCTAAAGATAATTGGTAATCAGGTACTACTACATATGAAGATTTTTCTTCTTCGCTTACATCTACCGATACAACCTTCGCAGGGCTTAAGGAGTTAGCAATGTAAATTGCTGGATCTTCATCCCATTTTACAATGTCTATTTTTTCATCGTGTAATTCATCAACAATATGTTGTACACGTTGCCCTTTAGGACCTACGCAAGCACCTACAGGATCAATATTTTCATCACGACTATATACAGCGATTTTAGAACGCATCCCCGGCTCACGAGCTACAGACTTAAGCTCTACTACGCCTTCAAAGATTTCTGGAACCTCTAGCTCAAATAGACGTTTCAATAAACCTGGATGTGTGCGAGAAATCATAATTTGAGGGCCTTTCGTAGTTTTCTTAACCTCTACGATATAGCATTTAATACGATCTCCTTCACGGTATGTTTCTGTAACAATTTGCTCAGTTGGAGGCAAAATCGCTTCCGTTTTACCAAGATTGATAAATACATTTTTACCTTCAACGCGAGTAATAACGCCAGTGATGATATCTCCTTCACGGCTGTAATACTCTTCGTATACTACACTCCGCTCAGCCTCTTTTAAACGTTGAATGAGCATTTGTTTAGCAGTATGGGCAGCACTACGGCCAAAGTTGGCAGGAGTTACATCTACTTCTACTACATCACCAATCTCAAAACGTTTATCTTTTTTGCGAGCGTCCAATAAGCTGATTTCTGTTTCAGGTAATTCAACAGTTTCCACAACTTGTTTTTTAGCCATTACTTTATAAACGCCTGTTTCGCGGTCAATCACAACGTACGCATCTGGGTTAGATGTTGGTTCTTTGCGATATGCTTGCAACAATGCAGCCTCTAAGGATTCAAAAATAACCTCAGGAGCAAAACCTTTTTGCTTTGTAAGCACCATTACCGCTTGAATTAATTCTTGACTCACTCGTATGCCTCCATATATTAAAAATCAAGATGTAATCGAATTTGTGCAATGGTAGAACGTTCAAATGTCATGCTTTCACCATTGATAGTAAATTCGATAGTTGTGTCTGTAAAACCTTGTAATGCACCAGTAAATTGTTTACTACCATTAATAGCCTTAAACAACTGAATATCTACATCACGGCCATTATAGCGAACTAAGTCCTTGTCTTTCTTAAGAACTCGATCAAGACCGGGAGAAGATACCTCCAATAAATAGTTTTCCGTAATTGGATCCTTTTCGTCGAGGACAGCACTTAATTTTTCGCTCACCAACTGACAGTCATCCAAATCTACACCACCTGGTTTATCAAGGTAGACACGTAAATACCAATCCCGTTCACGTACATAGTCTACATCGACGAGTTCCATATCGGTGCCGGCTATAATACCTTCAACCACAGAGGATACAAACTCCTCCACTGCTTCTCTTTTCATAGCCATCGCCTCCTTACTTACTACATCTTGTATATATCTCTTGATAAAAACACTATAAAATTGAGCTAATCATAAATGAAAGAGTGGACATACGCCCACTCTTTTAAAAGATTTATATAAAAGTCATATATAGTATATCACATTTACTGTGTATATACAAATTCTACGCTTTCTAATGGGCATTAAAGAAACCAATCCCACATAAGTCATTCTATAAAAACAAAAAATGACAAAAAATAGCATAGTTAAATCTATCCAAACTTTAATCAACGCGGTCATTCAAGCCTTTTAGAATAGCACCTAAATGTTCACGCAATAGCACTGCTAAATCATCTAGATGTTTTGCATCTAAATGATGGTCAATTTCTGGATAGCTTTTATAACGAAGTTCCGCAAAGTATTCATCACGCAATTCATTATAATACAATAGTAAGCCTGTACACTCATCCATCTTGCGGTATTCGCCGATGATAAAAGAACCATTAATCATGCGAATCGCATGAGCTGGATCAATATCACGTACAAAGCCTTCTAACTCTTCAGGCATAACTTGTGAGAAGTCCCATTCAAGAATCCCTCGGCGACGATAAGTAAAGGTAAAGTTATTAGAAGGTTCTATTAACATATTGGTTAACCCTTTTACACATCGTTCTTGTAGCCCTGTCCAAAAAGACTCTAAATCGGCTCGCACAAAAGAAATGTCCACAAAGGAAAATAGTGGCATTTCTATATGTACTGTATAGTCCTCTACCTCTTTATCATATAAGGCAGACCAACGCCACCCCAATTCGTTTTGATAGTGGAAAATAGGTACCTTTAAAACGTCTTCACCAGCACTAATACGATTAGATAACGTTGTATAGTCACTTTCAGTAGATGTCACTAATGTGAAGCCTTCAATAGATTGAGGCAACCAAGAATAGTCTAAGGCTTTACAAGCTTCAATTATCGTTTCCATATAATGCCTCATATCTTTCTTGATACTGTAAGACTGCTTTTACATAGCTACGAGTCTCAGGAAATGGAATCGTATCAACCATTCCATTCCAATTATTTTCGTGAATCCACGATTCCACATGACCACGACCAGCATTGTAGGCAGCTAGTGCTAGCACCTGATCCCCATTAAACTCCTTCAGCAAATGACCTAAATACCAAGTACCTAGCTCAATATTTATAGTAGGCTCTTTTAGTTGACGATCTGTATAGTTGCCATGTCCTACTTGTTGTGCCACCCAACGCGCTGTATCTGGCATGAGTTGCATCAATCCAAGCGCACCGGTTTCAGACTCCGCTGTGTTTTTATACTTGCTTTCAGCTAAAATAACACTAGCCACCAAAGATGGCGGCACCTGTTCTTTCTCAGCTGCAGCTATAACTTCCTCTTTATAGTTAAAGGGATACGCGATTTGACGCGCCAAAGGATCATCTAGATGTGTAAAATAAAACCACCCAAGTACGACACAGGATAGTGCCGTTGCCGTTGCACGTTTCATATATCCCCCTTTCTACATATAAACTAAAAATAGTCATCAAAATCTAACATATAACAAATGCTAAACTAATATTATGCTAAGTTTTATGGGCTTATTATACCATTTATTACTATTATTTATATACCAAATTTGACACATAAAATGGCAATTATCGATTTTCTTATAGAGCTGATTCGATACGCTCATTCCAGATGGTATCTAATTGTTCCTTTAAATCCAAAGGTGTACCATTATTATCAATGATTACATCCGCATAAGGACGTTTGTCATCAAGACGCATTTGACTCTTAATACGAGCCAATGCATCCTCTTTGGTAAATCCATTGCGGTTCATTAAGCGCTCAATTTGAGTCGACTCATTCACATATACAAGCCACACCTCGTCCATCATGGTATACCATTCTCCTTCGATGAGTAAGGGAATATCATATAGTAAAACGGGTGTATGTAGTGCCTCATAATGAGCTGTGAGCTCCATAATTCGATTTTGAATATGCTCTTTTAAACAACCATTCAATTGTTGGCGTTTTTTTTCATTATGAAATATAATAGCCCCTAATGCTTCTCGGTTTAATGTCCCATCATCGTGCAATACATCGGTTCCAAAAACAGCTACAATTGCTTCTAACCCTTTTGTACCAGGCTCTACAACTTCACGAGCCACAATATCAGCATCGATATACGGTATACCTTTATCCTTAAAATATGTAAGAACTGTACTTTTGCCAGATGCAATGCCACCAGTTAAGCCAATTTTAAACATATATACCTTCTATTTATTATAAATATATATTACTTTACTAATGCCCAGTTCTCTGCATGATGTACGTCTACAATAAGAGGCACTTGTAGCTCTACAACAGATTGCATTGTACTACGTAATAATTCTTCTATAGCTTCTAATTCAGAGTTCACCACTTCAAGTACTAGTTCGTCATGTACTTGTAATAAAAGTCGAGACTTAAAGTTTTGCTCTTCTAATTTTTGCTCCACTTGGTTCATGGCTAACTTAATAATATCTGCAGCAGTACCTTGAATTGGCGTATTCATTGCGGTTCGTTCAGCAAAGGAACGACGGTTAAAGTTACGACTATTAATATCAGGTAACTCGCGTTGACGACCAAACATAGTGCGAACCTTTCCTGTTTCATGAGCCTCTTGAACCATTCGATCCATATACTCTTTAACCTTAGGATAACGACTAAAATAAAGATCAATATAGTTTTTAGCTTCGCCCCGTGTAATACCAAGGTCACGAGATAACCCAAAGTCAGAAATACCGTAAATAATACCGAAATTAATAGCCTTCGCATGGGAGCGTTCTTCACTAGTTACATCATCTTGAGCTTTGCCAAGCACCTCTGCCGCTGTAAAGCGGTGAATATCCTTACCTTCTACAAAGGCTTTAATCAATGCTTCGTCGCCAGACAAATGCGCTAAAATGCGCAACTCAATTTGGGAATAATCAGCACTCACCAATGTATCATATCCAGCACCTGGATAGAATAAGGCACGAATTTCACGGCCTTTTTCGGTACGAACAGGAATATTTTGCAAGTTCGGATCAGATGAGCTAAGTCGACCTGTAGCCGTAACCATTTGATTGAAAGTCGTATGAATACGACGAGTTTTATCATTGATGAGAACTGCCAAACCTTCGCAATAGGTAGATACTAATTTAGCAACAGAACGGTATGCCAAGATTTTTTCAACAATTGGACTTTCGTGACGAAGCATATCCAGTACTTCTGCATCTGTAGAATAACCAGTTTTGGTTTTCTTGATGATTGGCAAGTTCATCTTTTCAAACAAGATTACACCCAATTGTTTAGGTGAATTGATATTGAAAGTTTCTCCGGCTAGTTCATAAATCTCATCTTGTACTTGAGCTAGTTCCTCTTTAAAGCGAGCCGTTGTTTCCGCCAACTTCTCTGTATCGATATAGATACCATTCTTTTCCATCACTACTAAAGTATGGATTAAAGGCAACTCAATCATTTCATATAAAGGCCATAACTCTTCACAACGTGCAGATTCACAAGCAACTTCATTCATAGCGAGTAATGCTTTCACCATGGACACGCATTCTACGTCTACACTACCGCTAGCAATGCTAGGTACAGAGAAACGCTCAGTTAGATATAGATATCCATAATTAGTACGTGTAGGATCTAATAAATACGCAATGAGAGACATATCGTGAACACGAGCAGTTTTATCAGCATTAAACAAAGAGATCTCAGCTGGCACATCTGCACCAAAGGCTTCGATAATCTCCTTAGTTTGAGTTGTAACGATGACTTTAGCACCTTGTAATACAGCTAAAACAGCTTTAGTATCGTCTGTTTTTACAATAGTATCACCATTAGATAGATAAGTATTCGTTACCGTTCTAAATGGTGTTTTCCCATCTAATATAACATGTACTGCTACCGTCTTATCTTTATAGAAGTCGGCTGTTAATGCTTTAGCATCTTCTAAATCATCTAAAGAAATCTCCTCTTGTGGTACAAATAAAGAGCCTGGATCTCCAAAAGCTGCTTCCTCGCCCCCCATTACTTGAACAATGCGAGGTGTTAATTTAGTAAAGCCTAAAGTTTCAAATAAAGGCTGTACTTCAGAGGTATGGAAGTTTTGTATAAAATCTTCTACTTTATAAGATAACTCCATATCTGTTTTTATTGTTGCCAATTCACGAGATAAGAAGGCTAACTCTTTATTCTCTACGAGGCGCTCTTTTAATTTCTTACCAGAAATATCTTCAATATGTTCGTATACAGATTCAAGATTGCCATATTCGGTAATTAATTTAAGCGCTGTTTTCTCACCTACGCCTGGTACACCTGGAATATTATCGGAAGAGTCACCCATAAGCGCCTTCATTTCGACAACCTTATCAGGACCATAACCATAAAGCTCCTCCATATTATCTAGAGTAACTTCTAACATATCAGAAATACCTTTTTTAGTTAAGAACACATGGCTATGTTCTGTTACAAGCTGTAAATTATCGCGGTCACCTGTAATAATTTGGACAGCCATCTCATGGGCACCAAACTTCTTACTCAAGGATCCAAGGATATCATCCCCTTCAAAACCTTCTTCTTCGATGACACAAATTCCCAATGCTTTTAATACATCTTGAATTAAACTAAATTGTGGACGCAAATCCTCAGGTGCATCTGGACGATTTCCTTTATATTCACTATACATTTCAGTACGGAATGTTTGACGACCTTTATCAAAAGCTACGGCAATATAGTCAGGATTAATTTCTTCATACAATTTAATGAGCATTGTTAAGAAGCCATATACTGCATTCGTTGGTGTTCCCAAAGCGGATTTCAACGGTGGTAATGCAAAAAATGCGCGGAATAACAAACTGCTGCCATCTATAATCATTAATTTTTTCATAAGACACCTCACTTAATTCTATTCTTCATTATAACATAAGGACCCTTTTAACTTTCATAAATTAAAATTAATATATTGTTACACTATAAAATGAGTAAATAATTTGATTTTAAAAATCACATATATGCTTTCATTAATAAACAGTAGAATATGTTTTACAAATCATGTCATTAAGGAAAATATTGAGCTGAAAAGTCCTTGCGTATCAATATTTGGTATGATATAATCATTCAGGTATAAGAAACGATTTTTAAGGAGGTGACTCAATTGCCAAACATTAAATCCAGTATTAGAAGCGTAAAAACGGATGCTGAACGTCGTGCGAAAAATGCCGCTGTAAAATCTCAAATTCGTACAGCAGCTCGTAAAACCGTTGAAGCTGTTCAAGCAGGCGCAGTAGAAGAAGCAAAACAAGCACTTGTTCATGCTACTAGCGTAATTGATAAAGCAGCCTCCAAAGGTGTACTTCATAAAAACACTGCAGCTCGCAAGAAATCTAACCTTGCAGCTAAAGTAAACGCTTTATAATTTTAAAAGCAAGCAAGACAGTCTCTCGGATATCCGTTGAGACTGTTTTTTTATGCCCTTTTCCTATTTAATCATAAAATAATTTTTCGTTTGTTATACAGTTATATTTTATTACGCCCTATGGGCAGATTAGAGGACTATTACTATGAGAACACTATTATTAATGCGTGGTGCTCCTGCTAGTGATTAGCTGAACTTTATACAATTTTACAAAAATATGACACTGACTTGATTTCCATTGTTAAAACAGTTCAACAAGTTTCTACCATGGATGAGCTTCAAGCCATCATAAATGAGGAGCTAAATTCATTCCATGAATCTGAAGGCTTCTGTAAAAATGAAGATGACACTAAATTTGCAGACTTCTTTGGTTCATTAGATTATGATGTAGTATGTAAATCTACCATACTTGATATTAAAGATATGATAGAAAGTCAAGGCTTGCTATAGTTAAATAAACTCATTCTGTTTTAAGGATAAAAGCAAAAGGGACTGCAACTAGAATGTGGTAAAACCACATTCTGTTACAGCCCCTTTTTTATTAGCTTTTCATCAAACTTAATACTAAAACTCCATCACACCTGTAGTAGTGATTCTAATTTCTGGAATAACAGTTAATGCAAGAAAACTCAAATTAATAAAAGGATCTAGACCTTTTGGCACGCCCATACCATAAGCAATATCTTTCATCTTAGCCACTTTTGCATCTACCTCTTCATGAGGTCGATTTGTGATTAAGCCCATTACTTCAAGAGCTAGTTCCTCTACTACTTTGCCTTCACTTGCAATGACATATCCGCCGCCAATTTCGCAAATACGCTCAATGGCAATCATCATATCTGCATCGTTGTCGCCAACAACAATCAGATTATGTGAATCATGTGCAAAGGACGACGCAATAGCACCATTTTTTAAATTAAAGCCTTTCAAAATACCGACACCATTTCTACCAGATGCTTTATACCGCTCGATACAAGTAATTTTATTGTACTCAGCATTTGGCTTGAACAGTCCATTTTCAACAGGAACCTCTTCAACGTTTTTTTGTGTAACTATTTGACCAGGCACAATATTAATAATTGCTTGTGGACCTTCAATAGAAATATCTAATTTTTCCTTTGTGAAAGTACCTATATTTATCGTATGAAGTAATTCAGATGGTACAACCTTCTCTTCTCTCACAAGAACGCGTTCAATCGGCTTTCCTTTATAAAACACTTCGTGAATATCTACGCATTGCTCATCATTGAGGATTACAAGATTAGCACTATAGCCGGGAGCAATAGCACCTAAATCTTTTAATCCGTAACATGCTGCCGGATGAGTGGAGGCCATTTTATAAGCTTGGATTGGTGTCAGTCCCAATTCAATAGAACGACGAATATTATAGCTAATATGGCCTTCTGAACGAATATCCTCAATATGCTTATCATCTGTACAGAAACCATAACGTTCCGTATTCCCTTGTTCTTCTACAAGCCCTTTCACAATGGAGTCTAGATTATGAGCCGCACTGCCCTCACGAATCCATACATAAATCCCATTTTTAACTTGCTCTTTTGCTTCTTCGTAGGAAATACATTCGTGATTTGTAGTAATGCCTGCCAAACGATAACTTGCTAGTTGCTCTGGTGAAAGTCCAATAATATGTCCATCCATAATTGTATCTTTAAAGTAATCTAACTTTTTCATCATGTAAGGATCACTATTGATAACACTATAACAGTCCATGACTTCACCTAATCCTAAGATACGTGGATTAGCTTGTAGCTTATGTAACATATCGCCATCTAAAATAGCGCCATTATCTTCACCTGGTACAGCAGGCACACAGGATGGAGCCATAACATATACATCACCTTGAGCCGATGCAGTTTCATTGATCATGTACTCAACACCGGCAATCCCCGCTACATTACCGGCTTCATGAGGGTCTACAATAAATCCTAACGTTCCCACTTGAGAGGCCTCAAATACGAGTTCTTTCGGATTCACCAAGGTGGATTCCAGATGGAGATGGCTGTCTATGAATCCGGGCACAATATATTTACCGCTATAATTATATTCTATTTCACCACTATAGGTACCGACACCTATAATCGTGTCATCATGAATCGCAATATCCGCTTTTACCCATTCATCAGTGAATACATTTAAAACAGATGCCCCCTTCAATACGACAGGAGCCTTATCCAACCCCTGTGCCTGTCGAGAAATTTTTGCATTAAATTGTATCATATAAGGATCCTCCTTACATAAAGATTTCTTTCAAAATGAAAATGAGCGCCAAGAAATACATGACACCGGAAACATCTCGATATTTTCCAGTCAAAACCTTAATCAATACATAACTGATGAGACCCCATTCGATACCCACACCTATGGAGTAAGCAAATGGCATCATGATAATGGTCAAAAATGCCGGTAGTCCTTCCGAAATATCACCGAAATCGATGTCCTTAACGGATGCCATCATAAATAGACCTACCACGATGAGTACCGGCGCTGTAGCCGCCACAGGAATAACCATGAGTAACGGTGCCAGGAATAAAGATGCTATAAAGAGTCCCGCAATGGTTAAAGCAGTCAAGCCCGTGCGACCGCCCTCTGCGATACCCGCTGCCGATTCAACAGCTACAATATGAGGAGATGTACCTAGTGCACTACCGATAATAGTACCTAATGCCGATACTTTCATACAAGAGCTTTGTACACCCAACTGTTTATCTTGAGGCACTTCGGCTTGATTCGTAAGACCAATCAATACGCCCACTACATTAAATAAATTAACAAACAAGAACGTAAAGGCCACAAATACCATATCTACAGATAAAAGTTCACTCATATCATAATGAAACCAAATCGGTGCCAACGATGGTGGCATAGAAAATATCGTCGACGGCAACTTGGTAATCCCACAGAAAAACCCAACAACAGCAGCAATGATAACAGCTAGAAATATTCCTCCTTTTACATTGCGCCCCGTAAAAACGGCAATCAGTATAATTCCCAATATAGATACTAGGCTGGATGGAGTTTGTAAATCGCCAATGCTCACAATGGTGGCAGGATTACTTACAATAAGTCCTGCACTGCTGAGACCGATGAGGGCGATAAATAATCCGATGCCCGCCGTTACCGCCAGTTTAATCGTATGAGGTATGGCATTGAACAGGTATTCTTTTAATGGTGTAACCGCAATCAGTAAAAAAGCTAAACCTGCAATTAATTGAGCCGTCAGAGCAAAATCAAAGCTATGTCCCATCTGGACTACGATAGTATAAGCAAAAAAAGCATTGATACCCATACCAGATATGCCAGCGAATGGCATATTACTATACAAAGCTAGCAATAAAGTCATGATGATGGCACTCACAGCCGTCGCCGTGAACACCGCACCTACATCCATACCGGCGGCACCAAGGATAGCGGGATTTACAGCTAATACATAAGAAACGCAAAGAAATGTAGTGGCCCCCGCAAATAACTCTCTCGATACGGATGAGCCTCGTTCTGAAATCTTGAATACTTTGTCCCATACACTACCTTGTACTTGTTCTCTCATGATGATTCCTCCTCTCGTACTTACAATCATGGGCGTATTCATTTATATTTATATATTTCCACATAACTACATAAATTTCCTGTATATGTTTGAAATTTTGTATACAAAAATACCGCAACACATGGTAATTACTTCAAATTATCATGTATTGCGGTATTTAAATAATCAATAAAGTATATTATGCCACCCAAATATTCTAGATACATACATATATGGTTCCAATGATACAGAAAGTATTATAGAATCGCATGTATCTATGATTTCATAATATCCAAAAATGATTTTCCAATATGCCATTGTTTTAATCCAAAGTTTTGTAATACTGTTTCACCTATATCCGCAAAACTATGTCTATCACCTAAAGCTACTGAATGACTCATACTTGGACTATAAGCTAGCAAAGGCACCATTTCTCTCGTATGATCTGTACCTTTCCAAGTCGGATCATTCCCATGATCTGCAGTGATGAGAAGTAAATCATCATCTTTAAGCAAGTCCAACAAACCGCCTAATTGGTAATCAAAGTCTTCAATAGCACGCTTATACCCTTCTACATTGCGCCGATGACCGTACAGACTATCAAATTCAACAAGGTTGACCATCATGAACCCCCGTGCAAAGCTTTGGCCCAACAGATAAGAAACTACGTTCATACCATGCGCGTTAGACTTTGTCGGATATGATGCATCCCAGCCAACATGAGCATAAATATCGCCGATTTTGCCCACTGCCACTGTTGGAATGTTTGCGTCTTGTAACTCTTGTTGCACCATTTTCTTTTCAGGCATACGACTGTAATCATGACGATTTGAGGTGCGTACAAAATGACCTGGTGTACCAACAAAAGGTCGAGCTATAATACGCCCCACATAATAATCACCGACACATACTTTATCGCGTGTAATTTGACACATGCGATACAAATCTTCTAAGGGAATGATATCCTCATGCGCTGCAATTTGAAAAACCGAATCCGCCGATGTATATACGATTGGCTTACCAGTTCTTATATGTTCTTCTCCGAGGCGTTCAATAATTTCCGTTCCAGAGGCTACCTCATTACCAAGAAATCCATAACCCGTTTCTTTTATGAAAGCATCCATCAGTTCCTTCGGAAATCCATCATAAAATGTCGGAAATGGCACCGTTACAGGATGCCCCATCATCTCCCAATGACCACTTGTCGTATCTTTGCCAGTACTCGTTTCAGCCATACGACCATAAGCGCCAATAACAGGCTCATCAAACGCTGATATATCAGCAATATTAGCTAAACCTAGAGATTTTAAATTTGGATAGCGAATAGGTCCTGCTACCGCTTCGATATGTCCTAATGTATTCGAACCTTCATCGCCAAATTTAATCGCATCGGCTGCATGCCCTACACCGACACTATCCATTACTAGTAGAATAATTCGATTATACATATGTACTCCTAAATCTATATGAGATTAGTTACTCATATAATGTAAAAATACTTTATAACATATTACAGTTAAAATCATCAATATGAATTAATAAAATACATATTATATTGAGAGATAATATTTCTAAAAATTACTTAAGATATGGCATAGCAAGCATGAGGGCCGCCAAAGATTTGCTATCCTTAATAGCCTCATTCTTGATAGCTTCCAATAGTTCTGTCAATGTGTAGTATTCTAGCTCCACATATTCATCAGGATCCCAATTGGTTTCCCCCATGGTAAGGTCCTTCGCAAGATATAAATGTAATACTTCATTGCAGAAACCAGGACTCGTAGCAATTGTACCTAACGAAATCCATTGAGCTGCACGATAGCCGGTTTCCTCAGCAAGCTCCCGTTTAGCACAAACAATCGGTTCTTCATTTGGATCTAATTTTCCTGCTGGTACCTCCAGTAGCGTCTGTTGCAAAGCATATCTAAATTGACGTTCCATAACAATCTTATTATCCTCTGTTACTGCCACAATCGCTGTAGCACCCGGATGATGCACAACCTCACGCCATGCATCCTTTCCGTTCACATCGGCTATATCATAGGTAACTTGAATCAACTTACCGTTAAATTTCATTTCACTGGATTTCTGAATTTCCTTACTAATTGCCATATATACCTCTAATCTTTTATTTTATGTAAAAACCCGAGCATTTTTATACGTTGTAAAATTTCCTCTAAGTACACTTTATTAGGAACAATAAAATCAATATTATCCCGCGTATGACGCTGAACTGTAATATTGTCATCCATAATAGCAAGAATCTTTTCTTTTGTTGTAGGCTCCACCATTTGCTTTATTACAAAGAGAAATCCATTATCTATATCTTGTTGTACTTTATTGTACATGTCGCCTATACCAATATAGGAGCTGCCTTCTTTTTCTACTATAGTAGAAATAAAATCTATAAAACGTTGAGGTATATACACCTTATTATCTTCGAAAGCAACTCTTTCATATGGTTCGGCATACATATCGAGATTATCTACAATAATCAAATATAGTAAACGAGAATAAACTCTGTCCATTTCGATAGTATAACCAGGCAACTTTCTATGTATATGATCAACTATATCCTGAACAGTAAATATATCCCCTCGATCCATAACCTCTTTAATAGCAATATGGATACTATCCGTCATATTAGAAGGAATACCAGTATTGACAACGCTGCAATAATATAATTTTGATAATACATCTATACTAACTCGTTCATTACGAACAATCTTTTTACTATGTTTATTTTTCGTTAACAGGGACATTCTAAACTGCGTATCATAAATGTAATCATAATATTGCTCTTTTGCAATATAATCATCATTTGCCAATTGAGCTATATTATCGTGAATATCCTCCGGTAACCAACTTATGAAAGATCGTGAAAGAAATACATCCCCTATATAGGCACAACCTTGGTCATTGGCACGTTTTATAAATTCATGTACATATACAGGATCATTAAAAGGCTCTAAATATTCATGAGCCACATAATAATCGTTAGAGCTCAACACATTTTGGATGTTATCAATTTTATAACTCGCTTTTTGACTTATCCGATTATCTAATCCCATTGTATCCGCTACGAGCTTCAATATATTCTTCGTATATAAAGTCCGCTCCATCAACGGTAGCTCTAACTCTTTTTGCTCTGCATATTGCATGATTTCTCGATACTGATCTAATCGTTTCCATCCAGGATACGTATTATACGATACATAAGCTACACCATTGTCGGATAAATTCTTATTACAGATAGATAGAATTTTATCTTTTACCACATCCGGAACCCAGGACCAAATACCATGTACAATAATATAGTCAAAGGTACCGAATGAATCATCAATATCTAGAATATCCTTCTCAAGCAAATGTATATTAGATAGTCCCATCGACGCAATCAGTTCATTTCCCATCTTAATCTGGGAAGACGATAAATCAATACCCGTAAAAGACGCTTCAGGATAGTATAAAGCTTGAGAAATAATGTTCCCGCCAAAAGAACATCCAAGCTCAAGGACACGCGCCTTTTTTAAAGATACAGGATTTAGTCCAAATAACAAAGCTCGCGCTGCTAATGTATTTAACGAGGTCGCCCCAAAAGGTTGAGAAATATATACTACATCTTCATAACTTTTTTTAAGAACCTTATTCTCATCCAAAACGTGCATGGTATTTTGTGTAGTCTCAATGTCATTCCCCATAACTGATGTACCTACATTCTTTTTTTGTTTTGACTCCTGTTTCATAAAGCCTCCCGAATTGTTCTACTAACTATAATAAATATTATATAGTATTATTGATAATAATTACAGCTGAAGAGAGAAATAAACACACAAAAACCGCCCAACAAAGTTGAGCGGTTTTTACTAGTTTATACAAAACCATATATTATTTACATAGTCCCAGTGCTTCCAATGCCACCAGTTCTTACACCAGTAGCATCATCATCATTTGTAATAAGGTATTTAGAGAATATACCTTGAGCAACGCGTTCGCCTTTTTCAAGGGTAACTGGTTCTTTGCCAAAATTATAGAGAGCGATCATAATATGACCTTCGTTGTCCTCATTGTTGTAGTAATCACTATCAATGATACCTGTGCTATTCACAAGTGCTAAATGGCGTTTAATAGCCATGCTAGATCGGATGTGAATGGCAAGGTATTCGTCGTACGCCATGAAAGCTTTAATACCTGTCGGAACGAGCACTACTTGTCCTGGTTCTAATGTAACAGCTTCAGCACATTCAATATCATAGCCTGCGCTTTCAGTTGTTTTACGAGTTGGTAAGTTGATATCTTGTTCTTCAAAAGCAGAAACTACTTCAAAGCCACGAATATCCATGTAACACCTCTTATTTTAAACAATCTTTACGGGACAAGTTTACACGGCCCTGTTTATCGATTTCGATAACTTTTACCATGATTTCATCCCCTACACTTACTACGTCTTCTACATTTTCAACGCGTTCTTTCGCAAGTTTGGAAATATGTACAAGACCTTCCTTACCTGGTAATACTTCTACGAATGCGCCAAAGGCCATTAAACGAGTTACTTTACCAAGGTATACTTCACCTACTTCAACCTCTTTAGTAAGGTTTGTGATAATTTCTTGAGCTTTTGCAGCCCCTTCTTGTTCTACAGAAGCAATAAATACTGTACCATCATCTTCGATGTCGATTTTAGCGCCTGTTTCTTCGATGATACTTCGAATTACTTTACCGCCAGAACCGATTACGTCACGAATCTTATCAGGATCAATTTTCATTGTAATAATACGTGGAGCGTATTGGGACATTTGTTGACGTGGTTCAGCAATTGTATCAAGCATGATGCCCATGATATGCATACGGCCTTTGTGAGCTTGTTCTAATGCTTCTTGAAGGATCTCACGGGATAATCCAGAAATCTTGATATCCATTTGAATTGCTGTTACGCCTTTAGCTGTACCAGCAACTTTAAAGTCCATATCTCCAAGAGCATCTTCCATGCCTTGAATATCAGTTAAAATTGTATAGTGTTCCCCTTGAGTTACAAGACCCATAGCGATACCAGCTACAGGTGCTTTAATAGGTACACCAGCATCCATCAAAGATAATGTAGAACCACATACGGAAGCCATGGAGCTAGAACCATTAGATTCCAATACTTCAGATACTAAACGCAAAGCATATGGGAAATCCTCTTCACTCGGAATCACAGGTACCAATGCGCGTTCGGCCAACGCACCATGACCAATTTCACGACGCCCAGGGCCACGGGAAGAACGAGTTTCCCCTACAGAGAAGGACGGGAAATTATAATGATGGATATAACGTTTTTCAGTTTCAACACCAAGACCATCGATGGTTTGTTTTTCGGATAAAGGCGCTACTGTTGTGACATTCAACACTTGAGTTTGACCACGTGTAAACAAGCCAGAGCCATGTGTACGTGGTAATACGCCTGTACGGCAAGAGATTGGACGAACTTCATCAAGTTGACGGCCATCTGGACGGATTTTTTCAACAGTAATCATATGACGCACGATTTCTTTTGTCATTGCATCAAATGCTTTATTTACATCAGCCAAGTTATCTGGGTAGATTTCTTCAAAGTGAGCTAACACATCTGCACGTACTTCATTTTCTTGTGCATCACGTTGTTGCTTATCTGCACAACGAACTGCAGCATCAAGTTTATCATGACCATAGGCACGAACTGCATCACTAATTTCAGCAGGAACATCTTTACATTCAAATACGCGTTTTTCCTTACCTACTTTTGCAGTCATATCTTCTTGGAATGCTACGATCTTTTTGATTTCTTCGTGAGCTGCCATGATAACTTCAAGAATGATATCTTCCGGTACTTCTTCAGCGCCACCTTCAACCATGAGAATAGCATCTTTAGTACCAGCTACAACGATATTAAGATCTGTTTCTTCTAATTGTGATTTCGTTGGATTTACAACAAATTCACCATTGATACGTCCCATACGAACGCCTGCAATAGGGCCATTCCAAGGAACATCAGAAATAGACAATGCCGCAGAAGCACCAATCATACCACAAATGGCTGGATCACAATCTTGGTCCACAGACATAACTGTTGCTACTACGTGTACTTCGTTACGTACACCTTTATTAAATAATGGACGAATAGGACGGTCAATCAAACGGCTATTCAAGATTGCAGACTCAGGTGGACGCGCTTCACGTTTAATGAACCCCCCTGGTAAACGACCAACCGCATACATTTTTTCTTCATAGTCTACTGTAAGTGGGAAGAAGTCGATATCCTTCGCCTCTTTAGAGCCTGTAGCAGTAACGAGTACACGAGTATCGCCATAGCCAACCATTACAGCACCGCCAGCTTGTTTTGCAAGTTCCCCAGTCTCAATCGTAAACGTACGACCAGCTAGGTCCATTTGGAATTGTTCCATTCCTATTCCTCCTAAAAATCTTCTTATATGTATACCTTCTAATTATATATCAATTAAAGCTAAATAGCCAATTCAAAATAAAAAAGCCGTCCTTTAGGACGGCTAATTTTATTATTTACGAAGACCAAGGCGTTCGATAAGAGAACGATAACGTTCGATATCTTTACGACGAAGGTAGTCAAGCATGTTACGGCGTTGACCAACCAATTTCAACAAACCACGACGGGAATGATGGTCTTTTTTGTGCTCTTTCAAGTGCTCAGTTAAGTATTGAATGCGACTTGTTAAAATCGCAACTTGTACTTCTGGAGAACCAGTGTCACCTTCATGAGTAGCGTATTCTTTAATTACTGCTAATTTAGCTTCTGTAGTTAACATTAATGTTACCTCCTAAAAAAATTATAATCCCGATAAGCTTAAGTAACCGTTGGAGAATCGAATACTTCGCTTACGATATGTCTTACGACCTAATTTAGTATACAGTATCTGCCCTATCTTGTAAAGCAAAAATACAGTAATTGAACAAAAGATAGATTAGAACTTTCTTCTATTATTTAGCACCTAGCACCATGCGGTCGCTCAGTGCATTTTCACCAGCTACCTCGAACTTTTGAAGTAAGTCCGCAACAGTTAATTGTTTCTTTTCTTCCCCTTTTACATCATAGATGATTCGACCAGCATCCATCATGATGAGGCGATTACCAAATCGCAATGCATCACGCATATTATGGGTAATCATAAGAGTTGTTAGATTATGTTCTGCAACGAGTTTATCTGTCAGTTGCAATACATTTTCTGCAGTTTTAGGGTCAAGTGCCGCCGTATGCTCATCTAGCAATAAGAGTTCTGGACGAAGCATGGTAGCCATTAACAATGTAATAGATTGACGTTGACCACCAGATAGTAAGCCCATACGAGCAGATAAACGATCTTCAAGGCCTAAGCCTAATAATGCAAGACGTTCCTTGAAAAATGCTTGTTCACTATCTTTGAAAGCCCATTTAAGACCTAAGCTTTTACCACGGCGCATAGCAAGAATCAAGTTTTCCTCGATTTGCATATTACCAGCAGTACCAACCATCGGGTCTTGGAATACACGACCAATGTATTTAGCACGTTTGTATTCTGGCATTTTTGTCACATCAATCTCATTAATTGTAATGGATCCTTCATCTACTGGAAATACACCAGCAATGGAGTTTAATAAAGTACTTTTACCAGCACCATTACCACCAATGACAGTACAAAAATCACCCTCTTCTAGACGAAGATTAATGCCTTGTAATGCAGTCTTTTCATTAATTGTGCCCTTAAAGAAGGTTTTTACCATATTTTTTACTTCTAACATAGTGTCCTCCTTAACGAGCCAACCATTTTGCTTTCAATGTAGGTAAGGAAAGCGCGATGGCAACAAGAATTGCAGTGAATAATTTCAAATCATTTGGTGGCATACCCATGTAGAGAACGGCTGCAATAACGATACGATATACAATAGAACCAAGTACTACGGCGATGAGACTACGTACGAAGGATTTCGTACCAAACACTACTTCACCGATGATTACAGAAGCCAAACCAATAACGATGGTACCAATCCCCATACCTACATCAGCAAAGCCTTGGAATTGACCGATAAGAGCCCCAGACATACCAACAAAACCATTGGAAATCAAAAGGCCAAGAACGATCATATTATCAGTATTTACGCCTTGAGCGCGAATCATTTGAGGGTTAACACCTGTAGCACGTAAGGCTGTACCAATTTCGGTACCGAAGAACCAAAATAAGAGCAAGCATACTACTACAGCAACGATAATACCTACGATGGCTGCAGACCACATATTCGGCGTATGGAAAAATCCACCAAGAATCGTATAAATTGTATCCATTCGAAGCAAAGATACATTAGCTTTGCCCATGATGTGAAGGTTTACAGAGTACAATGCAATCATTGTCAAAATACCAGCCAATAATGCAGGAATTTTTAATTTTGTATGAATCCAACCTGTTACAGCACCGGCTATCATACCACCCACACCGGCAAGTAAAATGGAAAGGATTGGATTCATACCACTTGTAATTAAAATAGCAGAAATGGCTGCCCCCATTGGGAACGTACCTTCCACGGTTAAGTCAGCCACATCTAATACGCGGAAGGTTATGAATACACCGACCGCTAACAAAGACCATAAAAGGCCTGTGGTTATGGTGCCTACCACTAAATCTAACATCAAATTCTCCTCTATTGTTTCATATCTTTACGAAGAGCTTCAGGAATCGTAATACCTAATTTTTTAGCACGTTCTTCGTTAACAGTTAACTTAATCTCTTTTTGTGTCTCAATAGCTAAGTCTGCAATTTTTGCTTCTCCTGCAAGAACTTTAGCAGCCATTAAACCTGTTTGATAACCCAATTGATAGTAATCAACAGAATAAGTTGCTACACCACCAGTCATTGTCATACCTTCATCGGCAGCAAATACTGGAATTTTAGCAGCATCTGTAATTTGTGCTAAGTTAGCCATAGCAGATGCCAATACATTATCTGTTGGCGTATAGATAGCTTGTACATCTTGGTTCACAAGATTGGTAGCGGCTTGTTGGATATCATTTACATTGGAAACAGTTGCCTCTACAACAGTAATACCTTTTGTAGCAGCATACGCTTTCATTTTTTCAACTTGCAATTGGGAGTTGATCTCAGAGGATGTATAAATGGCACCAATACGCTTTACATTCGGTACTAATGCTATGATAAGATCAACCTCTTTTTCAACAGGTGTCATATCAGATGTACCAGATACATTACCACCAGGGTGTTCGTTAGATTGAACGAGTTTAGCTGTCACGTAATCTGTAATAGCTGTACCCATGATTGGCATGTCATGAGAAGCATTTGCCATCGTCTGAGCCGCAGGCGTTGCAATAGCTAATACTAAATCCTTTTTATCAGATACGAAACGTTGTGCAATACTATTTAGATTAGATTGATCGGCCTGTGCATTTTGTTGATCAATTTTAATGTTTTGACCATCCTTAAATCCTTTAGCTGCTAAACCATCTACGAAACCTTTATTAGCAGCATCAAGAGATGGATGTTCTACTAATTGAATAACACCAATTTTCTTTTGGTCATTAGTTGCAGTATTGGAACCACAACCGCCTACCATTGCCATAACAGCAATGGCACTAAGTGCCACTGCAATACTTTTTTTCCAGTTCATGTATAACTCCTTACCAGTTATGTATTAAATCATAGTCGCCTTGTTCATCAAATCCTCTGGTAAGGTGATGCCCAATTTTTCTAATTTATCTTTTCCCACAACTAATTTAAATTCTTTCTGCATTTCGATAGGCATATCTTCAACTTTAGCTTCGCCAGTTAGAATTTTAGCTGCCATCAAACCAGTCTGGTAACCAAGTTTGTAGTAATCTACAGACAAGGACATAACTGCCCCACCTTTTACGTGGTTATCTTCACCGCCAAACACAGGAATTTTTGCTGGATCGGTAATAGCTACAAGATTGCTCATCGCAGAAGCTACCACATTATCTGTTGGCACATAAACTGCATCCACACGTTGAGATACTAGGTTTTGTGCCGCTTGTTGAATATCGTTTACATTGGAAACTGTAACTTCTTCAACTTTAATACCCTTTGTAGCTGCATAAGCTTTCATCTTCTCCACTTGAATTTGAGAGTTTACTTCGCTTGAGCTATAGATAGTACCAATTGTTTTCGCATTTGGCATTACTCGTAAAATTAGATCTACTTGTTGCTCTACTGGATTCATGTCAGACGTACCAGATACATTACCACCAGGTTTTTGATTGGATTTAACAAGTTTAGCTGCCTCGTAATCAGTAATTGCTGTACCTAAGATTGGAATATCATGAGTTGCATTCGCCATGGATTGAGCCGCTGGCGTAGCAATTGCTAAAATCAAGTTTTTCCGATCGGATACGAAACGCTGTGCAATACTATTCAAATTAGATTGATCAGCTTGCGCATTTTGTTGATCAAAAGTAATCTTTTCTGCCAAACCTTTTTCTTTTAGCGCATCAACAAAGCCCTTATTTGCCGCATCTAGTGCAGGATGTTCTACCAGCTGTACAACACCAACTTTATATTCACCATTCGATGTAGTTCCATTTGAGCCACAGCCTGTAAACGCCAACAATGCTGCCGCCGTGAGCGCTAGGGCAATACCTTTTTTCAAGTTCATGGGGATTTCCTTCCTATCTGCAATGACTATAATACATCTATTATAAACAAATTTCTTTACTACATCAATGTAGCAGGTTAAAGTATTTTACATTTGTCCATTTATAGAACACATTAAGATACGAAATCCTTTTACTTTTCAAGAGACGCTAACATGTCTTCTGTTAAATCATTAGCTGCTAAAATATAGTCCTTAAGAGTCCCTTTATCAAGAGCTACCTTCATAACAGGCACTTCAAATGGGTCCAAGATGACGCACATTAGAATTTCACCCGTTATATAGTAACCAACCACTGCTTCTCCTTCTTCAGGATCTAAAGTTTCACGTTTTACAGTAACACAGTATGATCTCATAACCTGTGCTGCTGCTTCTGCTACCTCTTTACGATTAGCAATATATTCCTCAACCTTCGTTTCAGGGATGTCAAAAATATCTACCTTTACAGTCTTGACCTCTGTAGCCTCTCCTTTCGCAGACTCTATAGCTGCGCCTAATTCTGTTTGCTTCATATACACCTCACAAAGAATGGACTTTTACCATTGGTGAAAGCCCCATTATCTTAGATTGATTCATCAGCTGCATTTAAGAACGCTACATAGCATTGTTTAGCCTCGTAAATATCAGCCTTAGATGTAACCTCCCAAGGAGCATGCATGCTAAGAACGGCTACACCACAGTCGATGACATTCATACCATAAAGAGCCATGATGTACGCAATGGTGCCACCACCACCTAAATCAACCTTACCAAGCTCTGCCGTTTGGTATGTTACATTGTTAGATTCCATGACACGACGGATAAAGCCCATATACTCAGCATTAGCATCGTTAGAACCAGCTTTACCACGAGAGCCTGTAAATTTATTGAATACTACGCCCATGCCAAGGTAGGAAGCATTTTTCTTTTCATATGCAGACGCATAGAGTGGATCATAACCGGCACTTACATCGGAGGATAACATACGAGATTTCTCCAACGTACGACGTACACTTACAGAATTAGGTTTACCCATAAGTGTTAAAATTTCAGCCACTGCATTTTCAAAGAAGCGTGATTGCATACCTGTAGCACCTACAGAACCAATTTCCTCTTTATCTACAAGTAAGCAACAGGTAGTACGCTTTACATTATCCACTTCAAGCATTGCTACCAAGGATGTATAGGCACACACGCGATCATCTTGGCCATACGCCATTACCATGGAACGATCAAAGCCCATATCACGTGCTTTACCAGCTGGTACAATTTCTAGTTCTGCAGACAATAAGTCACGTTCAATAAATCCATACTCTTTTTCAAGAAGGCTATTAATAAATTTAGTAACCCCTTCTTTTTCTTCGTCTTTAACTGGACGGCTACCGATGAGTAAATCAAGAGCTTCCCCTTCAATTACTTTAGCTGCATTCTTTTGCATTTGTTCTTGTCCCAAATGAGGTAACAAGTCAGTTATGCAAAACACAGGATCTGTTTCTTTATCACCAATGTTGATATTAATGCGGGTGCCATCTGTTTTTACCACAACACCATGAATAGCAAGAGGCATAGCTACCCAATGATATTTTTTAATACCTCCATAGTAATGAGTATCCCAAAATACTAAATTACTATCCTCATATTGTGGATTTTGCTTTACATCGATGCGTGGAGAATCAATATGAGCACCTAAAATATTCATACCCAATTCAATATCATCAGTACCAATATTAAATAAAGCAATAGATTTATCCATATGTGTGTAATAAATCTTATCACCAGCTTTAATTGACGTATTGCTTTTAATAATGTCATTTAGATTTATATAGCCCTTTGCTTCTGCAAATTCTACAGCTTGCACAACACATTCACGTTCTGTTTTACCATTATCTAAAAATTGACGATATGTATCACTTAAAGCATATACCTTTTCCATAGTGGCATCATCATAATTATGCCATGCATATTTACGTTCCATAATCTATCCTTTCTAAAAGTTCATATCCTAATATATAGTACAATTCAGAAAATGAATTTGAATTTACATAACTATTTTTGGCGGACTTTTTCTTGTTCCGCCTTACGATACTCTAAATATTTTCGCTCTTTTTCGCGATTGATTTCAGACTTCTGAGTATATAGAGAACGAATTTCATCCGTACAATGGGTCAGTACCTTAGTAACATAGAATTTACTACTGCCAGACTTAATCGTATACTTTCCAACTTTAAGTTGCACCGCAAAATCGCCATGTTTAGGACATACTCCAATGGCTAGGTGCTTATCCCCTTGTAATCGTTCAGGTCTTGTCATTTCTAAACGTGTTTGACAGTACGGACAGAAGGACATACGTACTCTTCTATCATGAACAATACGTTTTTTCTCAGAAAAATTTTCATACATAAAAAATGTAAGAATAGGAGGATATAGGAAAGGATTACTACTTTCCTTGCGAATTAGATCATAATGCAAAATTCCTTGTGCGATATCTAAAGACTGACAAATGTGAGCTGTAAAGACTGCATCATGCAAGGCATTATGAGCAGATAGATGCTCCGTTGATATATTAAGATCCTCCATAGCATGTGCCACAGAGTACTGCTGATTTGTTCCATAGCGTTGATAAGAATAAATCATTTGCGCATCTACCCATTGATCATAAGATAATGCTTTCATCTTATGAAGCATAAGATTTTCGCGTAGGATAAGAATATCGTCTGATCCCCAAGAAAGCAGCATATATTCATCACCACACCATTTTTGAAAGTACTGCATAGCCGTCTTGAATGGCACACCATGATTGAGCTCATGGGTGCTTATCCCTGTCAACTCACGCACATGTTTATGCATCCGTGGCAGATATTGAGGTTTGATGAACATCGTAAAATGATCTATAATGTCCATCTTTTCATTCAGTTTTACCGCTCCGATTTGAATGATTTCCCCTGTCAACGGCATTTTTGTGCGCTTCATAAAGCTAATATCATTGCTATAGGGTTGATTCCATTCTAAATCAAATACAATATAGTTCATATGTTTATTTCGATTCTAAAAGCAATGTTTCCGCTGCTTTAATAACCTGTTCTTCAGAAATTACAGATAATCCTTTATAATTTCCTTCTTTAATAATTTTCTTCATGCTTTTACCAATCTCATAAGAATCCATCGTTTCTAAAACGACAGCATGAGCTTGATAAGGTCCATAAAAGAATGGATTTGATGGACCATACAGTGCCACAATTGGCACACCTTGACTAATTCCTACATGCATTGGTCCAGAGTCATTAGTAATTAATAGATTACAACGGCTCATAGCCGCTGCCAAAGGGCCTAACTGGAATTTTCCGGTAGCCACAATAGGCTTTGTTTCCATTTGTTCTACTACGGGATGCACCATTTCAAGATCCATAGGTCCGCCAAAGAAAACCGTCTTATAACCTAAACGACCAAAGTAATCTGCTACATGAGCAAATCGTTCAGCTGGCCAACGTTTCTCAGGAACGGCGCTACCGATATTAAAACCAATGAGTATATCAGTATCAGTTAATCCATGACCAGAATAAAACTCTTGAGCCTGACGGCGCCATTCTTCACAGGTCTCAATATGTAAACCAGAGTTAGAAGTATCTGTTACACCTAATTGCTCTAGTACATTAATGTACATATCCGCAGCATGACGAGTTTTACGATCTAAGCGCGTATACTTTGTCATGAATGGTCTAAAGAGGAAATGACTCATACCAGTTGTAATAGGTGCATGAATCTTCCAGGCTAAATATGAAGTACGCTCATTAGGATGTAAATTAATGACAATGTCAGGTTTTCCCTTAGCATTGATTTCACGAGCCACTTCATTGAGACCTGAGATGCTATTATGGCGCCCTTTTTTATCTACAACAATAAGTTCATCAATATTTGGATTATATTCCATTACTTGTTGTAATTTTTCATCTATTACATACGTAATATGACTATGAGGAGCCGCTTTGCGAAGCACTTCTAAAAACGGAGTCGTTAATATAACATCGCCTAAATGCATTAAAAAGGTTACCACAATGCGCTTATAATCTAGTTCCATTATAGTTCCTTTCCAAGTACTTGTTCATACACTGACCATACCGCGTCTACAGGAATTTGTGCCATACAGTCTGGATCATCTACTAGTGGTTGCTCAGGTGTAGCCTTAGAAGTAGGTGAAATAATGAGATGTACATGACTACCACCATAAGGACCTGTACGCTTAGGTGATGTTGTACCAAACATGGCAATCAAAGGACGCTTCAAAGCATTTGCAATATGCAATGGTCCCGTATCGGCACTAATAAAAATCTGACAATGACGAATCAACTCAATGAGTTCAGGCATGGTTGTAGATCCCACTAAATTGATGAGATTCTTATGTTTTACATAATTTTCTATGAAAGCACCTTTATCTACATCATCAGGAGCACCGGCAATAACAACCTTCTTACCAGATTCACATAAACGAATACAAAGTTCTCCAAAATTTAGAAGTGGCCACTCCTTAACAATCCATCGTGCCCCTGGTACAACTACAATATATTCATCATCTACACCATGGCATTTCAACTTTTGTTTTATGGATTTCTCAGCCTCAACGTAAGCTGGCATAGGAAATTCAATCTCCTCTACCTCGCCACCAAGTGCACGTACAGTATCAAGATACCGTTCGATAACATGGTCGTATTTATGCTCACCTACTAAGGCTTTATTAACAAGATTACTGCCCTCACGAAGCTCCCAGTAGCCATATTTTTCAGGGGCACCAGATAATAAAGAAACAATAGCACTTTTAGCGATGCATTGAAGGTCTAAGGTCATATCAAAATGACGACTATGTAGCTCCTTGCGCAATTGATATAAATACGTAGGCTTCTTTAGTTGTTTTTTGTCAATGATAATCACGTCATCAACCCATGGTGTACCAGGTAAGAGGCTAGCGAATTGCTCATGAATAGCCCATGTAATACGAGCATTAGGCCAATTCTTGCGCACAGCGTACAAGGTAGGCAATGCGTGAATTACATCACCTAAGGAACTCATCTTGATGATGAGTATATTCTTGTAATCTTTCATATAGCCTCCCCAAATACAACACAACAAACCCAAATATATTCTTCCGAAATAAACTAAATGGAATAAATGATTAAATTATTGTTTTAATGAAATCCAATAGATTAGAGCCTTTAAATAAGTACCCCTTAATGCCAGCAGCCTCAGCTGCATCAACATCACGCTGACTATCACCGATAAGAAAACTATTTGATATATTTACATCATAATCCTTAATAGCTTGCTTAATCATGCCAGGTTTAGGCTTTCTACATTCACATTCTACTGCATAGAGAGGAACAATACCTTCTTTATGATGTGGGCAATAATAGAAATGTAAAATCGGTGCTCCACTGCGATCTAGTTCATGAGCCATATAGTCATGTAAAATCTGAACATCAGATTCTTTATAATAACCACGAGCTACACCACTCTGATTTGTCACGACAATGAGATCATAGCCCTTACTATGAGCATAAGCAAGGGCCTCTTTTGCACCATCTACCCACTCTAAATCGCTGATTTTGTATAGATAACTAACATCCTTATTAATAACACCATCGCGATCTAAAAATAATACCTTGCGCATTAGCGTAAATACCCTTCATTATTATCTAATAGTTCACAATATTCTTTAACGGCATCTTCCATTTTATGGAACCCTTTGTCATAGCCAGCGGCTAACAATTTAGTAGTATCAGCCTCTGTAAAGCTTTGGTATTTACCCTTTAACACCTCTGGGAATGGCACATATTCAATTTTGCCTTGACCATTGTAGTCGATAACAGCTTGCATGAATTGGTTAAAGCTATGAGCATTACCTGTACCACAGTTAAAAGTACCAGAGATTTCAGGATGCTCCCAGAAATAGAAGTTTACATTAACTACGTCTTTTACATAGATAAAGTCACGTGTTTGACCACCATCTTCGTAGCCATCTGTACCTTCAAAGAGATTAATAATACCTGTTTCTTTATTTTTGTAGAACATTTGACGTACTAAAGAAGCCATTTTATCTTTATGGGCTTCATTAGGACCATATACATTAAAGTAACGTAGCCCAACAACTTGCGCAGTATATTCACCTTCATATTTGCGTACATAACGGTCGAATAACAATTTAGAATACGCATATGGGTTAAGTGCTTCTTCAGCTTCCGTTTTTTCTACGAAACCATATGTACCATTACCATAGGTAGATGCAGAGGAGGCATAGATGAATGGAATACGACGATCTTGGCAATAATGGAATAGATTTTTAGAACCTTCATAGTTGTTCTTCATCATGTATTTACCATTATATTCCATTGTGTCTGCACAAGCACCTTCATGGAATACGACTTCAATAGGGCCAACGTCGAATGTACCATCAGCAATAGCACAATCAAAATCATCACAATCGATGTAATCTAGAAATTCTAGATTTTGAATATTGCGAATCTTACGACCATCTGTAAGATCATCTACGATGAGAATATCTGTACGACCACGATCATTCAGTGCTTTCACAATATTACTGCCAATAAAACCAGCACCACCTGTTACGATAATCATAATTTGCCCTCCTTAGCCATAGTAGCTATTTTCCCTACAATATCTGATGTAGAGTAACCTTCTTTAAATGAAAGAACCTCTACATTGTCAACGGACTCGCGTCCAATAATATCTTCTATTTTGTAATCTCCGCCCTTAACAAGAGTATTGGGACGTAAGTACGCTAGTAATTCAGCCGGTGTATCCTCTTCAAATAGTACTACACCGTCAATACATTGCAACGCACTCAACAAGGCCGCTCTATCCGCTTCACTTACGATGGGCCGTATTTCCCCTTTTAAACGTCGAACAGATGCATCAGAATTTAATCCAATGATTAAATGATCACCTAGCTGCGCAGCTTCTTGTAAATACGTGATATGTCCACGGTGAAGAATGTCAAAACAACCATTTGTAAACACTACAGTTTCACCTTTGCTTTGCCATTGTGAAACGAGTTCTTTCATCTCTTCCTTCGTATATAATGGCTTAGATTGAATACTATGTTTATAGGAATGCCATAAGTCTAATAACTCAGAACGATGTATTGGATACGTACCAACCTTAGATACTACGATACCCGCTGCACCATTAGCGATATGCAAGGCTAAACGCATCGATAGACCACTTGCAAGACAGGTCATCATCATGGATACAACGGTATCTCCAGCACCACTCACATCGAATACCTCTTGTTGAGTAGCAGGATTATGCCATGTACGGCCATCCTTTGCAATAACCGTAATACCCTTAGCAGATCGAGTAGCCACAATATAGTCTAAATCTACAGTAGCAAGTACAGACTTAGCAGCCTCTACAATAGTAGCATCATCATTTTCTAATGTACGGCCTACACATTCACCGAGTTCTTTCACATTCGGTGTAATACATGTAGCACCATTGTATTTAGACCAGTCTGCCCCCTTAGGATCTACGATAGTTTGCACACTATATTCCTTAGCCAAACCAAAGATTGTCTTCAATAAGGTAGGTGTACAAACGCCTTTACCATAGTCAGATACGACAATACCATCAATCCCCGCTTTACATAGATTTTCCAACCAAACAGACAATTGTTGCTCTTCTTGATTGGTTAAATTTGTAATCGTTTCAAAATCAAGGCGCATCATCTGTTGACGATCACCTAATATGCGCATCTTAGTAATAGTAGAGCGGTCATCACTAGTGATTAAACCAGTCGTATCGATTTTATCAGTATCAAGTAAATTTTTTAATAAATGGCCATGGTCGTCATTACCTGCTAGTGCACCAAGATATACTTTACAGTCTAAATTAGACAGATTAGATGCAACATTACCAGCTCCACCAAGGACCTCTTTCATCTTGGACACGCGGTTTACAGGAACCGGTGCTTCTGGAGAAATACGACTTACATCACCAAAAACATAACGATCTACCATTACATCGCCTACAACGGCAATCTTCAAGTTTGGCAGTTGCTTTGTTAAAAACTGATTAATGGTAGTATTTATCATAATCCACCTATTCCTTATCAAAATTACATATGTTCCTAATTTAAATAAATTTATAATTGAAACAATGTGTATCTATAAGTAAAAACCTATCGGTTAATAATCTTCTTCAATAATTTCGCATATAATGTGGCCAGCTAAGATATGCATTTCTTGAATGCGCGCTGTCACATTACTGGGAATAGCCAGCGTAATATCACATAGTTCGGCTAGTTTGCCGCCCCCTTCACCGGTGAAAGCAATGGTATGCATACCAATAGAACGGGCCATTTCTGCAGCTTTTACAACATTCTTGGAGTTACCAGAAGTAGAAATACCGATGAGAACATCACCTGTACGGCCTAAGCCCTCTACTTGACGTGCAAAAACAGATTCAAAATCATAGTCATTCGCAATAGCTGTTAATGCGGATGTATCAGTAGTTAATGCAATGCCTACAAGAGAGCGCCGTTCCTTTTTAAAGCGACAAATCAATTCAGCTGCTAAATGTTGAGAGTCCGCCGCAGAGCCACCATTACCACAGAACAAAATTTTATTACCATTTTCTAAAGCCGCTTTACAGCGATATCCGATTTCTTGAATGGTATCCATATGTTCCATCGTTTTACCAAACACTTCAAGATGCTCTGTAAAACGATCTGCAATGATTGGATTTAAATCAGTCATTATAAAATCTCCTTTAGTAGTCTATCTGCATTTTTCCAGAATAACTTTTCACACTGTTCCACAGATAAGCCTGCCTCTTTAAATGCATCATAAAGACGACTCATTTGAGACATATCTGCAATCTCTGTGTCGGGTGGAATCCCATCAAAATCAGTTCCTAATGCCACTACATCTTCACCGCCCTTGTCGATGAGATATAGACCATGTTTAACAATATCTTCAATGCGACTAATTGGCGATGTGCCGAGAAAATTCTGTGCAAAATTAAGTCCTATAATACCTCCCTTATTAGCGATAAGTCTAATAAGATTATCTGGCAAATTTCGCGTATGAGACCGTAATTCCCGTGCATTTGAATGAGATGCTATAAAAGGAACATCTAAAATATCTCCTAGTTGCTCTGTACCAGCATCGTTAAGATGAGAGCAATCAACAATTATCCCTAACTCTTGCATAGCTTCTACAAATTCAACACCTTTAGATGTTAATTTCTTATGTTGCTCACCACAATGTGGCTCGCCAAGTCCATTTGGATAGTTCCATGTTAGCGTTATAAGTCTGACTCCATCTTGGTAAGCTTGTTTAAGTTTATTTAAATCGCCACCTAGTACGCCACCTTCCTCAATAGACATAAGTGCCCCAATCTTACCAGTCTTGTATACAGACTCTACATCTTGATAAGAGAGCACATGTTGTATGTGCTCTCCATAGTGATGAATTTGTGATACACACAAATTACGCATCTCTTCATAGCGGCCATAAGGGTCATTCGTCTCACCCATATTAATAAAGAGTGCAAAGTCTTGTATCTTGCTATGAGCCTTTTGTAATTTTTCTATATCTATTTTCCAAGTATTGCGATATAAATCACCACTATCAGGATGATCTAGCAATTGCATCATCGTATCACAATGTAAATCTATCATAAAGCCTCACACATTGCTAATTTCAAAACCATGTATAACCAATCAGTAATACAGAATCAATTATTCTTCTACGACAGGTTTGCGTTTCGGCTTTTTAGCGTCTAACTTCTTCAGAGCTTTTAACTCTTCCATAAAGCTATCAATATTATCAAACTTACGATATACACTAGCAAAACGAACATATGCAACTTGATCTATGTCTTTCAGTTGTTGTAACACGAGCTCACCAATGCGATCAGTTGTAACCTCTTGGTTAATTTCATTCCGAATATCACGCTCTACATCATTAACTACTTGCTCCATCACAGACATAGGAACTGTACGCTTATCACAAGAGCGCAATAACCCATTCAGTAGCTTACCGCGGTCAAATAATTCACGTCGTCCATTTTTCTTCAATACCATAAGTGGTACTTCTTCTATAATTTCATAGGTAGTAAAGCGACGGCCACAATTGATACATTCACGGCGACGGCGAATACTATTACCTTCATCAGTCGTTCTAGAGTCTGTTACCTTCGTGTCTGTGTGTTGGCAATAAGGACATCTCATCTGTTACTACTCCTTTTCTACTAATCATTCTAAAATAACGCATAATACGCCCATTTTCTCTATATTATATAGTACCATGAAACCCTTGAAAATACAAAGAATCCCTAGGATTTCCTAGGGATTCTTCCATTATTCTTCAATTTTTCATTTTATGAAATATTTGAGAAATAATATTTTTAATTTTAAATGATTGTTAGCTTATCGTTTTAAAGCATCTTCAATACGAAGCAAGCAGTCACCAGATTCGATACGGCTACCTTCACGTACAAGGATTTCTTCTACGATACCGTCGATAGGAGCTGTAATTGTTGTTTCCATTTTCATTGCTTCTGTAACGATCAATGGTTCACCTTTAGTTACAGATTGACCATTCTTAATAAGGATCTTAACAACGGAACCAGACAATGTAGCACCAATTTCACCAGGGTTAGATTCATCCGCTTTGCGACGAACAACACCAGTTGTCTTAGCATGTTTATCATGAACCTTAATGCTACGAGGTTGACCATTAAACTCGAACAATACGATGCGATTACCATCTTCATCAGGTTCAGAGAAACCATTCATCTTGATAATCAGTGTTTTACCTTTTTCAATGGTTACTTGAATTTCTTCGCCCCGTTTCATACCAAAGAAGAATGTTGGAGTATCTAATACAGATACATCACCAAAGTCTTTTACAAATTTATTGTAATCTTGGTAAACCTTAGGATACAAGCAATATGCACTAATATCTTCATCAGTTGTTTGGGCTCCCATTTCGCTTAATTCATGACGAATATGTTCAAAATCTGTTGGAGGTAATACAGCACCAGGGCGAACTGTGATTGGGCGAGCACCTTTCAAGATGATTTTTTGTAATTTTTCAGGGAAGCCTTGATATGGAGTACCAAGACGTCCTTCAAAGAATTCAACTACGGATTGAGGGAAATCCAATACATCGCCTTTTTCGTAGATATCTTTTTCAGTTAAGTTGTTTTGTACCATGTACAATGTCATATCCCCTACCACTTTAGAGGATGGTGTAACTTTAATGATATCACCAAACATCATGTTTACTTGGTGGTACATTTTCTTAATATCTGTCCAACGATCACCAAGCCCTACCATTTTAGCTTGTTGTTGCAAGTTAGAGTATTGTCCACCTGGCATTTCATGTTGATATACTTCAGTATTAGGATATGCTTCTGCTTTATCTACACCTTTGTAATATGGTCTGATACTACCAAAATAATGAGACATTTCTTCCATGTAATCAATGTTCATTTCTGGTTGACGTTCATGACCAGACAATGCATAGTACATGGAATTCATGCTAGGTTGAGAAGTACCATTAGCAAATGCTGAGTATGCTAAGTCGATTACATCAACACCAGCATCTACAGCGCGGCCATATGTATAGATAGAGTTACCGGAGCCTTCATGAGTATGCAAGTGAATTGGAACAGAGACAGCATCTTTCAAGGCAGATACCAAGTTATAAGAAGCTTGTGGTTTTAAAAGGCCGGCCATATCTTTAATGGCAATAATATTGGCACCAGCTTTTTCAAGCTCTTTTGCCATATTTACATAATAGACCAAGTTGTATTTTGTACGAGCACCATCAAGGATATCGCCAGTATAGCACAATGCAACTTCAGCTATTTTATTTTGTGCACGCACTTCATCGATAGCAACATGCATATTATCAAGACTATTCAAGCTATCAAATACGCGGAATACATCAATACCATTAGCAGCAGCCCGTTGAATGAATTGACGAACTACGTTGTCTGGATACGATGTGTAACCTACGGCATTTGCACCACGAAGAAGCATTTGAAGCAATGTATTTGGCACTTCACGACGGAACATGCGCAAACGCTCCCACGGATCTTCATGTAAGAATCGGTATGATACGTCAAAAGTAGCACCCCCCCAACATTCTAAGGAGAATAAGTTAGGTACACCTTTTGCAGCATGACCAGCTACGCGAGCCATATCGATTGTACGAAGACGTGTAGCAAACAAGGATTGATGGGCATCACGCCAAGTGGTATCAGTGAAGAATACTTGTTTTTGTTCCGATAACCATTTACTGAATTTATCTGGTCCAAGTTCATCAAATTTTTGTTTTGTACCAGATGCTGGACTTACATCCAAAGTAGATGGCATTTGAATCGGTTCAAAGTCAGGAACCTCTTGAGCCCCTGCACCAGAATAGCCATTAATTGTAACATCAGCAATGTAACGTAATAATTTAGTACCACGGTCACGATCTGGTTTCAATTCGAATAATTCAGGATGTTCTTCAATGAAGTTTACATTGTAAGAACCACTTTGGAATTCAGGATGTTCCAATACATTAATCAAGAAGTGAATATTTGTTTTTACACCGCGAATACGGAACTCTTTTAAGCAACGAAGCATTTTACGAATAGTTTCTTCGTTGTTAGGACCAAATGCTGTCGCTTTCACAAGCAAGGAGTCATAGTAAGGTGTTACAACGGCACCTGTAAAAGCATTACCAGAATCAAGACGGATACCAAAACCACCAGAGCTACGGTACGCTAAGATTTTACCGGTATCAGGCATAAAGTTGTTTTTAGGATCTTCTGTGGTAATACGACATTGGATAGCAGTGCCTTTACAAGGAATTTTATCCTGCTCAGGAATACCTACTTCAGGGCTATGTAAACTAAAGCCTTCAGCGATTCTAATTTGAGCATGAACAATGTCAATATCTGTAATCATTTCTGTTACAGTATGCTCTACTTGAATACGTGGATTAACTTCGATAAAGTAGAAGCTACCATCAGCAGTTACCAAAAATTCTACAGTACCTGCATTCACGTAGCCAACATTTTTCATGATTTTAACGGCAGCATCACATACAGCTTTACGAGTTTCTAATGATAACGCAAAGGCTGGCGCCATTTCAACTACTTTTTGGTGACGACGTTGAACAGAGCAATCACGTTCATGCAAATGAACTACATTGCCATGTTCATCACCTAAGATTTGAACTTCAATATGTTTAGGCTCTACGATAAGTTTTTCTACATATACATCATCATCGCCAAACGCAGCTTTCGCTTCAGATTTAGCACGATCATATGCATCTCGAAGATCTTCTTTATGATGAACTTCACGCATACCACGACCGCCGCCGCCATTAACGGCTTTAATCATCAATGGAAAACCATGTGTATCAGCAAATTCTTCTAGTTGAGCATAATCTTTTAAAGCCCCATCAGAACCTGGGATCATCGGAATTTTTGCTAATTTAGCTTGCTCACGAGCATTTACTTTATCACCAAACATATTCAAATGCTTGATTTTAGGCCCAATAAAGATAATTCCTTCTTCTTCACAACGACGAGCAAAGCCTTCATTTTCAGATAAGAAGCCATAACCTGGATGGATAGCATCGATGTCATGTTCTTTTGCAATACGGATGATATCTTCAATATCAAGATATGCGTCAACTGGTTTTTTACCTTCCCCTACGAGATAGGCTTCATCGGCTTGGTTACGGTGCAAGGATAATGTATCCTCTTTAGAGTAAATGGCTACAGTTTTAATTCCCATTTCATTACATGCACGGAACACGCGGATCGCAATTTCTCCACGGTTGGCAACCAATACGGATTTAATTTTTCTCATGTATTGCCTCCTACTAGCTTCCACAAATGTGAACTATCAGCTTTCATTTTTATTAATATATGAATATTTCCTATACTTATAGATAAATCAATATTGAGGAAAGCCTCATCAAAATTTATGATGAGGTTTTATATTCATAATAATATATACTTATTATACAATATTTTCATTATATTTAAAGGATTATACCAATTATGAAAGTATAAAATATATTTTTTACTGTTCATTACAAAAAATCATATGTCTTTCAATAATGCACATCGAATAAATTCCATTTTATATTACTTACCACCTAGAAAATGATTCATTAATCGATTTAATTGCTCTTGATCAGCTGCCCCCATCAATTCTCTAGCTGAATGCATTGCTAAAAGAGGCAAGCCTACATCAATAGTACGCATTGGTAACATAGCTGATGAAATGGAACCTACTGTAGATCCACCTGGAATATCCGAACGATTTACATAAATCTGATACTGTGCATCCGCTTCTTCACAAAGGCCTTTAACGATAGCAATGGCCTTAGCATCCCCAGCGTAAGATTGGCTACATGCAATCTTAAGGGATAGCCCTTTATTAAGTACAGGAATATTCGTAATGTCATTTTTCTCTGGATAGTTTGGGTGTAATCCGTGTGCTACATCGGAGGAAATCATAAAGCCTTTAGAGATAAAGCTGTCCATCTCTTGATTAGAATATCCTAATGCGTCATACACGCGTTTAACGAGATTTGGTAATATCATGCCAGCCCCACCTTGTTTCGTACGACTGCCCACCTCTTCGTTATCAAAGAGTATAGCACAGCGAACACCATTAACATTCATTTTTTTGGCTTGAATAATACCAGATAATACACTAAAGCAAGATGTTAAATTATCTAAACGAGGTGAGCTAATGAAATCACCTTCCGTACCGAGTACACAGCCTTGTTCCGTAGGATATAAAGTCATTTCATAAGATAATATTTCGGAAGGATCGCAATCTACTTCATCAGCTAAAAACTTTGTCCACTCATCGTATTGAGTATCTGATTCTGAAAATAAACTTGGATTATTTCTATTATTTAAAGGTTTTGTAGGATTATCTTCATTATTACGTTCCATCATCAATATAGGAAGCATTTCTTTTTGACGATTTAGTTTAACCCCATCATTAACAGAGCGATTCATATGAATAGCTAGGTTTGGAACAATAGCGATAGGCCGTTTTGTATCGACTAGAACAGAATCTACGTCAAAGGCATTTTTTCCTTTTAACACAACCGTACCTGCTGCACCTAATGGACGATCAAGCCATGTATTTTCTATAAGACCGCCATACATTTCTACATTTAACTTTGTGTATCCTTTCATAGAGGTTATAGGGTTTGGTTTAACACGAATAGCAGGAAAATCTGTATGAGCCGACGCAATACGTAATGTATGTTCTGGTTTCTTCCCTATATGAAAGGCAAATAAGGTGGTGCCGAACACGTTAACTACATAAGAACCAGAGTCTAACTGCCACTCATCTTCTAAACTGAGCTCTGTAAATCCTGAGTCCAATAGCATTTGTAAACTTGTATCTACTGTGTGATACGGAGATGTACAAGCGCCAATATACTTTAATAATTGTTCATTATCAAACTTCATAGGTCCCTCCTATGCACAAATCATATAAAATTTGTACAATTAGCTTGAATAATTTATTATGTATATTATTTTACAATATTTACATTAATTATCTATTAACTACTCATATTTTATCACAAAAAGCCGCCCCTATCGGGACGGCTTTTTATATACGATGTAAATGCATAGTACACTAAGTCTAATAGGTTTAAAGTACATGCCATTACAATCCTATAAAATTGTCAGTACTAAATTTTACCACATACCAATCAACTTCATCCATACAGAGCCAAGACCCATGAAGATAATTAAGTTGATTACAGATGTGAAGAAACCAAGTTTCCACCATATATTTTGAGGAACATAACCAGTATTAAAGATTACTGGAGATGGACCTGCTGCATAGTGAGTCAAAGACATACACAAGTTAGATGTGAATGCAATCATCAACAATGTCAACATAGGTGGGGCACCTGCAGAAATAGCGATTGCAGAGAATGCTACGAACATCGCAGAAATATGCGCTGTTAAGGATGCAAATACATAGTGAGCATATGTATTAACAAGAACAGCTACAACAAAGGCAATTACCCAAGAGCCTTCTGGAATATAACCACCCACTTGAACTGTAGCCCATTTGATAAAGCCCAATTTGGAAAGGAATCCGGCAAAGCCCATCAATGTACCCATCCAAACCAATGTATCCCAAGCACCCTTTTCACTCTTAACATCGTCCCAAATTAGAACGCCTGTAGCAAGTAAAATAGAAATACCTAAGAATGCAACAGTTGTAGCATCAAGTTTTGTAAATTGAGACGTAGCCCACAATACTAATGCTAAAATAAATACGCCAAGCATTACCCATTCTTGGAAAGAAATCTTGCCAAGACCTTTTAACTCTTCACGAATCATTTGTTGAGCTTCACGAGCATCTTTGATTTCCGGTGGATATACTTTATAAATGAAATACGGCATAATAATCAATGCAATAATACCAGGTACGATAGCTGCCATAGCCCAGTCGCCCCATGTAATACCAATACCAAAAGATTGAAGCGCTAATGCTGCAACCAATGTATTACCAGCCATGGATGTTTGGAACATCGCAGATGTAATCGTATTTACTTGGTAAATTGATTGCATCAAGAAAGAACCAATTTTACGAGGTCCATCTTGTGGTTCAGAACCGAAAGCTTTTGCTAAGCTAGTTGTAATTGGCATGATTACACCGCCTACACGAGCTGTGTTAGATGGTGTTGCGGGAGCTAAAATCAAATCAGACAAAGCCAATGCATAGGCCAAACGCAAGGAGCTACTACCAAAAGCAGAAATCAAATTATAAGCAATACGTTTCCCCAAACCAGTTTTAATAAAGCCACGAGAGAATAAGAAAGCACCTACAATTAGCCAGATTGCAGAGTTAGCAAAACCTGAAATACCTTCACTAATCTTTAATGTGCCTGTCAATGCAGCAACAGTAATAACAACGATAGATACGCCACCAATCGGTAACGGCTGAGTAATGAAGCCTACGATAGTAGCTACAAAGATTGCAAATAAATGCCATGACTGAGGAGTTAATCCCTCTGGAGTTGGAACAAACCACAGACCTAAACCAAAGGCTGCTGGAATGATCCAGTTCAATAGTTTTTTCATACACATACGTCCTACATAGGAAAACATTAAAATTAAACCAATATATGCCAATACACCCTATAGTATCATGTTAAGAAAAATAAAAATCTATACTAACTATGTTCAGCATATCTGTAGTAAGAGAATTAAAGATATAATTCTATCTTCCTACCATAAATATAACATAATTCACCATAAAAAGATGTGATAAAAAGCTGTGCATTTATAAATACACAGCTTTCATCATCATATGAATCCTATTCAGGTAGAGATACGTCCTCTAAATTTGTTTTTTCGATAGACTCAATATCACCTTTATCGCAAAGGTTTGCAATAGTTGGGTCAATTGGTAAACGGTTCAACAATAATAGACCGTATTTTTGAAGGATTTCTTCGATGTGGCTTTCACCAAAAATTTGATAATCCTTACCGTTATCTGGGCAATGGAAGTAAGAGTAGTTTTCCACCACACCAATAATAGGCACTTGCATTAAATCAGCCATTTTAACTGCTTTTTCAACAATCATGGATACCAAGTCTTGAGGAGATGTAACGATAATAATACCGTCCAATTTCAAGGATTGATATACAGTAATCGCTACGTCACCTGTTCCCGGTGGCATATCAACAAATAAATAATCGATGTCTTTCCAAATAACATCTGTATAAAATTGTTTTACTACATTACCTAAAATAGGACCACGCCATAAAACAGGATCTGTATCGTTTTCCAAAAGGAGGTTAACAGACATAACGTCAATACCGCCTTTAGATTTTACAGGATACATACCGATTTCGTCAGCATATGCCTTTTCCTTAATGCCAAACATCTTAGGAATAGAAGGACCTGTAATATCCGCATCGAGGATACCTACTTTGTAACCTTTACGCGCCATTGTAATGGCCATCAAGCTGGTAACGGAGGATTTACCTACGCCACCTTTGCCAGATACTACACCAATTACATGTTTAACAGAACTAAGCTCGTGTAATTGAGCTGTAAGATCTTGAGGTTGTTGAGACGCGCCACCACCGCAACCAGAAGATTGAGATGGGCATCCGCCACAATCACTGCTGCTACCGCAACCCATAGTAAACACCTACTTTCTTTGAGGCTATACCTCACATCTATATTAAAAACTTTTTTATATGGTAAACACAATGTATCTACGCCTACATTGTATCACGTTATATCAAAAATTATCAATATATTACTCACCACAAAATTCTTTAGTTAACCCGCCGAGAATTTCCATCCCCTTTGTAATTTCCTCTACTGTTGGTACCGTATAGCTCAAACGAAATGCATGACCTGCTCCTGCTCCATCTGCTGCAAAGGCACCACATTTAATAATCCCAACATTGCGGTCCATACAAGTTTCAAAGAATACATCACAATCTACATCCTCAGGCATCGTCATCCATGCAAACATACCACCTGTAGGTTGTGTCAAATGAACTTTAGAACTCGCATACTTTTTAAAAGCGTTAAGTAAAGCTTCACATTTCATTTTATATACTTTTCGTACATTATCTAAATGAGCATCGTAATCAATGGTATCAAGAACCTTCGCTACCACCTTTTGAGTTACTAATGGCATTTGACCGGCCGTATTATTTTTTAATGCTTGGATAGCTTCAATAACTTTAGTTGGGCCAAATAAGAAGCCTACACGCAAGCCTGCAGATAATGTTTTAGAATAAGAACCTGCATACAGAACACGATCTTCTGTGTCGAAGGATTTGAACGTTGGAATATATTCTCCGGCGAAACGAATTTCACCATATGGATCATCTTCATAGATAAATAAATCATATTTAGATGCAATAGCATAAATCTCCTTACGGCGCTCTAAAGGCATAGTAATGCCTGTTGGATTCTGGAAGTTGGGAATTAGATAAATATATTTACCTTTACCAGATTGAGCCGCTTTTTCTAACTCACCCGGAATCATACCGTACTCGTCAGTTTTAATACCTATTGCTTTACCGCCCATGTTGCGCACAGAGTTAATAGCACTGGTGAAAGTAAATTCATCCATATACACTTCATCGCCTGGTTCTAAAACTGTAATTGGTACAAGACCTAATAATTGACCTGCACCATTGGAAATAATGAGACCTTGTCCTTCCGAATTCATCTTATGAGTTTGTACTAAACGTTCTAACGTAAGTTCTGCTAAATGTGCATCACCTTGCATTGGACCATATTGTAAAAGGCTCATAGGATTAGAATGCACAACTTCATCAAAAGCCCTTTCGATGACCTCTACCGGTATCGCTTCTGGCGCAGGATTACCAATACCAAAGCTAATAAAGCCTTCCACGCCTACACCACGTTCAAATACTTCACGAATAAAATTAGGACCTTTTAAGGTTACACGTTCAGGAAGAGAAAAGCTCATACTATCGCCTCTTTCATATATACTATGTAGAAAACACTTCTAAGTAGAAAATATTACTAACATCAAGAATTAAGAATATTACATTATTAAAACGTAAGCAGCCTATAGTTAATTAGTTATTTTGTAATGGCTTACCTAATTAGACTTTATATTACGCATTAGGATCATGCTCTTGTTCCGCATTTTTCTTATTAATATAGTTCTTATATACTTTCCAAAGAATGAAGTATACAACACCTGCAACAAGAACAATAATTCCTAATCGTCCCATATTTTCTTGGAAATTTACAATATCTGTACCAATAGCTACTTCTAAAGCCGTAGATGGAAATTTACCAATCAAGTTTGCCAATATATAATCTCTAGGTTTGATTTTACTAATGGCCCCTAAGGCGGTAATGACTCCAGATGGAAAATACGGTAAGGATCGTGCAAATAACATGACCACAAAACCATTTTTACCGGAAAAATCATCTACTTTCATCAATACCGTACTCTTAGCAATCAACTTGTCCGCTGTATCACGTAAGAAGTAACGCATAATATAAAAGCTAATGACTACACCAATTGTTTCAGCCAACCAAGAAATAATGATCCCTGGCCACATACCAAATACTAAACCATTAGCTGTAGATATGAAAATTGACGGTAAAAAGCCTACGGCGTTAACAAAAATATCGAGGACCATACTCACCAACATGGCCATAGGGCCAAAACTTTGAATATACTCCGCTACCTCTTCCATAGAGCCACTTGTTGCTAAGTGCCACATGGTCGGATAAAATGTAGGATCTACAATATTTATAATAATTAATAAAACAATAAAACCTATGCCTGCTATTAACTGTACCCAACCTTCACCAGAAGGTTTTAAATTTCTTTTACTCATATATACCTCGTATAAAAAAGACTAGCTTCATTATATCACGTATTCTATAGAACAGTTATAACTAGTTACATTTCTTTAATTTGAATAGCTTTTTTAATATATTTAAAATTGATAACCGATATAGCATTAGAGGTGTATACATATATCTATAAAATATGTATCATTACATTAGCATAAAAATTATCGAAAGATGTATAATACTATTATAACGAGAATTTTCTTAATGAAAGAAGGTATAATATGGTATCAGCAGGTCAAACAGCTACGGCTACTGTAACAGTTACAGAATCTAATATTGCTAAAACAATGAAATCTGGTTCTTTAGATGTCTTTGCCACACCAGCCATGTGCGCTTTAATGGAAGAAGCGGCTCAAGCAGCAGTACAACCATACTTAGAAGAAGGTGAAGGCACTGTAGGTATTGCTTTATCCATCACCCATGAAGCCCCTACTCCACTTGGTGCAACAGTAACAGCAAAAGCTATTGTAAGCGCCGTAGAAGGTCGCAAAATCACATTCGATATCGAAGCTTCTGATGGCATTGGTATTATCGGTCGTGGTACACATGAACGCTTTGTCATTAACAACGAAAAATTTATGGCTAAAGTGCATAGTAGAGCAAACGCTAACTAAATATAGCTAGAATATTTATCAATCAAAATCATTAGTTTACTAATATCTTTAGCAGAATAAAAAACGGCATCTATCATACGGTAGATGCCGTTTTTATATACTTTCATGTTTGCATAATTAAATCATATTTGCATAGTTAAATAATTAGCAAATTTTAACTACCCAGCCTTCAGGAGCTTCGATTTCACCATGTTGAATGCCAAGTAATGTGTCATATAATTTTTTAGTGATAGGACCCATATCATCCATGCCAGCAGGAACATTAATAGTGCCTGCTGGAGTATCGATTTGACCTACTGGAGAAATAACAGCCGCTGTACCACAAAGACCAATTTCAGCAAAGTCTTTTAATTCATCTTTATGAACAGGACGATGTTCTACAGTCATACCAAGGTAGTGTTCTGCTACATACATCAAAGAACGACGTGTAATGGATGGCAAGATACTATCAGATTTAGGTGTAACTAATTTACCATCTTTAGTAATAAAGATGAAGTTAGCACCACCAGTTTCTTCTACATGTGTACGAGTAGCCGCATCAAGATACATATTTTCTGCATAGCCTTCATTATGAGCATCAGTGATAGCATACAAACTCATAGCATAATTCAAACCAGCTTTAATATGGCCAGTACCATGAGGAGCTGCACGATCAAAATCAGTAATACGAATTTTGATTGGTTTAGCACCACCTTTAAAGTAAGGGCCTACTGGTGTTGTAAACACACGGAATTGATATTCATCAGCAGGTTTTACACCGATAACGGAGTTTGTACCCATCATGTAAGGACGAATATAAAGGCTTGCACCATGACCATATGGAGGAACAAAGTCTTTATTTGCTTTTACAACTTCTTTTACAGCTTCGAGGAAACGACCTTCAGGTAATGTAGGCATTACAAGGCGTTCACAGGATTGATTCAAACGTTCTGCATTCAAATCTGGACGGAAGCATACGATGTGACCATCTTTTGTATAGTATGCTTTCAAACCTTCAAAAACAGTTTGAGCGTATTGGAATACACCAGCACATTCATTAAGGACAACGTTAGCATCAGTAATTAGACCACCTTCGTCCCATTTACCATCTTTATATGTAGTCAAATAACGGTAGTCGGTTTCTACATAACCAAAACCGAGATTATCCCAATCGATATTCTTGCTCATAACAATAACCTCCATTTATATTGATATACACTTAATCTTATCACTATCATCTTGTATTTTCAATAGATTCTATAGAGATGATAAATTATATATACAGATATAGTATCTATTAAGATATATCATCTATATATAGGTAACATATTAATAGATATGTATATTATCAAATAGGCCCCTAGCTATACTATCGTTGAATATAAAAATTGTTTTTTACAGTATAGCTACCGCCCTATTTATATTATAATAATTTCAGATATACATTATCTTATTTTACTAGAGGTCCCTATTATGAACGAAAATAAAAATTTTTTAATTCCTAATCCTAAAAGTATCATTTGTATCGGCCTTAACTATGCTGATCATATTGCTGAAACTAGTCTAGCTACACATGATTTTCCAGAAATCTTTATGAAAACATCAAATGCTCTTGCAGGTAATCATGATACAATTACTATTGAAGACGAAACTTTCCATTACGATTATGAAGGAGAATTAGTTATCATCATCGGTAAATCTGGTAAAAACATATCTCCTGAAAAGGCAATGGAACATATCTTAGGCTATACCATTGGTAACGACGTATGTGCCCGTACATTACAGTTTAGAGGTTCTCAATGGATCCTTGGCAAATCGCTTGATCACTTTGCTCCTATTGGTCCTAATATTGTATCTCCTGATGATTTTGACTTTGAAAGTGCTACTATTACGACAACAGTAAATGGTGAAATACGTCAACAAGCAAAGCTAGAACAAATGATTTTTAAGCCTTATAACATTATTGCCTTCTTATCAACATATATGACACTCCAAGAAGGTGACATTATCTTTACAGGTACGCCTAGTGGTGTAGTATTAGGTAAAAATGAAAGTAAGTATTCTTGGTTAAAACCAGGAGATATTGTTACAGTTTCCATAAGCGGTATTGGTACCTTAGAAAACAAATTTATTTAAAATAAGTACATTGTAAAAGTATTGTATTTGCTCATATTCTAATTATTACGATATCTATTTACATTACAACTAAATATATCTAAACACAAAAAAAGATTACTTCTATATATGTCTAACTATACATAGAAGTAATCTCTTTTATTATTATCTATGTTTTATATTTACTATTACTTTATTTATGCTCCGACTCTAGGTCTAGCATATATTTCTTGCGTTCAATGCCCCCTGCATATCCTGTTAACTGGCCATTACTACCAATAACACGGTGACAAGGAACGATGATAGAAATTGGATTATGCCCTACAGCCCCTCCTACGGCTTGAGCAGAAAATTTCTCTTTACCTTGTTGCTGTGCAATTTGTTTACCAATATCTCCATATGTTGTAGTTTCACCATAAGGAATTGTCTGTAATATAGACCATACGGATTTACGGAACTCTGTACCTTCTAACTGGATAGGCGGTGTAATAAAGGGCTTTTTACCATTAAAGTATTGATTTAGCCACATAATTGTTACTTCAAATGGACCTGTTAGTTGCTCTATATACTCCGCATCATCATAACTAGGTGCATGAGCTTCATCAATAAAAAATAAATCTGTTAAGTATGATAATGTACCAAGCATAATCATTGTCCCTAATGGACTTTCATAGGTATATTTATAGTTCATAGTACATTAACTCCTTCTTAAGATAACAAATCATTCAATACCTTTTGTATGTCATTATTAAACAATACTGTATTTTGCTGAATATCAAATGGAATCGATCGTTTTTCAATATTAACTGGTACATATAGTGTGTCTATATTGTCATGTGCCACCCGCATAAATGGATATTTAATAATCATCGGTGTATTATAGCCAACACCAAGTTCTAACAATACGGTTTTCTTATCTTTATAATTCTCTATAAAACTTGCATATCGTTTTTGAGCTGCATACCAACCTTCGTCTTGCACAAAGGCACCGTCGACACGTAAATTCATCGTCATTAGTTCGCCACATCTAGGACAGTGAGGAATTAATTCTGTGGGAATTTTCATATCCTTTTGTTCTTTCACCATACGACGCACTTGTTCTTCATTATCATAAGTCTTTTGATGACATGGCTCAAAGCATTGCCACAAGCCATAATCACCTTGCATGTAATAAAATCTATTTTTATCCACTCCAGCAAATTGCATTTGATGATCTACATTAGTGGTAATCACAAAGTAATTCTTATTTTGTAACAACTCCATCAACCGAATATAAGGTTCACCTACTGAAATATCATAGCGATTATAGTAGATATGACGGCTCCACCACGCCCAATATTCTTCCATGCTTTCAAATGAATAGAATCCACCAGAATACATATCTGTGATACCGTACTTTTTGTGAAAGTCATCGAAGTATTTATGAAAACGTTCTCCACTATAGGTCAGACCCGCTGCAGTAGACATACCGGCCCCAATACCTACGAGTACCGCATCAGCTGTATTCAAAAAATCTTTTACACGTTCTATATTATCCCAATAATTTGTTGTAGATGTCATAATCTATATCCTTAAATACGTTAAATACCACTTGGATTTTACTATTTGTTTCTTTTAAATACCTACGTACCGTATCGATAGCAATTTGGGCCGCCAATTCATTAGGAAATCTAAACTCACCTGTAGAAATGCAGCAAAATGCAATGGACTTCAAACTATAAGCATTAGCTAGCTCCAAGCAAGATCTATAGCACGATGACAATTGTTCTTTTTCTAAGTCTGTAACAGTATCATAAACAATAGGCCCTACCGTATGGATAACATGACTGGCAGGTAAATTAAAACCATAGGTCATACGAGCTACACCTGTCTTTTCAGGCATATCCATATACTCAGTCATCCTAGCACAGGCCATACGTAACTCAATACCAGCAAAAGTATGAATGGCATTATCAATACATTTGTGATTCGGTAGAAAACAACCGAGCAACTGCTCATTAGCTGCATTGACTATAGCCTTTACCGCTAGACGTGTTATATCCCCTTGCCACAAATATATCTGAGGTTCTCGCTCTTCCATATCGTTAATCGTAACGATGCCTTTTTCATGAGCTAATGTATTTAAATATTCATCCTCTATCTTCATCCACTCTGCGGACATAGCTCCTGCAGGACGAATATTACATAGTGCTCTAAATAGAGTAAATTGTTCTTCTTCACTTACGGGAATATCTATATGTTCGTTATATTTCTCTTTATATTCGGCTACTAATCCCTCTAAAAGATAGCGTAATCGTTCTTGCTGTGTCATATAAACTCCTAAATAGAATTAACTAGAGTATAACCTATTATATAGCAAAAAACTGCTAGCACATAATATGCTAGCAGTAACTTTATTGATTAGTATTATATCAAAAACTAAGGTCTAACAAAAGCTTGACCACCATGATTAAAGAGGATATCTCCATCTAGTACTTTAGTAGTAACCCCTTGTAGACTACCTTGGATTTGGCTCATCATAAAGCGATAGCCTGGGCTATTCAAGTGTTTAGTAAGAGCTTCCTGATCGCTATAAATCTGAATAACGTACCAGCGATTCTTTGCGTTTCTTTCACGAAGCACATAACCAGCCTTATAACCCGCATCGTCCCGAACGGCACGTTCCATATCGAGTTGATATTGTCGTTGTACCGTATCGATTTCATTGCTATCAACAGTAAACTCAGTTAAGGTAACTACTGCCTTACCATCATTGACGATAGATAATGCATCTTTCTTTTCAAATAAAAGTACAGACTGTACATCGTACATCTTACGATTTGTTAATTTAGAACCGACTTCATTAACAAATGCTTGATAATGGTCAGATTTGCGATGTGCTTCAATGGCAGCTAAATCTTTATAGATTTCAACTACATAAGACTCAGATGGATTCCCCTTTACATGAGCCACATTCATGGACAATGTATTAGGCTCTTTTTCCATAGATGCTGTCAGATTAGCTACACCTGCACTATTATAAGTTCCTTGTAGCTCTACAGGTACTTCGAAACGATACATACCTACACTAGGTGCTGTATCTACAGATTGATCTCGCTCCATAACAAGAGCTGCAAAAGATGTGCTTACACCTAATACGGCAATCGCAGATGTTAGTACAATACGTTTTAATAAATTTTTATTCATACATACTCCTTTACATATATCTTGATAGCTTCTCGGCAAACAAACCAATACGCTTATAAGTTAATAACTCACATACTCTTGATGTAAATTGTCCAAATCTACGGTAAAAGAAATTAAAAGTTAGATATGCTGGTATTGTACTGATAGTTTTAGGCAAGCGACGAAATATATTTTTTATGGAATATAGCTCTTTATAGATCCAAAGATACCCTTTTTCTAATTCTTCTTTAGACATACCTAACGGTGATACAACTACGTGAGACGTATTATATTTTGATAAATCATAATCAAAAATTCTATTTTGAGCTTCCATTCTCTTGTAGAATTCAGTACCTGGGTATGGTGTGACAATATGTGATGTAATCGTATCAATTTTCTGGCTAATAATCCAATCTAACGTATTTTTAAAAGTCTCTGGTGTATCTCCATCTAAGCCAAATACAAAGCTAGCATTAACCATAATACCACGCTTATGTAATTCGTTAATAAGTCGTTCAAACTCTTCACGATTATTTTGCATTTTATGAACACTAGATAAAGATTGAGGGCTGATACTTTCAAAACCAATAAATAAACTCTGGCAACCAGTTTCTTTCATTAAATCCATCAATTCAGGATGTTGCCCTATTTTCATAGTAACCGCTGCATTCCAGTTTAACTTCAATGGTTTAATACGTTCTAAAAACTGTTTAGTCCAAGAAATATTACCAATAAAATTATCATCAATAAACATAATATGTTTTGTACCTAATCTTTTGATATCTCCCAACACATCCTCTATATTGCGATTAATATATTGGTGTGTTCCAGAGCTATTATAGCAAAAATCGCACTTATGCGGACAACTTCGACTAGTAGAAACAACGTTATACCATAAGTAATCGGTCTTATCTATCAAGTCATATGCAGGTGATGCAATATCATCTCCAGATTCTAAAGGAGCAGAAACATATTGAGATTGCAACCGACCATGTTTAGTATCTTCTATAATTTGAGGCCATGTATTTTCTGCGAAACCTATACAAAGACTATCAAACGCCTCCTTAGGTACGGTATCGAATGCTGTCGTAATATGTATACCACCAGCAATCACCTTAGCCCCTTTCTTTCTATATATAGCTGCAATTTCAATTGCTCTAGGCAATACATCAACAGTCACCGCGATGCCTACTAAATCAGGTACATCATTAAAATCTATTTCTCTAATATTTTCATTTTCAATTGTCACCTTACACTCATGCCGAATAATATTAGCCACAGTTAATAACCCTAAATGTGGGGACATACGTATTTTTAAATCTGTATCCATAGGACGCTTCAACATACGTGGTTGAATCAATTTAACTTTCATATAAAACCTCTTATATAACAAATGCTCTACATTATTATAAAAGATTATGAGTCCTTTTGCATATAAAAACATCCTATCAATGAAAACTATATTGAGTAATATTAGTTCCAATAAATAGGATGTTGCGCTTATATTTTTATATATTCAATAGTTGTACCATGCTCCTCAATAAGTTTAACTAGTTCTTTGCCTTGAAGCCACACGGTCGCATCATTTTGGTTCGGATGTATGCCGATTAAATTATTTTCGTAGTCCGCATCAATATAATAATGTACCTTACGGTCCTCATCATGGAGCAAGCAAAATGGAGATACATGACCTGGTTTAATCTTCAATATATCCCATAGTTCTTCTTCGGAACCAAAGGAAATTTTTTTAAGTTTGTGATCTTTACGAAATTGTTTTAAATCTACACGCTTTGATCCACGAACGGTAATTAAATAGTAATGCTCCCGCTTATGGTCTCGAATAAATAGATTCTTCGCATCCCACTCAGGATATGGCAACTGCACATTTGGCTTATCGTCCATACTAAATAATGGTGCGTGATCTGTAATTTCAAAATCGATATGATGGTCACGCAAACAATCATATACACCTTGTTTATCTAACATGTAATACCTCTAATACATCATTTCTGCTTGGTGAAAGTAGATAACATAATAAAAGCGATTAACATAGTGAAAATACCGATTGTATCTTGTTAAATATATCACCAAGCTTATTCTGAAATCGTATAGGTTCCATCAAATACAAATAAATGTGGGTTCTCATGTACAAATACATCTTCGAAGATACCATCATATGTATATACTGCATCATCTTTTCCATCTAGAAAATCAAAGAATTCTGGATTATTCTCCCAGTCTTGTAAAATAGTCCATCGTTCAGCTCTATCAAATGGAATTGAACCACCAAAGTAATTGATTACCGATTGTAAATTCTCTGCTAGCTCATCCATCTTGAAGAGGCGCAAACCCGCAAGAGTATCTTCCCATACGATGCCTGTTGAATTATAAAAGAACTGATGATGTCCGCCATTATTGACCTCAGCAAAATACCAACATATTGCATTAAGATATCGTTGCTCCAATGTAAACCTTTTAGATGTTTCTATATAATCATCATAAGAGCCATAAATATTTATGGTCCAATACGCAGGTTCATTAATAGTCCACATATCGTCAGTTTCTTTAATTTCTTCAACAGTTATAGTCCGATGCTGAGATACACCTCTCCTATTCTTCTGTTTTTCGGCTACGTATTTACTATAAGCAGAACACAATTCTGGGTAATCAGACTCACACCTTTCAAAATCTATCTGCATATAACACATATCAATAAGCTCAAAGAAATATCCTTTTATATTATTTCGACTCTCACTAACAGCTAGGCGTATACCATTATCTACAAGTGATAGCATATGTTGCATATTATTTGATATATATGCTTCATTATTATTCGAAGCAATAAAGCCGTAAGAGTAAGCACAGCGATAATGCCACACAGCATCTCTATACTCCTCATCTATAGAGTTTAATACCTTGATGGCTTCTTCCGGTTTATCATTATTGTTATACGCTCTACCAAGCTCACCTAATAAAGGTACAGATAGATTCTCGATGCCTACAGCAGTTAATACCTCAATAATCATCTCCTCTTGCCCTATATCATTAAGATCTTTAATAGTTTGTAATTGTGCTTCTTCAGAAAAAGATAAAAAACGTTCAACACTTAACGTCATACAATACGCATCCCTTCATCCCAATTAATATGTATATGAAATCATTCTAAAGTAGTAATATTAACAAACACACAAAACAATAACTTTAATTAATAATGATTGATTTATATGATGGATTATTTACTTAGCTGCCACCACATACATAAAAAACAGGAATACCATCTTCATTATCGATGAGGCCATGTCCCTCGCACTCATGTCCCTCGTATTCTATGCCTTCATAGAATACATGATCGCCTAATTCTTTATTAGCCATTAAATTTTGTAACTTAAAGGTAAGTTCTTCTCCCGTAAAATATTTACCATTATCGGCAATAATATAGGCCATGATTTCTACTTGCCACATGTTATCTTCTTTTTCTTCTTCTAGTAACTCTTCATCGTTTAAACGTTCATTATGATAGAGCTGATTTTCACTTTCGATCCATGCTTCATAAGTCACTAAAATTTCAGGCTCTTCTAATAGCGCTAATGCACTTTCCTTAGCACCATACTCAGCATACTCCTCTAATATTTGATTAAACTCTTTAGAAAAATTCTCTTTACTATATGATTTTTTATTGAATACCCAATGCACTGCACTGTAAGAAGGATAGTTATCCTCTGATATTTCAAGTTGCTCTGCGTCAAGTTTATCAATACGCTCAAATAACTCGATAGCCTCTTCTGGTCGGTCATTATTGTTATACATACGTCCTAAGGTGCTTAGTAATATAGGAGATAAATTATCGATACCTATATTAGTTAAAAGCTCCATAGCACGATCAATATCTAGATCCTCTTGTTCATTAATAAGTTTTACCTTATCCTCATCACTTAACGCTTGAAACTCTTCATCCGTAATGTCTTCTATGCTTATATATAATTGCTTAATAAAATCCCCAAAACTATCTGCTAAAAGAGTGATAGAGTAATCCCCTTCTTGGTCTACTTGGACTACCTTAGGCTCACCTGTAGGACCACACTCACGATAATCGAGAAAAATCATATCGTGACCGCCAGAAATCGTATCCGCCACCACGACACCAATAGGAGGATATTCCCATTTAGAAATCCAAAATTCGTTGCCAAATTCTCCAAAGATAGAGTTCTTTTTATCTCTATCAATGCCATATATACCTGTCACATAAACACACTCACCATCATTATTAATAAAGCAGTTCTTATTCAATACACCGCCATTATGATGCTTAAGTAATTCAATATATGCTGCAGGTAATGTATAGCCTAGCTCAGTTTCAGCATCCTTAATATCTTTATCGGTAACAGGTTTACCTATATAGGATTCAAATGCATAATCAACATCGTTCCAAAAACCGGACCAATCAAAGTCTTTTAGATTACTCATAATACGCTCTCCTAGATAAATAGATTATTTCAACCAAATAGTTTCTAATCAGTGGAATATTCTTTAATTAAAGCTTTTACCCTGCGTCGTATCAAAATGGTATCAACAATATAAGAAAAAATGATATAAGGAGATACATTTATAATCGCTATAGGGGCTAAAATAACTGCTACTCGCAATAGGTCAAGGGAATATGCATACCATTTAAAATCAATGGTATTTAAAATTGGTTTGACATATTCTATTACGTTTACTTCCCATTGCATTAAGGGGTTTAATTCTTCACTTGTTCCTAATAGCCAAACGAAACTTACAGCAAAGATCAAACAATATAATATGCCAATAGGAATCAATATCTTCGCTCTCTTTTTTAATAGATCACGGCAAATCTCATGTTCTTCCTCTGGTGTTACATCATATACCATATTGCATTGAATCTGAATCCGTCTAAATCGATAACGAATATACTTATATAAAAGGTTATTCGGTCTGTATAACATGATATGCTCCACAGTATCCTTTACAGGCTTTCCGTATTAGGTCTTAAATCTAATACGATTTCCCAACTATCTAATGCGGGAACCTTATGATGTGCTATAAAATTTTCTATTATCCGTAATACCTCTTGAGGGCCCAGCTCATTCTTACCATATAGGATAGCGCCCTGGTCACCATCATTAGTTACACTAAACTCTATATGTAATAAATCGGTATCTTCATCACAACAAACTTGTACAAAGTTATACTGTTTCTTATCTATTAATATTGCATTTGATGGGGATACAATCAGAAAATCTTGCTCTTGATCCTCAATAGCATAGAGATTTTGCTCAACTTCATTTAGTGTAATACCTTCATATGTATAGTTACCTACGTCAATAGACCAATTCGTGTATGTTTTTTCAAATGTATCTGTCATATGTATCGCCTCTCCTTTACGATATATATTAGAATAAGTTTTCTAATTGACCTGACATATCCGACATAAATTCATCAAATTTACAAAGTTCTCGCAATTCTTGATGTTCTATATCATAACAAGAAATCTTTTTACTTTTAGGGTCCCATACAATTTGCCACTCGTTATACTCGCCTAGTTCTTTAGATAAACGCAATAGATTACGACGACCTAATTTAAAGGGAATCGTATCAATAAGTGGGAAGAACTCTATAGATATAAAATCTGAGTCTGGTAATTCAAAGTAATGATGTTCGCCCTCTAAAAAATTCACTAATGCTTTTGGTAATTTAAATGGCTTTAACTGATCCATTTTATTCTGTATGTCATGGAACTCTACAGGTTCTAGGGATTTAAAATACTCTGCCATTTCCATATCCCCTTTTTCAATGGCAATGCTATAGGGACGCATACCATCCTTTTCCGTAATGGTCACGTCAGCACCATGTTCTACCAAGTATTTACACATCTGTAAATCCACATAACGAGCAGCTACACACAATGGGGTTGGCTTAAAGGGATATACAGAATCAGGCTTGTTGTAGTTAATATCTACACCATTATGAATAAAGAAATCTAGAACCTCATAATTTTTATCTGTAATGGCATTTCTGAAAGCTTTACCGCCATATTTCTGTACAGTATGTCCCAAGTCATGAATAATTTGTAGATTCTCATATTTCTTGCCATACAAGGCGGCTTGAAAAGCATCTACTTTCACACAGTTTAAAGCATGAACATTGGCACCATGATTTACAAGATAGTTTATAATCTCTTTATTACCATACCGTACAGCTAATAAGAAACTTGGATTTTCCTCATCATTAAGATCAGCTCCATGTTCAACTAACCATTGAACACTTGGCAAACAACACATGACTAAAGCTAGTTCTATAGGTGTATGCTCACTATACTCACCAATTTCTATAGGTTTATTAATATCCCAACCATCTGCTAATGCATTTTCTAAAGCATTAATATTTCCTGTTACAATATCTGTTAGTATATGAGGTACAGATTCAAATGTACCTAAATCTTTTATCTCTATCATGTCTCTCTCCCATGAACTATATTTTTAAAATGATTATCACTAATTACATTATATTACATTTATAAGTATGATTGTATAGTAAAAGCCCCTCGTATAAGCGAAAAACTATCATATACCAAATGCAATTCTAAAATCTCAATTTATCTTTTTCATAACGAAATAACAAGAACATTAATAAATTTTATTCCATGCACATTTAAAAATTGCATTCCACAGATAGTCTATTTACCATGACGCTTAGAAAATAGACAGATAGTCTCTTTATCACTTTTCTATCATGCCCTTTAATAGCTTTCGAAGATTTTCAAATCTAAGCTCAGCCACAAAACGCACCACCTTCTATTTTGATAAAACTAATCTTATAAATATTATCTAACAGCGTCAAACTCTTCACAATTCAGTTTTGCTTTTAAATCTCTAAAATATATTTTTTGTTGTCGTTTCAAATATAAGCTTATAAATGGCTTAAGTATTGATTTTTTAGAAACAATATTTTCTGTAAAATCTAGAATCGTTTTATCTCCCTCCGCATAAAATTTTCCAACCCAAGTACCCTTAATATTTTTATTTTCTATCTCAAATATCCATGACTGGTATTTGATACATTCTGTAATTTTAAAATAAGTTTCAATACCATCCTTTGTAATCTCTATAAAGTTATGCTCATCTATAATTCTTACATCTTTTAAATCACTTCTCCATGAATAATCATTCAGATTTGTCACTGTATCCCATACTATTTCTATTGGACATATTAATGTAGCTCTTAAATTAGAAACTGCCATAGTAATCACCTCAAATATATTAAAAATACACATAATCAATAAAAGATGGATTAAACTCTTTAACCTACTTACATATCTCTACAACCCCCTTAATAATATTCATATTAATATAAGTAGTATTCATAACATGATAATATTCAGAAACATATTTCAATGATATACTTAAAATAGTGTATTTTTATTTATTAAAGGGTTGTGTGTATGAGAAAAAGTAAATGTAAGAAAAAAGCAAGTGGTTGCAATCAAACCATTACCTCGAAAGCTCTATTATTTTCCATGATTTTAACGGCTATGAGTGGTCAAATTGTAAATGCCATTGACAAGAATGTAACAGATGAACCTGTAACATTACCAACTTATAATGTGACTGTGACAGCTACAAGAACAATGGAAGACATTGTAAAAACACCTAGTTCTGTTTCTGTTGTAACAACGGAAGATATTGAAGCGCGAAGAGCTGATACGGTAGCAGATGCTCTACAAATGTTGCCTGGTGTTTATAAAAGCCAAAAAGCCAATGGCGGCTTACAAATCCGTGGATTTGACTCTACCAATACATTAGTACTACTTAATGGTGTACCAATGAATAATACATTTAATAATAGTGTTGATTGGGAAGCTATACCGGTACATTCAATTGAACGAATTGAGCTAGTACGTGGCCCTAGCTCTTCTTTATATGGTGGTAGAGGTGTGGCAGGTGTTATCAGCATACAAACGAAACAAGCAGAACCAAAACAATCCGTAAAAGACATTCATTGGCATGGTCAAGTTGGATATGGCTCTCATGGAACACTGAATGACGAGTTAGGCTTTGACGCTCGTGTATCAGATCGTGTTGCTGTTGGTATGTCTTTTGAACAAAGACGTACCGATGGATATCCAGGTTTCTTCATTACTGACAAAGCAGCAAAAATCAAACCTAATACAAAAACAGTGACACCTGATAATCCTGTACCACAAACCAAAGATGGTGCCTATCTATTAGGTAGTCGAGGTAATAAGTCATATAATAATAAAAGTCTTTCAACCTATATAACGATGAATCTACGTGACAAGGAAGCTTTAACATATTCATATCTATACACAAAAAATAGATATGCCTATGAAAATCCTATGAGTACGATTACAGTAAATGGTAAACCAGTTTTCTCAGGAAACATCAAAATAAATGATCAAAAATATGTGGCTCTTAGAACAAGTAGATATTTAGGCTATGATGGATTGAAAGAATATCACGCTCATAATTTACAATATAAAAATGACAAGAGCAAATTACAAGTTATTTTTAATGTATTGGATCGCAAGAAAGACGGATTCTCTAGTCCTAATAGTCCAAACACACCAAACTATAATGGACCTGGCGATGACTCCTTCTACCCTGGAAAAACAATTAACTTAGATGTACAAAAAATCTGGGACCGTATGGGTAAACATACTCTTGTTGCTGGATTAAACTGGAAAAAAGAAAACTTTGATCAAAAACGAAGAGAACTAACAAATTGGAGAAATCATTCCTCTTTTGATTCTACAACATATCCAGGTGGATTGTATGAAATTAACAAAGGCGCTACTAACAATCTAGCATTATTCATACAAGATACTTATCGACCTAATAATGATTGGGCAATTTATACAGGGCTTCGTATAGACCGATTTAAAAAGTACCATGGACAACACGTTACATATGATAAGGTTAATAAAAAATATGACACCGTAAATCATGGAGAAGGCACATATACAGAATTGAGTCCTAGATTGGCTATTGAACATTATTTGAATGACTCTTTGAACGTGTATGCTTCTTACGGACACTCCTTTAACCCACCTCCATTGAGCCAAGTGTATCGATATAGTGATATTGTAAAAGCCAATCCTAACTTAGATCCAGAACGGTCTGACTCATTTGAAATTGGTCTAAAAAAAGAATGGAATACAAAAACAACATTAAATGTATCTGGATTCTATGTAAAAACAAAAGACAAAATAAAATATGTAACCTATTATGATCGTAATGGTGATGTAGATTATAAAATGTATAATAATGTGGACCTAGAAACTCGCCGTGGTGTAGAACTAGAAGTTCGACATAAATTATCATCAAAATGGTCTGTATTTGGAAATTATACTTGGCAAATGGGCCGTATTAAACACAAAGAACTTCCTAATACAAATACTAACGAATATACGGAAGTAAATTATGATATTCCTAAACATATATTCCATGCAGGGCTTGAATATACTAGTGGCAAATGGAATGCACTTTGGGATACTCAATATGTAAGTCGTCGTCAATCTGTAGATGACATTACTGGTCAATATGGTTCTGAGGATAGTTACTTTATTTCTAATATAGCTATGAATTATAAGTTCTCTAAAGAGGCGACATTGCAGTTTGGTATTCAAAATGTATTTAACCGCATATTCTTTAATGATGAAGCAACAGCCGGTCGTACATACTCCGCAAGTATGAAGTTTAAATTCTAGTAATCATTGGTCAAATTATAGTAAAAGCCCTTCATATATGATATGTACCCCCTTTACTGGACAACCAGTAAAGGGGGTACATATCACTATGCGAAGGGCTTCCCTATTATTTGTCTATTTCAAGTCCATTGATAAAAGCAAACTTAATCATATCAGCTCCATAAAACTCTCCTTCATCTAATAAGATACTTTCCTTCGGCAAGTCTTTCAAATGTTTATAAAAGCCAATATATTTACTTCTTAACTTATCTTTTTCAATTATCTTATTAAAATACTGCTGAGCCTTAGCTGTTCCACCAAAGTGATAAATATAATACAGTAAATTATGATCAATTATATCTCCATCTATAAACTTTTCAATATTACTTTCTGTATCTTCAAAATCATCAAATACCGGGATGATATGTTCCTCAAGTAATTTACTAACTTCATCTACAGTATACTGATAGCTTGCTCCTGCTAATTGCCACCAGTGCCAAGCTTTTCTATTTAATAAGCTTCCAAGCTCTCCGCCATAAACAAATCCATTATGATAATTAGCCTTCTTCATATCTTTTGAATAAATAAAAATATGTGGAACAAATTCTACACTACACGCATAATTATTTCTGTTAGCCTGAAAACAGATTTCAAATGTAAGATCTTTATTTTTAGAGATTTTCTTTAACTTCTGTCCTTTGCCAGTCACCTTAAAATCTGGAAAACGACTTGCTATATCTTGCCACGCTTTTTCACATACTTCTCTAGGTTTCAATGTCATACTAATACTCCTCAAATATCTTATAACTTGTTTATTTTAATTATATTGCATCTACTAGTATGAGTGTATAGTAAAAACCCTTCGCCTATGCGAAGGGCTAATCTATTATTTTTCTTGTACTTGTTTTCCACTCATATGTTCAATGGTAATTTCAAACATTTGTGTTGCTCGCCCATTACGAGCAATTTGTTCATCAGCTAAAGTTTCATCAGGATAATACTTCATAGCAAATTCTTTTAAGCGCTCTATAGATTCGGGGCCGGCTTCTAATAAACGACACCGCCCAAACACAACTACACTTTGTACATACGGCGCCCAGAATTCAGATTCATCAATACGCTCATTACCATATACGGTAAAACATACCTTATCTGAAGTTTTCAATGCATCTACTTTATGACCCGCTTTAGCTCCATGAAAGTAAATTTTCCTCTTATCAGAATCATAAAAATAATTGATAGGAATAGCATACGGATAGCTCTCATCACCATTCATAGCAATAATTCCACGACGATTAGATTGTAATAAAGCTTCTGCAGCACTATGGTCTATTTCATTTATCTTTTTACGAACTGGTTTAAACATATATATCTCCTAATTTTTCTTACTAATTGTATTTACAAGATACATGAAAGTACCACTATTAGTATTATCAACTTTAGAATACTCTTTCCAGTTTATGGGATACATACCCGTTAATACTATGGGTGCTTCCATTCCACGCATTGTTCCTTTTCCTGTATTAGCGTCCCAATTCATGCATCCAGTTTTAATAGAACCATTCTCAATAGAAAATTCAGCATATGTACAATTTACCTTTGTCGGAAGCTTTAGATAAGACATCTCACTAGTTATCTTAATAGTATAACCTTCAATAAATTTACTAGTCTTATCCCTGAACTCCTCTATACGCATAATATCTTTTAAATAATTATAGCAGCCTTGATCCTTAGCCCCTTGCTCCTTCAACACATACACTTCATCATTTATAGTTTTAATGCATCTTTTTGTCGTATATTTAAGCTCAATAGGAATCCATTTACCATTTAATATAACAAGAATATCAAGATGTAAGCTAGGATTAAATTCAGGCACAAATTCTAATCGAATTTCACAATCAGGGTATTTCTTTTTTATGAGCCAAGCTAAGCTAAACTGAAAGTCTGCTTCAGAATGAAATATTGGTCGCCACATACTCAATAGGTGCATTATCTCATGAATATCTAAGATTGATTCCATAACACATACCTCATCGAATACAATACATCTATTTATTCTAATTATATTACATTTATAAGTATGAATGTATAGTAAAAGCCTTCAGATAAGTGAAGGGCTTTTAGTCTAGACAACAAAATATCATTATTGATTATTTTAATATCCACGATATTCATGCAATAAGTGAGATAGTTTATTATTCAACTCTATAAAATTTATCAAATAATGCTCATCTATATAAAATTGTTGATTGGTAATTCTATCTTTTGTAGCTAAAATTTGCTCTTCTTTAGATGACGTACATCTGAAACTATGAATGATGCGATTTCTCTTATAAACAATATCTGAAAATAACTCGGCTATTTCTGCACCAGCATTTTTTGTAATTGTTTGAGCAATAGGCGATTTAAGTTGGCCTGATTCTTTATCAATCAAGTCATACCAAGAATAATCACTATCTGTATTAATAATGTTCTCTATAATAAAACCATTATTAGAGATAAATACTGAAATAGCCATCCCCAACAAGTAAACATACTCGTCCTTAGGTAAAGATATCCTAGCAAGTGATCGAAGCTCCATTTTCTTACTCCTTTAAAAGATACGACTTATATTATTTATCTACAAGAAGAAATAGTCTCATAATAGTTTATAAAATATCAATTTAAATAGTTATTTGTCTATCACTATATATTCTTGTTTCAAAATAACCATAGCCTAAATTTGACGCCTTCCAGTCTCCAGCAACTATAATAAATTTATCTTTATTTTCAAATACCATATTTCTTATCTTTTTATAAAGGTTTATATCAGAAATAGATAATATAAAATGATAATTAGGATTTGCTACAGGGGCTACTAAATAAATCTCATTTTTATCACTATCGTAAAAGCGACCTTTTACACAAGACTCAATTATTTTAAAGCCGAAAACACCTTTAGGATACCAGTATGCAGTTCTATCATCTAAAATCATTCTTCCAATTTTCTCATTTCCATATGAGTAATTAGGAGGAAATCGTTTGCATATAGAATATATCTGCTTTATTGTACTGAGTGTGAGATTATAATATTCACCATATGAAGATTTTTTAGAATTCCCACTTGAATTTTTCGGATTCTTCTTAACTAAAAGATTTTGCATCGCATTTTCAAAAGAAAAATTTAACTCATTAAATTTATTGTCATCAAAAGCGACTGAACTATTTGCATAAGGACAATTAGCAATATGTTTATACGCAGATTTAGTTGCTCTAAAATATGCTTTCCGAGAGCCATCACCAGTACATACAAATAATTTACTATTACATAGCGGATTTGGACAATAAAAAGATTTATCCCTATTTTCTTCAAGAGCCTCACTTGCTAGTATTAAATCTCGTCTTTCTTTATCTCTATATGCATGGTTAGCCAAAGAATCATCTCCATTTATAATTAACCAACTTACTAACCCCATTATTATATTTCCTATAAAATTTACTATAATTGAATTTCTCTCCCGCTCTTACATAACCAGTACTAATACTTACTGCGTCACTTCGTTTCTAGTAAGCAAAGCCACCGCTTCGACATGTGCTGTCATAGGGAACATGTCAACAGGTTGTACTTCTTCTAGTTCATAGCCATAGTGTGTGAGGATTTCAATGTCACGCGCCATAGTTGCTGGGTTACAGGATACGTAGACAATGCGTTTTGGTTCCATACCTGCAGCAGAGGTTAGTACTTCTTCTTTACAGCCCGCTCGGATTGGGTCGAATACGATGACATCTGGTCGTACGCCTGCTTTATAGAGTTTTGGCATTTCTACAGCCGCATCGGCGACGATAAACTCTGTATTATCATATCCATTGCGTCGGGCGTTTTCACGAGCGTTGTTAATAGCTGGTTCTACGATTTCTATACCGATAACATGTTTTGCCTTATGAGCTAAAAACAATGAAATGGTACCTGTTCCACAGTACGCATCGATAACAGTTTCCTCCCCTTTTAGGTTCGCATATTTTAGTGCTTGATCGTAAAGGACTGTAGTTTGTTCTGGATTAACTTGGAAAAAAGAGTGAGGTGATAAAGTAAACCGCAAGTCTTTAATATGGTCTGTAATAGTCCCATCTCCATAAAGGATGCGATTTTTAGGTCCAAGAATAACATTTGTACGCTTACCATTCACGTTATGAACGATTGTTTCCACTTGAGGCACACGTTCAGTCAGGTTTTTAACCCACTTTTCTTGATGCGGTAAATTATCTGTTGCGGTTACAAGAATAACCATCCATCCAGATTGTCCAATACGACCGATTACATGGCGTAGTATACCTTTGCCTGTATGTTCATTATAAGGTTCGATATCAAATTCTTTAGCAATTTGATAGCAGGCTTGAGCAATGCTATTATTTCCTTCATCTTGTATGGGACAATTCGTGCCTTGCACGATATCGTGAGAGCCCATGGCATAGAATCCCATTAGAATATCACCTTTAGTCCCTCCTACAGGCATTTGCATCTTATTGCGATATGCCCAGGGATTTTTAGGTCCCAATGTAGGTTTAACTAGGTCTGGATTTTGATGACCAATACGTTCGATAACGTCCTTCACCTTTTGTGTTTTTAATGAAAGCTGCCCTTCATAGGTAATATGTTGTAATTGGCAACCACCACAGAATCCGTAAAGATCACAACTGGCATCGATCCGATTCGGCGCCATAGTAACGATTTCCAAGAGTCTACCTGTAGCATACGTTCTTTTCACCATAGTAATAGATACTTTCACTGTTTCCCCAGGTAAGGCAAAGGGAACAAACACTGTAAAGTCCTCTACGCGACCTACCCCTTCGCCACTACTGCCAATACCGTGAATGGTAACTAATACTTCGTCCCCAAGTTTAACAGGGGCATTCAAAAGAGCTTGTTGTTTTTTAGATACAGAAGTATTGGTATTTTGTTGTCCATTATAATGATTGGAATTCTGTTTCCCATTAGATCGATTTTTATTCTGTTGTTTAAATTTCGATTTATTCTTACGAGATGTACGACTTGTACCATTCATTACGAGTCTCTTTTCTTCCAAATTTTAATCATACCAGTTACAATGATTACAAAGAATACCGTTCCAAATTTCACCAATAACTCTTCCCCTTGAATATAGGGAACAAGGAGTGGATCTTCTACAATCATTTCACCAGCAACCCAACCTAATAAAGCACCACCAGCCCAAAGGATGACAGGAAACTTATTAATGATACGAGCAAATAGTGTAGAGCAGAACACAATGATTGGAACAGTGATTAACATACCAACAATAACGAGCTCTAAATGTCCTTTAGCGGCACCAACTACGCCAATTACATTATCGATACTCATCATCGCATCAGCCACAATGATTGTCCAAATGGCTCCCATTAAGGAATTCTTAGCTTCGATATGTGCATCTTCATCTCCACCTTTTAAAAGTTGAATGGCAATCCATACAAGTACAAGTCCACCACCTAAGTGAATAAGAGGAATTAAAGTAAGTGCTTCTACTAAAAGAGTGGCAAATACAAGGCGCATTCCAATAGCCCCCACTGTACCCCAGATAACAGCTTTCTTTTGTAATTCTGGTGCCAATTTACCCGCTGCCATCCCAATAACAACGGCATTATCCCCGGCCAATAATATATCGATCAAAATAATTTTGCTAATCGTTATCCACGTTGTAGCCTCTAAAAATTCCATTCTATACTTACCTCAATTCACTCTGCTAATTCTATAACTATCCCTTAACTATACCACAAATTCTCTATTTTCTCATCTAAAAGAAAGCTCTTAAACTACCACTGTTATTCTTAAGATTAGCCTATAAGGTTCTTTATAATGACTATACTTTTACGAAAAAAATATCTCTCCTCCTACGACTAGAAGAAGAGATATATTACATTATTTTTTAAGTTTCTTTACTAACAAAGATGCCCCTACTACGAGAATAACAGCACCAATTTTAATGAGTAATGCATACGGTTCTACGGTATGTGAAATTAATTTATCTTCCACACTCATCGCTGCACCCACCCAGGCAAGGATACCGCCACCAACGTAAAGGATGATTGGAAAGCGTTCGATAACTTTTACAAATAAAGTACTACCATAAATGATAATAGGTACTGTAATAAGCATACCGACAGCAACTAATGTCATATTACCACTAGCGGCACCAACTACACCAATAACATTATCAATACCCATAATTCCATCTGCAATAACAATGGTCATGATAGCAGCGCGCAAGTTATCTTTAGCCTCGATATTGTGCTCGCTATCATCATCAACAACAAGCTTGTAACCGATCCATAAAAGAAGGATACCACCAACTAAACGAAGAGCAGGAATATTGTTCAATGCCTCTACAAATAGGAATGCCATAACAAGACGTAAAATAATAGCGCCAGCTGTGCCCCAGAAAATCGCCTTCTTCTGTAAATGTGCGGGTAGGTTGCGAGCCGCCATACCAATAACGATGGCATTATCACCAGCTAATAAAATATCAATAACGATGATTTGAAGCATCGCTAATAAGCCTTGTACAGTTAAGATGTCCAATGTATCCTCCTTAGAATAAAACAATAGTATATATATTATAATCGATATAGTAAAGTAGTGTAAAATTCAATTATCAACATATATATACGTTTTTATCATAATTCTTTCTTATTAAATAAGATAGTTTATATAAGGTCATTTCTCCCCTTACATAATCACAATATGGGCTCTATTTTTTTTATAAATTTAATTCCTTTTTCCCTTAGGTTTTGGCTATTAAATTAAGCTACTTTATGATATGGTATAGTATATCGTTACTAGGGAGGTTAGTATGTATCAAACATATTCTATACTGCAAAAATTATGGTTGTTTATAAAACTATTTACTCCAATGTGCATCACTCAATTTTCCCTGATTGGGGCGACCTTTATCGCCATCTTTTTAACGGGGCAATATAGTACGACTGATTTAGCTGGTGTTGCTACGGGATATAATTTATGGCTCCTCTTCTATATCTTTGCACAAGGTACATTAATGGGTATCACACCAATTATTTCTCAACTATTAGGAGCTAAGAAAACAGATGATATTCCAATAATCTTTCATCAAGGCCTTTTCATCGGTACAGGACTAGCATTTTTAATTTTACTAATCGGTATATTCGGCTTACGCCCTTTATTGACATATTTAAATCTTGAGCCGGCTGCCACCGAGGTATGTATTAGTTATCTGAAAGCCTTTGCACTTGGTTTATTCCCATTACTCTGGGTAAATACCTTGCGTAACACTGTCGATTCTCACGGATTAACTCATTACTCCATGGCCATCGTCTTTACAAGCTTTGTGATTAACGTATTCTTAAATTATGCACTCATCTTTGGTCATTACGGTTTTCCTGAAATTGGTGGTGTTGGTGCTGGCTACGGTATTGCTGGTGCCTGTTGGACAAACTTAGTTCTATTTAGCTTAGTCATTCTATTGCATCCTAAGTTAAAAGGCTATCGCATCTATAAAGATTTCCATAGCCCGAATTTTCACTATATCCGTGAACAATTACAAGTTGGTATTCCCATAGGTTTTTCTATCTTTTTTGAAGCTAGTATCTTTAGCATTGCTGGGCTCTTAATGGTTCACTTTGGATCTGCTGTAGTAGCAGCTCATCAATCTGTCATTTCTTTTACTAATGTATTCTACTGCTTACCATTAAGTATCGCCATGTCCTCTACCATTGCCGTTGCCTATGAACTCGGTGCAGGACGAAAAATAGAAGCTATCCAATACTCTTATATTTCTCGTGTATTAGCTATCATCATAGCCGTTCTCATTTGTGCCTTTACGTTCACTCATATGGATAATATTGCGGATCTATTTACAAATGATGATGAAGTATATGAACTTATTTATCAATTCCTTGGATATGGCGTATTCTTTGCCGCTATCGATGCCATCGGTACTCCATTACAAGGTATTCTAAGAGCTTACAAGGATGTAAAAATAGTGCTTTACATCTCCCTCGTATCGTATTGGGGCGTATGTTTCCCAACAGCTTATACCCTTGCCAAAAATCCTAATTATGGACCATTTGGCGTATGGATTGGGTTGTTGGCTAGCGTAGTAGTTGCGGGTATATTATTTACACTTCGCACATACTACATACAACATTACAAACCTAGAACTATTGCAAAATAATAAAAGCACCTATTGATTACGCTCAAGTGTAAGTAATCAATAGGTGATTTTTTTATTTTAGAGCCTCTTGTTTCTCTACTTTAGACATACGGAAAAAATTATATAGCGTTTCTGCCGTCTTATAATTCATAGATTCTATATTTGCAAGTTCATCAATAGATGCCTCTTTCATGGCCTCTAAACTATTAAAGTGAGCCCATAAGGCCTTACGGCGTTTAGGCCCAATACCTTCAATATGGTCAAGAATAGATTCAAGATTTCGCTTACCGCGCAACTTACGGTGATAGGTAATGGCAAAGCGATGCGCTTCATCACGAATTTGTTGAAGTAATTGAAGCTCCGGCGTGTGATGACTCAAAATGATACTTTCAGATTGTCCCTCTACAAAGACCTCTTCAATACGCTTAGCCAAGGAGATAACTGGCACATCTGTAACACCAACGGCACGGATTAACGGCAAAGCCGCATTGAGCTGACCTTTACCACCATCGATGATAATAAGATCTGGCATAGGCCAGTCTGTTTCATTACCGTAACGACGTTCCATAATTTCAGCCATCGATTTAAAATCATCAGGTTTACCTTGTGTGGTTTTCAGTTTAAAGCGGCGATATTCTTTCTTCGCAGGCTTGCCACCTTCAAAAACAACCATAGAAGCCACCGTTTCAGTTCCTTGTGTATGAGATATATCAAAACACTCCATACGTTCGGGTAAACGTGGTAAGTCGAGAATCTCGGCTAGCTTCTTAATCGCCCCGCCAGTCTTATCGATTTGGTGCTGCCACTGACGACGACGTTCTTCAAGGAAAGTTTCTGCATTTTCATGAGCCATCTTAATCATATCCATCTTATAGCCACGTTGTGGCACAGATACATCTACATGTTGGCCTTTGAGCTGTGTAAACCATTCCGTTAATAAGTCCCTATCCGTACTCTCCATAGGTAATAACAACTCTTTAGGAATAAAGTTTGTATCTCCATAGTATTGCTTGATAAAGTCTGTCATAATAGTTTCTGAACTATCGCCATCATGTTGCACAAAGTAATTCTCACGGCCTAACAGACGACCACCGCGGATGAATAGCAACTGCACACAGGCCATCGATGTATCTACAGCCAACCCTAATACGTCTAAGTCGCCACGTTGAGTAACCATGCGTTGCTTTTCTTGTATCTTTTCAATACTAGATAATTGATCACGATACCGTGCCGCATCTTCAAAGCGCAAATCTTCTGCAGCAGTTTCCATCTTTGATTTAATTTCCTTTAGCAATGGTATAGGTTTACCTTCAAAAAGTTCTATGATTTCGTCAATATACTTTCGATAATCCGGTACAGATATTTTGTTAAAACACGGTGCCTCGCAGTAATGCATATGATACTGCAAGCATGGGCGTTCTACCTTCATAGATTTACAGGTACGCAATGGATAGTACTGGCGTATTAATTTCAGTACCACATGGACGGATGTAACATCTGTAAAAGGGCCAAAATACTTAGCTCCATCCCGTTCAAGACGACGCGTCATATATACACGAGGATAGTCTTCTTGCACTGAGATTTTGACATAGGGGTATGTCTTATCATCGCGGAGCCTAATATTATATTTAGGTTCATGCTCCTTGATAAGCGTATTTTCTAAGATAAGTGCTTCCATTTCCGTCTTTGTTTGAATGACTTCCACATCGACGGCACGTTTCATCATGGCCGTTACCTTTGGTGCCCGATTCGCATCATTACGTACATAGGAACGCACACGGTTGCGCAAATTAATAGCTTTACCTACATAGATGATGCGGTTATATTGATCGCGCCATAAATAGACACCTGGCGTCGTTGGCAGATGACTGACCTTTTCCAGTAATTCTTCAGACGGCATATTTCCTCCTTTCCTTGTAGATTACAAGAGAATAGATTACACACTTCTTTAAGTAATGACCTTTATAAGTTGAAGGACGTAGTCTATTCTCTTTATGATTTTTCTTTTATAGAAACTTAAATATATGTACTATTTTATTTCTTATGCTTCGCTGCTTTCATAAATTTCTTAGTCTGTTCCAATACAGGACCCAAGAATTTGCCGGTATAGCTTTCTTTTACCTTAGCAATTTCCTCAGGTGTACCAGTAGCCACGATAGTGCCACCGCGATTACCACCTTCAGGACCAAGATCGATGATGTGGTCAGCCATTTTAATAACATCTAAGTTATGTTCGATAACAACAACTGTATCGCCACCCTCTACGAGTTGTTGCAATACATGTAACAACTTACGAATATCTTCAGCATGAAGACCTGTAGTAGGCTCATCAAGGATGTATAACGTTTTACCGGTGCTACGACGAGCTAACTCAGTAGCTAATTTTACACGTTGTGCTTCACCACCAGATAATGTAGTAGCCGCTTGACCTAAACGAATATAGCCAAGACCAACCTCTTGGAGGGTAACCATCTTACGATTAATTTTAGGTATAGCACTAAAGAATTCTACCGCATCATCTACGGTCATATCTAATACATCAGCAATGGATTTACCTTTATATTTAACCTCCAAGGTTTCACGATTATATCGTGCCCCTTTGCAGACTTCACAAGGCACATATACATCTGGTAAGAAATGCATTTCAATCTTGATAATACCATCACCACGGCAAGCCTCACATCGACCGCCTTTTACGTTAAAGCTAAAACGACCTTGTTTATAGCCACGCATTTTAGCCTCAGGCGTTTGACTATATAGTTCGCGAATCGCATCAAATACACCTGTGTATGTAGCTGGATTGGAACGAGGTGTACGTCCGATAGGGCTTTGATCAATATTGATTATTTTATCAATATGTTTAATGCCTCGAATCTCTTTATGAGCTCCCACCTTATGATAAGAACGATACAACTGATTGGCTAATCCTTTATAAAGAATTTCATTGATTAAGGTAGACTTACCAGAACCACTGACCCCCGTAACGACAGTAAATAATCCTATCGGAAATTTTACATTAATATTATGTAAATTATTTTCCTTCGCACCGCGAATTTCGATGCAATTCTTGCCTGGTTTGCGGCGTTCTTCAGGAAGGGCGATAAATTTACGACCACTTAAGTACTGACCAGTAATAGAGTTTTCTACCTTCATCACTTCCTCAACAGTACCTGCTGCAATGATTTGACCACCATGTTCACCTGCTCCGGGACCGATGTCTACTAAATAATCAGCAGCGCGCATCGTATCCTCATCATGTTCTACAACAAGCAAGGTATTTCCTAAATCACGTAGCCCTTTTAATGTATCGATGAGGCGATCATTATCGCGTTGATGTAAACCGATAGATGGCTCATCTAGGATATATAATACACCTACTAAGCCTGAGCCAATCTGTGTGGCCAACCGAATACGCTGTGCTTCACCACCAGATAATGTGCCTGCACTACGGTTCATTGTTAGATAATCGAGGCCTACATTATTGAGAAAACCTAAACGAGCATTGATTTCCTTCAAAATTTGAGCGCCAATGACTTGTTCACGCTCTGTTAATTGTAGATGCCCAAAGAAATCTAATGCTTCCTTTATAGTTAATTGTGTGACCTCATTGATATTCTTATCCCCTACGGTAATAGCCAATACTTCAGGTTTTAGACGAGCACCATGACATGTAGTACACGGCTTAATGGACATAAACTTTTCAAATTCTTCACGCATAGAATCTGTAGAGGCTTCACTATGACGGCGCTTAACCATCGGTAAAATGCCTTCGTACTCAGTAAAGAATTCCTTTATTTCACCTCTCATATTTTCATAGGTGAAACTTACCTTATCCGTCGTACCGTACATCACCTTTTTCTGTAATGCTTTCGGCAATTCATCATAGGTGGAGTCTAAGGAATATCCATTAGCTTTTAATAGGCCTTCTACTTGACGCATAAACCAAGCATTAGGATTAGAGCTCAATGCTTGCACACAACCATCGGCAAAGCTAATGGATCCATCTGGAATAACGCGCTCCTCATCAACCTCCATAGTAGAACCAATCCCTAAACAGGATGGACACGCACCAAATGGACTATTAAATGAGAACATACGTGGTTCAATCTTAGGTAGCGAAACATGACAATCCGGGCACGCAAAATGTTGGCTATACATATGTTCAGGTCCATCTACCTCTTGAATCACAACGATGCCTTCCGCCCATTTTGATGCAGTCTCCATAGAGTCAGCCAACCGGGATTCAATGCCTTCTTTTACAACGAGGCGGTCAACAACGATATCGATGGAATGCTTCTTATTTTTCTCTAATACAATCTCTTCGTCCAAGGTACGCACTACACCATCTACGCGAGCACGAACAAAGCCTTCTTTGCGAAGTTGTTCAAATACCGATTTATGTTCTCCCTTTTTACCTTGAATCATAGGGGCTAGCACTAAAACCTTAGTACCTTCAGGAAAGCTCATTACATCATCTGTCATTTGTTGTATTGTTTGTTGTGTAATAGGCTTACCACACTCTGGGCAATGTGCATGACCCACGCGTGCAAATAAAAGACGTAAATAGTCGTAAATCTCCGTTACGGTACCAACCGTAGAGCGAGGGTTACGACTCGTCGTCTTTTGGTCGATAGAAATGGCTGGAGATAAACCTTCAATATAATCGACATCGGGTTTATCCATTTGTCCCAAGAATTGACGGGCATATGCAGACAGAGACTCAACATAACGACGTTGCCCTTCTGCGTAAATCGTATCAAATGCTAAGGATGATTTACCAGAGCCACTGAGTCCAGTCAAGACGATAAACTGATCACGTGGCAAGGATATATCAATATTTTTTAGGTTATGCTGACGCGCACCTTTTACAATCAATTGATCTTTCATTATCTTTCCTATTTAAAGAGATGATACCAAATGGCATCATCTCTCTGATTACTAACATGAAATAATATATGTATATTATCGCACATATAGTCTATATAATCTATGTGTTTTCTTACAATCTTTTAAAATTGTTCCTAAGATTTACTTTTTGAACCTGTCCGCTTTCTAGATTTGGTAGAAGCAGGCTTCTTCAACTTGCTATCTCCTGCACTATGCATATCGGACCATTGTTGACGTAATACGCCCAATTGATCACGTAACTTAGCAGCGGTTTCAAATTCAAGCTGCTTTGCGGCGGCCTTCATTTGACGATCTAGTTCTTCAATCTTATTGTACAATTCTTCCGGTGTTATATCTGCCACCTTAGGTGCTGATGTATCTTGAACATATGATTCGTGTCCATGGTCCATGCCCTCTGAGGATTTTTTTTGTTTTCCTTTTTTCGATGAAAGTCCCTTTCCATCGGTAACCATATCTTCTTCGATTTTCGTTAATTCGATTAGCTCTTTTACATCTTTAGATACAGATTTAGGCGTAATATTATGTTCAATATTATAAGCCTCTTGCACGGCACGACGACGGTCGGTTTCATCGATAGCCCGTTGCATAGAACCTGTTACACGATCTGCGTACATGATAACATGACCATTCACATTACGAGCCGCACGACCTATAGTTTGAATCATAGCCGTATCGGAACGCAAGAAACCTTCTTTATCCGCATCTAAGATAGCAACCAAAGAAACCTCTGGCATATCGAGACCTTCACGAAGCAAGTTGATACCAACTAATACATCGAATACGCCAGCCCGCAAATCACGAATGATTTCAGCCCGCTCAATAGTAACAATATCGGAATGAAGATAACGAACTCGTACGCCCATTTCCTTCAAGAATTCCGTTAAGTCCTCAGCCATCTTCTTCGTCAAGGTCGTAACGAGAACCCGTTCGTTCTTAGCAGCTCGTTTATGAATTTCTCCAAGCAAATCATCCATTTGCCCCTTAATAGGACGAATTTCTATAGATGGATCTAATAGGCCCGTAGGACGAATGATTTGCTCTGCAATATTCGTTTCTACTTCCATTTCGTATGGTCCAGGCGTTGCCGATACGTAAACAATTTGATTGATACGCTCTACAAATTCATCGAATTGAAGCGGTCTATTATCGAGTGCAGAAGGCAGCCGGAAACCGTATTCTATAAGAGATTCTTTACGGGCACGGTCACCATTGTACATAGCTCGAATTTGAGGCATCGTCACATGAGACTCGTCCACCATGATGAGGAAATCATCTGGGAAATAATCAATCAATGTAAACGGTGCTTCCCCAGCCTTGCGTTCAGACATATGACGTGAATAGTTTTCGATGCCCGAGCAATAGCCCATTTCTTGCATCATTTCTATATCATAACGGGTACGCTGTTCTAAGCGCTGAGCCTCCAATAGACGGTCAGCAGCTTTTAACTTCGCTAGCTGTTCATCTAGTTCGGCTTCTATACGCTCTACGGCAATATTCATCTTCTCTTTCGTCGTCACATAGTGAGATGCTGGATAGACAGCAACATGCTTTCGTTCCGCAATAACTTCACCCGTCAAGGAATCTACCTCTACGAGGCGGTCGATTTCATCACCAAAAAGCTCCACCCGAATGGCTCTTTCACTATAAGCGGCAGGGAAAATATCAATTGTATCCCCTTGTACACGGAAGGTACCGCGAATAAAGTTCATATCATTTCTCGTATATTGAATATCTACGAGTTTAGATAAGATTTCATCGCGCGACTTCGTTTGACCTAAGCGTAAGGACAATACGAGATCAGAATAGTCCTCAGGGTCACCTAAGCCATAAATACAGCTAACAGAGGCAACAATAATGACATCGCGGCGCTCAAAAAGACTCATCGTAGCACTATGTCGCAGTTTATCAATTTCATCATTAATAGACGCATCCTTCTCGATATAGGTATCACTAGAAGGAATATAGGCCTCCGGTTGATAAAAATCGTAGTAAGATACAAAATATTCTACCGCATTATTAGGGAAGAAACTTTTAAACTCGCTACATAATTGAGCAGCCAAGGTTTTATTGTGAGCAATGATCAAGGTCGGCTTTTGAACTGCCTCAATAACCTTGGCCATTGTAAAGGTCTTACCAGTACCAGTGGCACCGAGCAAAACTTGGGCCCATTCACCGCGTTCAATGCCTTCTGTTAAGGATTGAATCGCAGTAGGTTGGTCCCCTGTAGGCGCAAAGGGCGCCTCCACTTTAAATGGTTGGCCCCCCTCGTAATTATATGTACTATGCTTCATTACTGTTCATCCTGATGTTTACGGATGGCCTTCATCTCTTCATCCGTCAAACGACGACCTACATTTTCCGCTTGATTCAACGTATCCTCACCTTCTAAGACTTCGATGAGCATAGCAATAGAAAAGCGATCTAGTGTAGGTGTGGTCTTCTGGATCTCATCAGCCATCATCCAATCTGATTCAGTATAGTTATTAATACGTTCTGTAATTTCTTCCCAGTTTGAAAGTAGCAATCTCGTAATGGGGCGATATAGTTCAATACCGAAGTACTCGATTAAGCTAACTATCTTATTCATATTTTCTAGGCTAACATTACATTCATTTTTTTTATTTTCAGATTCTACATATTCAAGTAAGAATTCCCGGTTATATTTATTTGTCACCTTGAATCATTCCTTTATTAAATAATGCATTAGCAAATTCTTTTGCATTAAATGGACGCAAGTCATCCATACCTTCGCCAACGCCAATCCAGCGTACGGGTACGCCTAGTTCCTCTTTAATAGAGATAACTACGCCGCCTTTTGCCGTACCATCTAGTTTAGTTACAACAATACCATTTACTGGTACAGCTTGACCAAATAATTTAGCTTGACTTACTGCATTTTGACCCGTAGTACCATCTAAAACAAGCAATGTTTGATGCGGCGCACCTTCTACGTGGTTATTCGCTACGCGTCCCATCTTTTTAAGCTCTTCCATAAGGTTAACCTTAGTATGTAGACGACCAGCCGTATCTACGATAACGAGGTCTGCATTACGAGCTTTCGCAGCTTCCATTGCATCATATACAACGGCAGCAGGATCTGCACCTTCTTTATGTTTAACAATCGGCACACCAACGCGATCAGCCCAAATGGATAATTGGTCAGCTGCAGCAGCACGGAATGTATCACCTGCTACAATGATAACCTTTTTACCTTCTTTAGTATAATAATTGGCCAATTTAGCGATTGTCGTTGTTTTACCGACACCATTTACACCAACTACGAGGATAACCTCAGGATGATGCAAAGTAATTTCATCTTCTTGATCGATGAGCATTTCCGTGATGCGGTCTTCCATGAACGGCATTACATCGCCTGTATGATTGATGATACCTTCTGTTACACCACGACGAATTTCTTTCATCAAGTATTCTGTCGTCTTAGGGCCTAGATCACTAGTAAGCATAACTGCTTCTAAATCATCTAAAAAATCATCATCGATTTGCGCATAACCAATAACGATGCTTTCTACATTTTTTACAAAAGACTTACGAGTTTTTTCTAAACCGTCTTTAATTCTATCAAAGAATCCAAATGCCATTATGCTAGATCCTCCTTCACATCTTCAAATGCTACTGTTAATAATCGCGATACACCGCGTTCCACCATTGTTACCCCTTGAAGTACTTCGGCAGCTTCCATCGTCTTTTTACGGTGAGATACAACGATAAATTGTGTTTCTTTATTTACTCGATTTAAGTAGGAACTAAATCGTTCAACATTGGCTTCGTCAAGCGCCGCGTCAACTTCGTCAAGCACGCAGAACGGAGCTGGACGATAATCGAGGAATGAGAACAATAAAGCGATAACCGTAAGAGCACGTTCACCACCCGATAAAAGTGTCAATTGTTGACGCTTTTTCCCTGGTGGTTGAATATAGAAATCGATACCACCCGTCAAAATATTATCTGGATCAGTCAGTACAATTTGCGCAGTACCACCGCCAAACAATTGGCTGAATACCTCTTGGAATCTACGGCCTACCACATCCAATACATCGTATAGCTGTGTACTCATAGCCTTATCCATTTCGGCAATAACCGCCTGTAATTGCGTCTTTGCCGTATCTAAATCAGCTAATTGTGTGGTTAAGAAATCATAGCGTTCTTTAGTCTCTTCATATTCCTCAACGGCATTTGGATTGACTGGACCCAATTCGGCAATTTCGGCCATCAAACGAGCTTGCTCATCCTTCCAATCATTAACGGAACCTTCAATGCGAAGGGCTTGAGCATCTTCCAATGTAAAGCCTAGCTCTTGTAATTCTTCTATAAAGCGCTCACAATCCATGCGATGACGTGTAATTTTACCTTCCATATCAACAAGACGACCTTGCACCACTTTATAGCGTTGATTTAATCGGTCTTGCTCACTGAGGATAGATTCCATTTCCTCGCGCCCCGTAGATGTTTTATCATAGGCTTCATCGCGAAGAGCACGTAATCGTTCAACCTCAGCCGTAGCAGAGGCCAACTCTTGTTCTGCAACTTCCTGAGCCTTAGGTATTTCCTCTTCATAGCGTTGTGTAGTACTCACTAACAAATTACGAAGTGGTGTTAAGCGCTCAATAATACTAGAAATAGATTGATTACGCTGTTCACGTTGTGTTTCCCGTTCCTGAATCGTATGTCGTAAGGTATCACAAGTAAGGCGAGCTTTTGTAAAAGCTTCATACGCCTCTTGTTGCACCTTTTGCAACACAGTCAATCGATCCATCAACGCCCCTTGATTACCATCCACACCATGATTCTCTTGCAAGGAAGCTAATGCTGTTTCTTGATCTTTCAAGTTAGCCGTTGTAGTAGCCAAATCAATATCAATTTGTACTAAACGTTGCTCTTCTTCTGATAGAACACGTTTCTTACGATCTATCTGATGTTGTATATTTTGTACCTTTGTTTCGCTAGCCACATAGAGTAAGTTCGTATGTTGATAGCTTTCATCAAGGGCAACTCGTTCTTTCTCAGACTCTTCAACCCGTTTTTCAAGTCGTTCTAAGTTAGCAGTTAAAGATTGAATTTGTTCTTCAATTTGTACTAGCTCTTGTTCAAGGCTAGCAGCCTCTTCTTTGCGGCTCAATACAGAAGCACGCTTGCGCTTTGTGGCACCACCGGTTAACGAACCACCAGGTTGGAATTGTTCCCCTGTAAGGGTTACGATGCGCAATTGCTGATTGTATTTTTTCTGTAATCCAATGGCATCATCCATGGAGGATACTACCAAGGTGCGTCCCAACAAGTATTGGAAAATATGGGCGTACTTATTATCAAAGGAAATACAATCAACAGCAGTGCCTAATACACAGCTTTCATGTAAAGCCGGTGTATCATATGGTTTACCTTTTACTGAATCCATCGGCAAGAAGGTTACACGACCACCTTGGATAGATTTCAAATAGTTGACACCCTCCGCAGCAGCGCGAGCTGTAGTAGTTACAACGTGGTTAACACTACCGCCTAATGCCGTTTCGATAGCCGTAGTATATTTGTCCTCTACCGTAAAGAGCTCGCCAACAGCGCCCGTAATCTGTTCACGCCAAGAACCTTTACCATTGAGGATATTCTTAGTACCTTCTAAATAGCCTTCGTGCTGTTCCTCCCACTGTGCTAAGAGTTCTAAACGACCTTTTGCACGTTGTTCTTGAGTGCGCAGCTTTTGTAACTCCTTACGCTCTTCACGCGCTTTCATAGCCGCATTCTTAGCATCATCAACGAGGGCTTGTCGTTGAGCAGATAAGGCATTAAACTTTTGGCCTAGCTCTTCAAATTCAGAACGAGCGACTTGTAGTTCACTATCTACCTGTGCTATTTCAGATTCTAGAATAGCACATTGATTTTTGCTTTCTACCTTGCGAGCTTCTAAGCTCCGAATACTAGCCTTAGCCGTTTCAATAGCACTCACAACTTCTAATTGACGTTGCTCAAAAGCCTCTCGATCGGATTGCAAGGATTGGAACTTAGCTTGTTCTGCCCTTACATCTTCAACAGCCTTTTTGTAGGTCTCTTCTAATTCTTCTAAATTAGACTCTTTCTCTACTAATTGAGCACTTTCATCTTGAATCAATTGATTTAAGATGCGCAATTGTTGCTCCTCGCCCTTTTGCGTAGCCTCTAGCTCGCTAATGCGCATAGAAGTTTCATCTAATTCACGGCGCGCTGTTTTTAGTTGCTCTTCTAAGAGACGTAAATGGCCAGCTAAGCGTTCTTCATCACGTTGCTTTTCAGTATACTGAGCCTCCCACAACTTAAGCTGTTCCTGCTCTTTTGACGAGGACGATTGCAATTCGTGACGACGAGCCTCTAATTTAGACAATTCAGTTTGAAGCTCAATTTCTTCATCTTTAAAGGCAATATTATCATTTTCAAAACGCGTCAAAAGACGATCAGAGGTCTTATAATTGTGAAAGCCTAATGCCCCATCATAATCGCGCTTTGTGCGGCTTAAGGTCATATACTTTTTAGTCTTTTCCGCTTTTTCAGACAAAGGTCCTAATTGCTCTTCAATGGTAGCCATTACGTCTCGTACACGCTCCATATTACGGTCTGTGCTAGCAATACGACGCAACGCATCTTCTTTATTGATCTTAAAGCGAGAAATACCTGCTACATCTTCAAAAATCAATCTCCGTTCTTCAGGCTTAGAATTCAAGATAGCATCAATTCGATTTTGACCAATGATGGCCATAGAATCTCTACCAAGACCGGTATCTGCTAGTAAAAGATGTATGTCCTTTAAACGACAAGATCGCTTATTGACAAGAAACTCACTTTCACCAGTGCGGTATATACGGCGTGTAATGGCTACCTCAGCCATATCTATATCTAATTGTTGGTCACTATTGTCAAACACAAGTGTAACCTCAGCAGCGCTCATAGGTTTGCGCTTTTCCGTACCAGAGAAAATAATATCCTCTGCTTTTTGTCCGCGCAAATTACGCACATTGGATTCCCCTAAAACCCATTTCATTGCATCCGTAATATTACTTTTACCACTTCCGTTAGGACCAATAACGGCAGTCATTCCTGGTGAGAATTTTACAATCGTTTTATCCGCAAACGATTTAAAGCCCTTTAATTCCAACCGAAGTAATTGCATGACTGCCTCCTTTCTACCAACAACCCTAAATAATCATATCTTTTATTATAACACATATTGCAGGCCATCAATACAGCAACGAACGGTATTTCTCGTGCGTTCTTCACACCATTCAAATGCATACTGCGGATACTGAATCTGAAAGTATTTAACGTTTCGATTATTAAGGCCTCGCACCTTAGATGTTAAGCATCTCGGATAAGAAATAACAATATTATGCTTTACAGGAATACCATTAGTCCTAATATAATTTGTTCTATCATTATTAGTGTTATCTATACATCCACTATTATCAACATTAACTCTACTTAATTTTAAGCTTCCATAAGTAGCATCTTCAATTAAACTAAAACAATCATTACTTATTAAGTACTTAAACTGAGATACATGCTCATCAATACAACGTTCAATTCGCTGCTTATACTGTTCGTTCACAACCAGCTCTCCCATAGCGGGCTCATATGGACCTGCCACTAAGCTATTGCCGGAATCTAATTCTTCTGTACTTTGTAACCCCGTGCGAATGACTTCAATACCATGCTGTTCAAACCAATCTTTTAAAAATGAACAATACTGTATAGCTAGCTCAGTACTTAGTGGTTCATATTCTCCAGCTCTATACTGGTCGGCTAGCTCTGTATTTTCTATAACTAGTACGGGATAGATACGTACAAAATCAGGTCGTAATGCGGCTACTGCAATGGCCGTTTCTATTATGGTTTGCCATGTCTCTCCTTTTAGTCCTGGTAAAAGTTGAACCCCAACGGTCATATCACGCTGTTTTAATCGTGCAACAGCCTCTACTACCTCTTGTGCCGTGTGCCCCCTCTTAGCATCGACTAAAATACCATCATTCATAGACTGCACACCAAGTTCTACAGTTTTTACTCCATAAGACTGTAATAATGTAATCGCTTCATCACCTACAGCATCAGGTCTTGTAGAGCAACGTATGCCATCAATGATTCCCTGTTGAAGCATTTCATAGGCAGGCATTAATAATTTATGTTGTAAATCTTTAGGAATAGCCGTAAATGATCCCCCATAAAAGGCAACCTCCCAAAACTTCTCGCACCGTTTTGTGCCTACATAGTCTTTAATTGTTTGTTGTATATAATCTGAAGTTAGGTGACTAATACCAGATTGGCCCGTAATACGAGATTGATTACAAAATGTACACACATAGGGACAACCTACGTGAGGTATAAAAAAGGGAATCATACCAAATGGTTTCATAGACACCTCCTCTTCTTATGTGAAAATTATTACTCATCTACTATTATATAGATTATTACTCACATACTATTATACAAAAAAAAGCGCCATTCGGCGCTTTTCTATTTATCAGCCATCAACTTTTCTAAAGTCAATTGAGCCGCATGTTGTTCTGCAATTTTTTTACTTTTACCAGAGCCGGCCTCGTAAGTAACACCATTGATTTCAACCTCCATATGGAAGGTTTTAGCATGGTCGGGACCACTTTCACTGAGCAAATGATAAACAATATGTTTATCCCCATCTCTTTGCACATATTCTTGTAATAATGTCTTATAATCTTTGCCCCGCTTACCTTCTAAGGCTTGCATGATATAAGTAGTTAAATGTTTTAAAACGAAGACCATAGCCGTTTGATAATCTGTAGAAATATAAATAGCACCGATGAGAGACTCAAAGGTATCCGCTAATATAGAGTTTCGATCATTACCACCGGAAGCGTGTTCTCCATGACCGAGCAATAAATATTGTCCTAGTTTCAAAGAACGGCTCACAGATGCTAAAGAATCTTCACACACTGTAGCGGCCTTAATTTTCGTTAAATTACCTTCAGCCATATCTGGATATGTCTTAAATAGGTATTCCCCAATAATAAGATCCAAAACAGCATCGCCTAAAAACTCTAATCGCTGATTGTGATGAATATGCTTTGATTTATGTTCATTCGCATAAGAAGTATGTGTAAAAGCACAATCTATAATGGATATATCTGACACAGGTATGTCTAAACGAGCAACAAGCTCATGAAGAGATTCTTCACGAGCTTGTGTTATCTTACTCTTATGCGTTTCGATAGTAACCATTAAGCTTCATAACGGCGAATGCAAAGTGTACCGTTATGACCACCAAAACCGAAAGAGTTAGAAAGTGCACATTTTACTTGGAGTTCACGTGCACCTTCACGAACATAGTCCAGATCCAAACCTTCATCAGGATTGTCACAGTTAATTGTAGGGTGAACTTTACCAGTTTCAATCGCCATTGCCATTACGATAGTTTCAATAGCACCAGCAGCACCCAATAAGTGACCTGTCATGGATTTAGTAGAGTTAACAGCGATATTTTTAGCATGATCGCCGAACAATTCTTTAATAGCTAATGTTTCATTTTGGTCATTAAGGCCAGTAGATGTACCATGAGCATTGATGTAGTTAACGTCTTTAGGGTCGATACCTGCATCTTTAATTGCTAATTCCATACATTTACGAGCTTGAACACCACCTGGAGCTGGTGCAGTGATGTGGTAAGCATCACCATTACTACCATAACCCACAACTTCAGCATAGATATGTGCACCGCGTGCCTTTGCGTGTTCTAATTCTTCAAGAACTACGATACCAGAACCTTCACCCATTACGAAACCATCACGGTCACGGTCAAATGGACGGGACGCTTTTGTTGGCTCGTCATTGCGTGTAGACATAGCTTTCATAGCCGCAAAACCAGCTACAGCAGCCGGAGATACCGCAGCTTCAGTACCACCAGCAAACATCACGTCAGCATCACCACGTTGGATGATACGGAATGCATCACCAATCGCATTTGTACCAGAAGTACAAGCAGTTACGTCGGTAATAACTGGACCTTTAAGCCCAAGGCGAATAGATACGCGTGCAGATGTCATATTTGCAATCATCATAGGTACTGCAAATGGACTTACGCGGCCAGGACCTTTCTCGAATAATGTTTCATACACCTCATGGATAGAGTCAATGCCGCCTATACCTGTACCAACTACAGTACCACAGCGATCTAAATCTGCTTTATCTAAATCAAGATCAGCATCTTCACAAGCAAGAACAGCTGCGCCGATAGCAAATTCTACAGAACGGTCCATACGACGAGCTTCTTTTTTGTCTACCCCATAGTTTGTAATATCAAAATCTTTTACTTCACCCGCAATGCGTGTTGCATAGTCAGATGCGTCAAAGCGTGTAATCGGCCCAATACCAGATTGACCTGCCAATAACGCATTGTAGAAGTTCTCTTTACCGATACCTACAGGAGTCACTGCCCCTAAGCCAGTAATTACTACACGTTTTTCCAATTATTCCACCTCTTATAGCTATACAGCCCTTTAAATTAATCAATCTCTGCTACTTGCTGTTTCAATTGTGCAAAGATATCTTTAACTGGCATAATCTTATCGACTTTTCTCATATTATTGCCAGAGAACACCAACCCCGTTTCCACATCACCTTGTTGTGCGCGAGAAAGAGCACGGATAATGCAGAATTTATGGGAACAATGTTTTAAACAGTTATCACACACCGTTGGAGGCGCTACAGTACCATCTAAAACAGATTCAGCAAATTTGTTTTTTATTGCTTGACCAGGCAAACCAACAGGACTTTGAATCAATACTATATCCTCAGGGTTTGTAGCTCGTACATACATTTTTTTCAATTCATCAGATGCATTACATTCATCAGAAGCAGCAAAACGGCTACCCATTTGAACACCACTAGCACCGATTTTTAACATTTCAACGATATCACGGCCATCTAGAACACCACCAGCAGCAATTACTGGAATGTTTTTTACCGCTGCTACAACTTCGGGAACGATTTCTCGAGCGGAACGATCCGTCCCCAGGTGTCCACCAGCTTCACAGCCTTCTACGATTACAGCTGCAGCACCTAAACCTTCAGAAATGCGAGCTAATTTTGCGGACGAAACAATTGGTACAATAGGAGTACCAGACTCTTTGCCCATTGCGAACATATCTCTTGAAAAACCAGCACCTGCTACTACAAGATCAATGCCTTCTTCGATGGCAGTCTTTACTAAACCAGCAAATTGAGTTGCTGCTACCATCGCATTTATACCAATAATACCCGTAGGTGATAATTTTCTAGCTAATTGTATTTCGTATCGTAATTCATCGAAAGGCAAGCCCGATGCCGCAATAAGGCCGATACCACCTTCATTTGCAACGGCTGCTGCCAAGCGAGCTGTAGACAATCTAATCGCCATACCACCTTGAATAATAGGTACTTTGGCCACTAGATTCCCAATGCGAAGTTCAGGGAGCTTCACTATCAAATCCTCCTGTAAATAAAACCGGTTGGGAGGCCACTCGGCCTCCCGTTCGGTTGAATTGTTAGCTTTACAGCTTATTTAGCAGAATCAATATATTCTACTGTATCCTTAACGGTTTTAATTTTTTCTGCAACGTCGTCAGGGATTTCAACATTGAATTCTTCTTCAAATGCCATGATCAATTCAACGATATCTAAGGAGTCAGCGCCTAAGTCGTCGATGAATGTAGAATCAATGGTAACTTCAGCTTCATCAACGCCTAATTGTTCCACAACGATTGCTTTAACTTTATCGAAAGTGTTCATTAGTGGTTCACCTCCTTTCAAAGTGTATTTATATATAGTCTAATTTTACAACTACATTACCATGCCACCATCAACATTGATGACTTGACCCGTAATATAATTAGCAAAATCGCTAGCAAGGAATGTTACTACTGTAGCTACTTCTTCAGCATCAGCCATACGGCCCAATGGAATTTCAGTAACCATAGCTTCTTTAACTTTTTCTGGTAATACATCGGTCATATCTGTGTTGATAAAGCCTGGAGCAATAGCATTAACTGTAATACCACGGCTAGCCAATTCTTTAGCACAGGACTTAGTAAAACCAATTACGCCCGCTTTAGAAGCAGCGTAGTTAGTTTGACCAGCATTACCCATAACACCTACAACAGATGTCATGTTGATAATATGACCAGAACGTTGTTTCATCATGATTTTAGATACTGCTTTAGTTACTAAGTATACACCTTTAAGGTTGATATCAATTACAGCATCAAAATCTTCGTCTTTCATTCTCATCAACAAACCGTCACGCGTAATACCCGCATTATTTACGAGAATGTCAATGTGACCAAATTCTTTATGAGCTTCTTCCACCATGGAAGCAACTTCATCAGCATTTGCTACATTAGCTTTAATTTTAATGGCTTTGCGGCCTAACGCTTGTACAGCTTCAACAGTTTCTTGCGCTGCACCTTCGCTACCGCTATAGTTTACAACAACATCAGCACCAGATTGTGCTAGATTGATAGCTACAGCGCGACCAATGCCACGGGATGCGCCAGTTACAATGGCTACTTTACCCTCTAAATGCATTTTATCGAACCCCCTTCAAAAATTCAAGCGTTTTCTCTAAGGATGCAATGTCTTCAACATTAGCTAATTCCATATCTTTGTTGATCTTTTTAGTAAAACCTGTGAGTACTTTCCCAGGCCCCACTTCAACAAAGCGAGTAACACCAAAGTTTACCATTTCAGCTACACAATCTTCCCACAAGACAGGGTTAGCGGCTTGAGTAACTAAGGACTCTTTAATGTCATTGGCATTAGTCAAAATCTTGCCAGTAACATTTGCAACTACAGGAATTTGTGCATCACACACTTGGATCTTATCCAACTCTTCCTTTAACCGAAGAGCTGCGGGTTCCATCAAACGGCTGTGGAATGGAGCACTTACCGGAAGCATTACTGCGCGTTTTGCTCCTGCTTCTTTCATTTTTTCAGCTGCTGTTTCCACCGCTGCAGTTTCACCGGCAATAACGATTTGTCCAGGGCAATTGAAATTAACTGCTTGTACAGAACCTACAGAAGCATTTACATCTTCACAAATTTCTACAACTTGCTCACGAGGTAATGCCAAAATTGCTGCCATAGCGCCTTTACCCAATGGCACAGCTTCTTGCATATATTCACCGCGTTTATGAACTACATATACTGCGTCTTTAAAGTTCAATACACCGGCTGCTACTAGAGCACTATACTCACCAAGACTATGCCCGCCTACGATGTCAGGCGTAAAGCCTTGTTCTTTTAGAATTTCATAACAAGCTACGGATGCAGTCAAAATAGCTGGTTGTGTATTTGCTGTTTTAACGAGCTCTGTATCAGGACCTTCAAAGCATAATTTACTGATGGAATAACCAAGTGCCTCGTCGGCTTCTTCAAAACGTTGTTTCACAATAGGGTACGCATTATACAAATCTTGTAACATGCCTACTTTTTGAGAACCTTGACCAGGAAAAACAAATGCCGTTTTCATTAGGGGCCTCCTTATTTACTAAGACCTTGAAGATTCTTAATCACAGTTTCAGCTTCAGTCATAATATCTTTAATGATAGTTTCACATGGTTTAACATCTGTTAACATACCAGAAATTTGACCAATCATTACAGAACCTTCTTTTACATTACCCTCAATAGCAGCTAAACGAAGTGTACCAGCACCTAATGCTTCCAATTCCTCTTTAGAGCCACCACTGAATTCAAGGGATTTATATTTATGAGCTAACGCATTATCTATAATACGTACAGGATGACCTGTTGTTAAACCAGTCATAACTGTAGCACGATCTTTTGCTTTCAATACAGCATTTTTATAATTTTCATGGGCAATACATTCTTCGGATAATACGAATCGTGTCCCCATTTGTACCGCTTTAGCACCTAATGCAAATGCCGCAGCCATACCACGACCATCTGCAATACCTCCGGCAGCAATAACTGGTACATCTACAGCATCAACTACTTGAGGAATTAATGCCATAGTTGTAATATCACCTACGTGACCACCAGACTCTGTACCTTCAGCAATAATTGCATCAATACCACCACGTAATAAGCGCTTTGCTAGTAATACTGATGCAACTACAGGAATAACTTTTGTACCAATTTCTTTCAAAGCGGGAACATAAACACCAGGATTACCTGCACCTGTAGTGATAACAGGAACACGTTCTTCCACGACTACTTCCATAACCTCTTTTACAAATGGAGACATGAGCATGATATTACAGCCAAAAGGCTTACTAGTGCGCTCTTTTAATTTATGGATTTCATTACGGAAAATATCAGGAGGCATATGACCAGCACCAATAATCCCAAGTCCACCAGCTTCAGAAACGGCTGCTGCTAATTCTGCAGTACCGAGCCAAGCCATGCCACCTTGAAAGATTGGATACTCAATCTGCAATAAATCACAAATGTCAGTCTTAATCATCTTGATGTGTCCTCCTTAATACCATTTCAAGACCAGGCTTGCCCATGTTAGGCCTGCACCAAATCCTGCAAACGCAACATTATCACCGCGTTTGAAACGTCCCTCGCGATTAGCTTCATCAAGTGCAATCGCTACAGACGCGGCAGATGTATTACCATACTTATGTAAATTAACAAAAACTTTTTCCATCGGCAGATGTAAACGTTTGGCTGCCGAATCAATAATACGAATATTCGCTTGATGAGGAATGAAGTAATCTAATTCATTTAACTCCATATCAGCACGTTCTAAGGATTTTAAAACCGTACGTCCCATCGTTTTAACGGCAAATTTATATACTTCAGGGCCATCCATATGAATAAATGTTAAGCCCTCTTCTACGCGTTGATCATTTGCTACTACAGCAGTGCCACCTGCAGGAATGCAAAGCGCTGATCCTCCAGTGCCATCGGCGCCCATGTCAATACCTTTAATGCCATAGCCTTCAGGTACTTCAGATACTACTGCAGCCCCAGCACCATCACCAAAGAGGATACATGTACCACGATCATTCCAGTTTACTCGACGAGAAAGAATTTCTGCCCCCACAACGAGTACTTTTTTATAAATACCAGAGCTAATATAACTAGCAGCAGTAATCAATCCATATACAAACCCAGAGCACGCCGCTTGTAAATCATAGGCTGCAGCGTTTTTAGCTCCTAAATTTGCTTGCAATACACAAGCTGCCGAAGGAATAATCATATCTGGTGTTAAGGTAGCAAAGATAATCATGTCGATATCCTCTGCAGAGACATTAGCCATTTGCATAGCTTTTTTTGCTGCCTCGGTCGCCATATAGGATGTATTCATACCTTCCGGTGCAATGCGTCGTTCTTCTATACCCGTACGCTCTCTAATCCATTGATCATTGGTATCAACCATTTTTTCAAGATCAAAGTTTGTTACTACATTGTCAGGAAGGAAGCTCCCAGTACCAATGATTCCTACAGGTTTATTCATCATAGTCATACTTTAAGGCTCCTTCAATATCCATCGTTTCTCTTATGTGTTGAATAATTTTACGCTCTACTAAATCACTAGCAATTTCAATAGCAGTTTTTATTTCTTTTGCTTTAGAACTACCATGAGCAATCATGAATACCCCATTAACTCCTAAAAGTGGAGCACCACCATTTTCTGTGTGATCCAAACGTTTTGCCATCTTTTTCAAGGCTGGCTTTACAAGCATAGCTCCTATCTTGGCAAAAATACTTCCTGCCATAATGCTATCCTTTACTAATTGCGTAAGACCTGTTACTAACCCTTCCGCAAATTTAAGTACCACATTGCCTACGAATCCATCACATACGACAACATCAACGGCACCTTTAGGAATATCACGACCTTCAATATTACCTTTAAAATTGATAGTCTTCATACCCTCCAAAATCGGATACGTCGCCAATACGACATCGTTCCCCTTTGTGGCCTCTTCACCAATATTTAACAATCCCACGGTAGGATTTTCTTTTCCTAATAAAAGCTTAGCGTATTCAGAGCCCATTAAAGCTCCTTGTACAAGATGTTTAGGTTTACAATTAGAATTTGCACCAGAGTCTAACATAACTGTTATACCACTTACCGTTGGCATTGGAGTTGCAATGACAGGGCGATCAATACCTTTAATGCGACCAAGCCCAAATAAAGCCGCTGCAACAGCAGCTCCCGTACTACCTGGAGCAATTACAGCATCACAACGATTATCCCGAACCAACGAAGTAGCGACCACAACAGATGCATCTTTTTTCTTGCGCAATGCTTGACCTGGATGTTCATCCATACCGATTACCTGGCTAGCATGATGTACAGAAATACGTGGATTCTTAGCTTCATTATTAGCTTCTAATATATCAAAAATTTGCTGCTCATCGCCGACGAGCACCACTTCAATGTGTTGATTTGCTCGTACGGCTTCAATGGATCCAAGTACAGTCTCCATTGGAGCAAAGTCGCCACCCATGGCGTCTATTGCAATTTTCATAATTTACACCCTATTCTCTACGGATTCCATAATAAATTTTGCGCGAAACACTTCTTTTATTTTATCTCTTATTATAACCCAAATAAAGAACTTATTACCTCGGCGACGAATAATTTCTGCTTTCGCTACCAAATTAGTACCAGATCCTACTGGGTTCTTATATTTTATATTTCCAACTTCCGCAGAGCAAACAGTCGTCCCCATAACCGCTTTTGCAAGGGAATTTGCTTGAGCATATAAATACTGCGGTTCTACATATCCGAATTGATCTTCCATATCAGCCGTAGTACGTAACATAGATAATGCTTGGTGCCCCTCGGTGACATCAATCAATTCACCAACCACTTCATATGATACATGTTCTACCATTTCATGTGATTGACCTGTAGCCATAACACGAATGCGTTCACGCAATTCAGGAATACCCAATTCTAGTCGATCAAGACGAATTGTTGGCACACTTACACCAAAGTGTGTTGCCAATTCTTCATCAGTAAGAAATGGCGTAATATTCAGTTTTTCTTGTAACTGCTTCTGGCGCTCTTGCTTCTTTAACCGACTCATGGGACCACCTTTTATGACCTAGTATTAATATTACATCCTAAGTATATACAATAATTCCCTTATTGGCAAGACTTTTCATACATATAGTAAGATATTTTCATAGCATATACAAAATATAGTTGTTTTTTTATATTTTAGTATTATTGTTTATAAAAAATAAAAATGTGTCACGATCTTATAGAATAATCTTACTATAAAATAGTGACACTTGCTATTGATAACAAAACATATAAAAATATGAGTGTATATTTTGAAAGCATATAAAAAAGACGCCTACAAAGTAGGCGTCTCTCTCTGCTCACATATTAAGCATTAGCTACAACTTGTTCACCTTTATAGTGACCACATGTAGGGCAAACACGATGAGGCATCTTAGGTTCGTGGCATTGTGGACATGCTACATAACCAGGAGCTTCTAATTTCCAATTAGCACGACGACGATCGCGACGACATTTAGACAATCTACGTTTAGGTACTGCCATTATCTGCACCTCCTTAGTACAATCATTAGGATAATCTATCATCTTTCTCATCAAGCAAAGCACATAACTCTGCAAATCGAGGATCCACCACAAAGGATTCACAAGAACAAGGTGAAACATTCAAATTTGCTCCGCAATGAACGCACAATCCTTTGCAATCATCCTGACATAACACTTGAGAGGGCTCATTGATGATTAATGTATCCCTAATTAGTTCAGTTAAGTCAATTTCTTCTCCATCAAAAGAAGTCACATCATCCGTAGCATCTCGACAATCACTAAAGATTTCCTGAAAGAAATCTTTTCGATAATGTTCTGTTGTATTTAAACAACGGGAACAATCATAATTGCCTTTAGACTGAATCGAACCTTGAACGATGTAATTTTGACCATCAAACCAAAACTCACCACTAATGGTTATATCATGACGGCTCCAAGGAAAAGCAGTTACGTCACCAAGCTCAGAGGCTGATATCGTATAGCTATAAGGAAATTTCTTTCCTATATGTTCTTTTGCTTGCTCTACTTGCAGTTTCATAATCTTACCTCGACTCATAATATTATAAACATGACATGGTGCTTTGTCAAATAAAAAAGACTATCTCAAGTGGACTTAAGATAGCCTTTTGGTAAGTCAATTACATTTTTTCGAATTGGTCTTTACCAACACCGCAAATAGGGCAAACATAATCAGCTGGTTGATCTTCGAATTTTACGCCTTCAACAGCTTCGTCATAAACCCAACCACATACTACGCATACATATTTTTCCATGTGTATTTCCTCCTTCACTTGAAAATTATTGTTTAATGTTTATCTTTAATTAATTCAGATACTCTATCTGTAATGTAGTATATCAAAGACATCGAAACTTTTCAATACTCATTTTCTTATTTTCTCATTTTTTATAATATTTAATAATCATAGATACTATGCGGTTTCCTACTACTTAACTCATTTGAAATATATTATCATTTAGTTTTTTTATCTTTAGACTACTGCTAAACATTTTATTCTAATCCGATAATTAGAAATTAATTCTGAAAACATATTGTTTAAATAAATAACTATAATAACCTTATCTAAGGTGTACATAATTACTATATTATACTATTATATAGAGAAGAGATTATATGATTACATATACTCTCCAAACAATAATATGCTTAATCTCTTTAGTATATAAGTATATACTGATATATTCTTGACTTTATTAATGCTCTATTTCTTATATAAGAAAATAAAATTATTCTTATATAAAATTCTCGTATAAAAGTTTAATAAAGTTTCAGTAAATTTAATTGTTATCATAGGAGGCTTTATGAGAACAGCGTTAACACAACTTTTACAAATCGAATACCCTATCATCCAAGGTGCTATGGCTTGGGTATCCGAACACAAACTAGTTGCTGCCGTAGCTAATGCAGGTGCTACAGGTGTAATTGCTCTTGGTGGTCGTGATGCAGAATGGACGCGCAACGAGATTCGTGCCTGTAAAGACTTAACGGATAAGCCTTTCGGAGTCAATCTCATGTTAATGGCTCCCAATAAAGACGAATTAGTAGATATTATCATTGAAGAAAAGCCTGCATTTGTAACACTTGGAGCAGGCAATCCTGTACCATATATTAAACCATTGCAAGATGCAGGCATTAAAGTTATCCCTGTTGTCCCATCTCTAAAACTTGCTAAACGTATTGAAGAAGCTGGTGCTGATGCAATTATTATTGAGGGTATGGAAGCTGGTGGACATATTGGTAGCCAAACAACCATGTCCTTGATGGAAAATATTTTACCTGAGATTTCCATTCCTGTTATTGTAGCAGGCGCTATCGTAGATGGTCGTGGTATTGCAGCAGCATTGTTGATGGGAGCTGAAGGTGTACAAATGGGTTCCCGTTTTTTGTTAGCTGAAGAATGCCAAGCCCACATAAATATGAAAGAAGCAATTATCAAAGCCACAGATACAGACTCTGTTGTAACGGGTCTGCTCTCCGGGCACGGTGGAGTACGTAGCTTAAAAAACGAATTCACTACGCGTTACTTAGCTGCCGAAACAGATGGTGTTACTACGCCTGAAGAGCGCACTAAAATGTCCCAAGGCACTAATAAACGTGCTGCTATCGATGGCGATGTTGTAAACGGCGCTGTGCAAGTCGGCCAAGGCTTAAACCGACTCACTACTATTGAACCTGCTCACACTATCGTGCAAACAGTAATGAATGAAGCCATTATGTCTATTCGTAAAGCACAACGCCTTATTGAAATCGTATAGTTAATATCATAGGAGTCCCTCATGTTACCATTTCACGGAAAATACCCTAAATTAGATCCTAAAAGCTGTGTTATGCCTGGCGCAGAACTTGCAGGTGATGTTGAACTAAAAGAATATGCTTCCATTTGGCAAAACTGTGCACTTCGCGGTGATGTAAATAAAATTGTAGTAGGTCGCTATTCTAATGTACAGGATAACTCTGTATTACACGTTGATGACGACAAGGCTTGCATTCTTGGAGATTATGTAACAATTGGCCATGGTGCAATAGTACACGCTAGTACTATCGAAGATAATGTATTAGTTGGAATGGGCGCTATTGTATTGAGCGGTTGTCATATTGGCTCTGGTTCTATTATTGCTGCTGGTGCAGTCATAAAGGAGAACACTGTAATCCCACCTAATTCTTTAGTTGTTGGAATCCCAGCTCGCATAGCTCGTACAGATGAAACGCAAATTGAACGTATTCACAATCAAGCGCTAAAATATAAACACTTATGGACTGTAGAATACGGCATGCTTCCTGATGCGGGTGGCGAGGAATACGATAAGAACGCAAAAATTGTATAATTACATATACATTAAAAGCGGATAGTTGATTAACTCAACTATCCGCTTCTTTTCTATATATTATATTTACTTTTATTAACTGTTATTTATTGCTACTTAGCGCTATTTAATTTTGATTGAATGATTTGCTCTACCATAAGAGCTGTCCCCATTGTTAAAGCTATAGGGAAGAACATCTCTACGGAAAATCTAGTCAACTCAAGCATAAATACGCAAGATGTCATAGGCATCTTCTGTGCTAGTCCTAAAAATGCTACAGCACCGATAAAGGCAGCCATACCTAATGATATAGGAGCTACAGCAATAGACCAAAAAGTACCAAATACTATGGCTAACGTACTTCCCAACATCATAGATGGAGTAATACGCCCACCATAAGCTCCAGCTGCTAATGCGAGTAATACCGCTACCCACTTAGAACCAAATAATCCTAATGCATAAGTCCATGTAATATCATTAGTAAAGGTTAATTCGTTCCCAGCCTTACCATTCCCTAGAATTTCAGGGAAATACATAGCTAGCGCACCAATAATTGTAAACGCAACGATAGATATTGGGATCATAACAGGACTGCTACGATGAATAGAAGGTAACTTACCTTGAGTAATATTAAATAAAACTACACCTAAAGCAACAATAGCGCCCAAGGCGATAGAGAATTCTACATAGTGACTGCCCAAGCTAGGTTGAGCCATTGTATATTGAATGACATCCCCTACACCAGCTTGTCGAGTTACAAAAGTTGCTAATCCACAGCATATAAGTGCAGCACTCATTGCGCGTATATTCCAAGTAAGGAGCAAGGTTTCTAACGTAAAGATTGCCGCCGATAATGGTGAATTATAAACTGCTGCTAAGCCCGCGCCTGCAGCACAAGCAATCAATAATTGGCGATCTTCTTGTTTTATGTCAAAGTGCCTAACTAAAAAAGTTGTAATCCCCGCACTTGCTTCACGAGGGGCCACTTCTCGCCCTAAAGGTGAACCTATAGCTACCGTAATAATTTGTAAGGTTGCATGTAAAACAGTAGTGATGGGATTCATCTCCATCTTACCGGAAACCGCAGCTTTAATATCTACAACATCTTTACCATATCGGTGAATCAAAACCCAACCTACGCCACCTATCACGCCACAGACAATTAAGGGTATTAATCGTTCTATCGGTGATACTCGGGCCACAGCTGCACCAAAGCTCAGATGATTAGCAGAAGAATAATTATATACGAAATGTTGGATTCCATGTAATAAATGCGTATAGGAAGCCCCCACTAGCCCCGCTATAAAGCCAACTATAATAATGAGTCCTATCAATCGTTTATCATATATCATATTTACTCCATCGCTAATACAATTTCCCCAGCCGCTAATGTCTTTTTAACATCAATGATACGCTGATTTGAGGAGCCTCTGAAGCGCAAAGCAGGGTCCTTAAGTTCATCTACAAAGCGGCCATCTACGAGAATGTCGATTTCTTGTAATAAAGCACTTCGCAACTCATCTTCTAAGATATCATCTATTTCATAGCCGGAATAGGCCCAAATCTTCTTTTCTGGCGCCACTGCTCGAACAGCTCTCACCACCGGTAATAAGCCTTGTACATTTTGAAATGGCTCCCCACCTAATAATGTTAAACCTGAACATGTAGGATTCTTCACATAGGAAACCACTAAATCTGTCTCAGCTTGCGTCCATACCTTACCAGCATTAAAATCTTGGTATTCTTCGTTAAAACAATTATAACAACAATGTGTACAACCTGTTACAAATATAGATGTACGAATCCCTTCTCCATTGGCAATATCATATTGTCTTATTTGCCCATATCTCATCATAACCTCCATAGTAGTGCCGATCAACTTTGACTAACACTATATAGATATATTTCAATTTCTCATATATACAGTAAAAGCTGTGCCTTAGGCACAGCTTTTACCATTTAAAACTATCGTATTTAGAACTAAAATCATATCTATTAAAATATCCACATCATTAGATGTCTATGATAATTATATTAATCTATATAACAGTTTATCTTAATATGCTTAATATACAGGATAATTATTAAAACTATACCTCTAATAATCTTAAATATGCATTACACGATCTTTAATTTCCTTTGTGCGCCCTTCATTCCAGAAGTTTTCACCAAGGTATCCACAAGTACGACGGATAACAGTTAATTTATCGCGGTTTGTATTGTGGCAACGAGGGCATTCCCACTCGTTATGTTCGTTTACCTTGATTTCGCCATCAAAACCACATTCGTGACAGTAGTCAGACTTGGTATTGAATTCAGCGTAAGAAATATGATCATAAATATATTGAATCATAGTCAAAACAGCTGGAATATTATTAGTCATATTAGGAATTTCCGCATAGGAAATACAGCCACCTGTAGATTTCTTTTGGAACTCAGATTCAAAAGAGAACTTATCAAATACATTAATCTCTTCTCGTACGCTTACATGATAACTATTAGTATAATAACCTTTATCCGTAATATCCTCAATAATACCAAAACGAGCGCGATCCAAAGAAGAGAATCGATGGGTTAAACTTTCAGCAGGTGTACCATATAATGCGAACCCCATGTTATGTTTAGCTCGCCATTCATCAACAGCTGCATTTAAGCGATCCATAATCTTCATCGCAAAAACGCGGCCTTTCTCACCTGTATTCGATTCACCGGTAATTAAGCGAGTTGCTTCATAAATACCAATATATCCCAAGGAAATAGTCGCATAACCGCCAGTCAAGAATTTGGCAATTTTCTCGCCTTTTTTAAGTCTTGCAATAGCACCGTGTTGCCAATGGATTGGTGACACATCACTCACTACGTCCTTAAGTAATTCATAACGAAGCATTAGTGCTTTTTCTGCCAACTCAAGTCGTTTATCTAAAATTTCAAAATATCGTTCTTCACTACCTCGGGCTAGAATGCCAATTTGAGGTAAGTTTAAACTTACTACACCAATGTTAAAACGTCCATCAAACTTGTATTCACCATTTTCATCCTTCCAAGGAGATAAGAAGGATCGACAGCCCATAGGACTAAAAACATTACCTGAGTAGTTTTCCTTCATTTTTTTTGCAGAAATATAGTCAGGGTACATGCGCTTAGCCGTACATTGTGCTGCCAATTCAGTTAAGTAATAGTATGGACTATCTGGTGTTACATTATGCTCATCAAGAACATAAATCAACTTAGGAAAGGCTGGTGTAATATATACATCGGCTTCGTTTTTTACACCTTTAATACGTTGGCGCAAAATTTCTTCTGTAATAAGAGCCGCTTCCTTCGCGTATTTATAGTCTGGTTGGAAATACATAAATAATGTCACAAATGGAGATTGACCATTTGTAGTCATCAATGTATTGATTTGGTATTGAATAGTTTGGATACCATCTTTAACCTCTTTACGCGTACGTTTCCATGCTATTTCACGAGCCTTTTCCATATTAGGCTCCATGCCGTAAATCTCAACTTGCTCTTCAATAACATTATTGAGGATTTTTTCATAAGATTTACGTACAAATGGTGCCAAAATACGGTCAATACCATTAATACTTTGACCACCATATTGACCAGATGCTACTTGTGCAATAATTTGTGTTGTTACAGTACAAGCAACTTGGAAAGACTTAGGTGTGTCGATTTTCTTACCATTGATTACTGTGCCATTTGTAAGCATGTCTTCCAAATTAATCAAGCAACAGTTAAACATAGGTTGAATAATATAATCCATATCATGGAAGTGGATGGCTCCACTATCATGAGCTTCCAAAATATCGGTAGGAATCAATTTACGACGAGCAATATCCTTAGATACTTCACCAGCAATTAAATCCCGTTGGGTAGATACAATAGCAGCATCCTTATTAGAATTTTCATCAAGAACATTGATATTACTACGATCTAATAAACCAATTACATCATCATCAGTTGTATTTTGACGGCGTTTAAAAGCTTGAACAGCTTTGTAACCTTCATAGGCACGTGCCGTTGCAGGATTATGATACTCAATCAACTTATAATACACTTGATCTTCAATAGCATAAATTGTCATGTCTTTTTGAAGCTTAGTAGCATATTCCTCAATTTCATTTGCAATACGCTGTGCCAAGCCCTCTTCGTACAACCCAGTACTACTATGTTCAGCTTTTTCAATAGCCAAAGCAATCTTGTTTTTGTCGAATGGTACCTTCGTGCCATCACGCTTAATGACCTGCAACATATTGGCAACCTCCCCATCTTGTTACTGCCAAAATATATGTTAAGACGTATAAAAAGTATGGCAAATCACACTTTTTATAAATTTATATGTAAAAATGTGAAGAATTATTAGAAAAACCCTCTATTTTTACCGCCTTCTCAGTATACTATATATGGTGGTTGTTTTCAACCCTAAATACAATATAAAGTAAAAATAGGTCCCTCTATCTATGCCAATATGACATGGATAAAAGAACCTATATAAATTATAATGCAAAGCCAAATAGACGAGTCAAGAAATTACCCTTTTTCCCCACCCAACTAGATGGGACAGAAGGATAAAATGTGCGATTAGCTAAGAGGTCGCGTTCATTAAGATGAATATTTGGTAACAAATCTTTTTTATACGTATTGTCTAATTTAGAAATTGCTTCCACATAACCTTGGTACACCTCGACATCACAGCCATTGCTATAACCAGTGCCAAAGAAATGAATTAAACCATTCCGATATAATTCAATAGCCCTATCATAGTTAGCGTTACCATGATCAAAAGATGCCATATTACATTGAATCAAAATACCCTTATCAACCCATTCTAATAGTTGTTCAGGTTTTGTAAATAATTGTCCATAAGTTTCTACTTCACTAATAATAGGTACAATACCCATATCTAGTAGACTTAACAACCATGCATTAATATGATGCACTTTGCTATTTTGTGGAAGAGCAACTAATATAAAAGGGCTATCTCCCAATGTATATTGATTGCGATGAAAAGCTATATATTCAATCATTTCATCACAAAGCATTACGCGAGCTCCACTGTGAATAGTTACATCTACTAGCTGTTCCTTAAGCGCAACTTTTACTTCATTAACTAAAGATTTCATAGCATTCCATGTGTTCAGATCCATAGATACTGTTACATCAGGCGTACTAAAAATATCTGTAATACCTTGTTCAGACAAGGACTTAATCATTTTTACTGATTCTGCCATTGTTTGAGGCCCTTGTGGACCTAACACAGCTGGCAAAATGCAACCATGTAAATCAACCACGCGACTCATAATCTTTCCCTTCTACTTTCGATTCTCTGTTCAAAAATCGACCTCTTTCATAAAGTTCATGTTCTTCTCATTTAAGTTTATAATTCATTTTACATTCACGATTATAACAAGGGAGTAGTCGCTTGTACAGTGGTTTTTCTATAAAAATAAATAAATTATTATATGTTCATTTAATACATTTTTTATATATTCATTTTTTCTTCATAAAATATGACTCATAATCTCTATAATTATGAGTCATATTTTACACATTATTATATTAATATTTTTTTAATTTTTAAATGTACCTTTATCTTTTATCATGACTAATATAATAAGCTAATTTTACTACCGATATACCAATGATTATACCAATTGTATCAATCAATACATCAGAAAGTTGAGAGCTGCGACCTAGAGAAAATAATTGTATAAATTCGTCTAGACTAGCTATTACTATACCCACTCCTATAGTTTTTACTACTGTGCCATATTCAATATAGTGGCGTAGAACTACATATAAAATACCACCAAGGATTGTGAACTCTGTAAGGTGGGCTAATTTTCGAACAATCCTATTTAAGGCCCATATATTTCCGTAAAAGCCTAATTTATCAGCTATAGGGGCAAGCCACTCTGCAAAAATAAGACTAAACCCATCAGAGTTTCCTCCATTTTGCAAGGAATTATCCCATATAAAAAACACAATTAGACATAACACAATATATAGTATCCAACGTTTCATACTACTCTCCTAAACGCCACAATACATATAGCTGTATTAATCTCTATCAAAAATATCTCGTGTATAAACTTTATTTTTTACACCTTCTAAGCTACTATCCCAGCGATTAGCGACAATAACATCACTAACACGCTTAAAGTCTTCAAAATTACGAATAACTGGCGAATTAAAGAAGTCTTCTGCATCTAGTGTAGGTTCATATACTACCACAGCAATACCCTTCGCCTTAATACGTTTCATAACACCTTGAATGGCTGATGCTCTAAAATTATCAGAGTTCATCTTCATGGTCAAGCGATAGATACCAACAATTTTCGGATTTTTAGCAATAATAGTATCTGCCACATGATCTTTACGTGTTCTATTTGCATCGACAATGGCAGAAATTAAGTTTTGTGGTACATCATTATAGTTAGCTAATAATTGCTTTGTATCTTTTGGCAAGCAATAACCACCATAACCAAAGGAAGGATTATTATAAAAATCTCCAATACGAGGATCTAAACAAACCCCCTTGATAATTTGACTTGTGCTAAGGCCACGTACTTCAGCATAGGAGTCTAACTCATTGAAATACGCTACACGTAATGCTAAATACGTATTAGCAAACAATTTAATTGCTTCCGCTTCCGTAGAATCAGTATATAATTGTGGAATATTTTCTTTAATAGCACCTTCTGCTAATAATTGGCCAAAACGACGTGCTCTGTCAGAATCCTCACCCACAACAATACGGGATGGATGTAAATTATCGTATAAGGCTTTACCTTCACGCAAGAATTCTGGCGAGAAAATTAAATTCTCCGTATTAAATTCTTTGCGCATTTGTACCGTATAGCCTACCGGTACAGTTGATTTAATAATCATTACTGCATCAGGATTAATATCTAGCACAGTTTTAATAACTTGTTCAACAGAAGATGTATCGAAAAAGTTTTTTTGAGGATCATAATTTGTAGGTGTCGAAATGATAACATAATCTGCACTGTTAAAAGCTTCTACTGGGTCAAGTGTAGCTTTGAAGTTTAACTCCTTAGTAGCTAAATACTCTTGCAATTCAGCATCTACAATAGGTGTCTCTTTGCGATTTAACATATCTACTTTTTCTGGGATGATATCGAGGGCCACCACTTCATTGTGTTGAGCTAACAACACGCCATTAGAAAGGCCTACGTAGCCTGTACCAGCAATTGCAATCTTCATTTATTTGCCCTCCGTCATATAGAAATCTTTATACCATATGGCAAAACGTCTTAAACCTTCACGTAAGGTTGTATTAGGTTTAAAACCAAAGTCAGCTTCTAATGCACTCGTATCAGCATATGTAACAGGCACATCACCTGGTTGCATAGGTACTAACTCTTTATGTTCTTCAAAATTATAATCCTCTGGTAATACTCCGGCAGATACTAATTCCTCTGAAAGAATGCGCACAAAATCAAGTAAATTTTCTGGGTTGCTATTGCCGATATTATAAATAGCGTACGGTGGAACCGGCAAGCCATCCGCACCATTGCGACGCTCTGGTGCAGTAGACATAACCTTAGAAACGCCTTCTACAATATCATCGATATAGGTGAAATCACGCTTACAATTGCCATAGTTAAAAATTTTAATTGTCCCACCATTACGTAATGTATTTGTAAAACCAAAGTATGCCATATCTGGACGCCCTGCAGGACCGTATACAGTGAAGAAACGAAGCCCCGTGCTAGGGATGTTATATAATTTAGCATACGAATAAGCCAATAACTCATTTGATTTTTTTGTAGCTGCATAAAGAGATACAGGATTATCTACTTTATCCTCTGTAGAGTATGGAATTTGTTTATTTGCACCATATACAGAAGAAGATGATGCATACACTAAATGCTCTACACCTCTTTCACCATCATCATAAGAATGACGACAAGCTTCTAGAATATTATAAAATCCAATAATATTAGACTCGATATAGGTATCGGGATTAGTAATAGAGTAACGAACCCCTGCTTGAGCTGCTAGATTCACTACAACTCGTGGTTTATAGATAGCAAAAATTTCATCAACAAAGAACTTATCTGCAATATTCCCTTTTTTAAAAATCCATATATTCTTATTATCTTTGCTAAGTTCATCAATCTGTTGCAATCGATACTCTTTCAATGCTACATCATAGTAATCATTAACAGAATCTATGCCAATAATTTGAGTCCCTTCTGCTTCAGATAGTAAGGACATAACTAGATTAGCCCCTACAAATCCAGCGGCACCCGTTACAAGGATTACCGTGTTGTTTAAATCTACATTTTTTGAAAGCATATGTACTCCTTTCATAGTTCTGTTAATTATGTCGTTTTACTTTACTTAAGACTTTTTTATAGCCAGAAGCAATAATTATGCGCTCAGATGGAATGACGTATAAAATGGCCACATATAATACAACACATAAAAGCATACAGACGACGGTCCACCATACTGCATCATAGAGATGTAAAATACTATAGGCAATTAACCCAACTATAGATGCTGTAATGAGATATACACTGATATTAGATATTATGCGAAATGTACTCATATTGACAAATAAAGCTAATAGCAACATAGAAGCTGCTAGCATTTCCATTCTTACTAACGATCGAGCATATACAAAGGTACTGAAATCATATTGAATACAAATATAAATAACTGGTATTAAAACTACTAGATGTAGTATTTGAGTCCAAAATGATAGATTAGGCATCCCTTTTGCACGAAATATTTCGGAAATCAAATTAGCTGTTACAGTCATAATGGCCGAACTCAATGCCCATGAACCTAATACAATGCCCGCTAACGTCCATTGTGGCCCTAGTAAAAGCTGGACAACAAAGTCTTGAAATACAAATAAGCCTACACCTAGAGGTACCAAAAATAGAGCCATATAGCGTTGGAATGTAAAGAATGTATTCAAAAAGGCCTGTTGATTATTTTGCACACGACTTAAAGCCGCGAATAATACAGGAGCCAAAGATGCTGTAGCCATAGCCATTACAGTCGTAACAATAGCCATTGGCATCTTATATATACCCAAATAATAAGCATCTAAAAAACGGCTAATAATGAATGTATCCACCCAAGCAGTGAGCCATATAGAAAATGCTTCAGCTAAAGACCATGCACTATAGTTAAACATGTTCATAAAGACGCGGCTACTAAAAAACAGATGAATTTGATTCTTCCGACTCTTTAATAATGCCAACACCGTAAATAGCTGAGACCCTAGCATACCAGCAATTAAAGACCAATAATCGTACCCCATAAGCGCCATTGGTATAGATATCAATATAGGTGTAAGAATTGTTATGAGCCTAATATTTAAAAGAAACTTGAAATTAAAATCTCTTCGATACAATGCCATTTGGACACTACTAAAAGCAGATAAAGGAATCATAGCGCCCATCACGGCTAAAGGTATACCTAAGCCATCATTACCTACTAATACAGCCAATTCATCACGACCGATTATGATAGCGCTCCATAAAACTAGAGAAAACACTAGGTTGGCAATAAATGCCACATCTGTAGCCTCTTGCTTATCTTGGGCACTTTCAAACTCATGCTGAACAAGAAATTTTTGAAAACCCGCATCAGCAAGCATTTCCGCAAAAGATATAACCATCATAATCGTCGCCAATATGCCGAATGCGGTCGGTGCTAACATATGGGCCAATATTATATTTGTCAGTGGTGTAATAAGCTTTGCCAAAACCTCTGTAATAACAGACCATTTAGCAGCAGCTACGATTTTAGTATCCATTATTTCTTATTGATATTCTTAATGCCTCTCAAGAATAGTTCATGATGAGCTTCACATTCCAAATAATTTTGTATTGCTAAATAACTCGTTTTGCCCAAAATAAGTTCTACCAATTTTCGGCCCAATAAAGCATTAATAGCGCGTACAATAAATGATCTACCTAAAAACTCACGCAAATAACGTTTTACATGTGTATCAGCAAAGACCTTATAAGCTTGAGTCACAAAGTGAGGGTCTTTAATTTCTTCACTACGTTTTCTATAAGCCTCTAATGTTTCTGTAGCTTCAACTTCTGTGGCTAATCGTGTACCATTATCGGTTCTACGAATAGGCAATTCAGACACCACAAAATCATCCTTAGTTACGTCTACAGTAACTAGTATTGAATCTTTAATAAATTCTTGATGGTTTACAAAAAAATCGGAATTAAAGATAAAGTTGCCTTGTCCATAAATGATAGTGCCTCCCTGGTAATCTTCACGAGACCCTACACAATGATTATGTTGACAGATAACGAGATTCGCTCCACTATCGACAAATTTACGGCAATATCTCTGTAGCATAGGAGATGGATAGCGATAGAATTCCTTGCCGCCGTGATATAGAACGATGACATAGTCGCATTGTGCCTTTAAAACTTTCACTTCGTCAAAGCTTTCTAGCACATCAAAAGGATTAGCCCCCATTGTATGACAAGTAGCCATAGTAAACTCATTCTCTGTACAAAGATAGAATCCAATACGTATATCATCTTTTTCAAAGATAAATGGCTTCTTAGCCTCTTTCAAATTAGCTCCAGCTCCAGCATGAGCAATCTTATGCTGCTTCAACAAATTTAATGTTGTCGTCAACCCTTCCACCCCTTGATCTAAGGAGTGGTTATTAGCCAGTGTTAAAAATAACGGCTCTAACACCTTATATCCATTAATTGTTTTTGTAGGCGCAATTAAATTATTACCAAATTTTACGATGGGTGTCTCTATATCAGTAAGAGGAACCTCTAAATTGAAAACATTTAAATCCGATTGCTTCAAAATTTCATAAAGCTCTTTTCCTACAAAAGCTTCTCCATTACCGTTTTCAAATAATGTTTTATTAATATCCGTAGGAACTAAATCAGCCCCGATGTACATTCTCAAGATGTAACCACTCTCCTAATTCATAATCCTTTGACATAGGACGAAATCTTTCAAATCCAGCACCAGGAAAAAATGTTAATTCTCCAATAAATAGATGCCCTTTAATTTCATAAAAATCAACACGCAAAAATGGACACCCTTTGCTAAGCTCCATCGCAACCTGTTGCATTTCACCATATGTGTCTGGCTTTGGAAACTTTGTAGGTAACGGTGGATAATGTCCAAAATGAATTCCCATAGGATTCCAATCGATATCATAGAAGTTCATACGCGTTCCTGTTTTAGAAAAACGATTAGAACATACTACTGTTAACTTTGGTTCACCATGAAAGCAATACATCTTATAATCTAATATGTCATTGCTACCTAACTCCGACAAATATTCCTCTCCGATAATACGTCGAGGAACATTCTTATAAGGCCACTCTCTAGCAATACGTGAATAATCCTGTTTTAAGAATGTTCTTAATTTAGCTTTTGCTGCTTCCCAATCAAGTGTTGATTTATCTTTACAAATAACGATGCCTCCACTATCATGTGTACATTTCAAAACGAATTGATTAGGCAACCTATCAAGGTCAATATCATCTACAGAGTTCCATACGGAAATCGTAGGTATTATATACTGATTACCTACACGTTGAGCAATAAGATGTTTAGCTTCATGTTTATCAACCATCACTGTTTGTATTGGGTCTCTAAAATTAACCTTAAGCCATTGTAACTTTTCGCTGAAAGTTTTTGGATTTTCTAGATCTAAAGGGTATCCCATATACTTAGGAAATACCTTCTTCAAAAAGTCTTCATCAGACAAAGAGTCATAATAACCCAATTTAATTAATACCCTCGTACGATAGTAAGGTTTTGTTAGAAAGGACATGCCAACATTACACAATTTTCTGAACTTCATGTTTTCGTCCTTTCCGAAGCAGTTGCACCTCTAAATAAAACAACATCATATAAAAATAAGTACTTTTACTTTCATAAGAAACCATCCCCATATCCATAACAATCTGTGAAAGAAATAGAATAAGTACCATTATATATTCATTACTATGGATATCACGATAGCGAATTAAATTATAAGCTACATAGAGATACATTGAATAATAGGCTAGTAAACCAATGACACCCGTGCCAGCTAATAACTCAATATAATTGTTATGCAAGTAATAATTATCTTTGCCATATACGAAAAAAGTATATACAGATGGATTATTGATACCTACACCAGTTATGGGAGATTGATAAAATAAGTCCCATCCAATATCTACCAAAGCTAACCGAATAATAGTGGATGAGTCCCCCCCTGTGCCTGTAAAGGCTTCTACCATGTTAGACATTCGGTCTAATACTTCAGAAAACATCGGCAATTGCAATACCGCAATACCTATAATGGTAAGACCTAATAAGGAACCAATAACTTTTACAATAGAATTGACCGCATTAGTACTACGAAAACTTTTAAAAATAAAGAGTAATACTGTACCAACACCGACAAAGACTAAGGCCTTACGACTACCTGTAGCCGCTAAAATACCAAGTGTTGGTAATGCAATAATATGCCACCAACGAGGACGGTCATATAGCATATAATACAAGGTCATAACAATAGCATTGGCCCCCAATAACCCTACCGTATTCGCATTCAATGCATCATTAGCAATACGTGCTGAGGATGATAAAACAGTAATAAAATAATCTAAACCGTAGAAATAAACAGTATAGAAACAAACTATATAGCCTGTCCACATGCCAATCTTTAATAATGTATCCACCGATTTCTTATCTTGATAACACATGTATAAAATGATGAGCATAAAGAATATCTTGACCATATCAAAACTTCGGCTCATAGCTACGGAAACATCTGTGGCATTAATCGCACTTAGATAACAAGCACCAATAAAAAGTAACATATAAGCATGCATCCAATTAAACCGCAGTTTTATAACACCCTGTTCTCGTATAAGATAAAAAATGATGAGACCAAATAAGCATACAAATAATACATACGCACCATAGTTCGCTTCGCCAAGGGCAAAGGAAATGGTCAACGACAACACTAAAAAGATTAGAGTTATGAACCATATCATGCGATCAGCAAGAGCCGTAATATTTAACTTCAATGGTTCTCCTCCTTACAACTCATAAAACTTCTAACCAACGTTTTGCGATTTTCCATAATGGAAATTCATCGCGTACTTTGATGGCATTCTGTGAAAGTTTAGCCGCTAGTGCAGGATCTTTTAATATACTGCGCATAGCTTCATACATAGCCTGCGTATCACCTACAGGCACAAGGATACCATTCTCTCCACTTTTAATTACCATACGAGCACCGCCTACAGGACAGTCTGTAACTACTGCCGGCAGACCCATGCCCAATGCTTCCAACATAGAATTTGAAATGCCTTCAAAATCAGAAGATGATACAAACATGGAACAAGGGGCTACCTTTTCTAAAATATTACTAGCAAATCCAGGCAATAAAACGCGATTCTCTAAATTAAGAGACTTAATTTGAGCTCGTAGTTCATCCTCTAATACACCTTGACCATAAATGACAAGTTTATATTCTGGAAACTCATCTGCCAACATACTAAAGGCATTGATCATCATAGGCAAATTCTTTTGCGGATGCAAACGACAAGCTGTAACGATTGTCTTTTCTCGTTCCCCTTCTATGGGTGACGGCAATTTACCATTAATAGGATTGGGGATAATAACACCGCGATTTTGGACAGATTTTGGGAAATAAGAACGAGCATCTTCCGTTTGAAATACTAGTGCATCTGCAAATCGAAAAGCAAAATTGCGCAACGCTTGTTGATGCCACCCAATAGGTACCATACGCGGGTTATTGCGTTCAGAAAAAACAATGCGATTTTTTATAAACCAAGAACTAATCGATAAGATAAAACTCGATGCAGACAAAAAAGATAAGCATGTCGCATTTGGCCTAGTCTTTAAGATTTTGATTAGTTCTTTTATTTCTTGCATAAAGCGAATGACTTTATTAGAGCTTGTAGTATGAATTTCGATTTGTTCAATACCTTCCTCTAACGCATATTCATTACCATATCGATTAGGGCTTGTTTGGATAACTGTAATATGATGACCATCATGTACCCACTGACGAGCCAACTCTGTTAAGATTCGTTCAGCCCCATCATTACCAAGGGAGATGGTGACAATTATTATTTCCTTTTTCATAAGCCTTCCTCTTGGATATATTCAGCTAGTCTTATATAAGCTTGTGCCATTGATACCTTAGGTTGCCAACCTAGGGATTTTAACTTCTTAGAACTTAAGAACATATGCACTGTCGGCGCATAGCCAAGCCCTTGTACATCTTTTGGAATATCAAAGATGACTTCACTCTTATCATTGCTAACATGAGTTGCCACTAAATGAGCAATGCTTGCAATAGAACGCGTCTCCTCATCATGACAAACATTATATGCTTCACCAGGTAGTCCCTCTTTTAAAAGAGTTAAAAGCCCAGTTAAGGCATCAGTAATATAGCAATAATTCGACATAGAATCACCCTTTGTATGAAGTATAATGGCTTCTTTTTTAATAGCACTCTTAGTAAACTGCATAAAAACGCGATTATCAGCTACTGGAACACCTGGACCAAAGGTTTGAGCTAGTCTAGCTATTACAGCAGGAACGCCATATTCCACAGCATAGGACTTACAATAACATTCACAAAGTCTTTTGCTTTCGGAGTAGGAACTACGAACATTTAGGTGATCCAAATAGCCTAATCTTTCCTCTGTCATAACTTGGCCAGATTCATACGGTACCCCATATTGCTCCATACTGGATAAGTAAACTAGTTTCTTTACCTTTTGACGGCGACCTAACTCAAGCATGGCCTCCGTACCATAAAAAGAGGTACGGATAGTTTCTACAGGATGTTCTACAAAAAACTTAGACTGTGTTGGTGCGGCTCCATGCAAAATATAATCACATGGCACATCAATAGATTCTAATGATCCATCTACTAGGGTTAACGACTTATTGTCTAAATACTCACCGAGAATATTTTTTGCCTTTTCATGGCTTCGCACATGACCAATCACTTTTAAATCCAGGTCATGAGTCTCATTGGCAAGTATAAGTAATTTTATAAACATCGATCCAATAAGCCCCGTTGCACCTGTTATAAGAATGCATTGATGACGGAGGAAATGAAAGTAATTTTTTTCATGTACTAAAGCCGTTAACTCGCGTTGAATAACGGAATTACTCATCTTTTAATCCTCCTAGCTCACGATTTTTAATAATCCCTGTGAACATATAATAATCAGATGGAGTTGTAATCTTTATATTTTCAGTTTCCCCTAACACAGGATATAGAGTATATCCATAGTGCATCATCATCGATGCGGAATCAATAAAGTCATGAATGCCCTCATCTTTTGCACGATTATGAACTGATATAATATCATCCAATCTAAAACTCTGCGGAGCTTTAGCCATAAGACATTCATTACGATTTAAAATGCGGTTAATAGAACCATTTTGGGTAACCATAACCGTTTCTATAGCTGGAGTAACAGTAATGGCAGAGCCCTTTGATTCAACAGATTCTATATTTTTCTCTATAGTAGAATTATCTACAAGTGGACGAACCCCATCATGAATCAATACAGTCACCGCGTCTTCAGGAAATAAACGCTTAGCCTCTACTAGCCCATTATATTGGGATTTCAAAGCACTTTCACCACCAGGCACAATGGATAATACCTTTTGTAGCCCCGCCTTTTCTATGAGTTGCTTTGTATAATCAATCCATTCTACTTTACAGGCAAGAACAATCCCATCAATAGTCTCCGTTTGTTCAAATACATCTAAGGTTTGAATCAAAATCGGTCTACCGTTCCATTCTAAAAATTGTTTTGGCGTCTTGCTATTTTTCATACGAGCACCTACGCCACCCGCAAAGATTACTGCTATTCGTTTCATAGGCCCTCCTTATGGTTGAGCTTCTTTTTTGGCATAATGTATGCCTTTATACTCCTTGTAAGGTGTATGTAAATCAGCAAATACTGCATCATGTTTTGCTACACGTTGCTCTACAGGTGGTAATTGCATATAGTCGCCCCAAATAAGGCGCAAATATCTCTCATACCCTTTCATAACAGGTATTTGATGACCTTCAAAGTCTTTATATACAACAGAAGCAAAGTCCTCTCTAGGATGACGTAGCTTCATACCTTTTAAGCTACCGATTAACTCCGTACACTCATCACTCGTATCAAAGTCGTATTGAGTCATTCTCTTTTCTGCAAATCGCCAAATATGATAGCGTATAGATTGACTTGAAAAGATTTTATAAATATAACCCGCTAAAGCGCGATATGTTGGTCCCTTATTATCAGGCAAACGCTGTGCATTAAAGAGTGCAAAAGTCATGGCCCACATCAACTGCAATGCACGACTAATTTTGCCGGGTGCACAGCCATCGATAGGCATAATTTCAAGTGCCAAACCATGACAAACATCTTCATGCATACTATGACGATTGATAAAAGTCGTATTATTGTCTCTAATAGAAGCTCCTGCATCATGATAGATATGATTGCGATCAGTACGACAATACGTAAATCGTTCAGTATCAGCATATTTTGGCCATAATTTAGCTAACTTTTCATAATCTGGACGAGGCATGAAAAGATCTAAATCATCATCCCAAGGGATAAAGCCGTTATGACGTATAGCCCCAATGAGACCACCGCCGCAAAGATAAAAGCGCAAATTATGTTTATCACAGAACTCTTTAAAGTACAGTAACATATTCAGCTCTTTTTCTTGTATTTCCTTTGTCATAGATGTACTCATAGGGACCTCTTTCAACGTAATACAGCTAATACTGTATCAATCATCGTTTTTATATCTTGTAAAAAAGAAAACTCCTTAATACTCCTTAAATTCCAAGCCATCTTACCCGGTAAAACCTCATTTATATAGACTTCATTAACATTCTGAGCATTTTGTAAAAGTTGATCTTCATCTTTATAAGTAATACTGGCAACACTGGTAACACCAGCAGGTAATAATAAGGTAGCTTTCATTTCATCTGTATAAGCAGCCACATAACGTGGAACCTCAGGTCTTGTACCGACAAAGCTCATATCTCCTAAAAGGATATTAATAAGCTGAGGCAATTCATCGAGACGACAGTTGCGAAGCATATTGCCTACCTTCGTAACACGCATATCATTTTGTGATGTCACTTGTGCACCTAAAGATTCCGCATTCTTTACCATAGTACGGAACTTATAGATGCCAAAGGTACGACCGTACTGTGTCACTCGAGTTTGACGAAAAAAAACCTCTCCCTCACTATCTCGTTTAATCATGATGGCTAGTACCAAGAATATAGGGCTTAATGTAATAAGCATTCCCGCTGCCATTACGCGGTCAAAAATGCTTTTGCAAAGAAGGCTTATACGCCTTTGATTTAATATTTCAAAATAGGGACGAACCGCTTCACACTGAAGCTCTTTTGGTAGATCATGAAAGTTCTTTACTAGCATTCGGTAATAATCCTTTTAAACTGTTTAATGATATATTGCACTTCTTCATCTGTAAGGAGCGTATGAAGTGGCAATGTAATTTCATTTTTAAATTGGTCATAAGCATTTGGATAATCATCGATTGTAAAGCCTAAGTTTTTGTAAGCCGTATGCATTGGAATTGGCTTATAATGGACATTCGTCGCAATGCCAGCCTCAGCCATAGCTTCAATAACCTTGTTGCGGTATTGCGCATCACGGCCGTCTAAACGGACTAAATACAAGTGACCACTACTTTCATGCTCATTTGTATAATGGTTCAACAATGTAACAGGTAAATCCTTAAATGCTGTATCATAAGCTTCAATAATTTCTTTACGACGTGCCAAAAGTTTTGGGTATCTTTCAAATTGAGCTAGTCCAATAGCCGCCATGATATCCGTCATATTACATTTATAATAGGTACCTTTAATATCATATTCCCAAGCACCTGCTTTTGTTTTTGCAAGAGCATCCTTATCTTGACCATGCAAAGATAGCAATTGGAATTGCTTGTAAATAGTTTCATCATCAATACCATCTATATGACGCCATGTAGCACAGCCGCCTTCAGCAGTAGTAAAATTTTTTACTGCATGGAAGGAAAAGCTACTAAAGTCTGCAACATTACCTGTTTGTACCCCTTTATATGAGGCCCCAAAGGAATGAGCACAATCAGCCACAATAGGAATATGACCTACTGCTTTTTGAATATCATTAGCAGGTGTAAAGAGAGATTTCTTTTCATCCACAATGGAGCGTAGTCGATCATAATCGCAAGGTACACCTGCAACATCAACGGGAATGATTGCTTTTGTTTTTGGTGTAATAGCGCGAGCTACTGCATCGTAATCCATTTCATAAGCATCTTTCTGTGTATCAACAAGCACTAATGTGGCGCCCACATGAACAACAGAACTTGCACTAGCTGTATAGGAATAGGCACTAGTTATGACTTCGTCTCCAGGTCCAATCCCCAATACGCGAAGAGACATTTCAAGCGCTGCCGTAGCAGAGTTTAAACAAACGGATTTAGGTGTACCTAACTGATGAGCAATCTTTTTTTCTAATTCTTTAGTACGAGGACCTGTCGTAATCCACCCACTTTTTAAGGCTTCAACGACTTCATTGATTTCTAACTCTGTAATATCTGGAGGAGAAAAATTAATTCTCATATAAATCACCTCAATACTTTCTGTACCATATTGATACGCTTGATTTATCACATAGAATGTTAATCAAAACAGTTATATTACGCGTCAATCGCGATGGATCCTAAAAGAGGAATGCCTACTTGTGAAAGGCGTTTCTTAGCTTCAATCAAATCTTTTGGACTAGCTACTTCATTTTTAACAACTAGTATTACACCATCTGATTTTTCGGCCAATACAACGGCATCTGTAACAGACAATACGGGTGGTGTATCGATGATAACCACATCATATTCATCACGTACATACTCAAAAATCGTAGGTAATTTGCTAGAATCTACAATATCAGATGGATATTCAACAACTTCACCCGCCGTAAGCACATCCAAATGAGGCACTACATTACGATGAATCGTCAAATCTTCATCCATCATCACCGCATTGGTAAGACCTTTATTTTGTACATTAAAGGCTATATGTTGTGCTGGATTGCGTAGATTACCATCTACTAGAAGAACTTTATTATTATTTTTAGATAAAGCTAATGCTGTATTAGCTGCCACTTCAGAAGTTCCTTCACCACTAGTAGCCGCAGTAATACAAATAAGTTTACATTTATGTTGGTTACATACATATTGAAGATTGCTACGCAATGTACGGTATGCTTCCACAAGTGGTGTATCACCACGTTCATTAGAAATTAGTCTAATCATATTAACCTCTTACTTTGCGCAACAATACTACGATACGATTACTAGGCTCTTCGTATTCTTTTTCTTTATGATTTGGAATTACGCCCAAGTTTTGAATACCAAGAATATCATTAATTTCTTGTACAGATTGAACTTTGCGATTACCGAAGAATTGGCCCAATGTATAGAGGCAACCAAAGATGAGGCCTAAAATGGCAGAGCCTAATATAATAAGAATCTTACGTGGTGCAATCGCCTTTTCTGGCAATGTAGGAGAATCAACGATTTGAACTTCATTCGGTACCATAACCTCTGCTACCTTCGCTTCTTCTAAGCGAGTAGATAACATTTGATAGATATCTTGTGCCACATCTACATCACGTTTTGCTTGAATATAACCACGTTCTTTTTCAGGTAGTCCTTTTATAGCTTCTTCGTTTGCTTTATCTAGCTCAGCTAATGTAGATTGTTTACCTTGAGCTACAGCTAACGCAGCTTCATTTTTAAACTTATCCGCTAGCAAGCCTTGTTGTGCAGAATTGCTTGAAGGTGCTTGTTGAGATGCAATAGCGTTGATTTCAGCATTTAGACCACTTTTAGCTTCTTCAATTTGTTGATTAATTTCTTTCATCGCAGGATGTTCATCAGTATATTTACCAATATAAGAAGCTTTACGAGATTCTAAATCTGCTAACTGACCCTTGTAGGCTTGAACCGTAGCACTATCAGCGATGCTTTTACCTGCAGAACCTAATTGCTCATTGATACTGTCAAGTGCAGCTTGTGCCGTTTCTAAATCGAGTTGATTTTGAGCCTTCTCACGATCAATTAGAGTAATCTTATCAGTTAAGCCTTTCATTTGATCTGCTGTGGAGTACACCTTATTATCTATTTGAAATTGTTGTAATTTCTTTTCTGCTTGCTCTAATTCAGATTTCGCAGTAACAACGCGTTTCTGTAAGAATTCACGAGTAGTTCGTTGTTCAACATGAGAGATTTCAGCAAGGCGTTTCAAGAAGGTATCAATAAGTAATTGATTAGCTTCTTGTGCTTGCTCAGGAGACTTACCTGTTACACTTACTTGCAATAACTCGGTTTCTTTATACGGTTTAGTTTCAATGCGAGTTTTAACAAAATCTTCATATGTTGGCGCATTACCAGTACCTTCAGGATCTTCTATAGCAGTAATTACTGGCTCTACTACATTACGACTTTTTAAAATTTCTGCATCTGTGTTCATCAATTGACGAGACATAGAATCAGAATAAGCATTAGCACTAGATAATACAGAATTGCTCAAACCTTGAGCTTGTTTAATGCGCAACATCGATGTAGATTGATATGTTGATGGTGCAAGAAAAGCATACGCACCACCTAAAACCATACATGCTACCGCAATATTAATAATTTTACGGCGCTTTTTAATGAGGACTCTGCCCACCTCTTTTAAATCAATAATTTGTTCCACCCATATACCCCTTTCTGTAAAAGTATACAAACAACAGGGTCTCTCCCACTTAGAATATTAACTGTACCTAACCCTCTCAATAAAGGCACAATGTATCAAAATTAAAATAGTCTTATACATATATCGGGTAATAAATGTATCGTCCACGACCTATAACGACCTATACATTATGATTTGGGTCGTATGTAGGAATGATATCCTGCAACACATTAATTACATCTATATCAGTTTTACATGTATCAAAACGCTCTATTTCACGACTTAGCCATTCTTGATTAACATCTTCTAGAGCTGCTTCAAAAATTTTCTTATGCGTAGTAGTATTCGTACCTTCTCCGGCAGTTAATAGTTCTTCATATAACTTTTCACCTGGACGTAAGCCAGTAAATTCAATACGAATATCCTTATTAGGCTCAAAGCCAGAAAGGCGAATCATATTCTTAGCCAAATCGACAATTTTAACCGGTCCACCCATGTCCAAAAGGAACACTTCGCCCCCATTACCCATGGCACCAGCTTGAAGTACTAATTGACTGGCTTCAGGAATAGTCATGAAATAACGTGTCATTTCTGGATCTGTAACGGTTACAGGACCACCTGCTTCAATTTGTTTACGGAATAAAGGAATAACCGAACCACGGCTACCAAGTACATTACCAAAACGAACTGTTATAAACTTAGTATCATATATGTGATTCATACCAAGTACAACTTTTTCAGCAACCCGTTTTGTAGCGCCCATAACGCTAGTTGGATTCACCGCTTTATCCGTGGAAATCATAACAAATCGATCTACCCCATGAGCTCCGGCTACATCCGCAACATTACGAGTACCATAAATATTATTTAATACCGCAGCAATTGGCTGGATTTCCATAAGAGGCACATGTTTGTGAGCTGCCGCATGAAATACTACATCAGGATTATAGTTTTTGAAAATTTGTTCTAATTGATTCTTATCGCGAATATCTGCAATGATTGGAACCAAGGTATCTTGGGGCGCAATATTGCGCAATTCTTGGTGAATAAGATAAATACTATTTTCACCATGACCTAGAAGCAATAGTTTTTTAGGCTTTACACGTAAAACTTGACGACAAATTTCAGAACCAATAGAGCCCCCTGCACCAGTAACTAAAACCACTTTATCCTTAAGATATGTTTCAACCTTGGACGTGTCGAGCTGAATCTCATCACGCTCCAACAAGTCCTCGATTGAAACAGGATGTAAATGAGATACAAGAACTTCATCATCAAGTAATTGATACATCCCCGGTAAAATATTGATTTTACATTTTAAGGGAGAACAGATTTCCATGATTTCTTGAATAATATCTCGCTTCACGGAAGGCATGGCAATAATAATTTCTTCTACCTTATACTTAGCAACTAATGCTGGAATATCTTCACGATTACCGAGAATTCTAAAACCATTCATAAGACGATTATGTTTAAACATGTCATCATCAACATAACCAATCACTCGACGAGAACGCTTATGATATCGTTCAATTTCACGAGCTATAGTTGCACCTGCATCACCGGCTCCTATGATCAATGTATTCACTTGGCCACTTTCACCATCGTCCCCACTGCTATAGTGAAGTGCCACATAATGAAGCAACATACGTCCCATACCAACAGCACCTGTAGTGAGGAACCATGTAATAAAATAGACAGAACGTGGTAATGACTTACCAAATACAAACATAGAGGAATAGAATAAAGCCGTACCAATTGTAGTCGCTACAAATACTGCTAATACCTCTCGCATCCCTGCATAGCGCCAAATACGTGTATATAAATGCATTATCAAGAACATCAACATATACGAAATAAGTAATAACGGAAGTGCATCCACCATTTGATTAATATATTGAGGTTCTATGTGTCCATCAAATCGAATAAAAAGACTGATAAAAGCAACGATTACAATCGTCACAATATCGGTAATAAACAATATGGATGGTAATAAATATGAACGCAAAAAAACGCCCCCTTATATGATAGATATCGCCTTATCTTTAATCCTTACCTATTCGTGATACCATATAAGCCCCTGTTAAGATTGGAGCAATATCACGAGCAAAGTTGATACGACTATTCTTAGTTAAGTAAAGAATATCACCTTCACGCATGATGTAGTTTTCAGACATATCTCCAGTTTGTAAAATACGATTTAAATTGATAGGAATCGGTTTCTCTGGATTATCTTGATGAATCAAGTAAATTTTCTTCTTTGCTGTATCCCAGTTAAAACTACCTGCAGCCCCAATCGCATCAATAACTGTACTAGATTTAGTCAACGTATAGGCGCCAGGCTTATTAATTTCACCAAATACATATACGCGAACACCGCCCAATTTCGATACATTTACTGTGATATCAGGATTAATGATATAACGAGACAAACCTTGCTGTAATTCAGCTGTAAATTCATCTACAGTTAAGCCATCTGCTTTTACAGCACCAACCATAGGAAACGATACATATCCATCTGGTCTGACGGTATACACAATGTCATTACCATTACGTGTACCAAGCTCTGCCTGCTGAACCACTTGAATATTCAGTTCATCGCCTTGACGCAGACGATATTCTTTATCAGAGCTAATTACAGATGCACTGTTTTCCAATGGTGCATGGCCTTCCATTTGTACATTCTTAGCATTATAAGGCTGATTAGTATTTATATTAACTGGTGCAGCCATAGCCATTGTTGTAGTACATAAGAATGTAGCCATCATCATATACTGTTTCTTCTTCATACTTACCTCTTTTTTATTCAACTTATTTAATTCATCACTTAATTATTGATGTATCTTATATCTAAAAAATCAGTCATGCTATTTTATCATTTTTTTAAATATACTTCTACAAATCTAGTATGTTACAGGCGAACTTCATATAATCTTCAACAACAATTCCCTAAAAATACAGTATTTTCAATATATGTTCATTAATTATTATTTGCTTTTTTCATTCTTAATTCACTAGATTTATTATTGATTATCTTAAAAATAATAAAAAATTTATAAACTCACTTCATTATCAGCTCATATAGTGCTTCTATTTCAATCAGAATTAGTGATAAAAAAATAAGGTGTATATATTAGAAATCTAGTATATACACCTTATTCAAAGTTTTTGACACTAATGTTCGCTTTATATAATTACTTATTCAACACGACCGCCTAAATAAGCTTCCATAACACGAGGATTATGGCGAACTTCATCAGCAGATCCAGATAATACCATTTTACCAGTCTCCAAAACATACGCATAATCAGCAATCTTCAATGCTTGACGTACATTTTGTTCTACTAAAAGAACTGTTGTTCCATCTGCACTAATTTCTTTAATGGTTTCAAAAATCTCATTTACTACTAAAGGCGCAAGCCCCATAGATGGTTCGTCTAGTAATAACAACTTTGGACGAGCCATAAGTGCACGACCAATAGCTAGCATTTGCTGTTGACCACCAGATAAAGTACCACCCAATTGATAGCTTCGTTCATCAAGAATAGGGAATCGTTTAAATACCTTTTTGATATCTGCTTCGATTTCTTTATCTTTACGTGTATAAGCACCCATTTCAAGGTTCTCATAAACACTCATATCTTGTAGTATTTGACGTCCTTCAGGAACTAAAGAGATACCATTTTTTACAACTTGATGAGTTTGACGACCTGTAATATCTTGACCTTCAAAAATCACTCGACCAGATGTGGGTTTTACAAGTCCCATAATAGTCTTCATCGTAGTAGTCTTACCAGCACCATTAGCACCAATAAGAGATACAATCGAACCTTGTGGAACCTCTAGGCTTATATCTTTTAGGGCTGTAATATGTCCATAACCAGCCACAATATTTTCTAGTTTTAACATATTACACCTCTTCTTTACCTAAGTATGCTTCAATTACAGCTTCATTATTTTGAATTTCTTGAGGTGTACCTTCAGCAATTTTCTTGCCAAAGTTAAGTACTACCAAACGATCACAGATATTCATCATCAATTCCATGGCATGTTCAATAACAACAACGGTAATACCTAGATCACGAATCTTGCCAATCAATTGACGCAAAACTTCAGTTTCACTATCATTCATACCGGCTGCCGGTTCATCAAGCAAGATTAACTGAGGATGTGTCGCTAAGGCACGGGCAATTTCAAGACGACGTTGCTTACCATACGGTAATGATGTGGCAACCTCTTCCGCATCTTCTTCAAGCCCTACAAGCTTTAAAAACTCATAGGCAATACCACGGCAACGTTCTTCTTCAATACGTTGACGTTTTGTTTTCAAGAAGCTAGATAGGAATCCAGAGCCGGTACGACAATGCATACCGGTTAATACAGTTTCAAGAGCTGTCATATTGCCAAAGAGACGAATATTTTGGAATGTACGAGCAATACCCATTTCAACAGTTCTATGAGGCTTAATGCCTACAACGGACATGCCATCAAATACGATTTCGCCCGAACTTACAGGAAATACACCAGTAATCAAGTTAAATAGTGTCGTCTTACCAGCACCATTGGGACCAATAACACCAAATACTTCACCTTGTTTAACGCCAAAAGATACTCCTGTGAGGGCTGCAACGCCACCAAAGCTTTTACTTACGTCATTTAATTCTAATAGCATTCAGTTCCCCCCTATCCTTGTTTTTCTTCTTGTTGTTTGCGTTTATATGCTTCAAAACGTTCTGTCAACACTTGTGATTCAGGAATATATGGAGCCTTTTTAAAGCCTAATTTGCGACTAATTTTGTCTACCATCGATTCTGTTAGAATACCATCTGGACGAACTGCCATCAAAATGACTAGTAATGCACCATAGATGATGTCCCGATAATCGGATAAGAAACGCAATACTTCTGGCAATAATGTAAGAATAAAGGAACCTAATACGGAACCCCATACTACATTAGAACCACCAAATACAGGGAATAATAAGATTTGTACTACCTTATGGTAGCTAAAGTCTGTAGGATTGATAAAGTTTGTAATATGAGCATACAAACCACCGCCAATACCAGCGATGAAAGCACCAATGATAAAGGCCATCATCTTGTAGTATACAACGTTAATACCCATCAATTCTGCTGCATGATCATCAGCCTTAATCGCTGCAAAGGCACGGCCCACACGACTATTATTGATTCGTACACAAAAGGCAATAATCAATACTAAAATAGCTAACAAAATAATGATAGCCATTAGATTGCCCCATGCAACAGCATCAATGCCCATTAAACCATCGATATCAAGTTCATAGGCTAAGTTTGTTAATTCTTGAGGAATGGATGGAATACCAGAAAGGCCTAATGCACCATTAGTAATATCCAAATTCAAGAAAATAACACGCACAACTTCGCCAAATCCAAGAGTAGCAATGGCAAGATATAATCCGCGAAGACGTGTTGTTGGTAAACCGATAATAACGGCTACAAGGCTAGCAACTAAACCACCAATGATAATGCCTAAAACGATAGGCAAATCAGCTTTCAAAGAAAGGATAGCGCCTACATATGCACCAACGCTCATAAAGCCAGCAGCCCCTAAAGAAAGCTGACCACTTGCAAGTGTGAAATATATTGAAATACCCATGATGGCATTGATGATGAAAAACATCACGATCTGTAGATAATACGGGTTCAATAAATCCATTATGGTCTCCCCCCTTTATCTTTAGATCCAAACAAGCCTTGTGGGCGCCAGAATAATAATAGGATGATGAGACCAAAGGCCACAGCATCACGGAATGTAGATGCGCCATATGCAACAGAGAAGATTTCTGCTACGCCTAAAATGAAGCCGCCAACCATGGCACCTGTAATATTACCAAGGCCACCTAAGATAAGTACTGCAAGGCCTTTAAAGCCTATAATAACCCCCATCGTAGGCTCAATAGCATTAAAGGACAAGCCTACCAACACGCCTGCAGCAGCACCTAAAGCAGATGCAATCATAACTGTAACAGATATAATCATTGTTGGATTAATACCCAAGAGAGCTGCTGTTTCCGTACTCATAGATACAGCGCGAATAGCCTTACCAATCTTAGTTTTCTTAATAACTATATTAAGAATCAGCATTAAAACAATAGAAACGCCTAAGCCAATAATTTGTACCATGGAAATTTTGAAAGCTCCAAAGTCGATTAGGCCACCAATATAGTCTGGTGGGAACGATCTAGTTTGAGGGCCCCAAAGCAATAATGCCAAACTTTCAAGGAAAATAGAAACACCAATGGTACTAATAAGTGGTGCCAAGTGAGACACCTTTTTCTTACGAAGTGGACGAAGCGCCACAAATTCTAAAAGATAACCAAGGATAGCACCGACAGCCATAGCTACGATAAGGGCTACAAAAATGTTAACGTCAAAAACAGTTACCATAAAAAGACCAACGAAGGCACCTATCATAAAGATGCCTCCGTGTGCCATGTTGATGATATTCAAAACGCCAAACACAAGTGTTAAGCCAATAGCGAGTACAGCATATAAGCTACCGAGGGTTAACCCGTTAATTAATTGTTGTAAAAACACTATACTACCTCAACTTTTATTTTTTTAATGCGTCAAATTGACCGTTTTTAATTTGTAAAACTTGAACTTCCATGGAAGGGTCGCGCTTTTCGTTGAACTTGAATTGACCAGTTACACCAACAAAGTCAGCAATATTTTTCAAAGCTTCTCGGAATTTTTCACGATCTGTAGTGGAACCTGCTTTTTTCAAAGCTGCTTCATAGAGGTATACCGCATCATAAGCTTGAGCTGCGAATTGGTCTGGTTCTTTACCATATTTATCTTTGTAAGCTTTACGGAAATCTTTTACCTTTTGATCGTCTTTGTTAGGGAACCAAGGTGTACCTACAATAACGCCATCAGCTGCAGCACCTGCAATTTTAATGAATTCAGGGCTGTTAAAGCCATTGGAACCAACTACAGGTTGATTCATACCCATTTCACGCATTTTTTTCATGATCAATGCGCCTTCTTGGTAAAGAGAAGCAACTACGATAACATCAGGTTTTGCTTGTTGAATCTTAGTTAATTGTGCAGAGAAATCAGTATCTTTATCTGCAAATGTTTCAGTATCAACGATTTGTACGCCTTCAGATTCCAATGCTTTACGAGCTGTATTATTTACAGATACCATTTGGTCATTGTTGTTGGAGTACATAATAGCTGCAGTTTTGAAGCCTAAAGTTTTATGTGCTTCTTTAATTGCAGTATCTACTGCCAAGGATTCAGGTACAGCATTACGGAAAATGTAATCGCCGATATCTGTAATACCTTCAGCAGTTGTAGATGTACCAAGAGCTACGATTTTGCTTTTGTTTGCTACAGGACCAGCTGCCATCATTTCACCAGATAACATTGGGCCGATAACAGCTACAACTTTATCCTTAGAAATTACTTTATTCATTGCATTAATTGCTTCGTTTTTATCACCTTTAGTATCTTCTACTAATAAGTTAATTTTTACAGCATTTGCATCAGCGTTAATTTCGCTTACTGCCAATTCTGCACCAGCTTTAATGGACTCACCATATGCTGCTGCACCACCAGTTGTTGTTGTTAACAATGCGATTTTAGCTTCATTGCTATTTGCATTACCTGCATCTTTATTACTGCCACAACCAGCAGCAACTGCCATTACACCAGCAAGGCCAAAAATGGCTGCTTTTTTTAACATGGATTTATTCATGTTACACCCTTCCTTTAAAACATAAAACTTTAATTCTATACCTATATTATGAGAAATTTCAATCTTTTGTCAATTAAAAGAAAATGATTTTAATTCCTTAATAATATATACATTAAAAAGCTATTCACATAGCCGTTCCCACTTCTCATATAATGAATCCAACTCAGTTTGAGTCTCTTCAATTTGTATGGAAATTTTAGACATTTCATCTAAATCTTGCTGAACTACAGGATTCGCTAATTGCACTTCATACATCTTCATCGTCGCCTCTAAACGAGCAATTTCAGCTTCTACCTCAGCTAATTGTTTTTCTACCATATAAGCATTTGGCTTCTTCTGATTTTCCTCTGTAGCTTCTGATACTGAAAGCATTGACTCATTAGTAGGAGTAGCTTTACTATCACTCTTACTGCTCTCAAAGTTTTTCTCATTAACTAATGCTAATAAGTCTTCTTGCTCTTTCAGTTTTTCCTTATAGTATGAATAATTACCGAGGTACTCTGTAATTTTACCTTCATCTAGAATTACTGTTTTTGTAGAAACTTGATCTAAGAAGTATCTATCATGAGAAATAATAAAGCAAGTCCCTTCAAACTGTTGTAATGCTCTCTCTACAATTTCTCGTGTAGGAATATCTAAATGGTTTGTCGGTTCATCTAAAATTAGGAAATTATCACCTTGAAGAAATAACTTAAGTAAAGCTAACCGAGCTCGCTCACCACCCGATAATTCACCTACTAACTTAAATACATCATCCCCTTTAAATAAGAACGACCCAAGCACATTACGCGCCTTATCCTCACTGTAGTTAAAGTAATTCATAATCTCTTCTACTACCTGCCAAGAATCGTGCAGCTCTTCGTGCTCTTGTGAGAAGTAACCGACTTGTACGCGATTGCCAATATCTACATGACCATTTTCAGGGAATAATTCTCCTACAATAGTTTTCACCAGTGTAGACTTACCAGCTCCATTAGGCCCGATAAGTGCTACGGATTCACCACGTCGAACAACAAGAGAGATATCATTAATAATACGACTTTCACCATATCCGACAGATAAATGATCCAAGACTAAAACTTTGTCAGCACTCATCGCTGCGGGAGGAAAAGAAAATTGTAAATGATGTGAAGTAACAGGTGCCTCTAGACGTTCTAATCGATTGAGTTGAGACTGACGGCCACGAGCCATTTTAGACTTGATACCAGCACGGTATTTATCTATATAAGCCTCTGTTTTCTTAATGTACTCCTGTTGCTTTTCATAAGCCACCATATCTGCCTTTAAGCGTTCATCCCGTTGTTGAATATACCGACTATAGTTACCGCGATAGGTTGTGGCTTTGTGATTATCTAACTCTACAACACCTGTGACAATACGGTCTAAAAAATACCGGTCATGACTTACAATGAGAATTCCACCCTGATAGGCAGATAAATAACCCTCTAACCACTCAAGCATATCCATATCTAAATGGTTTGTCGGTTCGTCTAAGAATAAAAAATCAGGACTACGTACTAATGCTTTAGCTAAGTTAATACGTGTTTTTTGACCACCTGAAAATGCATTAGCCGGCTTATCTAAGTCATCGTCAGTAAAACCAAGACCATAGACTATGCGCTTTGTCTTTTGCTCATAGTCATACCCACCTAACCATTCTAGACGATTCTGTAAATAATCTAAGCGTTGTAAATCCGATTCGCTAGCCTCTTCAGTTTCCAAACGACTAGTGAGCTCTTTTAATTGTTTTTCCAATGCATGAACATCGGCCCAAGCCTTTTCTATTTCCGTAGCAAGGCTATCATCTCCCAGATTTACATCTTGTTGTAAATAGCCAATACTAGCAACAGGCGACTTAACTACATTACCTTCATCCAGCTCTTCATAGCCTAATATGCACTTTAACAAAGTAGATTTCCCAGCCCCATTAGGGCCTACCAAAGCGAGTCGATCCCCTTCTTTTAACTCAAAGGACACATTGGAAAATACTTGGCGCACTCCAAACGATTTTCCAAGGCCTATCATTCGAATGCGTTCCATTCACAACCTCCTAATCATTTACTCTTCATTATACCACAGTTGCCCTCACTAACATTAACATTTCTATAGAATCTTTTGTTTTTCGACTATGACGAAATAATTTTCCTAACAAAGGGATATCTCCTAAAATAGGTATCTTTTGTATTTGATGTTGATCTCGATTGTCCATGAGTCCACCAATAACCAGCACTTCTCCTGGTTGTAATCGTACTCTTGTATGTGCTTGACGTGTGCTTATTTTATAGGCTTTCATTTCAGATACCATAATAGGTGTACTCACCTCTGCATGTATTTTAGCATCTACACCATCATCAGCAGTAATAATAGGAGTATAATTCAACTTAATGCCCACCTCTTCATAACGAGTAGAACGCTTTCGTTCTCCATTCACTTCCGATTCTTCTATAACTGGTATTCTTTCACCTATCAAGATATGTGCAGTCTCACCATTGATAGCCATAATAGATGGCTTTGCAATTAGAACGGCTTTACCTGAGCTTTCCATAAGACTTAGCTCTGGTTTTACAAAGAACTTATAGGCCTCTCCAGTCGGGGTTTTGCCAAAGGTAACGGCACCATAGGAATGTGTTTTATCTTCTCCATGACCTGTCAAGCTAAGCCAAGACCATCTAAATCCTTGTTCCTTAGCATAGGATTGTTCCATAGCAATGATGGTAGCTTCTAATTGCACTTGTTTTGGTTCCTTGTCGATAGCACGTACTAAGGTTTCTACACGTCGCTTTTCTCCACTCGTCAAATGCATAATTACTTCGTTTTGTTCTGAAAGCACTGCCATTTTATCGTTTTTTACCACTGTGCCTACCACATTTTTCAAAGACTCAGCTGGCAAATGTTCAGGTGATATAACATATAGCTCTCTTTTTTCAAGTGTTTCATCATCAGAATCAATAAGAAGGGTATTATGCTCCTTCGATACGGAAAAATGATATAACTTACCTAACTCATTAATAATTGCTTCTGGTGATTCTCCCTTTACAGTGGCCGTAATACTCCCTTTTAACGACTCTACACCAATAACGGATATACCATAACTACGACAAATGCCTAAGACGGTCTCCTTTAAGGATGCATTGCGTACAGAAATCGTTATGAGTTCGTTCCCAACCTTTTTTTCATTTTTATCTACTTCATTACTATTTACGATAGTTTCAGAACTACTAGTAGTTATCCTATCAGTACTATTAGTAGCTATCCTATCAGTACCATTAGCAAATACCATGAAGGGAGTTACAAGCATGACGACCATCCATAAGCTTATTTGCAATATAACAGTCACTATAATCTTATCTATAAATGTTAGACCTATAAAGCTTATTCGATTCTTAGCCACCGTGATGAACCTCCTTCAATAATTTCTACACCACTTGCAGTTATCTTAGATACTGATATTTCTTTCCAGACACTTCCTATACTAACCATTTGTTCCTCTGTGCCTTTTCGTAAAATGGCAATATTCTGTTGTCCCTCAATAATACCTATAAGCTCTATGGGATGTTGTTTAGTAGGATGGCTTACAGTAGTTTGTATACTGGATTTAACTGGTCCAACACTAGTATCTTGCCCCTTTATTTCAATATAATTATTTCTATGTTTTTTATTATTTCTTATTTGTTGATATTTTCCATTTCTACGACTTTTATCTTCCGCTTTTCCAAAAGTACTCATTTCATCATCGGACTCATATAAATTATTATTTATATCAACGAAATTGCCATTACTATCTTTAGTTATCTTATTCTGACCAAGTAAATCATCTATAGGAATATCTTTAAAAACCTCTCGCCAAGGATTTACTCGCTCAACACCGGTGATATCATATAATAATCGTCCATGAACATTGCTTTTTACCTCTCTATCCTTTACATCTTTTATATCACTTTCATCTTTAAAATAATTCTTTCCTTTCCCTGTTCTATTACCATGTATTGTTTCGTTTGATAATTTCTCTGAGCCTCGTTCATTTTGATTACCCTCTCTACTATTAGATTGATCTAAACTAATATGAATATTTTCCTCCTCATGAGGATAAAAAATACCAATACCTAAAAGGGCCACCGTAATGATAAGGAAAATACCAAGTGCAAACTTATAGTGGCGCATAATAAAATGCTGCTTATCAATCCACATTTTCATACGTTCTATATAGTCTCGTAAATTCATAATCCACCTCCTGCTGACATATTCTAGGAGGCTCTTTTAAAATCCTACAAAAAAATGACTCTACCAGTCACCACGGTGACTAATGGAGTCATTCATTATATTGACAAATCAAAACTATTTGTTCTTTATTTACTATTAAACCCATCTGGATGAGATGTATGCCAATGCCATGCATCTTTGATAACATCAGCAACATTACTAAATTTAGGATCCCAACCAAGTAAATTTTTAATTTTTTCAGAGGACGCAATTAATGTTCCTGGATCACCAGCACGGCGATCACCATATTGAACAGGAATATCGATACCTGTAACCTCTTTTGCAGTCTCGATGATTTCCTTTACAGAAAATCCATTGCCACTACCAAGATTAAATACTTGAGATTCTCCGCCTTTACGTAAGTAGTCCATAGCCAATACGTGAGCAGTTGCTAAATCATTGACATGAATATAGTCGCGTACACATGTGCCATCAGCCGTATCATAATCAGTACCAAATACAGTTATATGCTCTCTTTTACCGCGAGCCGCATCTAACACAAGTGGAATCAAATGAGTTTCAGGATGATGGTCTTCTCCAATTATACCAGACGGATCTGCACCGGCCGCATTGAAATAACGCAACGCAACATATGTAGAACCATAGATAGAACTATAATCAGATAACATTTCTTCTATCATCAATTTAGTGCGACCATATACATTTGTTGGTTGCAGTTGAGCATCCTCACGAATAGGCACTACCTTTGGCTCACCATACACAGCAGCCGTACTAGAAAATACAAAATGCTTTATACCTGCGGTACGAGCAGACTCAATAAGGTGATAGGAACCAACTACATTATTTTCATAATAAATAGCTGGATTTTGCATGGATTCACCAACTTGTGAGTGAGCAGCAAAATGCATGACACCTAGGATGTTATGTTCTTTCATAATGCCTACTAGTTTAGGATCTGCAATATCCATATTGTAGAACTTTACCCCTTCAGGAATAGATTCTACATGCCCTCGAGATAAATTATCTACAATGATTGGTGTATATCCTGCTTGTTGTAAAGCACGTACAGTATGACTCCCAATATAACCAGCACCACCTGTTACTAAAATATTCATAGTTCCCCCTCATGAATTATGTACATCCTTTGCTCGAGCCAATTTAGGTCCAATGAGACGCTTATAAACCTCTACCCCTGGTTGATCAAAAGCATCAACACCCGCAAAAATGGACTCAAAATAAACGGCCCAACAATGCATAAACATAATTTCTCCTAAATGGAATGCGTTTAATGTTGGTACAGTTATAGTCATGTTAAAACGATTGTCACTAGACAAGGCTTCTCTATTAGCATCTAAAGCAATATTTAAAATATCACAAATGCCTACATCAGATAGAGAGTGTAACCGTTCATATTGACTATAAGAATCAGGAACAATGAGATTATGTTTCCAGTCCTTAACCTTAATAAATTGAACTACCTTATTTAGGCGCCCCTCTTGATGCTCTTGAACTTGAGCATGCATATCCATAGTACCTACTGCTGCTACTGGCGTACGACCATATGGTAGACAAGTATTACTCATTTTTCCAAGAGATTCGGATAGGAGCTGCACATACCAATCAGATAATGAGTGGAGTGCTTCACTATAAGGCATAAACACCTCTATAATACGACCATATCGTTCAGATGCAATATATTTCAATAATGCACTTAAAAGGCCTGGATTTTTAAAAATGTCTTCTTCTTGACATGCTGCATCCATAGATGCAGCACCAGCTAAAAATCCTTCAATATCAAATCCTACAAGAGCGGCTGTTACAAAACCAACTTCTGTAAATACAGAGAAACGACCACCTACACCATAAGGAATGCTATAGGTCTTCCAATTATTTTCTATCGCCATAGATCGTAAAATCGTAGGATGTTCATCATCAGATACATCTGTAACAGCTATCACTTCGTAATTAATATTACGATCTTGTAAAGCTTTCTCCAAAATCATGAAGTTAGCCATAGGTTCAATGGTAGATCCAGACTTAGAATTAATAACGAGCATCACCTTATAGTCAGGTCCTTTTTTCTGAGCTTGACACTCTAACGTACGAATTAGCCCTACTAAGTAATCACCATCCACATTAAAGCCCGCAAAGTACATCCTAGGATAGCCGTCGCGTTCCTCTGCACTGTAGTTATTCCAAAATGCTCCACATTGTACATCAAAAATAACTTTGCTTCCCAAATAGGAGCCCCCAATACCTACAGATACAACTGTATCAATATTATGGCGTGCATAGTCACGTAATTCGTAAAGCCGCTCTAACATATCTGGTGTATTGATACCATCTTCTGAAATATATGGAAGTTGATAAAACAACACAGGTTCAGGTAAACCATCTTTAGAAACATGACCTTCTTCAAAGCCTGTAGAACGCAAAATATTTGTATGACGCCATACATTTTGTATAGCCCGTTCAAAATTATTCACATCACGTTCTTGTATGCAACTTTCATTATATATATTAGCATAATCTAACTCAAAACCTGATTGTAATCGCAACATCAAATATCTCCTTCACTGACATTTTATGTACAATATTCTCTTATTATATCATAAAAGAATGAATAAAATATTAGTTTATACAATCATTTCACCCACAAGCCATAACCGAATCCAACCGCATATACAGACCAAAGTAATGCAAAAGGAATGGCTAATTTAAATTTAAGCTTTAACGTCTTATGACGCCATAGGACCATACCTAATAAAGCACCAACACCACCAAAGGCAAACGCTAAAAATAATAATGTGAACTCTGAAATCCGATCATATCCATTAATGGCACATAATTTATCGTATCCGTACATACTGAATACGATAAGATTCCAGACACCTACAGTTACCCAAAATTGTGTATCACTCATATCCCCAAACCTTATTCTCCTTACTTATGATGAGCTTTAAAGTATTCTAATGTCTTTTGTAAGCCGTCCTCTAATGTTGTAGTAGCAGTAAAGCCAAAATCACGTTCAGCTTTCACATTACTTAAGCGCGAATGTTTAATATCCCCTATCCGCTCATCTTCATAATAAACCATAAAATCTGTCCCACTAATAGCCCGGAATCGCGTAATCAACTCATTCACAGATGTTCCCTTATTGGTAGATATATTATAAATACCTGTGCATTGACCATTCCCCATAGCCTTAATGTTAGCATCTACCACATCATCTACATAAATGAAATCTCTAGTTTGCTCACCATCACCAAATACAGTTAATGGTTGCCCTTCGACAATCAAACGGTTGAAAATACTGATAACGCCACCTTCACCGCCATCACCTTGACGTGGTCCATATACATTTGCATATCTAAAGCATACTGTATTTAATCCAAAAGCTTCATGATAAATTCGCAAATAGCCTTCTGCAGTAAGCTTTGTTAAGCCGTAAAAAGACGAAGGCATACCACTCAAGTCTTCAGTCAATGGCAATACTGCTAAGTCGCCATATACAGCAGCTGATGAAGGCATTAAAAATTGTCCAACATTCACTTTACGACAAGCATCGAGGACATTAATAAGCCCTATTAGATTTACATCACAGTCATAACTTGGGTTCTCCATGGAGGATTGTACCATTGTTTGCGCCGCTTCATGGAAAACAATAGACGGCTTAAACTCTTCAAATACAGATAGTAATTTTGGATCTCGTACATCCATCTCAATAAATTGAGCATCTTCATGTACAAAAGAGCGCATACCTGTAGATAAATTATCTATAACGAGTACATCGTGACCTAATTCAATTAATCTATCAACTAAATGGGAACCAATAAATCCGGCCCCACCAGTAACACATATATTCATAGCGCCCTCCCTTCTAACATCTTTAAATACCTGCACCTTGTTTTGCTAGTGCATCAGCCATTTCATTATATGTATCGCCCGTATGAGCAGCCACCTTGTGAAAGTAAACTCGCACACGATTTTTTATAGAATCATAAAATGCTGAGTACTCTTGGGTTAGCTCATTATTACGTTTCCATCCCTTAGTAGCCCACATTTCTATACCCATATAATCATAGTAAAGTGAACATTCAGAAATCCCATTATCAACGGCATATTTCATAACATGCATAGCAGCCAACAACTCGCCAGCTACATTCCAAAACGATGTATACCGTTTATCAGTAGAGGAAAAAGAAAAAGTTTTCCTCTTGCCATTCAAAAAGATAACCCCACCTGCCCCAACAGTATTAGTCTCTTTATTATAACTACCATCGATATACGCAACCATATAGTTTGGAGTAGTAAAATCTGGTTTCACAACATTTGCTGATACTTTACTTTGAATACTAGAACTAGAAACTATAGGCCTAGAATTTTTAGATTTAAACTTCACTTCTTGTGGCGATTTAAGTTCACTCTTTTTAGCGCTCATAAAACCACTTAAAGACAAACTTGAATCCTCTACAAAAGCACGTGCTTCGGCTTCTGTCGAAAATGATTTGTAAATAGCACCACCATAGCCCTTTACTTGTTTCTCACAGTCAGACCATGTAGTGTAAACTCCTGGTACACGACCCTGACGAACAGCATAAAACTTTTTTGCCATACGCCCCCCTTAATGGTCCATTGTCAGTTCAACAAATTCAGCATTTACAACAGATGCCAAATCCTTTGGATTTACCTTCATTTGCATACCGCGTAAACCTGCGCTTACATATACAAACTTTTGGAGTTCCATAGTAGCATCAAAATAGGTAGGAAATGCTTTTTTCATGCCTACTGGAGAACATCCACCGCGCAAATAACCTGTAATACCTAACAAATCCTTAACATGAACAAGCTCTACAGACTTATTATGACTAACACGTGCTGCCTGTTTCATATCTAACTCTTCAGCCACAGGAATACAGAATACTACATATCCAGTTTTGTCACCTTTGCCAACTAATGTTTTAAAGACTTGTTTCTCATCGAGTTTTAATGCTTCTACTACATGAAGGCCAGCAGCACGCTCTTCAGACCACTCATATTCGCTAATACTATAAGGTATCTTATGAGTATCTAAAATACGTAATGCGTTTGTTTTTTTATGTTTCTCTTTACTCATCATAACCTCCATATACTAGCATAGCAAATAAATTTAATCATTACATAATATATTTCTATAGACAAATATAATTTTTCATTACTATTTATTTACGATTTTATTAATATTTTTTAATTCAATACGCAAAGTACCATCATCATTAGTTTTTATCTCAATAAACTCACGATTTTTCATATATTCTACAGGAAATGAAATCTCAATACCTGTATCTGTTTTAATCTTATGATGCTCTCCAACCTTCGTGGCAAACTCACGATTCACTGGCAAAGGACGCAGCATATCCGCATCAGCTAATTCTTTCTTTGCCGCCTCTTGTTGAATAGGATTCGCTTTAAATACCTCTTCTACAATACGAACAGGATCAACGGTATCTGATACTTCTGCATTTTTAGCAATCATAGATTTAGCGGTTGTCAACTCAACAACGCCATCAGACTCATGAGCTTGAGCCACCTTATCTACGATAGTCTTTACCTTTCTCACCGTATCTCGCGAGGATTGATTAGTCCCTAATTGCAAGACCTTATCTGCTAGGATATAGGATACCTCACCATCAAATTCTCCTTTAGGTTCAAAAATTCGAACGCTAAAATCATGCAAATTAATGGATGCAAAGGCACGTAACTTCTGTGACGGCATCGGCAACACAGCCTTATGAGAAACGAGTTCTGTAGCCAATGTACCATCATCTTCACTGAATAGTTGATGGGTAAAAGCATCATGAGCTTGACACAAAAGAATACAAACATAAGACATATCCGTAACGGCTTCACAGATAATTGTATCAATAACAACAGAATCAGTAGCTTGTTTCATGTATGAAAATAAGTTTTCACCTAAATTCTTACATAAATCAATAAACTTAAGCTCTCCATTTTTATAATCTAATAATTGTTTGCCCATAGGGCTCGCATCATGTAAGATTCCGGTTCTAGCCCCTGGATCTTTAAAAGCCTTAACTACATGATTTGCTATATAATCTTGTATAGCTTGATCCCCAACCTTTAATTCATGTTCAGAATATACAGCTAACGAGGATGTAAAGTCGAAAATCTCTAGCGCCGCCTTATTAATCTGCATGATGCCTCCTTGTAGTACAAAAAATGTTTACCCTTTATTATACCACTCTTTTAGCTTTCGTTTATCAACTTTTGAGCATTCCGTAAGGGGTAGCATAGGAACTTCTATTATAGCTTTTGGCCACTCCACAGAAGGCCTTTTATTATGAATAAAGTCTATAACTTCATTCAATCTAGCCTCACCATCTAGCACCATATAAACTACGTAGTCCTCCCCTCGTATCTCATCAGTAATATCAATTATAGCAACCTCGGAAACCCCTTGTAAGGATTGTAAATACAATTCCATCTCTGGAATAGAAATTTTATATCCCCCTTTATTGATTACGTCGCCTGCTCTCCCATTAAACATTAGATAACCATCGCTATCGATATATCCACAATCATTTACAGTATATGTATTAGGAATCCCTTCAATATGATATTTTGTGGTCACATAAATAACATTATCAGTCTCTGCTATCTGTATGGTTGGGAATGGTCTCCCCACCGTACCTTCTCGCTCTAGCCATTCCTTACCTGTACAATACGTTATATAGTTAAGCTCTGATGCGCCATAGTACAAGATAAACTCCATATCAGGACATATATGTTGTAACTGTTCCATTAATTGTCGATCTAGAACTTGAGATCCTGCAATGATATATTTAATAGATGATAAATTACTTTTACAGTGTCGTACCAATAATCGTAATTTTGTTGGTAATGCATATATATGGTCTACATTGTATTCCTCTATGAGCTGTATCCATCTACTAGGACGCAATGAACTCGTAGTAACAACGGTTCCTCCAGCCCATAAAGCAGCAATGACCATATTGCTAACACCTGTGAAACTAAAACTCCCCTGTAAAAAGATTTTAACATCTTTGTTTATATGAAAAATATTATTTTGAATATCAAAAAAATCACGCCAAGACCTCTCTCGTCTCCACAAAGGTTTTGGTCGTCCCGTAGTCCCCGATGTAAGTACCCCAAAATCAGCTAATGGCGGTACACCTTCATAGGCTATAATACGAGCTAGCTCATCTACATAAGCCTTATCCATCTCATTGTGACATACCATAGGAATATTATCTTTATATAATGCCCCAAGCCACTGTGTAAGTTGTTCAACAAACGACAATTCCTGAATTAAAAGAACCTTAGTTTTTAATGTCTCTTTAGACTGAGTATGATTTACAATGCGACTTGTATTATTAATATCTACCGATAGAATAGCATCATATAGTTCACCATATGTATATTGTATGTCATCTACGATTAGGGCAATTTTATGGGGCTCTAACTCTTTATACTGTTGTAAGCGTTCAATAATTGTCATATTACATACGTTCCATAATTAAAGCCGATCCTGTGCCTCCTGCACCAGCAATAGCGCATAAACCATAACGACCACCACAAGATTCTAAAGCAGCCATACAGTGAAGCACTAATATAGCGCCAGAACATCCATAGGGATGCCCGTAAGCTAACGCTCCACCAAACAGGTTATATTTCCCAGTATGATTAGGATAAGTCTTATCAAAAAGAACATCAATAATGGCAAAGGCTTCATTCCATTCCACTACGTCAATATCATCCATAGTTAAACCTGTACGTTTTAAAATGGCTTCTGTGCTTTCAAGGGCACCCTCTGGACTAAACTGGGGATTTCCTGCCCAAGGTTTGACGCTATGAATTTTAAAAGGCCCTTTTTTATTAGATAAATATACAAAGGCTGCTCCATCATGAGTTAAACACGCATTGCCTGCATTTGTAATAGAGTCAGCTCCCAACAAAGGTTTCATCCTAGACAAGAGTTTTTCGTTCATCGTAGGTCGAATACATTCATCTATACATCTTTTACCATCTATAGTAATAGGCATAATATGTGACTGTAAATATGGGTTATCTAAAGCGGCTGATGCTCTTTGATGACTGCCAATAATATGCGGATATAAATCTTCCTTTGTCACATTATGTTTATGAATAGTCCGCTCGGCCCCTTCGAGCATGGCTAAAGGCGATTGATCTTGGGGCGTAAATTGAGCTACCTTATAGGCACCTTCTCGGTCATCCCCAGATGCATACACTCGCTCTGGCTGTAACGACGAACTTTCAATACCGCCTGCAATAGCAGAATCCATAATACCAGACACAATATGTGCATATGCTATCTCAATACTCATCAAAGCTGAGGCACATTGCATATCAACGGTGATAGCAGGCACAGAATTTGGCAAATTACACATAAGACCCATGAGACGGCCAAGGTTACCACCAGTACCAACTGCATTACCACAGAAGATTCCATCTATATGTGAAATAGTATAACGATTAATTATTTCATCAATTACTTGAGAGCCCAAAATCTCGGGTCTCATATGTTTATATTGTCCATTTAAAACGCCGATAGGACTTCTAAGCCCACCATGAATATATACTGACATATATACTCCTTCTATTAAAAGCAAAAAAGAGGCATCCCGCAGAATGCCACTTTAATTGTATTCTAAATTTTAACTTTAGTTGCTAACCAAGAAGCAACCAGACATTTTACGATATCTCCAGGAATAAATGGGAACATGACTACAGGCAAGGCCGCCCAAAGTTCTGTTTTTGTAACAATCATAAAACCTGCTACACCAAAGAGGTACACTACAGGAATGGTAATCACAAGAGATCGCCAGGCATAAGAGAAAAAGCTTTTTTTAGAACCTTTAAATATACTTAGTAATGTATATGCAACTGGCCAAGAAAAAATAAAGCCACCTGTTGGTCCCAACAATTTGCCAAGACCAGCCGTACCGCCAACAAATACTGGTAACCCAACTGCACCAAGCAAAATATAAATGATAAATACGATAAGTGCATCCTTAGGCTGTAACAATAGGCCGATTAATGTGGCTACCAAAGTCAAAGCCGTTACCATAGCGGGACTAAATGGCAATGGGAAAGAAATATATGCTGAAATACATAATAAGGCTGTTAATAAAGCCATTTTTGTTAAACGTCTTGTTTCCATAATTACCTCTAACTAATACATCTTTGTTTCAAAGATGATGAATCTTCATTTTCACCGAAAAACGTAGCCGAAAATGCCAATGTATCGCCAATGTAACCTTCTACATGAGCATCTTCAGGATATTCCACCAATGTTACCTTGTCATCTGCAATAACTGGTGCATGAAAATAAATCGCCATTTGCAGAGCAGATTTACTAATATTCCAAAAATTCCACATCGTTTCTAAAAGCATGCAGCCAGGAACAACATAAGGATTCTCACGATGGATTGGATTCGTATCATTAATATCATTTACAAATCGTATGACCTCTTCCTTAGAGAAAAATATAGCACCATCTGTTCCTTGTTGGTTTATAGTAGAACGAATGTTAAATTGTTTTGGCACTGGTCGTAAATCGACCATTAAGAAGCCAGACGTATCCATAATACCAATTGTGGTGGTTTTTGCTACTTTCGATACAATTTCACATACGGTTCTATCACTACCTGAGGAATCATAATGCATATGTTTAATAACGCTATGTCCCGGTAGGTTCAAATCATTATTACATAATGCTTTAAATAATGTTCTCATATAATCACAGTCCTTTTATTTATTCAATATCTTGATTATAATCAACATTATTTCATTCGTCAACAAAAGGCATTGTTCATATGTTAACAAATATCAAATGAGTTTGAAACTATAAACAAAAAGAGCCTATGACACATATCATAGGCCCCTCACGTGGAAGTCTCATAGATTATCTATTTTAGATCTAATTCCTTTAGGTAAGCTTTGAAGCTTTCACCCAATTCTTCGTTGCGCAATGCATACTCAACAGTGGCTTTTAAATAGCCCAATTTATCCCCTGTATCGTAGCGAATACCTTCATATGCTAATGCATACGTATCCGTTTTAGAGGCTGCCAATGCATCAGTTAATTGGACTTCATTACCTACACCAGGCTTAGTAGCTTCTAAGATATTGAAAATATCTGGTGTTAAAATATAACGACCTAATACAGCGAGTCGAGATGGAGCATCCTCTTTCTTAGGTTTTTCTACCAAGTTATCAACGCGATATAAATTATCAGCCAATGCTTCACCAGATACAATACCATAAGAACTAACTTTATCTTCCGGTACAAATTGAGCGCCTAAAATAATACCAGGATGCTCATTATAGCAATCAATCAACTGTTTTAAGCATGGATTTTCTGGATTGTAAACAATATCATCACCAAGTAATACTGCAAATGGCTCATCACCAATAAATGCTTTTGCACACAATACAGCATCACCAAGTCCACGAGGTGCTTTTTGACGAATAAAGTGAACTTTAATATCCGCCAAATCCTTAATCATAGCCAATGGTTTATTTTTGCCTTGACTTTGTAATAACAATTCTAATTCAACACTACTATCAAAATGGTCCTCAATAGCACGTTTATTACGACCTGTAATAATTAGAATTTCTTCAATACCAGAATCTAAAGCTTCTTTTACAATGTATTGGATAGCAGGTGTATCGACAATAGGAAGCATTTCTTTTGGTTGTGCCTTGGTAGCTGGTAAAAAACGTGTACCAAAACCAGCTGCTGGAATTACAGCTTTTCTAATGCGTTGCATAGTATTCTCCTAACTAAAAGTCTTTACCTACAAATTTAATTTTCCATTGATCATTTTTATTTTTATGTCCATCTTTATATGTTAAGTACATATCGAAGGAGTGTAAATCACGATGCCATGTATAATAGACAGAATCAATATCCCCACTCATCATATTATTCTTAACACTTACAGAAATATCATCTAGGCGAGTCAATTTATAGGTACCGCCATAAATAAGCTCTTTTGGAAGTTCTGTCGTGTCAAAACGATAAGGGGAATTATTGTAGGTTATATTTCGTTGATTATAGCTAACCCATACATTAGCACGATTACCAACTTTAGATTGGAATCTAGCACCCCAATAAGGCATGCTACGGATACTACCATCATAACCATAGTAGTCACGTTGGTAACCACCTAAGAAGCGCAAATCAGCATTTTTGCCAAGCTTAATCGGATCATGAGAAACCTCTGCATAATATTCTTTATGAGAACCTTTTACAGAACCCTCTTTCCAATAACCAGCATTAACACCACCACGTACAGTAATTGGAGAATTTCCTACATGATATGTATGAGTATCCAAACGAGCTTCACCTATTTTTTCAACCCATACTGTTTCATCATTATATTCATTAGACTCCTTGCTATAACCAACAGAAGCAGTCCCCCAAGGTAAATAATGACGATATCCCACCTGTGGCTTAAAACCAGATTTAGAATACCAACGATAGTCAATATAAGCTTCACCGTTTTTACCGATAGGATATTCTGTACTACCATGTAAGCCAATACCATCATCGTTACTATACGTAGGTTTTGGTATTAAGGAAAAAATACTAAATTTGCCTTCTTTGTCATGACGCAATGAAGTCGTATAAGATGGCAAGGATAATACTTTAAAGTTTTTAATATAAAAGGATGGTTTTTTAATAACGACTTTATCACCAGGATATACCTGAATATCTTGACCCTCCACACGATAATCTGGAGTATGAACAAATGCCATTGCATGTTTTGTAGTTACCATGCCCTTTTCCATATGGCCTATTTGTCCATCAAAAGTGGCGTTATTGCCCTTTACATAATAGGGATCGCTCCATCCCATGGCTTGGTCCGCCTCAAAGTGACGATCACTAGTGCGATACGTCATATTTTGACCTGTAATATCTTTTGTTTTACCGCCATCTTCCAAATAGCGATAGCCCCCAACAGTACGATACTCTGTAGTTTTAGTATTACCTTCAATACGTGGAGCCATCAAAGTTTGATTACCTTGAGACACCACAACATCGCCTTGAGCATATACATCACCTGTAGAGCCAGTATAAGACATTTTATTAGCATCAATACGTGTAGGCAACTGTTCAGCAGGAGTAGCAGATTTCGCTTTTTCACCACGACGTACAACACGGATATTACTATATTCAGGTGTAGATGCTTTAGAAATTTCTCCTGCATAGGATTGACCTACGCTATCCAATGTATCTTGATATACAATAGTTGACTCAGTAGCGGCCCATACAGGTTGTGCTAAACAAACAACACATGCCGCTGCCAGCCATTGTACTTTACGTTTCCTCATGGTTACTAGAACTCCTATTACTTTAAGAATTTGTTAATTATTGATTACGCTTTACAACAACGATAGGTTGAGAAACATTTTCTACAGGTTCTTCTGGCTCCTCAACTGCTGTAGCATCTTCAGCTACAGCTGCATTTTCATCAGTATCATTATTTTCTACATATTCTTCAGATTCACCTGTTGTATTAGGTACAGTTACAGCATCAGCTAATTCATTATCACTATGAGCTAAACCATCGCCACCAATAACAAGACCTTGAATTGTTACGGAATCTTGAGGTTGTACATATACAGTAGCACCAGCTGGGTACTCAATATTTTTACCTTTGATGAAAGCGCCCCCTACAAGCCCAACAGGACCGAGTAGAACTGCGCCCGCTACAGATGCACCTGCTGCTTTAACTTCACTACGGGTTTTATCCTTAGCCTCTTTACCTTGTACAGCAGTAAATTCTGTACCATCAATAGCTGGGATTGTATCAAATGTAATATCTAACGCACCATTACGACCAAAGGAACGAGCCTTTTTCAAAGAAGTAATTGTTCCGGAACCTACAGTGCCCGCAGGTACTAATAAGACATTGCCATCCATTACATTTTCTGCAACAGTAAAGGATATAGTGTCACCTTCATGACTAGTTTTAGAAGAAACCGCTTCATTTAGAGTCACTTTGAACACTTGATTACCAGACAATGTACCTACTTGGTTAGTAAGAGCCACATTGCTACCATATACCTTTGTCTTCAAAGAGATAATACGTTTTTGTAAGGAACCGCTACCAATGCGACCATTAACGCTACGTTCCATCTTTTCTACACGGTCTACAAGAGATCCTGCGTTAATGCTATTTTGATATGTATATTCCAATGCATCCATTTCTTCGCGCAAAGAAATATTAGTACCACTGCCCTCTACAGAATTGTAGAGGGAGTCAACACGTTTACTCAATGTTGCGGAATTACCATTGAAACCAGTACCATACACGGTTTCATCAAGTTGATTAATGCGGTCCACAACAGCACCATCTTGTACGGCTCCATATACAGTAGTTTCTAAAACATTTGTTTTTTCAGTTACTGTACCAGGAGCGGCAAATGCAGTGCCTGAAATTAGGGATGCCATTAAAAGTGTAAGTACTTGTTTCTTCATAAATTCCTCCACAATGTATCTAATGTATAACTGTTATACAACAGAATAAGCACGGGCCTAAGACCGTGCTTATTCCCTGAGTCTATCAATTTATATGCTCAGTGGCCATTAAATTTTCAAATCAATAATCGCAGATACACCTACGCCTTGAACACGAGATGCACCAACTGGGTTTGTGCTATTCACAGGAACTAATCCTTTTACACGAACCATACCATTAAAGCTACCTTCTACTTGAGCAACAGCTTTAACTTCTTCAATGCTAGAAGCAGGCCCAGTAACTTGAGCCGCACCGATATAACCTTTTGTACCAATACTGATAATAGGAACTACTTTAGTTGTATATTCAGTACTCAAGTTATTTTGTTTCAATAATTTATTTAGGAAAGAGTCAATTTGTGGACCAAATTTGTTAACAACAATGCCGATACCACCAATTTTAGCTGCACCACCAAGAATGCTGCTAAGTCCACCAGCTTGAGTTGTCAAGATACCACCAAATGCAGTTGTAGTTAAACAAATCCCTAGAACAGCTGTAATAATCTTCTTTTTCATAATAAGCCTCCTATAGATACTTATATTTTAACAAATTCTATACATAGATTCTAGTGAAAGTATAAGAACTTACACATAAAGATACTAACATAATATAGATTTTCGATGAATTCTTAATGAATTTTACGCAACTTAATTTAATGCTATCATCAACGATAAATCGTGTCAACATCTAATACGAGCTACATCTAGAAAGCTCAAAAATTGAAATAAAAAGATTAACAAAATGATATAGTTTAATTACTTTTATTAATTATAAATTTAACAAATTCGTGGAACCTGATCTTCGCCTAATAAATCAATCAGACGAATACCTCCAATAGCCGTTTGTAGACCAACCTTACCAATATTTTTATCTATAGTCTTACCAATTAAAACAGCTTCACTGCCCTCTTCAAAGCTATGAAGAATCTTAAGGACTTCGTTCGTAATAGATGGCTCTACAATAAGAACCACTTTCCCTTCATTCGCTAAATATAAAGGGTCATACCCTAATATATTACATACTGACTGTACCTCTTCATGAATTGGTATAGCCGTTTCTTCAACCTTAATGCCTACTTGACTCTGATCAGCGATCTCTTTTAAAACGGTACCTAGGCCACCACGAGTGGGATCTCTCAACAAAGCAACTTGAGTTCCTACTTTATCTAATACTGCTTGAACCATCTTATTTAGTGGTGCACAGTCAGTTGTTAAGGAGTCAGATAAATCTAAACCAAACCGTTGCCCCATAACGGCAATGGAGTGATCTCCAATAGCACCTGACAAAATGATATCCATCCCTGCTTTCACACGATGTGGACCAATATCTATTCCATCTGGAATCATGCCAATACCAGCAGTATTAATGTAGATTTTATCTACTTCGCCCTTTTTAACGACCTTTGTATCACCTGTAACAATTTGAACATTTGCGGCTTTTGCCATTTCTGACATAGTGCGAAGAATTTCATCTAGCTCTTCAAAGGCCAAACCTTCTTCTAAAATAAGACCACAACTTAAATATTGAGGTATCGCGCCATTCATGGCTAAATCATTCACAGTTCCACAAACAGCCAACTTGCCAATATTACCACCAGGAAAGAACGCAGGTTGCACCACATAGGAATCCGTAGAGAAGGCCATGCGCCCGGCTGTAACAGGAAACTGGGCACCATCGTGTAGGGGCGCCAATAAATCATTTGTAAAATATTTCAAAATAAAACGGTCCGTCAACTCATGACTAAATCGTCCACCATTACCATGGACTAAGCGAACTCGTTCCATATTAATCCTCCCACGTCGATCCACCACTAGAATAACCATATTTATACCATGCAGCACAGCTACCCTCTACAGATACCATACAGGCACCCACCGGATGATCTGCGGTACAGCTTTTACCAAATAACGGACATTCACTCGGTTTAATAAGGCCTTGCAAAACACGTCCACATTGACAGCCTTTAGGATCAAGAGATGGTTTATCCAAGTTAATAGGAAGGACAAGCTCTACATCGTAAGCTGCATACTCACCCTTTAAAGCTAAACCAGAGTTAGGAATCACACCAATACCACGCCATACATCATCGCATACTTCATATACTTCCTCGATCATAGCTTGGGCTACAGGGTTTCCCTTCTGCATAACTACAGAATGATACGTATTGCCCACCACAATATTACCAGACTCACGTTGCTCTAAAATATTAGCTATGGCAGACAATATTTCTAAGCCATCAAAGCCAGCGATACAAGATGGAATACCGTATTCTTTGGGCAAAAATCGGTATGGTTCTTCACCAATAATAACACTCACATGGCCAGGTAAAATAAATCCATCGATATGACCTTCTTGTTTATCTAATAGTGCACGCAATGCTGGAGGCACTAATTTATGAGATACTAAGAAGAATACATTCTTAAGTCCTGCTGCGTGAACGGCTTTCACAGTAGCACATATAATCGCAATAGTCGTTTCAAAGCCAATAGCTAAGAATATTATTTTCTTTTCTGGATATTTTTTGCTAAGTTCTATTACCTCTAAAGGCGTATAAATAACATGGATATGAGCTCCTTTTGTTTGAGCTTCATTGAGACTACTATAGCTACCTGGAACCTTTAACATATCCCCAAAGGTAGCAATAATAACATCCTCACGTTCTGCATAGGCTAAAGCCTTATCCATATAGGTTTGATCAGTTACACATACTGGACATCCTGGTCCACTAACAAGTTCTATGCCACTTGGCAATAATTGACGAAGACCTTCTCGGAAAATCGATACTGTATGCGTACCACAAACCTCCATAAGCCGCACAGTTTCACCGGGCATATGAAGCGCATTGATGCGCCTTAACAAAGCATCAGCTGTGTGCTGCTTTTCCTGCAAAGTAAGCTTCTTCAAGTTCTTCTAACTCCTTAAAGGCCTCTAATGTTTTTTGAGCCTCTTCTTCATCAACAATTTGTACAGCAAAACCTGCATGAACTAACAACCAGTCCCCGACCTTTGCATCTGGTACGAGGAGCAAGCTGCAGTCACGGGTAGCACCTGTCAATTCAACGGTACCAATAGCATCATTCACAGCAATCAATTGCGCTGGTACAGCTAAGCACATAGTATCTCCTTATCTATATTATTTATAACAAGTTTTATATACATTTACTTTAATAAAATATCTCCAAAATATATGAATAAAATTAATATTATTGTATCACAGTTACACACATTATTTAGTGATAGTAGCCACAAACAACTAGAACTTAAACTAGCTATGCAACTCATATAGATTAAACAATATTCAAAACATTACTAAATAAATTTGTCTAAGAATAAGAGTTGCATGACAATTTATAATTGATTTCCTAACCACAATTGTCCTAAAGCAAGTCCACCATCATTAGAAGGAACTGCTTCATTCATATATAAATTACCTATATGCCACGTCCTATATATGAATTCTAATAATTTACGATTTTGAAATACACCACCAGACATGGCTGCATCACTAATATTATATCGCTCCATCAAATCTGCCGCCGTTTCACATAGTGCTATTGCAATTGTTTTATGAAATGAAGCGGCTAAATGAGCTCGACATTCACCACGAACAACACCATCCATAATAGATTGAACTGTAGGTGTAAAATCAAGAATATGTCCATCATAATGGTAAGTAAGTAATGATCCTTTTTCATCACCACATAGAGTTTCTAAAGCAATGGCAATTTGTGCATCATAACTATGGACCATACCAAGACCTAATAAAGCACCTACAGTATCAAATAGTCGCCCACAGCTTGTAGCTTGAATCATGGGCATTCTAGATTGTAATGCTTTATCTAAAATTTCCCATCCCTTTGGAAGTTCTTTCATCCATTCTTGATATACAAAAGGGATATCATCGCCATAATAATTACGAATATACCATAAGGCTTGTCGCCAGGGTTCAGAAACAGCCTTTTCTCCGCCAGGCAATGGAGCCGCATGAATATGTGCCAATCTCTGATATTGATTGCCTTTACAAAGGAGAAATTCTCCCCCCCATATAGTTCCATCTGGACCATAGCCAGTACCATCCATAGCAATCCCTAGTATAAGCCCCCTTAAATTGTGTTCCGCCATAACAGACGCTATATGAGCATGATGATGCTGAACAGGTACAACAGAAAGATGGAAACTTTCACCTATTTTTTCACCTAACCGAGAAGAGAAAAACTGGGGGTGACTATCTATGATAATTTTATCTGGTTGCACAGAAAATAAGCTCTTATATCGTTTAATAGTCCATTCTAGTGTTTCATGAGTAGATGCATTTTCTAAATCACCAATATGGGGCCCTACAAGAACTTCACTACCTTTATTCATAGCAAACGCATTTTTTAAATCACTGCCCATAGCTAATATCGAAGTTTGTTCTAAACCATCACAATGAATAGGTTCAGGCACATAACCACGACTGCGACGAATAAATCGAGGTTTATTATTGATGACCACTACCACTGAATCATCAAGGGGCGCATAGATTTCACGATTATGAACGAGGAAATAATCTGCTACCTCACCTAGTTCATTAAACGCTTGGTCATCGTTATATAATACGGAATCACCACTTCGATTGCCACTGGTCATTATCCATGCCGCATCAAAAGGTAATAACACCTCATGCATTGGTGAATAAGGCAACATAACCCCTAACATACGATTATCAGGAGCCACATAAGAGCTTAAATGAACAGAACTATTATAATTTTTTTCTAATAACACAATAGGACGTTCCATCCCCGTCAATATATCTAGTTCTACATCATTAATATGTACTAACTCAATCGCCATATCTAGAGTTCCCACCATTATTGCTAATGGTTTATGCGGCCTATTCTTCCGCTTACGTAAGCGTTGTACAGCAGCGTCATTTCTAGCATCGCAAACAAGATGATATCCTCCTACACCTTTTATTGCGATAATACTACCTTCATTAATCAATTCCCGCGTAGTATTCCATATATTCACTGTATCCACAGCCTTGCGATCTGGCTTATACAATGTATATTGAGGACCGCAGCGAGAGCATGCGTTTGGCTCCGCTCTATAGCGACGCCCCTCTATATCTTCATATTCAGCCTTACAATCTTCACACATGGGAAACTCGTTCATCGTCGTCCGCTCCCGATCATAGGGCAAAGATTTGATTATCGTATATCGTGGGCCACAATTTGTACAATTGATGAAAGGATAGTCACGTCTGCGTTTATCCTGCTGTAGTTCTTTAATGCAGTCATCACAAGGCGCCGTATCGGCGCTAATAAAGGTACTCACGGATTCACCTAATGGAGATGGCGCTACTATAAAGTCGATTTCATCACCTTTTACAGTAAGATGTTGTACAGTTTGACTTGTAATGCGACATAAACGAGGTTGCTCCGCTTGAACAGCATCTAAAAATAGTTGCAATGCTCCTAGAGGACCTTGTATTTCAACATATACACCGCGGCTATCATTATATACAAAACCAGTTAAACCTAGAGAATGGGCACACATAGAAACAAGGGGCCGGAATCCGACCCCTTGAACTATACCGGTATAGCGAATTCCCCAGCGTTCTGTAGTTTGATTACTATTTTGTTTCATATAAACTCCTACTATACTCGGAGAATCAAGTGTAATTAACCTAATGCAACAGGAATACTTCCATCAATACCAGCTTGTTCTAATTCGGCTTGAATCATAATAGCACATTCGATGCGTTTCTTCTGTAAACGACAACCAAATTCATAAGGTGTTTCTAGATCGCCACCCAATGTAATGTTGTTAGCATGACAACCACCGGAACAGAAGAATTTCGCCCAACATTCAGCACAAGTTGGTTTGGAGAATACATGTGTATTGCGGAAATCTTTAGGAATTTCTGTATTTTGTAAACCATCATACACATTACCAAGCACGTATCCATCTTTACCTACAAATTGGTGACATGGGTAAATATCGCCATTAGGTACGACTGCCATATATTCATGACCTGCCCCACAACCGCGAAGGCGTTTCGCCATACATGGCCCACGATATAAATCCATGCGGAAGTGGAAGAAGTTAAACTTCTCACCCCAGCCTTCTAACTGGCGTTGTAAATAAATATCTGCTAATTTTTCATATTCTTTCTCTAGAGCTGGCCAATCTTCTTCACGAAGCACATAATCCCCTTCTTCACCGACAACAGGCTCCATGGACAAATGCTCAAAGCCAAGATCAGACATTGCCATAACGTCTTTAGTAAAGTCTAAGTTTTTATGAGTATATGTACCACGTACATAATATTCAAGACCGTGACGTTGTTTTACTGCATTGATAAGGTTTTTAGCAATATATTTATAAGACTCTGCACCACTACCTGCTACTGGACGCATTGCATTATGTACGGATTCACGACCATCCAACGACAATACTAAACTCATCTTGTGTTTGTTTACATAGTCGATTTTATCTTGTGTTAAAAGCATACCATTCGTAGTCAATGTAAGCTTAAATATCTTATTGTGCTTTTCTTGAATGGATTCAATGTATTCAACCGTTTGCTTAACAACATCCCAGTTCAACAATGGCTCACCACCGAAAAAGTCAATTTCACAATGTTGGCGAGGTCCACTCATTTTAATAAGAAAGTCCACAGCTCGTTTTGCTACATCAAAGCTCATCAATTCTCGTTTAACACCGCCGTAATCACCTTGACTAGCAAAGCAATATTTGCATGCTAAATTACAATCATGAGCAATATTTAAGCATAATGCCTTAACAATAGGTTTCTCACCTACTACAAGTTTAAACTCTTTACTCATCGGTGCAAATAATTGCTCCGCTTTGATGAGCTCATCTAACTCGTCCATAATCTCATCTAGTTCTACTGCATCTTCTTTAGCATCTAACGCAGCATGTACAGCATCGCGATTAGTGCCATCATATATGTCAAGAACTCTATCGATGAGTTCGTCGATAACATGGATAATACCGCTATTTACGTCTAAGCAGTAATAGTTATCCTTCATCCGAAACTTATGGATTATTGGTTTTAATTCTAACATGGTACCTCCAATTGATTTGTATGGTAAAAGCTCTAGTATATAGAACTTTCTAGATAATTGTACCACATTTCCACACTAAACGTTATAAAAAGAGTCATAAAGATATACTATACAATGTATGTCTTTAAAACATAAATAAAAAAGGCCCGCTAAGCGAGCCTCTTCATTATTTTTGTTTGCAAACTTGGTTACCAACTGTGCAGCTTGTTTTACAAGCGGATTGGCAAGATGTTTGACATTCCCCACAACCGCCAGTTTTAGCAGTTTTTTGTAAGGATTCAGTGTTGATAGTACGAATACGTTTAGCCATGATTATCCTCCTCAATACTTATCGAATGATATTTATTTTATCATATTTATAAAAAGCCTGTAAAATACTATTTCGTTATATTTTCGTCTACAACTTCAGCTTATTTGGTTTCTACCACTTCAGTTTCTCCTAATTGATGGTCTGTAACTTTTGTGTCTCGCATAGCTTCACCTTTAGTTTTCTTAGGAGCATCCTTACGCAATACTTTTCGTAAAGCCATTGCCACCGGTGTTACAATTACAGCAGCAAAAACTGCTTCTGGAATACCATGTGTAACAGACAAGAATACAATAGAGCCTAATACTTGATCTGGACTAAGATTCATTTTAAGAGCAAACATATCTGCATAGAGTAAGAAGATTAATCCCATAACCATGATCGTATGAAATACAGTCCCCATAAAAGCAGAAACAATAATACGCGGACCTTGCGGTGCTTTCCACAATAATAGATATACCAAATATGCTAATACTGGGAAAAGTATACGCGGTAATACGGAAATGATTGGATTAATAAATAGTGGGGATAAAATATTAGGAGCTGTAATATTTTGCCACAAACTATAGCAACCAAAGATAAAGCCAACAAAAGCCCCCACTTTTGGTCCTTCTACAATAGCACCAATTAGAGTTGGTACATGTAAAGTTGTTACATTTAGCGGCCCTAATGGAATAATACCATAACCAGAAAGCCCTAATGCAATAGTGATACCTGCTAGTAGACCAATAATTGTTAATTCTCGAATCGTAATGCCACTTTTTTTCTCTTTCTTGACCTCTTTACGTTCAACTTGCTTCAGTTTTTCATTGTCGTGGATTGATACAGTTGAGTTATCATCCAATGGACGTTCAATGTTGTTCATAGATCCTCCTTCGCTCTCATTCCTTATGGATATAAGTCGAAACTAGAAATTAAATACGTTCACGGCGTCGTGAAATAATACCACGCTCTACCAATGCACCTATAATCACTGCTCCACCTGTCATACCAGCTTCTAATAAAGTTGGAGTTACAAACACTAGTGGATTACCTTGGTACGTTGGAAAAACGGTGGGAACTAAAGATAAAATAAATTCTGGAATATAACCACCATACAAGATATGGGCGTTCATAGCAAGCCATATGCCTGCAGTAATAATGATACGCAACAAACGTACACCCTTATATGCTAAATCTCTTGGATACAAATAGAATACAAAGACCAATAAAGAAACTAATAATAATACAAGTTCAGCAAATAATATATTTACATTCATGGATGATGCATACATAAAATATACCATCGGATCTTGTAAATCTATATATAGGATTGAGCCAATATACAAGAACGGAATCGGTATAGTATAGGCAATTATATCTAATGCTTCATCAATCATACTCCATCGATGAGTACGATTGAAAAACTTTGTAGCTAATAAGCCACATAGCTCAATAAGAACTTGAACGATAAAATATACTACAAATAAAAGTAGTACTTTTGCTAATCCATTATCTACATTAAAGCTAAATGGTGTATGAAGAAACGAAAATACCATCCACCAAGCCCAACTATAAGCATGATACCCCATGCTTAGCGGTAAATCATCGTTAAACCTGGCATTCTTTAGTCGTCGCACCATAATTGGTATGACTAGCGACAAAACTGGAAACACTAAAATGGATAATGATAATGCCCCACTTAATGAAAGTACTGTTGTAATAGCACTTACAAAAAGTGAACAAATTAACGTAAATAGCCAAAAACTTTTATTCATTACAGCCTCCCACTAATCGAGTTAAGCCATAAGCTATAAGCAAGCTAAATGTGACACTTAAATACATAGCTAATAAAAAGGCTATATCACGACCTACTGTTGGCCATCCCCACAACATGGATAAATCAACACCTAAAAAAATACCTTTATAGCTGATACCATGAACGACAACCCAACTCACTACATAAGCAATGCGACTTATAGATCTACCATCATCAAAGGTACTGCTTTTAAATGATAAATAGGCCCAAGGCATACATAAGGATAACAACAAATACCATACTAGTGCTACGGTCGCACTCGATCCATTATGAATCATATATGCAATAATAGGAATTACTACGATAAATATATTCAAGTAGATGGATCTTTTACAAATATCTATTAATGTGTTCATAAAGATCTCCTATGATATGTAATCTCTTTGTATTTTACAATAATCATAGATAAATGTCATCAAAAAAGAAAAACCTCCATATAGGTAAATAAATACCTTATATGGAGGTTTTTAATTAAGCCACTACAGAGTCAGCTGTTACATCAATTGTAGGAACAGTTTCCTTTGGTTCATCTTTTTTCAACAATGGGGTCATGCTTTCAAGCCCTATTCCCAATGTGAATAGGTTATGCAACCATGCTGTTTGGCTTGGCGGCATAATACCGAGTACGCCACCACCTACAAGAGCACCATTGAAACCAACGATACCATTGTAATTTGCTTTGATACGTTTCATCAATGCAATAGAAATGCGGCGCAAATCTACAAGAGCTTGTAGATGGTCGGAAGAAATAGTAACATTAGCAATCTTTTGAGCGATTGGAGCGCCTTCATTCATAGCGATACCAACATGAGCTTCAGAAATTGCCGGGGAGTCATTGATACCGTCCCCTACCATCATAACAGTATAGCCATCAGCTTTAGCTTGTTTTACATAACTTGCTTTATCTTCTGGCAATACTTCTGCATGCACTTCATCAATACCAAGTTCATCAGCTACACGTTGTGCATTACGCTTAGAGTCACCAGTCATCATAACAACCTTTTTAATGCCTAATGCATGCAAATCAGCTATAACTTGTTTTGCCTCTTCACGTACAGGGTCTTTAATGCAAATAACCGCTGCTAATGTACCACCAATAGCGAGGTAAATATGTGAAGATGTATTTGGTAAACTATTGAATTTTTCTTGTTCATCAGCAGGAATCTTTGTCTTTTCATCATCAAAGATGTAATGAGCACTACCAATGCGTACACGATAGCGGCCAACCTTAGATGCAATACCATGAGCCACAACGTATTCTACGTCAGAGTGCATTTCCTTGTGAGGTAATGCATGATCCTTAGCAGCACGTACAATTGCTTTTGCCATGGAATGAGGGAAATGCTCCTCAATACATGCAGCTAATTTCAACATTTCATCTGCATCATGACCGTTAAATGGAATAATTTGTTCAAACTCAGGTTCAGCTTTAGTAAGAGTGCCTGTTTTATCAAATACAATCATATCTGCTTGTGCAATTTGTTCTAGGAACTTACCACCTTTAACAGTGATACCGCGTTTAGATGCTTCTTGCATAGCGGAAAGTACTGCTAAAGGAATAGATAATTTTAATGCACAAGAGAAGTCAACCATTACGAAAGACAATGCTTTCATCACATTGCGAGTCAACAAGTATGTTAAACCAGCGCCAATGAAGCTAATTGGAACTAATTTATCTGCCATGCGATATGCTTGTTGTTCCATACCAGATTTCATTTGTTCAGACTCTTCAATAAGGTTGACGATTTTTTCGTAACGAGATGATTTAGATGTACTACGTACTTCTACAATAGCTTTACCGTCTTCAACAACAGTACCAGCATATACAGAAGTATCCTTGTCACGGCGAACCGCTTCTGGTTCCCCTGTCATGGAGCTTTCATTAACAAGAACAACACCATCGATTACAGTGCCATCCAAAGGAATTACTTCACCTTGACGAATGATAATTTGATCACCAGCTACAACCTCGTTAACAGGTTTGCTTACCTCAATATCATCCACCAATACCCATACTTTATCTACGTTCAAGGACATGCTTTGAGCGAGATTCAATACGGATTTACGGTGAGTCCATTCTTCTAAGATATCACCAATACCAAGTAAGTACATTACGGCACTTGCTGTAGGATAATCTTTTTGAAGTAATGCAGCACCAATAGCTACACCATCAAGTACTTCTACAGTTAACTTACGTTGCCACAATGTTTTAATCGCTTTACCGATAAATTTAATCCCATCAAACCATGCCCATGCAGCCGCAATTGGTGCAGGTAACACTGCTTTTTTACCTAAGTAAACTGCTGTGCGGTTAATCATCATTTCACGGTATTTTTTATTTACCAAGCGTGGAGAGTATTCGTTCAAAGCTGGTGCTTCGGACAAATCTAAATCGCGTAGACCAAGTACTGCATCACGCACAGCATCAGAATCACCATTATGTTTAATGGCGATTTGACTGCTACGAGTGTAGAAGGTTACATCTACAATTGCATCATTAAGGAGCAATGTATCCTCTACATAAGCAGCTTCTGCTTCTGTAAAGCGATGCCCAGATACCTTAACGTGTAAGCGATTTCTGAGTTTTCGTACAACAGAAAATTGTAACATAGTTAAATCCTCAATTATTTGTTTTCTTCAAAGATTTCTTCGTTGCGTGCTTCGTTGATTTCTTGAGCTTCTGCCAATACATCAGATGCAGATGCTTGTACTTTTTCAGCAGTTTCTAATACAGTTTCTTTAGCGCGAAGGCCAGCTGCCAAGATACCAGCGTATACTTTTTTTGCGTCTTTAGAAGTTAATACTTTAAGACCTACAGTACCCAATGCAAGACCTGCTGCGAATAAATTAGCGTTTTTAAGATTGTTTTGGTTGAAGTTGAACATGATAATATTCCTTTCTACTAAATATATAAAAATTTACTTACTATATTTGAAAAGAGGAGCCCATTATAGAGACCCCTCTTTCAAATTCAGAATTCGTATTAGCTTACTTAGCGGTACGTTTAATGCCTAGTGCTTTATTGGAACCATCACAGCTACAGCTACCACCGCAACCAGAAGATTTTTTAGAGCCAGAATTGGAGCCACCGCTACCACAGCCGCAGCCACCCTTACCAGACACTTGTTTATAAATTTTTGTACCAAGATAAGCCAATGCTAATATCACTATGAGTCCTATAACAAGATTATCCATTATAATTCCTTCTTTCTCAATATCCACCAACTTATCATAAATTGATATGTGATAAATGAGTTAAAAGCAATATATTTGGATATTTCCCTTTTCTCATTATCATTTAACCATAAATAATGATAATTGGCAAGAATTATTTTAAATTTTTTCTATAATTAAATTACATCATGTCAATACAATTTAGTTCTAGGTATCTAAGGAATGTAAATCATAGTGATTAGCTACGCTTTAATTAGAAACCTAATGCTAAACCGATGTTATAGAAAATAAAGCATGCAATCCATGCGAAAGCATTTTCATAGAAGAACATGAATAGCATCCATTTCCAAGAACCAGTTTCGCGTTTAATAACTGCTAGCGCTGCGATACATGGAGGGTAAATCAAGATGAATAGCATTAATGTTAATGCAACCAATGGTGTAAAGTCTGGATCATTTTGTAAGTAATCAGTCAATGCTTGAGGGTGAAGTGTATCGCCACCTACTGCATAAATTGTACCCAATGTAGATACAACAACTTCTTTAGCCGCTAAACCAGCCACAAGAGATACACCGATTTTCCAGTCAAAGCCTAATGGTTTAAGAACTGGGTTGATTGCTTTACCGAACATAGCAGCATAGGATTGTTCCAATTTTTCAGAATTTTGTTCTTGGTCAATTTTTTGATTTTCATCATCTAAATTAACGCTATTTTTGTACATAGACCATGCTACTGGGAATAATTGTTCATTTTGTTCTTTAATGTCATTGAACAATTCAGGTGCTTCGGAATCATCTTCTACTTCGATTTCAGGAGCATCTTCTCCAGCATCCTCTGCTTGTGTAGTGGCATCTGCTACAGTAGATTTCATATTATCAACAATTTCATTTACTTGATCTTTTTGTTCATCTGTAGTGATACCAAAATGAGCCAAAGTTTCAGCATCTTTCATTTCATATGTTTGAGCTACTTGATCATGCAATGCATCATAATCTTTGGAGTATTCCACATCCATTGGATATGTTGTGATGAACCATACGAGGATGGAAGCAGCAAGGATGAAAGTACCTGCTTTTTTTAGGTACATAATACCACGTTCAAACATATGAGTTAATGTAGCTTTTAAAGTTGGTAAATGATATGGAGGCAATTCCATTACGAATGGTTCTGCTTCGCCAGCAAATAAATATTTGCGGAAAATTTTAGCAAATACGATACCAAATACAATACCTAATGCATACACACCAAATACTACAGTACCAGCCCATTCAGGAGGGAAAAATGCTGCTGCAAACAAAGTATAAACAGGTAAGCGTGCAGAACAACTCATGAATGGAGTAATTAAGATTGTTACCATACGATCTTTGTAGTTATCAAGGATACGTGCACCCATTACGGATGGTACGGAACAACCAAAACCTAATAATAAAGGAATAAACGATTTACCATGTAAACCACAAGCGCGCATTACACGGTCAATAACGAAGGCAGCACGTGCCATATACCCTGTATCTTCCAAGAAAGAGATACCAAGGAATAATAATAGAATTAATGGTACGAAGGATAATACAGCACCTACACCGGCGATGATACCATCAGAAATAAGTGATTGTAACTGACCTTCTGGAATAACTGTTACTACCCATGCCTGTAATGCAGTAAAGCCATCTGTAATCCAAGTTTGAGGAATAGCACCTACAGTATTTACGAAGTTAAATAGTAACCACATTACAACCATAAAAATTGGCAAACCAAGAATACGGTGAGTTAAAATTTTATCATAACGGTCAGAACGCGTTTCTAATTGTGTAGGAGCCTGTGTTAAACATGTATTATATACTTCTACTGCGAAGCGGTGACGATATTCTTGGAATACTACATCAAGATCAACTTGATTCTTAATTTCTTCACGAATTGCTTCCGCTTTTTGAATAACTGCTTCTGTATTATCAAAGCGCATAACTTTGCCAATAACGTCAGCATCTTTTTCTAGCAACTTAACAGCAATCCAACGGAGTGGATATGTAACAGTACCAGCTTCTTTTAGCAAGTCTACAAGCTCAGCAATTTTGCCTTCTAGTAAATCACCATAGTTAATTGTTACACCAGGAGCTTTTTTAGAAGCAGCTACGCTAACTGTTGCTTCTAACAACTCTTTTGTACCAATGTTTGTACGACCTACTGTGTTAACAATTGTAGCCCCTGTCATTTCTGCCATTTTTTTTAGGTCGTATTTGATGCCCATTTCTTCCGCAACATCGGACATATTTAAGGCAATAACCATAGGTTTTTCTAATTCTAATAGTTGAGCCGCTAAATACAAGTTACGTTCCAAGTTAGATGCATCAAGAACATTAACGATTACATCTGGGTTATCATTTACAATAACATTACGCGCCACCAACTCATCCAAGGAGCGTGCAGTTAAGCTATATGTACCTGGTAAGTCAATAAACAATAACTCTTGGCCATCAAAATTCGTATGGCCTTCCTTTTTTTCTACTGTAACACCTGGATAGTTACCAACGTGTTGCTTCGCTCCTGTGATATTGTTAAACATTGTAGTTTTACCACAGTTAGGGTTACCTGCTAAGGCAATGCGAATTTGCCCATTTTCTGCCATTTGAACCTCCTATTGAACATCTACATCAATCATGCCAGCTTCACTTGTACGAAGTGCTAATTCAAAGTTTTTTACTTTGACTTCCACCGGATCACCCAAAGGGGCAAACTTCATAACATGGATTTTTGTACCATGTACGAGACCCATGTCGATTAGACGATGCTTAACATTGCCACTGCCATGTAGTGCAACAATAAGACCAGACTCACCTGGCTTCATGTCTTTCAACTTTTTGATAGCCATACGACACCTCCTAATTATTGTACCTAACAACCTCATATTAACCACACAAAATAATAATGCGTATTAATATCTTAAATTATTATATCAAATCAAGCATTAATTTCAACAATTATTATCATTTTTATGGTTTATTTTTATCTCATATCTATATTTTATTATCATATTTAATATGAGATTATTTATATGATTATCTAATAAAATACTGAATACTAGCTGAAATTTAATATTTCATGGCTATATATTTAGATACAGTAATCAATAAACACTACAAAGATTATCATTTACAAATGCTAACACATTCTCAATTAACAGTTTATAAATAGTTTAAATGTAGTTATTTTAATGTTTTCATTTCTCATTTCACTTAATTATATCAATATTTTTCTATATATTATCAAAAAAATATATTCGAAAGTACTATAATATTTTTTTGAGTCTAGAATATATTAAGACTATAAATCTTCCAAGTTCAATTCATTTGCCCCTAGTATGTGCATACTGTATAATTAATATAATATGTATTATAGAAAGGACAATCCATGAAATCTTTTAAATCTTTAGGTGTTTGTGATGAGCTCATCATAGCCCTACAAAAACAAGGTATCAAGGAGCCCACGCCAATTCAAGAACAATCCATTCCTGTCGTCTTTAAAGGGAATGATGTCATAGCAAAAGCTCAAACAGGCACGGGGAAGACACTAGCCTTCTTACTGCCAATTTTACAACGTGTACATACTGATGTTCATCAAGAACAAGTGCTTATCATTGCACCTACACGGGAACTAATTAAACAAATTTCCGACGAAGCGAAGGAACTAGGTTCTATTTTAAATGTAGATATCCTCCCTCTCATCGGTGGTAAAACTATTGAAGCCCAACTACAGCAACTGGGACGTCGTCCTCAAGTTATTCTAGGTACACCTGGTCGATTATTAGATCACGCAAAACGCGGTTCCCTACATTTAGATTGTATTCGCCGTGTTGTACTAGACGAAGCAGACCAAATGTTGCATATGGGTTTCTTACCAGATATTGAAAATCTCATTAGCCAAACAGACGCTAATAGGCAACTGTTGCTATTCTCTGCAACAATTCCAGATAAAATCCGAAATCTCGCAAAGGCATACATGTCTAAACCTATTTCTGTAACAGCAGAAGGCAAACATATCACGCTCGAATCAATTGATCAACGAGTGTATATGATGAATCCTGAAGAAAAAACACAACGTCTCATCAAAATGATTGAAGATGACAATCCATTCTTAGCAATTGTATTCTGTAATAAACGGGAAGGTGCCATTCGTTTATCCTACGAGTTAACCGCAGCAGGGCTTAATATTGCAGAAATGCACGGTGACTTGACACAAGGTCGTCGCACACAAATTCTACGAGACTTTGCAAAAGCGAAAACACAAATCTTAGTAGCTACCGATATTGCGGCTCGCGGTATCGACATTGAAGGTATCACACATGTATATAATTACGACGTACCTCACGATGTAGATTACTATATCCATCGAATTGGACGTACAGGTCGTGCTGGTAACTCAGGTATTGCTGTAACATTTGCAACTCCACAGGATGAGGCTTGGTTAAGACGTATTGAACGAGCTATTCAAGCTACGCTTACAAAATATACAAAAGATGGTCAGATTAAGACTAAGGGCAACGCCAGTACTGCTCCGAAACGCACAAAATCAGCTAGTAAACCTAAGGTTACAAGCACTTACCAATCAACTAAGGCTAAAGCTCACAAGGCACGAGGTCACAAAGGCTCAAATACACGCCAACGCCGCGCGTCTACGTCTCAGACTGGGCGTCGTGGCAAACGCAGATAAAATTCAGCTTAATATCCTAAACTAAATGAAGAAATTTTTCTTCTACAAAAGCAGTTTTAAACAAAAAAGACGCGTACAGCTTAGCTGTGCGCGTCTTTTTATTATTTACAATAAAAATAATCATTTCTAAGTAATGTTAGATTTGTTAACATAAATACTCGGTACCCCATCTACATCAGAACATTGGGTCTTACATTGAGATCGATTACTACAAATCCAGTTTGTTCGACCTCTCACCTCTTGTTTCACAAAGTAACCTACTTTACATCTAGGGCATTTATATTGTTTATCTTCATCAGATACTTCAATATTATCTTCAATACTAGAAACATCCCCTTCTACTGGCTGAGTATGTTTACAAGTAGGATAATTTGTACAGCCTAAAAAGGCACCAAATTTACCATTCCGCTGTTGCAAACGGCCCTTTTTACACTTAGGACATACAGGTAAGGAAGACAAGTCTACGCTTTCACTATCCATAGGGCGCTTACGATTTTGACTCGTTATAGTTCGTACCACATTTGGCATCATTTGATCAGAGTTTACTACTTTATCAAAACCAAGTTTATCAATTAATAATTTTAAAAACTTAATTTGATCCGCTAAGAAGGAATCTAATGTATCCTCTCCTTCGCTCATAAGTGCTAAGCGTTCTTCCCAAACAGCTGTTTCATCAGGATAAAGCAGCTCTTCTGGCAGAGCATCTACTAAGAGATAGCCCGTTTCCGTTGGAGATAAGACTTGCTTCTTCCCTGACGTTTTCATAAAGCCTCGACTGATAAGCTCATCAATTATGTTTGCCCGCGTTGCTTCTGTACCAATACCAGATACAGCCTTTAATTGTTTTTTCAAATCTTCATTTTTTACGAATTTATGAATTTCCTTCATCGCTTGTAGTAATGTGGACGGCGTAAAACGGGATGGTGGCTTTGTTTGTTTAGCCTCTACAGAAGAATCCGTATATAAAACAGTATCGTTCTTTTTAACTGCTGGCAAGTGGTCCGTTTCTTCAATAATCTCTTTTTTAGGGTCTGACTCAGCCCCACGCTCATCGGTTAGATCGGGCTCGTCATTGTCCGTCGTAGATTTAGACTTATGTCGTTTATAAAGCAATTTCCATCCTTCTTCGATAACTACACGACCATTAGCTACAAACTCTTCCTTACATTGTTCTACTACAATTTTAGTTTGCTCGTAAATATGCTCCCCATAAAATTGAGCAATATAAGCTTGACTGATGAGGAAATAAATATTTCGCTCCTCTTGGGACAAACTATTTATATTACAAGCCACCGTTGTAGGAATAATAGCATGATGGGCGGTAATTTTCTTTTCATTCCAAGCACGGCTCTTAATAGAACGATCTGCATCGGCAGCCCACTGTGCTAATCTCTCATCACCTGCATTTTGTAGATTGTTGAGGATTGCATTGCGATCATCATATTGATTGGGTGGTAAATATTCACAATCAGAACGTGGATAGGTAGTTAATTTCTTTTCGTATAATTTTTGCGCTGTATCAAGTACAGTCTGTGGATCATAAGAAAAGGCTTTACCTGCCAGTACCTGTAAGGATGACAGGGATAACGGTAAACGCTGTACATCTTTCTTTTTGGATTTAGTAACAGCTTTAATAACACCATCAGGTCCACTTTGCAATTGTTCAACTAATGAATCAGCTATAGCCTTATTAATAAGACGACCATCAGGATCTAATCCTTTTTGCTCATCTGTCGGCTGCCAAGTGGCCCAAAACACCCCATTAGGATGGTTATATAATACCTTTACAGTAAAATAGTCTACTGGTTTAAATGCAGCTAACTCTCGTTCTCTACGTACAACAAGAGCTAACGTTGGTGTCTTTACACGACCAATTGGCAATGTTACCTTATTACCTTTATAACGTTCAGATAATGTATATGCCCGAGATAAATTCATCCCAATGAGCCAGTCTGCCCGTGCTCTTGCCAATGCAGATTGATATAGATTGTGAAAGTCCTTGTTATCTCTCAAATCATCAAGTGCAGAACGAATGGATTTTTCATCGAGGGCATTTAATAGAATACGCTGTACTGGTTTTGTATTACCTACATAGTACAAAACTTCATCAACTAAGAGTTGCCCTTCCCGATCCGGGTCACCTGCGTTGACGATGACATCAGCTTTGTCGATAAGGTCTTTTACAATCTCAAACTGTTGACGGCTGCTATCTGTGACAAGCAATTTCCACTCAGCTGGCACGATAGGCAAATCTTGAGGACGCCAACGGATATATTTATCATCGTAATCTCCGGGCTCAGCCTGATGCAGTACATGACCTACTACCCAGGTCACCACATCGTCACCCTGGATAAAATAGCCATTCCGCTTTTGGATATTCTTATTTTCTGGTAAGCATTTACTGATTTCGCGAGCCATGGATGGCTTTTCCGCAATAAATAACCGCATGGTTCCCCTCCTTAACCTGAAGATAACGGCCAACCCCAAGCCGTTCTATGAAATCTCATTATACTACAATTTAGTGGTCATAACTAGAAAAATCATGTATAATTTTTACGATATATAGACTGTGAAAGTAGAGCCTAAAGATTTATCTGCTTTCACAACATATTAATAGAGGTGAATCATGACATTTTTAGAAGAGGTACAACGTCGTCGTACGTTTGCAATCATATCTCACCCGGATGCGGGTAAAACAACATTAACGGAAAAATTACTATTATATGGTGGTGCTATTCACTTAGCAGGCTCCGTAAAGTCTCGTAAAACTGCAAAACACGCCGTATCCGACTGGATGGAAATCGAGAAACAACGTGGTATCTCTGTAACGAGTTCCGTATTGCAATTTGACTACGATGGTTGTCGTGTAAACATCCTTGATACTCCTGGTCACCAAGACTTCTCTGAAGATACATACCGTACATTGATGGCTGCTGATAGTGCTGTCATGCTTATTGACGTAGCAAAAGGCGTAGAGGCCCAAACAAAGAAGCTATTTGCTGTATCAAAAGAGCGCGGTATTCCTATTTTTACATTTGTAAACAAAATTGACCATTTCGGTCGCAGCCCATTCGATCTAATGGAAGAAATCGAAAATGTTCTCGGTATTCGTACGTGTCCTATGAACTGGCCTATCGGTATTAATGGCGAATACAAAGGCGTATACGATAGAGAACACGAAACTATAGAGCTCTTTGCAAAAGACGAAACACATGGTCAAGAAAAGTTAGCTTCCGAAAAAGGGGCGTTAACGGATCCTCGTATGAAAGAGTTATTAGGTGACGATGTATACCAAGCATTGCTTGACGATATTGAGTTGCTCGATGTTGCTGGCGATCCATTCGATTTTGATAAGGTTCGTGCTGGTGAATTAACGCCTATGTTTTTCGGTTCTGCTATGACGAACTTTGGGGTAAAACCATTCTTAGAAAAATTCTTAGAACTAGCTCCATCCCCTGTTCCACGACAAGCGGTAGAGGAAATAGTGCAACCTACTAGTGAAGACTTCTCTGCTCTAGTATTCAAAATTCAAGCAAATATGGATCCTAATCACCATGACCGTATCGTATTTATGCGTATCTGCTCTGGTAAATTCGAAAAAGGTATGTCTGTATTACATCGCCAATCTAATAAAACAATCCGCCTATCTCAGCCTCAACAATTTTTGGCTACGGAACGTACCATCGTAGAAGATGCATACCCTGGCGATATTATCGGTGTCTTTGATGCCGGTACTATGGGCGTAGGAGATACGCTTTGTGCACAAAAACACAAAGTAACTTTCGGTGACTTCCCTGTCTTCCCTCCTGAGTTTTTTGCTCGTGTATCCCCGAAAGATACTATGAAACGTAAGCAATTCCAAAAAGGTATGACTCAATTGGCTCAAGAAGGGGCTGTTCAAATCTTTGAACAACCAGGTGCCCTTGATTCCTTCGTGGTCGGTGCCGTAGGTATGCTTCAATTTGAAGTTCTTGAGTACCGCCTCAAAAATGAATATGGCGTTGATTTATTAAATCATACATTACCATATGGTGTAGCCCGTTGGATTGATGGCGAAGTTGATATTGCATCATTAAAAGGTATTGATAATGCGATGATTGTAAAAGATAATCGGGATCGCACCGTAGTTCTTATCTCTAACGAATGGCAAATGGGTTGGGTTCAAGAGCGTAATCCGGATGTAACATTCTTAACAACCCCTAAATTACACCATGAGCTATAACTTCTAATTAGCTTATTGCTAGGTATATATATTTTAGTTATATCTTAACATGCATTTATAGAACGAATCTATCGCATTTATAATTTAGAGTCTTACGAAATAATATAAAAATATTAAATTTTAAAACTGGAGTATATTTTATATAATTATAAATATAAAAAATATATTCCAGTTTATTTTTTTATAACAAGAAGGAAAATCACAGATTTAAGTCGAATACATATAGTATGATTATGTACATAAGTAATATATACTATTACTTTTCTATATTTATATGTATAATCATAAAAATAGCTTTATTAATATTATTGTTTTTTTGTGTTATTATGAGTGTTTAAAGATAAAAATGTAAACTTTTTATACGTTATATATTCTATAGTATTTTTTGACCATTCATGATACCATAAAATTCAGATTTATTTTTTATTTTAAAGGAGTGATTTTATGCCACTTATTGACTTAGCCCTAGTCAACAATGTATGGACCTTAAAACTGTCCATGATTCAAACTGTAGGTCTTGCTGTAATTACCTTATTCATCGGTACTTGGATCAATAAGCATTCTAAGTTCTTACAACGTATGTGTATGCCTGCACCAGCGGTAGGCGCTCTTCCATTTGCATTTTTAACTGCTATTTTGTCTTATTATAAAATCTTAAACATTACCTTTGAAGGTTCCTTACAAACATTTCTAATGCTTGCCTTCTTTACCACTATCGGTTTAATGGCATCCTTAAAAGTCCTCAAAAAGGGTGGTATCTTCATTATTTTCTTCTTCTTAGCATGTGCAGTGTGGATTGTAGTACAAAATACTGCAGGTATTATGATTGCTAAAGCATTAGGAATTGAGCCAATTATTGGCATCATGGCTGGTTCTGTATCTATGATTGGTGGCCTTGGTACAGCTGGTGCCTTCGGTCCATATTACGAACAATTACTTGGTATCCCTGGTACCGCTTCCGCAGCAGTTGCAGCTGCAACATTTGGCATGGTAGCTGGTACAATCCTCGGTGCGCCTGTAGGTGAACGCATTATTAAAATGCATAAAGTTAAAACACCTTATGAAAATCCTGAGTTAATGGAGGATGAAGGCATCGATATGATCGAAGATCACGTTGAAAGCGGTGGCAAACAGTTTAACTCTCAAGATCTTTTAACAATTTGTATGTGGATTGGTCTTGCATTAGGTATCGGTACCATCGTAAGTGCTGGATTATCTGTTCTTACTCCACTACCTGCATATATTGGCGCTATGATTTGTGCAGCAGTAATTCGTAACTTTGGTGATTTTACTAAAGCATACAAAATCAACGATGCAGCTCTTGATGCAGTATCTAATGTAGCATTATCCTTATTCGTAACAATGGCTATCAACAGCTTGAAATTAGTTCAATTAATTGATCTTGCTTTACCACTTATTACAATCTTAGTTGTACAAATGGCACTTATCTGTGTATTTGCATACCTTATTTACTTCCTCTTTGGTCGCAACTACGATGCAGTTATGCTTGGTTCCGGAGCTATCGGTTTCGGTTTAGGTGCTACACCAAACGCATTAGTTAACATGTTATCCTTAGCAAGTAAACACGGTCCATCCCCTCGTGCCTGGCTCGTAGTTTCCTTAGTAGGTGCCTTCTTAATCGACTTTGCAAATGCTTTCCTCATTACAACCATGGCTGGCATTCTTTACTAACTAAAAAGGACCCATTGGGGTCCTTTTTTCATGAAAAAGAGCTTATTGAAATGATATTTTATCAGTCCAATAAGCTCTTTATGTATTATACTATTTGATTAAAGCTGCCCATGCGTTGGCTACATCGGCAAATTCTTGAAGTGTAAAGGTCTCACCTCTTCGTTGTCCATCGATATTCGCTTTTGCTAATAGCTCTTCAATTCTATCCCTTGTTAAACCCGTTGTCTTCATCGTATTAGAGAATGTTTTACGGCGTTGCGCAAAACCAGCTTTTACCACACAGAAAAATAATTTCTCATCAATCACATCTACAGGTGGTTTATCGCGCAATATGCAACGAATAACAGAACTAGTTACTGCTGGGGCTGGTAAAAAGGATTTAGGTGGTACATCAAGAACAATATCTGGTTCCGTATAATACTGAACAGCAACCGATAATGCACCATAGTCCTTTGTGCCCGGCTTTGCTACCATGCGTAAAGCTACCTCTTTTTGCACCATCACAACGAGACGTTCAATAGGTAATTTACTTTCCAACAAAGACATAATAATAGGTGTTGTAATATAATATGGCAAATTGGCAACCACTTTAAAAGGTTTGTGATTCATAATCGTTGGCACATCAAGCTTTAACACATCACCATGAATGATACGTACATTGTCATAAGATGCCAATGTCGTATCTAGTACCTCTAATAAGCGACGATCTAGCTCGATAGCCGTTACATCTGCCCCACTTTGAGCTAAACCTTGTGTCAACGTACCAATACCAGGACCGACCTCTAGGACAGGTTCCCCTACGGTTAATTCCGCAGCATGTACAATTTCATCAACTATGCCTCGCTTAATAAGAAAATTTTGCCCTAGCTTTTTGCTCATTTTAATATCAAAACGCTTACATATATAATGCACAACCTCTGGGCTTGCAATTACTGATTCTAACATCTTAACTCCTATTTTAACAATTTACTGCCTCTTCATAAGCATCTCGAGTTATACCATAATGATTTAAACGGTACAAAAATTGTTTACCATTACCGTATCCAATACCTAATTTAGCACCAATAACCGCTCGACGTGCTGCACTACCAGGCATACCAGACAATCCGTGACGCACTAAGTCCACCATAGTAAATTCGTTGGATGATTCTAAAGACTCTACGTGTAATGTAGATAGAGCTTTTCTGATTGAATCTGGAGATGCTTGTTCTATGCCAATGTCATCATTTGCAAACGCTTCGTCACGAGGCACAAAAGCATGTTGTGCATTAGGAAATTTTTTAGTTAAAACGCGTCGGATTCGCTCCCCTGCTGTATCAGGATCAGTTAATATGATAATGCCACGTTTCTCATAGGCAACGCGAATCATATCGATAACACCTTTTCGAAGAATGAAACCTTCTGTAGCAATACAATCAGCCTCTACAGCTTGAGCGATACGCTGAATATCAGATTTTCCTTCTACGACAATGACTTGTTTTAGCATAAATCCCCCTTTTATTCTATTAGTACATTGTAACATATATATAACATTGCTTAAATACTTATAATCGAGTAGTATTAATAGTGTAATATATAAAAGGAGGCCAATCATGACCTTACAACAATTAAAATATGTAACAACAATTGCCAATATAGGTAGCATTAGCGAAGCTGCCAAGAGATTATTTGTGTCTCAACCAAGCCTTACCAAAGCGATTAAAGAACTAGAGAAAGAAATGGGCATCACCATTTTCGATCGCACCAATAAAGGAATTACCGTATCCAAAGAAGGGGAACGCTTTCTCGGCTATGCGCGCCAAGTGCTGGAGCAAGCAGCCCTTTTAGAGGAACAATATAAAAGCCAAAGCGGCGGTAAAAAACAATTTTCCGTGTCTACCCAACACTATTCCTTTGCAGTCAATGCCTTTGTAGAGCTTTTAAAAGGCGCTGGAATCGACCAATACGATGTATCCTTACGAGAAACACAAACCTATGAAATCATCGATGACGTAGCTCATATGAAGAGTGAAATTGGTTTACTCTATTATAATGATTTCAACCGTCCTGTATTGGAAAAACTGATTCATACTAATGAATTAACCTTTACAGAATTATTTACGGCCCATCCTCATATCTTTATTGGTAAAACACATCCATTAGCCAATAAAGAGGTCGTCTCTATGGACGAATTAGAAGAATATCCATATATTTCCTTTGAACAAGGTGATCATAATTCCTTCTACTTTTCTGAAGAAATCTTCAGTACCGTAGTACGCCCAAAACATATTCGTGTTCGCGATAGAGCATCTTTATTTAGTTTACTGCTTGGCCTTGATGGATACACTGTATCTAGTGGTGTAATCGATAAAGAGGTAAATGGTGAAAACATCATTTCAGTACCACTTGCCGAAGAAGGTTTAATGCACATCGGCTATATTACTAATAATAAAATGCAACGCAGCCGTTTGGGTCAAGAATATATCCATGCCCTAGAACAATATGTTAGCAACTACGGTAGACATATTAAATTGCCGGAAAACAAAAAATAATTACATATCATATTATTAATAAGTCTATATAACACGATTGTTCAATTTAGTTCGATTAAATAATATATTAATAAAGCACTCTCTTTTTAGAGAGTGCTTTTCTATAGGTATAACTTATCGAGCAAAAATTTATATCAACATAGCTTTAAACTATATCAAACTTAAACATATTGATATTTTTATATATAATCATACTTCGCTATAATAAGCCTATCGAAATTATCGGTTTTACCGTTTATATAAGGAGGATTATTATTATGGCTAAACATACAGCACCATTCCACTTTGATATTGTAGGTTCTTTCCTACGTCCTGTAGAATTAAAAGAAGCTCGCGAAGCTTTCAATAACGGAAATATTACTAGAGAAGAATTAACAGCCGTTGAAGATCGTCTCATTACAGACCTCATTCAAAAACAGAAAGCGGCTGGCCTACCAGTGATTACAGATGGCGAGTTTCGCCGTGCCTATTGGCATCTAGATTTCATGTGGGGCTTTAACGGCGTAAAAGAGATTGAACTAGAACACGGTTACAAATTTGTCGGTCAAGAAACAGCGCCAGGTTCCCTCGCCCTTACTGGTAAAATTACGGGAACAAACCACCCATTCGTTGAGCATTTCAAATTTGTAAAACAATTTGAAGACGAAAATACTACGGCGCGTCAAACAATCCCAGCCCCATCCCAATTCTTAGCTGAATTATTTCGTGAGGATAACGGCATTACAACACGCTCCTTCTACCCTGATTTAAAAGAACTCATTCAAGATATTGCAGCTGCCTATCGCCAAGTGATTAAAGACCTCTATGATGCAGGTTGCCGCAACATTCAATTCGATGATTGTACTTGGGGTATGTGCTGTGATCACGCTTACTGGACAGGTCGCCAAAAAGATAAAAGCGTAACCATCGAAGGTGAAACTGCTAAATATTTACGTTTGAATAACTTGGCACTTGAAGGACGCCCTCACGACTTAGCATTTACCACACATGTATGCCGTGGCAACTATAACTCTACTTGGGCTGCTAGCGGTGGTTACGAACCTATCGCCCCTATTCTATTTGCCAAAGAGAATGTAGACGCTTATTACTTAGAGTTTGATGATGATCGTTCTGGAGGTTTTGAGCCATTGCGTGAAGTTTCTCCTAATAAGAAAGTTGTATTAGGCCTTATCACATCTAAACGCCCAGAGTTAGAAGACAAAGAAGTCATCAAAGAACGTATCAAAGAAGCGACAAAATATATCCCCCTCGAAAGACTTTGCTTATCCCCTCAATGCGGCTTTGCATCCTGTGAAATCGGCAACCAATTGACCGAGGAAGAACAATGGGCTAAACTAGCATTAGTTAAAGAAATAGCTCAAGAAGTATGGGGTGATTAAATGAATGAACATACAATATATTTAGGTGGCGGTTGTTTCTGGGGCCTTCAAGGATACATCAGAAAAATCTCCGGTGTCTTTTCTACTGAAGTAGGCTATGCTAACGGTCCTACAGAGAATCCAAGTTATGAAGATGTATGCCACAATAGTGGCCACGTAGAAGCTCTCAAGGTTACTTACGATGCTGATATACTATCTTTAGACCACTTAATTCAATATTTCCTACGCGCTATCGATCCATTTAGCGTTAATAAACAAGGTGGTGATGTAGGCATTCAATATCGTACGGGTATTTATTATACTGATCCAACAGATAAGGCCGTTATTGAAAGTACCTTAGCTCGTGCTCAAGCTTTTGAAGGCAAACCATTTGCTATCGAAGTATTGCCTTTAGAGAACTACTACTCTGCTGAGGAATATCATCAAGATTACTTAGACAAAAATCCTAATGGCTATTGTCACATTCCATTGGGGTTATCTGATGAACCACTCATCGATGATAATACATATGCTAAACCTTCCCAGGAAGATTTAGAGGCATTAACGCCACAAGAGTTTGAAGTAACTCAAAACTCTGCTACAGATGCACCTTTCAGCCATGAACTAACAGATGAGTTCAAAGCAGGTCTCTACGTAGATATTACAACTGGAGAACCCCTTTTTGTATCAGCCCATAAATTCGATTCCCATTGTGGCTGGCCTAGCTTTACTAAGCCAATAGCTAAAGATGTTATCAAATATTACCAAGATAACTCACATGGTATGAATCGCATAGAAGTTCGTAGCCGCATCGGTAATGCTCATTTAGGTCATGTATTTGAAGATGGTCCTAATGGCTCTCTTCGCTACTGTATCAATGGATCAGCTTTAAGATTTATCCCTAAAGAAGAATTAAAGGGTACCAAATACGAATACTTAATTCCATATATTGAAGACTAAAAAAGGACGCCTTAATCATAAGGCGTCCTTCTACTATATCTATTATAATTGAATATTACTGAGCTAAGTAGGTCCAATAAAAAGAGGATATATCTTATAGATATACCCTCTAAATCATCATATTAGTCCAAAACGTACACTGTAACGTCTTGACGACCAAAGTCCATAGCCTCCCCATAAGAGTCCATTACAAGGTCGATTTTGTTACCTACTATAGCACCACCTGTATCGGCAGCAATAGCTTCACCGTAACCAGGAATAAATAAACGTGTGCCCAATGGAATAACATCTGGGTCTACTGCAGCAATGCCACGTACTGCAGGTACACCCGTAGCGGTAATACCAGCACCATCACCATCGCCAGCAAGATAAGCAGATGCTTCCATTACGATAGCGCGAGATGCACGTCCTGCCACATTACGAGATGTAGTCACCTCACGAGTGCCCTCTTTAATAATTGTAGGTACCATTGCACGTTGTGTTACTTTAGATACGTCATTAGTTTTAATAACTGTACCATTACTATATAGTGTTTCACGTTGTACTCGTTCTAAGCCAGGTTGACCAACTTGAACAACCTCTTCTTCGCCCTTAGCCATAGTATCATCTTTTTGACGAACCACTTCAACAGCAACTTCTTGATCTACTGTAGATAGAGAGCGGCTTGTTACTTGAGCAATTGTTATACGTGTACCACTTAAAACAGATCCATTTTCATCGCCCACTACTACATAATTAGGTGCTTTGAAACCAAGCTCATTAGCAACACCTTGAGCAGTTGTTTCTGTAGTGAATACAGCTCTTGTTTTACCATTTACAGTTACATAAACTGGAATAGCACGAACAACTGTTAAGGTTGTTCCATTTTGAACTGTAGATGAACTAGAAATAACTTTATCATTTGGATTTAACTTAACCCCAGCATCGCGTACAATGCCTTCGTTAGAATTTAAATGCGTTCTAACAGTGTGTGCTGCACCATCGACCATTACGGTAACGGTTTTATCATTATAAGAAAACCCGGTCATGGTTACAGCTGTTACAATCAATCCGGCAACAACAGACGAAATATATCGCTTGTGTGTCTTATGAATTCTCATGTTGTAATCCCTCCTGCAATGGTATTATTCTACTACAGATAGATATAACCTGTCAAACACTGTAAGTTAACAATAGGGCAAAACCCTTTATAAATACTGAATTTATAATAGTTTGTATTTTGTATTTTTTAATAAAAATCCACTGTATGCGTACATATCGATATTTTTAAATACTATACAATATATTCCGAATTGTGTACATATATACAATACTAATACCACATATAGTATATACAGATTTTTTATTACTAAATTTGTATTTTTATGTGTTTGTCAATTGTTACCAATATTTTCTAGAATACCCAAAACTTCACTTTACCCTCATTTTTAAATGTATAAGAAAGTAAAAAAGCCCATATAATGGGCTTTTTATATGTTATGTAATTGTATTAAAATTCATTACCTAATATATTAAGGTTTCTTCATCATCTATTCATTTTTAACATCGGTTGTAACCGTTCAATGACCGTCATTGACTCTCTGTGTTCATGCTCAATAGCAGCTTTCATTAGCTCCTCTTGAGCAGATATAGGATTCTCTCGATCATTGATTTTATGATATGAACCATCTGCTCTCATAAAATGAGCTTTTAATGTATCATCTAAATATAAATCTAAAATACTTTTTACCCGTTCTTTATGGCGTTTATCTTCAATAGGAATCATAAGCTCTACACGTTCATTCAAATTTCGAGGCATCCAATCTGCACTAGATAGGTACAGACTTTCATTCCCTCCATTACGGAAGTAGAACAAACGATGATGTTCAAGAAAACGCCCCACAATAGAGCGTACTGTTATATTATCACTAACACCGGCAATGCCAGGACGAAGCGTACAAATACCACGCACGATAAAATCGATACGAACTCCAGCAGAAGAAGCTTCATACAACTTAGCAATGACCTTTTTATCGAGCAGAGAATTCATCTTACCAATGATATAGGCTTCTTCCCCATTCTTAGCAAACTCGATTTCACGGTCAATAAGTTCCATAATTTTTTCACGTAAATTTAAAGGCGCTACAATAAACTTATTCCAAATCGGTGGGTCAGAATATCCAGAAATCAAGTTAAAGAAACGTGACGCATCATCACCATACTCATCATTACAAGTAAATATACCACAATCAGTATACATGCGAGCTGTTTTACCATTATAGTTTCCCGTTGCTAGATGGACATACCGCCTAATACCATCCGTTTCCCGGCGTACCACCATAGTAATTTTAGAGTGTGTCTTAAGACCTTTTAAACCATAAATAACATGACATCCCGCTTTTTCGAGTCGTCGAGCCATATGAATATTGTTTTCTTCATCAAATCGCGCCTTAACCTCCATAAGGACGGTTACTTGTTTCCCATTATCTGCCGCTTTTATTAAGGACGCAATAATCGGAGAGTCCCCACTAACGCGATATAATGTTTGTTTAATGGCCAATACATCAGGATCTATAGCTGCTTGTGCAATAAATTGCTCAACCACTGCAAAAGATTCAAAGGGATGATGAACAAAAAGATCTTGCTTCCCAATAATAGAAAATAAGCTATCACCTTCATGATCAACTAATTCACTAGGAATCTTAGGATCAAACGGTTCATATCGGAGCTTATCATAACCTGGATAATTACAGAAATCAAAATACATACGGCAATCCAAATGTCCATCAATGTGATATACGTCCTTTTGCTCTAATTCTACACTTGTAAGGACAAAGTCTAATAAGTGATCCTTTATCTCTCCACAAACTTCAAGACGTACCGCATCACCACGACGGCGACGCCGTAAGGATGCCTCTACTTCAGATAGCAAATCTGTTGCTTCTTCCTCGTCTATTTCAAGGTCTGCATCACGAGTAATACGGAAAACCATATAATCTTCAATGCCATAACCTTGGAAAAATTGATTTGCATAGTAAGTAATGACATCTTCTAGATAAACAAATCGATGTTCCTTATTGCCTCGGCTCGGAACTTCAATGATTCGATCTAATACAGATGGTATTGGCAAGATAGCAATCTTGTAATCCTTAGTCCCATCCTCTTGTATTTGAAAGATACGTACAATTGCATTAATGGTATGATTTGTTAAAAATGGAAATGGATGCCCCGAGTCAACAGCCAATGGTGTTACTACGGGGTATATATGTTCCTCAAAATAATGGCGTAGCCAAGCTTTTGTTTTTACATCTAGTGTATCAGGATGGGTAAAGAAAAAGCCATGAGCCTCTAGTTCAGTCAGTACATTATTTAAATACGTGCTTTGCATAGAAACAAGACGCTGTACAGATTCATCAATCGCCTTTAATTGTGCTTTTGCATCCATATGAGCTGCATCATATTTAACAATGCCATTCACAACTTGATGACGTAAGCCAGCCACTCGAATCATAAAAAACTCATCTAAATTAGAACTAGCAATAGCAATAAAACGCAACCGCTCCAACAGCGGAGTATTTGGATCTATGGACTCTAATAGTACACGCTGATTAAATTTTAGCCAAGATAATTCACGATTAAAATAATATTTAGCATTACTGAACATGGCGGTCACCTCCTCTTACAAGCATAAGTTCCATACCAAATACTTCTGTAAAATATTCAGCATCTCGATTAAACGTCCACCATTCTAAAGAAATATCCTCATTAGTGCGACAGAATACATACAATACATTATCGCGCTCTTCCAATATAACATCTGAGATTTTTTGGTTACTTCCTGCATCGAGAGCACAGGCCACACGAATGATAGCTACTAACTTTGTAACTTGAATCTTTTGTAATTCTGTCAAGGAATTAAAATATGTATCATCATCAGATGGAGTTCCCTTATAGTGATAAAATACGACATTTGCAACTACTTGTTTTTCTTCTTCTGAAAGCCCAAAAATATCTGTGCCCATCACAATATGATACGCATGCTCTCCATGGTTTCGTAAATTAACAAACTTGCCTACAGAACACAATATAGCTGCAATGCGGCATAAGTAACCCCACCGCTCCGGTAAACCTTTATGGCGTAATGTTTTACAGAATAAAGAACTGAAACGTTCCACCTCAGCATCATGAATGCTGTCAGTATGATATCTAGCGGCAACAGCACGAGCTAATTGAGCATTTTGCTCACGCAATTGGTACATAAAGGGATTATTTTCCGCCTCAACGCCATAGAACCAACTTATTCCTTGAGAGAAGGAGAAGCTACTAAAAATCAACGATTTAGGCTCTATAGCTGTTATAATTTCATTAAATAAAATCATAGTAGGCATCAAAATATTCGCCTTATATTCAGGTAGTTTATATCGATTGATCAATTTAGTGGCTGTTACACCATCAAAGGATTTGATGAAGCCCTTAAAACGTTCTGGTTCTATCGTAATAATATCGTCCTTATTACTGCCATCTCCCATGAGACGCGCCATATATTGAGCTTCATCGCCTGATAAAATAACACTATTAATATTGAAGGTCTTAAGCTCCTCCCGTAATGGGCCTATCATGCGATGTAAATACTCGGTAATAGCCATTGGAAACGATGTAGAGGAACGTTGGTTGCGATTAAAAGATTCCATAACACGTAATGACCCGCTATGCATATTGCGCTGGAATAATAAGCTTTCACCACGCCAAACGGTTAAACCTACACCACCAGAAGTAATATCAAGAAATAATGTTGCCTTTGTAGGATCCGTCAAGCGGTACTGATTAGTCATCTTGTAGTATAGTAAGGCATATTTGTAATACACCTCTTTAGGCATGTCGATAACCTCAACACGCATACCTGTTTGAATATAAATTTGGTCCAGAATACTACGACGATTAGCGGCTTCACGTATTACAGTAGTACCATATAATCTAGAGCGACTCACACCGTAATCAGCCATTAATTGTTTATATCCCTTTAAGATATGACAAATTTCCTCAATCGTTTCAAAACTTAAACGAGAGGTTTGGAATAATTCTTCCCCAAAGGTTACCTCCCTAGCTGCATAATCTATAACGCGTACATCATCGATACCCTTGTATTCTAAAATAGTAATACTCATGCTACTGGAGCCTACATGTAGCACTGCATATCGTAACGCTTTTGGTAATGCCATTATGCCTCCTTACGAGCTTCCTTCCACTCTACTTCTAATGTTTTCTTGAATTCTTTTTTGAAGGATTTTCCTAATTTCTCTACAGCCGCTTTCGTGACACTTATATCGCAACCGTTCAAATAGGTTACTACTAATTGTACACTAGTATATTTTAGATTCACGGATAAATGGCGAATAAATTGTTCATGACTTTCATCAAGAGCTTCAGCCAAGGCTAGAATAATAGATATTTTTTGGCCCAACAAACGCTGTTCTTGATCTAACAATTTACCGTATAAGAAGTTTTTATACTCTTTTGGCGTCAAACCATGAGAGTTCATAACAAGGAACGCGCTAAAAGCTTGTTCAACATGGGAAAGCCCATATAAATTACTATTGACAAGCATATAGCAGCCATGTCGGGCATGACTATAATAATTAATCCGTTTACCAATATCATGTAATAAGCTAGCCGCAATCAAACAACGTCTTGTATTTTTATCAGCTCTATGAAGTGGTTCTAATTCATCATACAGTTTAATAGCTAAATCTGTAATATATTTAGCATGAACTAACTCATGTTTAGTCATACCTAATAATACATTCTCTGCAGAATGTACTAAAATATCATCAATAATAGAGTTACCACCTAAGTAGTGTGCTCCATAATAGTCGTAAAATAAACCTTCTCGCAAACCACACCCACCAACAACGAGTGTTTTAGTATTTACGTAGTTAAATAATTCTTCTACGATAGTGAGACCTGCAATAATGATATCAGCGCGCTCCGATGATAAACCACTAATCTTTTTGCGTTCCTCTAGAGTTTTGCCTTTTACTTCTTCCAAAATTTCATGGAATCTATGATATGGAATTTCATAATTATGTAGCTTTGTAATGGGATAAGATAACTTGCGTTGATCCATTTTAGCAATATTACGAGCAGTGCCACCGATACCAAGGAGCGGTAATTTCACATTGCGAAGCCATGCATGTTCCTTAATCGTTTTCTTTACAACTTTCGTCAGTTTATCAAGTTCTTTAGGAGTATATTCATCCCCCTTCTGATAGGTGCCTGTTAAGGTAAGGGCCCCTATCGGCAAGCTCACCGATTTTGTAATATGACGATTTCGTACAAGGGTTATCTCGGTACTGGCACCACCTAAATCAAAAATAATAAAATCCTTAAGTCCAATGGTATTGATAACGCCAAGAAACCCCAGGCGAGCCTCTTCTTCACCAGCAATACATTCTAAATCCAAACCCGTTCGTTCTTTTACGGATTTAATAAAAGCATCCCCATTTTTAGCCAAACGTACTGCTGCGGTAGCAACAGCTTTAATCGTATTTGCCTCCATTGCATCAGCCATGTGTACAAAACCTTTTAGAGCACGCAAAGAGCGTTCCATAGCTTCTTTAGTCAATTCGTGAGTTCCCCACATATTCTCACTGAGACGTACACTTTCTTTCTCTTGATATATCAGTCGATAACTACCAGTCTTAGAAATTTCATATATGACAAAACGAACTGAGTTCGAGCCTAAATCTATAAATGCAATACGTTTCATGTTGCTATCCTCATCTTACTTCTGTTCAGTCTGAATATACTTTAGTATACCATAGAAAAACGCGATTCTCATCGATAAGGGAGAACCGCGTTTTATGATTTATAATTCTAATTTAGTTTTATCATGTATTCTAATACTTTATACGCAAAAACTTAGTAATTAAAGTCCAATAGATATTTTATTCGCTAATAATCTTATGAACTAGTTCTACATTTACTCGATACCAAATACTCGTTTACCATTATTAAAAGCAATTTCACAAAACTCATCTACATCGAGCCCTTTAAGGCTTGCAATTTCTTCTGCCACAAACTGAGTTTTACTTGGATCATTTCGACGGCCTCTAAATGGTGGTGGTGTCAAATACGGTGAATCGGTTTCAATGAGGATTCGTTCTAATGGCACTTGTCTTGCCACGTCCTTAAGATTTGTAGACTTAGGAAATACTACAGGACCTGCAAAGGAAATATAAAAGCCCATTTTAATGGCTTCTTTTGCCATCTCCCAGCTACCAGAATAGCAATGGAAAATGCCCCAGTTATCCTTCCCTTCATTGCGCAAGATATTCATAATATCACCATGTGCATCGCGGTCATGGATAATAATCGGGAGATCTACTTCACGAGCAAGCTCTAACTGACGAATAAATACGCGTTTTTGTGTTTCACGGTCAGAAAAATCATAGTAATAATCTAGTCCAATTTCACCAATAGCACGTACCTTATCATTGTTAAGAGCTTGTTCCTTATAAAACTCGTAGTCTTCTTCTGTAAAGTCCTTTGATTCATGGGGATGAGTCCCTACAGCAGCATATAATTGATCGTACTGTTTAGCCAAAGCTAAACCAGACTCAACGGTACCTCTGTCAACACCAGGAATCATAATATATTCTACACCTGTATCAAAGCAGGCTTGTAACATCTCATTACGATCATTATCAAAGCGCCCATCATTCACATGAGCATGTGTATCAAAAAGTTTCATTATTTAACCACACTTCCTGCCGGTAATGATTCGATATTTGTTACCTCTAAATGTTCTTCCCAATCAGAGGCGGACAAAATCATACCATAAGACTCGATGCCCATCATCTTTTTAGGAGCCAAGTTAGACAAATAAATTACCTTTTTACCAACCATAGCCTCCGGTTCATAATATTGGGAAATACCACTTAATACTGTGCGTTCTTCAATACCGATATCCAATACAAATTTCAACAACTTCTTGGACTTAGGCACTTTTTCACAGCTTATAACTTTAGCTACACGAAGATCGAGTTTCTCAAAGTCATCATAGGTAATATTTTCTTTTAATGGTGGAATATTAGATGTATCTACAGCTTCTTCAACTTCTTCTGTAACAACTACATCTACCATTTCAGGAACTTCAAAACGTGGATAGATAGGCTCACCTTTTACAACTTTAGTACCTGTTGCCAATAATCCCCAAGTTTTAGCATCTTCCAACGTAGCCACTTCAAAACCTGTAAGCCCTAATTGTTCCCAGATTTTTGGAGCTCCTACAGGAATTACAGGGCTTACCAAGATGGCAATGATACGCAATGCCTCTGCCAAGTGATACATAGCAGATTGCAAGCGCACTTTATCATGAGCATCTTCAGATTTAGCCAATACCCAAGGCATTGTTTCATCAATGTATTTATTCATGCGACCAATAAAGGACCATACAGTTTTGATAGCTTTATTAAGCTCCATATTTTCCATCGCCGCTTCAAAATCTTTTGCAGTTTGAACGGCTAATATAGATACATCACGATCTAAATCATCCATATCATCGCATTTTGTAATCACACCACCATGGTATTTTTCAATCATCGCAATAGTACGGTTTAATAAGTTACCTAAATCATTAGATAAATCTGCATTAATTTTTGTAACGAAGTTAGGTAACGTAAAGTTGCCGTCATTACCTAACGTAATCTCGCTTAATAAGTAATAACGCAAAGAATCTGCACCATATGTATCAATCAATGGGATTGGATCGATTACGTTCCCCAAGGATTTACTCATCTTTGTACCATCTACAATCATCCAACCGTGTCCAAATACCTTTTTTGGTAATGGCAACTCAAGGCTCATGAGCATCATAGGCCAAATAATAGTATGGAAACGTACGATTTCCTTACCTACTAAATGGAGATCTGCAGGCCAGTATTTTTTATATAGTTCACCATCACCATCAAATGGAGAGAGTGCACTAATATAGTTCACTAATGCATCGAACCAAACATATACTACATGTTTAGGATCAAATGGAACCTTGATTCCCCAATCAAAGGATGTACGAGACACCGCCAAGTCTTCTAGACCTTGCTTTACAAATTGAATCATCTCATTACGACGAGATTCAGGCTGAATAAAGTCAGGATTCTCTTCAATAAACTTAAGCCATTGATCCGTATATTTACCGAGTTTGAAGAAATAACTTTCCTCTTTAACACGCTCTACAGGGCGACCGCAATCCGGACAAGTATGATTAGGTCCTAGCTTCTGCTCTGTCCAAAAAGTTTCGTCTGGTGTACAATACCAGCCTTCATATTCTGCTTTGTAAATATCGCCCTTCTCATAAGCTTTTGTAAATAACGCTTGAACAACCTTTTCATGACGTTCATCGGTAGTCCGAATAAAATCGTCATTGGAAATATGCATTTTTTCCCACAATGCTTTAAAACCATTTACAATATTTGTAGTATATTCAAGAGGAGTAATACCTTGTGCTTCTGCAGCACGTTGGATTTTTTGGCCATGTTCATCTGAACCAGTCAAAAAACGTACATCATATCCTGCTAATCGTTTAAAACGTGCGATTGTATCGGCTACAGATGTACAGTACGTATGACCAATGTGCAACTTAGCACTTGGATAATAAATAGGTGTCGTAATATAATACGTTTTCTTTGTGTCTCCCATGATGAGCCTCCTTCTAACCTTCGAATGGGAAGGTTTAACGTTCTACAATATTATATACATCCCGGCGGGAAACGTTAAAACGCTTTGCCACCTGGCGAATAGCTTCTTTTTTAGGTACCCCAGTATCTACAAGGGCTTGCACAGCATCTTCATAAGATACTGGTTCATCCAACACTTCACAAGTATCGGACTCCACTGTATCAGCACCGCTTACGATGAGGACGAATTCACCTTTATAGGTGAGCTGTTCTAAATCCTTTACAAGGCTTTCTAGATCCGTGCGTACAAAGGTTTCAAACTTCTTCGTCAGTTCCCTTGCCACCGTTATAGAGCGATTACCAAAGACTTCATACATATCTTGTAAAACCTCTTGTAGTCGATGTGGGGCTTCGTAAAACAGCAAGGTTCCCGTCACTTGTGAAAGTCTTTTTAATTCTTCAATACGATGTTTCCCCCGTTTAGGCAAGAACCCTGCAAAGGTAAAGGATTTAGTATCTAAACCTGATGCAATAAGTGCTGTTAACGCCGCATTGGCTCCTGGTAATGGAACTACAGTTATGCCTTCTTCAATGGCCTTTGTTACAAGGTCTGCCCCTGGATCAGAAATAGCAGGCATACCCGCATCACTAACGCAAGCAATCGACTGTCCTTCTAACAAAAGCTCCAAAATATAAGCACCTTTTTCCTCCTTATTATGTTCATGATAAGAAATCAAAGGCTTTTTAATATCAAAATGTTTTAACAATATGCCCGTATGACGCGTATCCTCAGCCGCAATAGCATCTACCTCACCCAAAATACGAACAGATCGATATGTCATATCTTCTAAATTACCAATCGGTGTAGGCACCAAGTATAAGGTGCCCCATTCATTATCGTTCATACCAAGAGGACACCTCCTTCGTGTACACATTCGTTTTTTTGTAAACGATGAGTGGTGGCTCAAGTACAAGACCTGCCTGACCTTGAAAAATAGACTCTATCAAAACTAATTTTGCTGGTTTATCTAGCATACCATGAACAAACCGAATTCGTTTTGCTTGAAAGTTAAACCTTTCTAGTTCATGTAATACATATTGCAAGCGACTAGCACTATAAATCATCCACAAGCGACCTTTACATTTAATAAAGGACTGTACCGCTTTCAGAACATCACATAAAGTTGTATGTCCATCATGAAGTGCTAAAGTACGCTCTTCAGATGTAGGCTTTGCACCGCTTTCACAATCATAAAAAGGGGGATTAACAATAACACCATCAAAAGGCTTATCTTGTATATCGCGATATGTCATATGCCGATAATCGCCACATAACATATTTACCACATCTTGTTTACGATTATGTTCTACGCTACGCTTAGCCAACTCAACGAGAGTTTCATTAATTTCTATACCTGTAATATGACCTGCCCCTAACGATGTACCTATGAGCGGCATGACACCCGTTCCCGTTCCTAGGTCGACATAAGAGTGACGACCATTAAATCGGCAAAAATGTATAAGCGCTATAGCATCAAAGGAAAACCGAAACATATCAGAACGCTGATAAATCTGTAAGCCATCGATAATTAAATCATCAAGTCGTTCTTGATCATTCATCAGGCAATGCCACCTCGGACCATTTCAAATCGATAGTACGGCCCGCTTCGAGCTGTACCTTTACAGTATGCTTATGATGATTTACCTTTAAAACTTTACCAATACCTTCATCGGTAACAACCTCCTTACCAATGCCAGGAGGTGCTATATCTTGAGGAGATTGAGTGCGTTCCTTCTTCACATATAGGTCGCCACCTTTTTTATATAAATCATCTTCATAGTTAAGACAACACATCAATCGACCACATACACCAGAAATCTTCGTAGGATTTAAGCTCAAATTTTGATCCTTTGCCATGCGAATCGATACAGGCGTAAAGTCACCTAAGAAATTTGAACAACACAAAGGTCGACCACAAGCACCAATACCATTTAGTACTTTAGCCTCATCACGGACACCCACTTGGCGTAACTCGATGCGCGTTCTAAATATAGTTGCCAAATCTTTAACGAGCTCACGGAAGTCAATACGGCCATCTGCAGTAAAGAAGAATATAATCTTATTCATATCAAATGTGTATTCCACATTGATAAGTTTCATCGGTAACTTGCGTTTTTCAATTTTTTCGAGACAAATTTCAAAAGCTTTTTCTTCGCGCTCTTTATTCTTCTCGATTTGTTTCAAATCCTTCGACGTCGCCTGTCTAATAACAGGCTTAACAGGGGCAACAACAGAATCTTCAAAGACCTCTTTAGGTCCAATCACAACTGTGCCGTATTCTACACCACGTGCTGTTTCAACGATAACCCCATCCCCAACAGATAGTTCTAATTGTTCAGGCTGAAAATAATAAATCTTTCCCGCCTTTTTAAAGCATACGCCAACTATGGTTAGCATTTAATCCTCCTCCCGAGCATCATGAAGGGCGATACTAAGACCGTCCACCACGAGAGCGGTTTTTATATGTAAGCGCAAAGCCTGTTCTGCTTGCAATGTTTCAGTAACAACCTCTGACAATGCTTGCATAGACCAGCGCGGTAATAATCGTAATAATTGAGTTTTGTACATAGGTACTTGTAATTGCGTGTCTTGAGCCCCCATTTTAAGAGCCACCATATCTCTACTTACAAGGCGTAGCCAGTGCATCAATTCCGTTAGACTTTCACGAGATAAGCTTTCACAAGCTAAGGAAATCATAGAAAACCATCGCGTTTCAAATGCCAACATATCCATCACCTTAACGGCTAACTCTAGCATTTCAATGCGACCTTGTGTCGTCAGTTTCTCCACCAATTGTGGATTACCATGACCAGCTAACAAAGCCTGTTCTATATCACCGGTAATTCCACGCGCTACAAGAGCGGTGCGAATCGTATCTACATCAACACTGTTAAAACCAACGCCCATACATCTAGAAATGATGGTAGGCAATACGGTGTTAATCTTGTTCGTAATAATGATGAAGTACACCTGTTCAGGTGGCTCTTCAATGGTTTTTAGCATAGCATTTGCCATAACTGCATTGGCTGTGTGAAAGTCCTCCACAATGACAACGCGGTTCCCATTGCCCGCCACAGACAGATGATTTTGTAATAATGAATACCACTGCTCTACCTTTAAGGTTGTTTTCATAGGGCGAATCCAAAAGGCATCACCCTTATCCATATAGATAGGTAATCCTTCGGCTTCGATACGTTTTTCTGTATCCCCATTTGCTAAACGGGCTTCCTTAACCTCTGCTAAATAAGATTCCCCCTTGGGTTGAGAGAATACTTGACGTCCTAGTAATAAAGACGCTAGGCCTATGGCCATATCTAGCTTGCCAAGACCAGATTCGCCATAAAACAAGAGACTATGAGGTAATGCATTACGACTTACAAATTCAGATAGGTGTGCCTTAATCGAATCTTGACCAATTATAGAATCAAAATATGTCATAGCGCCTCCTATCAATACATGCTCAATATTAATATTATATAGGAAAAAGGCGACTTTTAAAAGAGTCGCCTTTTTCTAAGGTAGTAGATTTTCTACTACACTATATACATCATTATGAATTTCTTCAATAGTACGCAACGTATACTGACTAGACTCAGCTTTATTAGCACAAGGTATACGGTGCCATTGATAACGCTTTACTAATTCTTCATACGCATCGTGAACGGCTACTAAATATGCATGATTTCCTTCGTGAATATCACCAGTATTGCCCCCAGTTTTACCAGTGCGCTCCGCCATAAGGGCTTCGCTCACTTCAAGGGGCATATCCAAAAGGCATACCGCATCAGGTTTAGGCAAGCCAAATTTTTGGAACTCAAAATCTTCAAGCCAATCTAAAAATGCAGTGCGTTCCTTCGGATCATCGTATTTTACCATTTGGTGCACCATGTTAGACGTTGTATAACGATCTGCAATAATGATACCCCCATTGTTATAAAACTGCTCCCAGTCAGTTCTAAAGGAAGCAAATCGATCAATAGCGTACATAGAGCTTGCCACATAAGGATTTACATCATGTACATCTTTACCAAATTCACCAGCTAAATACATTTTAATAGGCATAGCGGCGCCGCTATCATAGTTTGGAAAGCTCACAGACTTAACGGCATGCCCTTCTTTGGTCAAGCGTTCTACTAAGAGTTTAGTTTGTGTAGCCTTACCGCTGCCATCTCCACCTTCTAATATAATCAAAGTCCCCATAATTACTCCTGTAATACCCAAATTGTTTCCAATGTCATATCATCAGCACCATTCGGTACAAAACCTAAAGCCTTGCGATTCTCTATATATTGTAACACAGAGGCACTAATCTCTTCACCTACTGCTACACAGGGAATACCTGGTGGATAATAAGCAATTGTCTCCCCTGCAATGCGATGAAGTGCTTCTTTTAAAGGTACTTGCTCACGATTTGCATACATAGCATTACGAGGGGTTATGCGCACAATAGGCGCTGGCAGCAGCGCAGAATCTTTACTAATGTCTTGCAATTGCTCTTCCTCTGTTTTATTAAATTCTTTAAATGCACGTAACACCTTTTCACTTACAGCTTGTACAGCCTTAATAAGAGCAGTTACAGACTCGTTTGTATCACCTATGGTAATGAGCACTAGCACATGATGAGCTTGTACTAACTCCACCTCAATATGATGTTCTCGTAACATCCGTTCAAAAGCAACGCCTGTGAGCCCTAATTCTTTAGCATCAATCAGCACCTTAGTACAATCATAATTTATTACCCGCTCTTGAATATCTGTGTATTCCATAGTAGCAATACCAGAAATTTTATTGAGTTCCTCACGTAAGTACACACTCAACTCTACTGCACGACTTACTAAATCATTACCTGCTGTGGCTAATTGATGGCGCGCCATATCTAAAGAAGCAAGAAAAATATAGTTTGGACTTGTACTTTGTAGCATTTGATGCATTTGCGTAATACGCCGCTTATTAATTTTTTTACCTTGCCCTAATAGCCAAGATGTTTGTGTCAAAGAGCCAACAGATTTATGTGTACTTTGAGCCACCAAATCTGCTCCAGCCTCTATAGCTTCTATAGGTAAACTTTCAAAGAACGGCAAATGAGGACCATGAGCTTCATCAACAAGTACAATAAGGCCCCGCTTATGAGCCTCTTTTATAATATTAACAATATCTATGCCCACTCCATAATAGTTTGGATAAACTAAAAGAATCGCCTTTGCCTCTAGATGTGCATCCATTGATTTGATAGCATTTTCTAATGATACTCCTAGTGGAATCCCCCAGCGTTCATCAAAATCACAGTCCATATATACTGGTTTGGCTCCTGAGAGGACAAGCCCACTAATAACAGAACGATGTGCTTCTCGAGGAATGATAATGGTTTCATCAGGACCTACAGTCCCCATAATCATGGCTTCGATCAAAGCTGTAGTACCATTAATAGAAAACCAACAACAATCAGCTCCATATAATTCGGCTGTTAAGTCTTGCGCTTCTTTTAATTCCCGTTCAGGTTCATGTAAATCATCTAAAGCATACATAACACCTAAGTCATAGGGTAATGCTGCTCCCATCCAGTTCTTTAAAAGTTGAGGTGCTTCAACGCCTATCTTATGACCTGGCGTATGAAAGGGCACGAAATGTTGTTCTTTATATGATTCTAAAGCCTCTACAAAAGGCATTTTTTCTTGATTACTCATATGTACCTCGTAAAAAGGGCATGAATCTCAATGAGACTCATGCCCTTATGCATGTATTTATCGCTGTGGACGACGTTTAGGATTGAATTGATTCATGCCTTTATCAATGCCTACCTCTAGGGTGCCTAATACGGCTTTTACCGTATCCTTAATACCTTTTTGTACCTTCTCTTGCGACTCTTCACTAAATGGTGCTAAAACGTGATCAATGACAGTCCATTGTGGTAACGGACGTCCAATTCCCACGCGGAATCGAGGAAAATTTTCTGTTCCTATATGGGAAATTAAGGATTTAATCCCATTATGTCCACCCGAACTACCGTTTGGTCGAATACGCAACTTACCTATAGGTAAATCCATGTCATCATAAATACAATACACATCAGATGGATCAATTTTGTAGTACCGCATTAACGGTCCTACAGACTCACCACTTAGATTCATAAATGTTTGCGGCTTTACAAGTAATACTTTCTCACCATCTACGGTAATACTGCATACCTCAGCACGTTGCTCCTCTCTCCAAGGCGTGTGAGGGACACTATCGGCAATGGCATCAATAACCATAAATCCAATATTATGTTTTGTCTTTTCGTATTGCTTGCCGGGGTTACCGAGGCCTACTACTAATTTCAAAAATCACCTATTATTTATCAAATAAATTACTTACAGACACTTCATGGAAGATACGCATAATTGCTTCACCCAACAATGGAGCTACGGATAATTGCGTAATATTTGGTAAGTTGCAATTTTCCGGCAATGGAATAGTATTAGTAACGATAAGTTCCTTAATATTGGAATTTGCAATTCGTTCACTTGCCGGATCTGTCAACACTGCATGTGTAACAGCGGCGGTAACGGATTTAGCACCGAATTCTTCCAATGCTTTAGCACCTTCAACCAAGGATCCAGCCGTATCTACGATATCATCGATAATAATACAGTTTTTACCTGCCACATCACCGATGAGATTCATAACTTTAGCCACACCTGGTTCAGGGCGTTTTTTCTCAATGATTGCAATCGGTGCACCAATGCGGTCAGCCAAATCACGAGCTCTTGTAACACCGCCAAGGTCAGGAGATACAACGATAACATCTTCCATATTTTTTTCATTGATATATTTAGCCAAAATAGATGCGCCAAACAAATGATCTACAGGCACATCAAAGAAACCTTGAATTTGGCCTGCATGTAAATCAATTGTTACAAGACGTGTAATACCTGCCGTTTGCATCAAATTAGCTACTAACTTAGCTGTAATCGGCTCACGACCGCGAGTCTTACGGTCTTGGCGAGCATAGCCATAGTAAGGAACTACTGCAGTGATATGACGTGCAGAAGCGCGTTTTAACGCGTCAGCCATAACCATGAGTTCCATTAAATTATCATTTACAGGATAGCTAGTTGGTTGAATGATAAATACATCTTTGCCACGTACGCTTTCATCAATCATTATTTGTACTTCGCCATTGTTAAAACGACCTACAAATGCTTCACCTAAAGGCAACCCTAAATAATCACAAATTTCCTTTGCCAATGCAGGATTTGCATTACCTGTGAAAATCTTGAGTTTTTTGCCGTCTTCAAATGCCATTTTGTTACCCTTTCATTTGCTCCTATACTGGTTACTTATCCATAATCTATACATTACAGATACACACTATTGCCTTTTTATTGTATACTATTTTGACCTAATTGTGTTAAAAAATATGAGATTTTTTTTATTTCTTTTTGAAAGTATCCTCTGTTACCCAATTTTCTTTCACAATTTGCTTGCTGCGACCTACAGCCAAGGCCTTATCTGGTACGTTCTTAGTAATAGTTGAGCCCGCACCTACATAGCTATAATTACCTATTGTTACAGGGGCAACTAAGTTACTATTACAACCAACAAATGCACCATCACCAATAGTCGTACGATGCTTAACTTTCCCATCATAATTCACGGTAATAGTGCCACAGCCAATATTAACACCGGCCCCAACATCACTATCACCGATATAGGAGAGATGTGGGAACTTAGTACCTTCCCCAACATTAGAGTTTTTAACTTCTACAAAGTTACCTACATGAACCTTGTTACCTAAAACTGTATTTGGACGCAAATGGACATATGGACCTACATCTACACCGTCTTTTACTTCACAGTCATGACCATAAGTAAAGTGGATAATCGTATCATTGCCGACTTTTACATTCGTCAAACGAGTGTGTGGTCCAATTTCACAACGCTCACCAATCACGGTATCACCTTCAAGAATTGTACCAGGATGCAAAATTGTATCTGCACCTACTGTTACTTCAGGAGCCACATAGGTATTTTCAGGATCAATAATTGTTACGCCAGCAGTCATTAACTCAACATTTTTACGATGTTTTAATATAGCTTCAGCCTCTGCTAATTGCAAACGTGAGTTTACACCTAAAGATTCTTCAAAATCCTTAGTCATGTATGCACTTACCTTGTCGCCACCATTTACGAGAATACCAACTACATCAGTAATATACAATTCACCTTGGGCATTATCATCAGATAATTGATCTAAGCAAGGCCATAATTTTTTACTATCAAAAGCGTACATACCTGTATTTACTTCTTGAACCGCTAATTCTTCAGGTTTACCATCTTTCTGTTCTACGATACGAACTACAGAACCCGCTTCATTACGAATGATACGTCCATAACCAGTTGGATCCGGCATATGAGCAGTTAAGATTGTAGCTGCTGCACCGGAATTTTTATGTTCTTTTAAAAGTGCTTCTAAACTTTCTTTTGTAACCAGGGGAGTATCACCGCATAACAATAAGATTGTACCATCATAATCACCAAGTACTGGTTGAGCCATCTTAACTGCATGACCTGTACCATTTTGTTCTTCTTGACGAACAAATTCAGCACGCTCTCCCAAGTAATTTTGTACTGCATCGCCACCAAAACCAACGATAACAACATCGCGATTGGTACCAATGGATTGAACCGTTTCAAGAACGCGTTCTACCATCGCCTTACCGCCGACCTTGTGTAACACTTTTGGCAATTTAGACTTCATACGCGTGCCCTTACCAGCAGCTAAAATAAGGCTTGCAATATTCATAGTAATCTCCTATCTGTTATCTCTTATATCTCTAAACCATTTTAAATATTATTTACGTCATTATTTAGCCCATAGGTCAATACTCAATATAAACCATTATATCAGCCTATAATCTTCCTAATATTAATGATTTACTCTGCATCTAACACAGGCTCTATACTAATTTTCTTTGTATTTTCATCGATACCATAAAAAGTAAATAGTGATTCATAATCATCGATCAACTTCGGACTTGGTTCAGCTGTAGCTACAAGAACACCTGTGCCAACAACGACGCCACTCATTTCAAGAACTAATTCTTTAAGCCCCTTAGCGGTACCGCCAGCTTTCATAAAGTCATCGATAATTAACACTTTCGCATTTGGAGGAATTGCCCGTTTAGTTAGAGTCATAGTTTGAATGCGCCCAGAGGAACCTGTTACATAATTGATACTAATAGCAGAACCTTCTGTTACCTTACTATCACGTCTAGCAATAACAAGTGGTTTATTGAAAGCTCTCGCTACCATTACAGCCAAAGGAATCCCCTTTGTTTCTACAGTCAAAATATAGTCTGGTTCACGGTCCACGAAACGAGTCATAATAATCTCACCCAGACGTGTCATTACATGCCAATCATATAAGATATCAGACATATAAATAAAACCACCTGGAATGATGCGATCTGGCTCCATTAAACGAGCTTGCACATCGCGTAGAATATCGTTCGCTTGTATTCCCTTGCGATGCGGAATAAATCGTACCCCACCAGCTACACCGGCCACCGTTTCTAAGGTCCCCAGTTGAAAGTGTTCCATAGACTGCCTTACACATGTTAAATCTTCACTAACCGTTGATTTAGCCATGCCAAAAAAGTCGCAAAAGTAATTTAAAGGAATCAATTTTTGCGGTGAATCAACTAACAGTTTTGTCATTGCCACCATTCGTTCTACGCGCCGTACTTTATCCATAGGATTATCCTTTACTATTCATCATATAACTATTGAGTATGCTCATTAATTTAACATCATGAGTCATCATCATATATCTATTATTTATTATACCATATTTTCCGAATATTCGAGGTTTTGAATACATTATAATTCGGTAAAAGAAAAACTCTCTAGCATTTTATACAAGAATATGATTGTAGTCTATACATCTATCATATAATCATATAAAACTAGAGAGTTATCATTATAAAATATAAACCTTTACAGATTGACGTCCAAACTGTAATGCCTCTGCACGAGAATCAAAAGCTAAATCAATGCGATGCCCTTTAATAGCACCACCTACATCGTCAGCTACAGCATAGCCATAACCTTCAATATATAATCGCGTTCCCAAAGGAATTAATTTAGGGTCTACAGACACAAGTCCCTTCCGTAGACGACTACCTGTAGCTGTATATTTTCCGTTGCCAGGATCTTGAGATGAATAGCCACTAGCCTCCATCGTTAAAACTTTAGAGTATTTATTAGGCACTCCATTATGATTGCGTTCTGTGCCATGGCCACCATAACGAGTCTCCATCTTTTCCAAAGCATTCATCGTAGCAGGACCAACACGACCATCTACAGGGAGCCCTTTAGATTTTTGAAATTTTCGAACAGCCTGTTCTGTATTATGACCGTAAATGCCATCTATAGAATCATGTAAAAAACCTTGATGCTTTAACATGGTTTGCACCTTACTAACATGATGTCCTCGTTGCCCCCGATCAATAGTTTTTGCTAATGATACAGAGGATACCATTACAATCATACAAACAAGCGTACATGCAATAATTATTTTTTTTATCATATACACATCACCTTACATTAAGTAGTATACTATACAGTTTTAAATAATCTATAAACCATAAAAGTTCTATTAATATCAATAATTCATATATATTAAATTATAGTTATAGTATAGTTTTAAGGGTATATTACATATATATCATAAAATTATAAGATACCAATGAAAATCTCCATTATATCCTGCAAGAATATTCGCTTAGATTACTTTTAAAGTCGGAAATTCTCTTCAGTCTACAATGGAGATTTAATAGTTTTATTTAATTTTAGCAGTTATGGTATACACCAATATGACATTCTTTTCGGTTTGCACCAACAAGTCTTAAGAAGATGTAGCCGAATAATGCAGAGATTAATGAGCCAAGTATAACGCCACCTTTTGCCATTTCTTGAGCGTGACCTGGGTCAAATGCCAAGATAGATACGAAGATACTCATTGTAAAGCCTATACCACATACAATCGCAGTTCCATATACATGCTTCCAATTAGCTTCTGTAGGCATTGGTACAAGGCCACATTTCACCATCGCAAATACTGCACCAAAAATACCTAATTGTTTCCCTATAATAAGACCTAATGCAACACCAAGCACTACAGGATGTGTTAAGTCATTAACAGATACATTACGTAAATCTACACCGGCATTAAAGAATGCAAATATTGGTACAATTAAAAAACTAACCCAATTGGATAATAAATGTTCCCAATGTTGCATTGGACGAACATACTTACGGCCTCGTTTACCTTTTGAAGGAATTGTCATAGCTAAGATTACACCAGCCATAGTTGCATGTAAACCAGATTTTAATACACAATACCAAAGGATAAACCCTAAAATGATATATGGTAAAGGTCGTACATATCCTTGCTTATTACAATAGATTAAAGCAGCTACAACTACGACAGCCACACCTAAATACATCATGTGAATACTTGACGCATAGAAGATTGCAATTACGATGATAGCAATCAAATCATCTATAACGGCAAGAGCTGTTAGAAATACTTTCATTGAATTCGGTACTCTAGAGCCTAACGCAGATATAATACCGATGGAAAATGCAATATCCGTAGCAGTTGGTATTGCCCAACCATGTATATATTCAGAATGAAAACCTGCAATTAAGTAGTAGATAAAAGCGGGCGTTAGAACACCAAATAATGCGGCAATGCCTGGCATCACACGCTTAGCATTAGTATTAAGCTCACCTGATACTAATTCACGCTTAACTTCGAGACCTACAAAAAGGAAGAAGATTGCCATCAATGCATCATTAACCCATTCTAAAATTGTTAGATTACCTATATGGTGATTAACGATTTGAAAGTATTGTTCAGATGATGGAGAGTTCGCTAAAATTAAAGCGAGTACTGTTGCTCCTAGGAGTACAGATGTAGCTGCACCTGGAGAACGTAAGAAAACAAAAATGCGTTCCATTTGAATCCTTTCTATACTTACAAAAGATTATTTTATTAAATTTTACCACGCATCTTGCGTATTTGATAAGCTAAAATTAGGACAATCGCACCTAGCAAGCCTGCCGTGATTGATCCTATAAAGATACCTACCTTAGCCATTTCTTGTGTTATACCTGGTGGGAAAGCCAGTGTAGCAACAAAAAGGCTCATAGTAAAGCCAATACCACACAAAATAGCTGTCCCATAAATTTCAGGCCACGTCGTTTTTGTAGGCATCTTAATTGCCTTAGATTGAACCAAAATGTAGACGGCAGAGAATATACCTAATTGTTTTCCTAAGATTAAACCGAATGAAACACCTATGATTACAGGATGGAATAAATTGTCTATGGAAAAATCAGCAAAGGATACACCAGCATTTAAAAAACTAAATAATGGTATAATTAGGAAGTTTACCCAATTGCGTAAAGCATGCGCCCATTCTTCCATAGGATATACTACCTTATCTATAACTTTACCTTTAAAAGGAATTGTCATAGCCAGTACAACACCGGCAATGGTAGCATGCACACCAGATTTTAAAACTAAATACCAAAGAACTAATCCTAGAACACAATACGGAAGTGGTCTTAAATAGCCTTGCTTATTAGTATAAATCAGTAAACCAGTTACAGCCGCAGCAGCTATTAAATCCATAAAGTTAACGCCTGCCCCATAAAAGAGAGCAATAACGACTATGGCAATCAAGTCGTCAATAATAGCTAATGCAGCTAGAAAGGCTTTCATCGCTGTAGATACCTTATTACCAAGCATTGTAATAACGCCTATAGCAAAAGCAATATCTGTAGCGGTAGGAATCCCCCAACCATGTCTATATTCTGGCATATATCCAGCCGCAAAATAATACACAATAGCTGGCGTAATAACACCTGCAAATGCGGCTAATACGGGAAGCACACGTTTCGCCTTCGTATCAAGCTCCCCAGAAATCATTTCCTTCTTGATCTCTATACCAACATAAAGGAAAAAAAGAGCCATTAAGGCATCATTTACCCACTCCAGTATAGTCATTGGACCAAGGTGTATTTGCATGACTGCAAAATACTGTGCTGCAATCGGTGAGTTCGCCACAAGAACGCCTAAAATAGCAGCGGACAGCAAGGATATCCCACCAGCAGACTCTGACTGGAAAAATGCTTTTATAAAATTCATAATAACTACCACTTTCTGAGTCATAAATAATAATACGTATTTTTATGTATATAAAAACAACTATATTTATTATTATATCATTTCAGTTCGAAAATAATCAATATTGTTTACTTTCTTTAAGTAAAGAGATAAAAAATACAATAAGTGATACAGTTAAACAAATAGCAGCAATCGTATTCATAACAGGATTTTGCCAAAGTGGTAGAAGCAATCCTATAAGAACAGATATACTACAAAATAATGGTGTACGCCAAATATGCTTTTCCTCTACCGATACTTTAGATAGAATTACATCTGATTTTTTATACTTTCTAATAATAGTCATCATAAGTCCAGTCACGATACCAATAATGAGAACAATATCCCATATAGCCCACAATATCTTCAGAGCCATCGTATTATGATTATGAATATGTAGGTTAATCATAGTTGTCATACCTGTAAAATACCATGGAACTGCTTTAGTAGAAAATCTATCATTACTAGAATCGACATACAAGTTAGCATATACAGGCTGTCCAAGAAACATAGCTGGATCATCATCATTTTCTGCACCTAAATAAAATGCATAATGGTAATTGTTAAACTTAGATGGATAATCCATAGAAATAACTTGTCGATCTGGATATACTTTCATTATACGAGAAATTGCTTCTGATGGTTGCAATATTTCAGATTGTCCAATCGAAAGTTCCTGTTTAGCATTATGAAGTACATCGGCATTATAGTTATCATTTGCAATAAAAAAGCCCCCAATCCATACACCTGTTATACATAATATAAATCCCCAGACCGTTGCAACTATTGAGAATTCACGATGTAATGCACCTATTTTCATTTTCTTAGATAAAACAGAGGCTTTAGAATAACTTTTACGAAATGGACCATATAAAAAAATCCCTGAAATAATAGTGAGACTACATAAAAATGATAAGAATGTTACAATATATATGCCAATTTTACCTAAATCTAATCGTGTATGTAATTGATGAAGAGTATGTAACATACTACGAATCCAAGGATGTACAGGAGGCTCATTATGTGAAGTAATCAGTTCTTTAGATATAGGATTATATAAAACATAATCCCCACCCATTCCCATGCGAGCTGGAGGTGCTACCGTAGCCGTAGATTCAATAATACGATACCGTAAAATATGTGTAGCCCCCATAGCAGGGGATATATTCAAAATATCTTTTGATGGATATTTCTGTTTAACAAGTAGTGCCCCCTGATCAGCATACTTAAATATAGATTCTTCATGTTCATTCATCGACATTATAGCTGATGAATGATGTGTTGTTCCACCTTGAGCCCATGCATTTAACTCAGTTCGAAACATGAGTACTAATCCTGTAATACAAAACATTAAGAAGAAAATTAAGGAAATGATAGATAACCATTTATGAACTTTATATACTTTTGACATACGAATTCCTCCTTTTCTATTATTTTATACATCTAGATTGAAAGTAATTCAATACATTTACTACTATAGGTATAATCATAGATATATCTATGATTACTTGAATGTATATGTAAATATATGATACAATATTTACATCGTGCGGGCGTAGTTCATCGGTAGAATGCGAGCTTCCCAAGCTTGAGAGGAGGGTTCGATTCCCTTCGCCCGCTCCATATAATTTGTGATGTAATGTATATCACAAATTATATGCAAAATATTATAATATATATACTTTTTGTATTGTTTTTTAAGGAGATATCCATGAAATTAAGTGCAAGAAATCAATTAAAAGGTACTATCGTTGAGATCCAAGAAGGCGCTGTAAATGCAATCGTAAAAATCAACGTAGGTAATAATAATATTGTTACTGCTGACATTACTATTCAATCCGTTAAAGAATTAGGCTTAGCAGTTGGCAAAGAAGTTGTCGCTGTTATCAAATCCACTAGCGTAATGGTTGGTGTAGAATAATAAAGAATTAGAGCTGCTTAGGCAGCTCTTTTTTTGTATATATATTAAATTCCTAATAAGTTGTTATTAATATATAGGCTCTATGATTTTGTGATCATGGGGCTTGTTATTTACATAAATATGGAGTTGCTCAACTAGTTTACGGTTCGATACCATTGGTGCTGCGCACCGCGGTATCGATTAGATAAAGTTTATTTACATATATTTAAAGTAGCTCAACTGCTTTACGGTTCGGTAACATTGGCACGTTGTGCCTCGTTACCGTATGGATTAGTTAGATACTACCATTAGCCGCGGCTTCCTATCAATCCTCACTGTGGATTTCCCTTCTCTGCTTCGCAGCTCGGTAAATCTTACGTTCGGAAGCACTCATATGGTTCGGCTGCGTCGCTTAGCTCTAAGACCTCTTCGGTTGCCCTACTTGCTTCCTCACTGTGGATTTTCCTTCTCTGCTTCGCAGCTCGGTAAATCTTACGTTCGGAAGAAAGCGATGCAGTGAATCTGTCGTCGT
>NZ_JANGAL010000010.1:0-5000 GCF_024461875.1 Veillonella parvula
TGGGATTTAGCATAGGAAGCCAAGAAACTAGAGAGAAAAAAAAAAAAAAAAAAAAAGAAATAAAGATTGCAGCACCTGAGTTTCGCGTATGGTCACCCACTACACTACTCGGTCAGGCTCTTACCAGCTTAACTACAGTTGATCGGACGGGAAACGGTGCTTTCTGGTAGATATGGCCGCAACCGATAGTTTAACGGAAACGCAGGTGATATGAGGGCAGGGTCCAGACATGTTCAGTAGGTGGGAGTGAGAGGTGTTATGGGTGGAGGACAATTTTTATTATATTTCATCTAATAGCAATAGGATATGAGAGGTGAAAAAGCAAAAGCAATAGTGCATTGTGATGTGGAGAATAAGGTGCATACGATGAAAAAGGTGATTTGTCATTTACAAGAGGTAGGTCGAAACAGAACATGAAAGTTGGTCGGTAGGTGGCATGCAGAGGTAGTTTCAAGGTGACAGGTTATGAAGATATGGTGCAAAAGACAAATGGATGGTGGCAGGCATAGTAAAATGATGGTGTGGAAGACATAGATGGTATTTGTTTTGCATTTACGGCACCGGATGCGGGCGATAATGACGGGAAGAGATTTAGTATGTGGGACAGAATTTCGGCGGCAGTATTGAGACCATGAGAGTAGCAAACGTAAGTCTAAAGGTTGTTTTATAGTAGTTAGGATGTAGGAAATGTATTCCGATAGGCCATTTTACATTTGGAGGGACGGTTGAAAGTGGACAGAGGAAAAGGTGCGGAAATGGCTGATTTTGATTGTTTATGTTTTGTGTGATAATTTTACATTTTTGCATAGTATTAGGTAGTTAGATGAAAGATGAATAGACATAGGAGTAAGAAAACATAGAATAGTTACCATTATTGGTAGGAGTGTGGTGGGGTGGTATAGTCCGCATTGGGATGTTACTTTCCTGTTATGGCATGGATTTCCCTTTAGGGTCTCTGAAGCGTATTTCCGTCACCGAAAAAGGCAGAAAAAGGGAAACTGAAGGGAGGATAGTAGTAAAGTTTGAATGGTGGTAGTGTAATGTATGATATCCGTTGGTTTTGGTTTCGGTTGTGAAAAGTTTTTTGGTATGATATTTTGCAAGTAGCATATATTTCTTGTGTGAGAAAGGTATATTTTGTATGTTCCCGCGCGTTTCCGTATTTTCCGCTTCCGTATTTTCCGCTTCCGTATTTTCCGCTTCCGCTTCCGCAGTAAAAAAAAGTGAGGAACTGGGTTACCCGGGGCACCTGTCACTTTGGAAAAAAAAAAGAAAAAAATATACGCTAAGATTTTTGGAGAATAGCTTAAATTGAAGTTTTTCTCGGCGAGAAATACGTAGTTAAGGCAGAGCGACAGAGAGGGCAAAAGAAAATAAAAGTAAGATTTTAGTTTGTAATGGGAGGGGGGGTTTAGTCATGGAGTACAAGTGTGAGGAAAAGTAGTTGGGAGGTACTTCATGCGAAAGCAGTTGAAGACAAGTTCGAAAAGAGTTTGGAAACGAATTCGAGTAGGCTTGTCGTTCGTTATGTTTTTGTAAATGGCCTCGTCAAACGGTGGAGAGAGTCGCTAGGTGATCGTCAGATCTGCCTAGTCTCTATACAGCGTGTTTAATTGACATGGGTTGATGCGTATTGAGAGATACAATTTGGGAAGAAATTCCCAGAGTGTGTTTCTTTTGCGTTTAACCTGAACAGTCTCATCGTGGGCATCTTGCGATTCCATTGGTGAGCAGCGAAGGATTTGGTGGATTACTAGCTAATAGCAATCTATTTCAAAGAATTCAAACTTGGGGGAATGCCTTGTTGAATAGCCGGTCGCAAGACTGTGATTCTTCAAGTGTAACCTCCTCTCAAATCAGCGATATCAAACGTACCATTCCGTGAAACACCGGGGTATCTGTTTGGTGGAACCTGATTAGAGGAAACTCAAAGAGTGCTATGGTATGGTGACGGAGTGCGCTGGTCAAGAGTGTAAAAGCTTTTTGAACAGAGAGCATTTCCGGCAGCAGAGAGACCTGAAAAAGCAATTTTTCTGGAATTTCAGCTGTTTCCAAACTCAATAAGTATCTTCTAGCAAGAGGGAATAGGTGGGAAAAAAAAAAAGAGATTTCGGTTTCTTTCTTTTTTACTGCTTGTTGCTTCTTCTTTTAAGATAGTTATCTGGTTGATCCTGCCAGTAGTCATATGCTTGTCTCAAAGATTAAGCCATGCATGTCTAAGTATAAGCAATTTATACAGTGAAACTGCGAATGGCTCATTAAATCAGTTATCGTTTATTTGATAGTTCCTTTACTACATGGTATAACTGTGGTAATTCTAGAGCTAATACATGCTTAAAATCTCGACCCTTTGGAAGAGATGTATTTATTAGATAAAAAATCAATGTCTTCGGACTCTTTGATGATTCATAATAACTTTTCGAATCGCATGGCCTTGTGCTGGCGATGGTTCATTCAAATTTCTGCCCTATCAACTTTCGATGGTAGGATAGTGGCCTACCATGGTTTCAACGGGTAACGGGGAATAAGGGTTCGATTCCGGAGAGGGAGCCTGAGAAACGGCTACCACATCCAAGGAAGGCAGCAGGCGCGCAAATTACCCAATCCTAATTCAGGGAGGTAGTGACAATAAATAACGATACAGGGCCCATTCGGGTCTTGTAATTGGAATGAGTACAATGTAAATACCTTAACGAGGAACAATTGGAGGGCAAGTCTGGTGCCAGCAGCCGCGGTAATTCCAGCTCCAATAGCGTATATTAAAGTTGTTGCAGTTAAAAAGCTCGTAGTTGAACTTTGGGCCCGGTTGGCCGGTCCGATTTTTTCGTGTACTGGATTTCCAACGGGGCCTTTCCTTCTGGCTAACCTTGAGTCCTTGTGGCTCTTGGCGAACCAGGACTTTTACTTTGAAAAAATTAGAGTGTTCAAAGCAGGCGTATTGCTCGAATATATTAGCATGGAATAATAGAATAGGACGTTTGGTTCTATTTTGTTGGTTTCTAGGACCATCGTAATGATTAATAGGGACGGTCGGGGGCATCAGTATTCAATTGTCAGAGGTGAAATTCTTGGATTTATTGAAGACTAACTACTGCGAAAGCATTTGCCAAGGACGTTTTCATTAATCAAGAACGAAAGTTAGGGGATCGAAGATGATCAGATACCGTCGTAGTCTTAACCATAAACTATGCCGACTAGGGATCGGGTGGTGTTTTTTTAATGACCCACTCGGCACCTTACGAGAAATCAAAGTCTTTGGGTTCTGGGGGGAGTATGGTCGCAAGGCTGAAACTTAAAGGAATTGACGGAAGGGCACCACCAGGAGTGGAGCCTGCGGCTTAATTTGACTCAACACGGGGAAACTCACCAGGTCCAGACACAATAAGGATTGACAGATTGAGAGCTCTTTCTTGATTTTGTGGGTGGTGGTGCATGGCCGTTCTTAGTTGGTGGAGTGATTTGTCTGCTTAATTGCGATAACGAACGAGACCTTAACCTACTAAATAGTGGTGCTAGCATTTGCTGGTTATCCACTTCTTAGAGGGACTATCGGTTTCAAGCCGATGGAAGTTTGAGGCAATAACAGGTCTGTGATGCCCTTAGACGTTCTGGGCCGCACGCGCGCTACACTGACGGAGCCAGCGAGTCTAACCTTGGCCGAGAGGTCTTGGTAATCTTGTGAAACTCCGTCGTGCTGGGGATAGAGCATTGTAATTATTGCTCTTCAACGAGGAATTCCTAGTAAGCGCAAGTCATCAGCTTGCGTTGATTACGTCCCTGCCCTTTGTACACACCGCCCGTCGCTAGTACCGATTGAATGGCTTAGTGAGGCCTCAGGATCTGCTTAGAGAAGGGGGCAACTCCATCTCAGAGCGGAGAATTTGGACAAACTTGGTCATTTAGAGGAACTAAAAGTCGTAACAAGGTTTCCGTAGGTGAACCTGCGGAAGGATCATTAAAGAAATTTAATAATTTTGAAAATGGATTTTTTTTTTTGTTTTGGCAAGAGCATGAGAGCTTTTACTGGGCAAGAAGACAAGAGATGGAGAGTCCAGCCGGGCCTGCGCTTAAGTGCGCGGTCTTGCTAGGCTTGTAAGTTTCTTTCTTGCTATTCCAAACGGTGAGAGATTTCTGTGCTTTTGTTATAGGACAATTAAAACCGTTTCAATACAACACACTGTGGAGTTTTCATATCTTTGCAACTTTTTCTTTGGGCATTCGAGCAATCGGGGCCCAGAGGTTAACAAACACAAACAATTTTATCTATTCATTAAATTTTTGTCAAAAACAAGAATTTTCGTAACTGGAAATTTTAAAATATTAAAAACTTTCAACAACGGATCTCTTGGTTCTCGCATCGATGAAGAACGCAGCGAAATGCGATACGTAATGTGAATTGCAGAATTCCGTGAATCATCGAATCTTTGAACGCACATTGCGCCCCTTGGTATTCCAGGGGGCATGCCTGTTTGAGCGTCATTTCCTTCTCAAACATTCTGTTTGGTAGTGAGTGATACTCTTTGGAGTTAACTTGAAATTGCTGGCCTTTTCATTGGATGTTTTTTTTTTCCAAAGAGAGGTTTCTCTGCGTGCTTGAGGTATAATGCAAGTACGGTCGTTTTAGGTTTTACCAACTGCGGCTAATCTTTTTTATACTGAGCGTATTGGAACGTTATCGATAAGAAGAGAGCGTCTAGGCGAACAATGTTCTTAAAGTTTGACCTCAAATCAGGTAGGAGTACCCGCTGAACTTAAGCATATCAATAAGCGGAGGAAAAGAAACCAACCGGGATTGCCTTAGTAACGGCGAGTGAAGCGGCAAAAGCTCAAATTTGAAATCTGGTACCTTCGGTGCCCGAGTTGTAATTTGGAGAGGGCAACTTTGGGGCCGTTCCTTGTCTATGTTCCTTGGAACAGGACGTCATAGAGGGTGAGAATCCCGTGTGGCGAGGAGTGCGGTTCTTTGTAAAGTGCCTTCGAAGAGTCGAGTTGTTTGGGAA
>NZ_JANGAL010000080.1:0-250 GCF_024461875.1 Veillonella parvula
GGAAGTGGGACAAGATAAGTTTAGTTGGAAAGACGGCGTTTTCTCGCAGACTATGAAAATAGAAGCTGAGGAAAAAGAGGAGCTTTTAAAGCGGTACAAAGAAGACGTGTTCCGATTTCAGATGGAGCAGCTTACGAAAGCCTGTCCATGCGGAATTCTTGAAATCTCGTCTCCGGCAGACGGAGAAGAAACCGAGCTTATCGTATATCCGTTTTTTGAAAAAACATGCGATTTCCTTGAAAGCCGGGGG
>NZ_JANGAL010000081.1:0-249 GCF_024461875.1 Veillonella parvula
TGTTGGACATGTACTGAATACAGACGACACACCGGTAATTGAAAAAGAACTGGATTGGCCTGATCCTGCACTAGTGTACAATACAATTGTCGATCGAATCATAAATCACCCAGAATTATCACAGTTTATATCGGTTGCATTTATTAGTCAGTTAAAGGCCACCATCGGAGAGGGTTTAGATATTAATGTAAAAGGCACGCTAAACCGCAGGGGAAAGGGTATCAGAAGGCCTAAAGGCGTATTTTTTAG
>NZ_JANGAL010000082.1:0-249 GCF_024461875.1 Veillonella parvula
CGCCGAAAGCAAAGCTTGTTGTCGGAAAAGTACTTGATAAAGACGGAAACGGGGATGTTTCTCATGTGATGAAAGGGATTGAGTGGATTTTAAAGGAAAGAAAGAAGTATGGGATCCGAATTGTGAATATTTCTGTCGGTACGAATCCCGGACTTGCAAAAAAACAAAAAGAACTGCTGCTTGATGCAGTGGAACTGCTCTGGGATACCGGTCTTACCGTTGTTGTCTCTGCCGGAAACTACGGACCGG
>NZ_JANGAL010000083.1:0-249 GCF_024461875.1 Veillonella parvula
CGTCTTATGTAGATATTGATCTGGAGAAAAATTATAACCTTGATACGGTAGAAGTATATACACCGGAGAATGGATATTCTCAGTATACGATCTATACAAGTATGGACGGAAGAGATTTTGATAAACTGGCAGAGAAGACATCAAAAGATTCCTGTGATGCTGAAAAGGGAGAAGTTTACCAGGCGGAAGGAAAAGAAGCGAGAATCGTCCGCGTTTATATGGAATATAATTCCGCGTCTACGGCGGCTG
>NZ_JANGAL010000084.1:0-248 GCF_024461875.1 Veillonella parvula
TCCGGTTGCAGAAGGGATGGAAGTGCAGACGAATACGCCGAAACTTCTTGATTCGAGAAGAAGAACATTAGAGCTGCTTTTGTCGAATCATGACAAAAAATGTCTGTCTTGTGTCAGAAGCGGGCAGTGTGAACTTCAAGAGCTTTGTCAGGAACTCGGAGTGACAGATGAAAATTACTTCGAGGGCGAGACAACACATTATGAATTGGATGAAAGCGCGGTTCATATGGTGCGGGATAACAACAAAT
>NZ_JANGAL010000085.1:0-247 GCF_024461875.1 Veillonella parvula
CCAGATAGCACATGCACTAAATGGCGGAAGATACTATCAGTACAATCTTATTACCGACAACCAAAAGGAGTTGGATAAGGTATGGCAGTCATTAAAGCAGTTTCTTCAAAAGCAGGCATAGGGCAAGCACTGGACTATGTGACGAAAGAGGAAAAGACGGAAGATAAGCTTGTCAGCGGTCTGCACTGTGAACCAGATACAGTAAAGGACGAAATGCAAGCCACCAAGGAGCTGTGGGGCAAGACTG
>NZ_JANGAL010000086.1:0-247 GCF_024461875.1 Veillonella parvula
TGGATTGCATTGTAGGAGCAGAGGAACAATGCTATAATAGAAAAGGTGGGCAGGGCTAATGTCCTGCCTGTTGATAAATACAAAAAGTACAATCATGAGATTGATAAAATAGAGTAATCAGGGAGTGGAATATTTGAAACGAGAAGAGATTTTTGAATATGTAAAAAACCAATATGGAAGAGTTCCAGAGTATCTCTGGGAAACATCACCGAAAAGTGCAGTGCTTCGGCATAAAAATGGAAAGTGG
>NZ_JANGAL010000087.1:0-246 GCF_024461875.1 Veillonella parvula
TTTGATTCGTCCGGCTACTGTCTGAGGAACGATTCCGTCAGATTCGACGATGCTGTACGCCGTACACCCTTTTTCTTCCCGGTAAAGCTTCATATAAGCTATATTGACGTTCATTTCGCTTAAGCAGTTTGTGATGTGTGCGATCACTCCGGGTTTGTCCTGTTGAATGACGATAAGAGTGCTGTATTCTCCGGTAAAATCAACTTCCACTTCGTTGATTCTTGCGATTCGGATTTTTCCTCCTCC
>NZ_JANGAL010000088.1:0-245 GCF_024461875.1 Veillonella parvula
GCAGTGAATCTGTCGTCGTTTCACTCCTCCATCTTCTACTGCCCTGCTTTTCCCAGGGCCGTCTTACACGGACACGTACATAGATACAACCTCTACAACCTTGGCTGGAGGCTGCTCTAGTAGGGTTAGCTAGTCGAAGACTAGCAAAAAGAAAAAGGCCTACCTTTAGGTAGACCTTTTTCTTTTAGTCAATCAGCGGCTTCCTATCCTCCCAGGCCGTCTCCAGCCAAGTACTTTCGGCGTTT
>NZ_JANGAL010000089.1:0-245 GCF_024461875.1 Veillonella parvula
CTTGTTTTTCTTACGCAGCCTGCGCATAAGCCGCCGGTCTCCTGATGTCATTGACCATCTTCTTGGGATCATAGCCCACGCCTTTTGTCAGTATGGCATAAAAAACACGAAGCAGCTTCGCTGCTATTGCCATAAGTGACTGCATCTTCTTTAATGGATTTAGCCTTCTAGTTGTGTAGTAATTATGGAGTTCCCTAAATTCTGGGTTCTTCGCTACAAGCGACATTGCAACCTCGAAGAGCAGG
>NZ_JANGAL010000011.1:0-1832 GCF_024461875.1 Veillonella parvula
TTTTGCAGTACAGCAGCCAAGTTTGCTTCAGAAGGCATGCCTAGCGCCTTAACAATGCCCTACAACACTTTTACATAGCCCTAAATAGCCCTAAGTAGCCCTCATGTACGTCTCCTCCAAGCCCTGTTGTCTCTTACCCGGATGTTCAACCAAAAGCTACTTACTACCTTTATTTTATGTTTACTTTTTATAGACTGTCTTTTCATCCTACTCCTTCGCACTTGTCTCTCGCTACCGCGTGCAACAAACACTAAATCAAAACAGTAAAATACTACATCAAAACACATATTCCCTAGAAAAAAAAAATTTCTTACAATATACTATACTACACAATACATAATCACTGACTTTCGTAACAACAATTTCCTTCACTCTCCAACTTCTCTGCTCGAATCTCTACATAGTAATATTATATCAAATCTACCGTCTGGAACATCATCGCTATCCAGCTCTTTGTGAACCGCTACCATCAGCATGTACAGCGGTACCCTCGTGTCATCTGCAGCGAGAACTTCAACGTTTGCCAAATCAAGCCAATGTGGTAACAACCACACCTCCGAAATCTGCTCCAAAAGATACTCCAGTTTCTGCCGAAATGTTTTATTGTAGAACAGCCCTATCAGCATCGACAGGAATGCCGTCCAATGCGGCACTTTAGATGGGGTAACTCCCAGCGCAAGCTGATCTCGCAAGTGCATTCCTAGACTTAATTCATATCTGCTCCTCAACTGTCGATGATGCCTGCTAAACTGCAGCTTGACGTACTGCGGACCCTGCAGTCCAGCGCTCGTCATGGAACGCAAACGCTGAAAAACTCCAACTTTCTCGAGCGCTTCCACAAAGACCGTATCGTCTTTTGCCTCCCATTCTTCCCGGCACTTTTTCTCGTCCCAGTTCAAAAAGTACTGCAGCACCTCTGTCTTCGATTCACGCAAGTTGCTCCATACTTTATAATACAACTCTTTGATCTGCCTTCCAGACATGCGGAAAACTTGGCTCCCTTGCTTGCCTCTTGTCGAATCCAATACACTAATTGTTTCTCTTCTTCTAGTAATGGCCAGGTACCAAGCATAATTTCTCTGTATCTGAGAGTAGATCTCTCTCCTTTTTACGCTAAAAAATTTCAAATACCCTACAGGGTCCCCATGATATGGCTCGATGTCTTCCAAGTATTCTTTGTATTCCTCGTCATTTCGCAGCATTCTCTCCACAGCTAGTGCTTCCCAAGCCATCCTCCGATACGATACTTTCTGGCCAGCCCAACAGACACAGAGCTCGAACATCTTTTGACAGCCCTTGCATAATCCGTATTGTGTGAACACTCCCTCTGGGCAGAAGTATATGTCAATACCATAGAGGAAAAGATGTTTAATTTCGTCAGACCGAAATCCAAGAAACTGTAAGACATTCATATTCTCGGAAGTATTGGGAAATTGTGCTTTCAGTTTCTTTCTCTCTAGCAAAACCATTTGACTCCCTTTCCGCTTATACGACTCTTTGTTAATGTCGGTGACTGGATGGAATCTATTATCCTCAGCATTGCCATCTTTATTGGCGTCCTCCTTGGCACTAGCGTTGGTACTTTCAGTGGTAGTGGCATTAGTGCTGGAGTTGGTGCTAGCAGTGGTAGTAGCACTAGTGTTGGAGTCGGTACTTTCGGTGGTAGTAGCACTAGTGTTGGAGTTGGTACTTTCAGTGGTAGTCGCACTAGTCCTGACGTTGATGCTGGCAGTGGTAGTAGCATTAGTGCTGGAGTTGGTACTTTCAGTGGTAGTCGCACTAGTCCTGACGTTGGTGCTGGAGTTGGTAGTAGCATTAGTGCTGGAGTTGGT
>NZ_JANGAL010000090.1:0-244 GCF_024461875.1 Veillonella parvula
CTGTAATATCTTGGATCAACAACAACGATCTCTCTGTAATGAGGAGTTAAGAACGGAATAAAGCAGTCTGCAAATGAATCTTTCACCACAAGCAGTCTCTTCTGGCTCGTAGACACTGTCTTTATATCGATAACTGATGTATTCCCGCCTAAAAATACTCCGTACTTATCTCTTGTCTTTAGTTTGGACGAATCATAAAGAGAAGTTGTCTTTTTCGTTTCATTGACATAATTTACGATTACAT
>NZ_JANGAL010000091.1:0-244 GCF_024461875.1 Veillonella parvula
GTCATTGACCTGCTGCATGGCGGGCAGGGGATGTTCGCTATTGCGCTAGGAGGGGTGTGGCGCGACGTCCAGGGAAGTCTTGCCGAACTGCCTAGCGAGCGTCTCAATCCGGTCGTGGACACTGAGCTCGACGAGTTCACTGCACGCAGAATCGCCAAGCACGCCTCCTGATTACGTGGTCATCGAGGGGAAAATGATCTCGCTCGGTTTCCTCCTTACGACCGGTGAGCGTGCATCAAGAGCT
>NZ_JANGAL010000092.1:0-243 GCF_024461875.1 Veillonella parvula
GGAAGAAGCATAACGAATTCGATTCCGTCATATACACCATCCAGCAAAACAGCCTGTGAACCTGTCACTATCGCCATTACAAGCTCCACTACGACAAACATCAAGTTCGCATACAGCGAAACAGACATTGCCTTTTTCTCTCTTTTTGAACTTTTTTTACCGATTCTCACAAAATCACCTTTATCTTTTTCTTTAGTCTATATCCATACTATATTACATCATATTCTCTCTTCTGTATATCCG
>NZ_JANGAL010000093.1:0-242 GCF_024461875.1 Veillonella parvula
GATAATATCACGAAGAATGCTACAGAAATTGCCACAAATAAAGGTAATGTTTCAACTAATACGGCAGCCTTGGCTCGTAAAATCTCTTTAGGTGGTAATACTGGTTGCACAACAGAAAAATCCTTAAGTACAGGTGATGTGAAGTTTAATGTAAAAGGTGAAGGCCTTGAAACGACTTCTGCAGCTGGCTATGATGTAACAGTAACCGTGACAGAAAAAGAAGTTAAACAAGAAGCTGTTAA
>NZ_JANGAL010000094.1:0-242 GCF_024461875.1 Veillonella parvula
TAAAGATGCAAACTTGCTTAAAGGCGGTATCGTATATGCCGATAAAGTGACAACGGTAAGTAACAGTTATGCAGAAGAGATCAAAACACCGTTTTACGGTGAAGGTCTTGACGGATTAATGTCGGCAAGGGCAAATGATCTTTGCGGTATTGTCAACGGCTTGGATTATACAGACTGGGATCCGGCTTCAGATCCTAGAATTGCAAAAACCTTTTCGGTTGAAGATTTCAGGAAGAATAAAG
>NZ_JANGAL010000095.1:0-242 GCF_024461875.1 Veillonella parvula
TTTTTTCATTTTATTTTCCATATTCACGCGCTCCCTTCTAACATTCCACAATCATTTCTTCCAGTGTTCCGCCCGGTTTTATCATCGGATAAACCATCTCTTCCGGATCAATGATAAACTCGATCAAAGTTGGCACAGTTGTATTTTTTCCGGCTTCTTCAAAAGCCTCCTTTATCTCTTCTTTCTTTGTCACGCGGATTCCCTTTGCGCCGTAACTTTCTGCCAGACGCACAAAATCCGGT
>NZ_JANGAL010000012.1:0-1660 GCF_024461875.1 Veillonella parvula
CTTTCTAGAGAATAGGAACTTCGGAATAGGAACTTCAAAGCGTTTCCGAAAACGAGCGCTTCCGAAAATGCAACGCGAGCTGCGCACATACAGCTCACTGTTCACGTCGCACCTATATCTGCGTGTTGCCTGTATATATATATACATGAGAAGAACGGCATAGTGCGTGTTTATGCTTAAATGCGTACTTATATGCGTCTATTTATGTAGGATGAAAGGTAGTCTAGTACCTCCTGTGATATTATCCCATTCCATGCGGGGTATCGTATGCTTCCTTCAGCACTACCCTTTAGCTGTTCTATATGCTGCCACTCCTCAATTGGATTAGTCTCATCCTTCAATGCTATCATTTCCTTTGATATTGGATCATACCCTAGAAGTATTACGTGATTTTCTGCCCCTTACCCTCGTTGCTACTCTCCTTTTTTTCGTGGGAACCGCTTTAGGGCCCTCAGTGATGGTGTTTTGTAATTTATATGCTCCTCTTGCATTTGTGTCTCTACTTCTTGTTCGCCTGGAGGGAACTTCTTCATTTGTATTAGCATGGTTCACTTCAGTCCTTCCTTCCAACTCACTCTTTTTTTGCTGTAAACGATTCTCTGCCGCCAGTTCATTGAAACTATTGAATATATCCTTTAGAGATTCCGGGATGAATAAATCACCTATTAAAGCAGCTTGACGATCTGGTGGAACTAAAGTAAGCAATTGGGTAACGACGCTTACGAGCTTCATAACATCTTCTTCCGTTGGAGCTGGTGGGACTAATAACTGTGTACAATCCATTTTTCTCATGAGCATTTCGGTAGCTCTCTTCTTGTCTTTCTCGGGCAATCTTCCTATTATTATAGCAATAGATTTGTATAGTTGCTTTCTATTGTCTAACAGCTTGTTATTCTGTAGCATCAAATCTATGGCAGCCTGACTTGCTTCTTGTGAAGAGAGCATACCATTTCCAATCGAATCAAACCTTTCCTTAACCATCTTCGCAGCAGGCAAAATTACCTCAGCACTGGAGTCAGAAGATACGCTGGAATCTTCTGCGCTAGAATCAAGACCATACGGCCTACCGGTTGTGAGAGATTCCATGGGCCTTATGACATATCCTGGAAAGAGTAGCTCATCAGACTTACGTTTACTCTCTATATCAATATCTACATCAGGAGCAATCATTTCAATAAACAGCCGACATACATCCCAGACGCTATAAGCTGTACGTGCTTTTACCGTCAGATTCTTGGCTGTTTCAATGTCGTCCATTTTGGTTTTCTTTTACCAGTATTGTTCGTTTGATAATGTATTCTTGCTTATTACATTATAAAATCTGTGCAGATCACATGTCAAAACAACTTTTTATCACAAGATAGTACCGCAAAACGAACCTGCGGGCCGTCTAAAAATTAAGGAAAAGCAGCAAAGGTGCATTTTTAAAATATGAAATGAAGATACCGCAGTACCAATTATTTTCGCAGTACAAATAATGCGCGGCCGGTGCATTTTTCGAAAGAACGCGAGACAAACAGGACAATTAAAGTTAGTTTTTCGAGTTAGCGTGTTTGAATACTGCAAGATACAAGATAAATAGAGTAGTTGAAACTAGATATCAATTGCACACAAGATCGGCGCTAAGCATGCCACAATTTGATATATTATGTAAAACACC
>NZ_JANGAL010000096.1:0-242 GCF_024461875.1 Veillonella parvula
TGATTATCGAGCCGAATGCCGAACAGGATACGGTTATGATTTGTACGGAAATAGAAGTGGAAGGAGTGAGTGATTATCATGGCAGCAAAGAAAATTGGTATATCCCGTGATTTAATAATTCACCCGGGAGAAACGATTGCAGACGTCTTGGAAGAACGTGGAATCACACAGAGTGAACTGGCGTCGAGTGCAGGCGTTTCTCCGGCTTACGTAAGCAATGTTATTGCCGGAAAGAAAGGGAT
>NZ_JANGAL010000097.1:0-241 GCF_024461875.1 Veillonella parvula
GTTCAATCTTGGAAAGGCTCTGCATATTGATACCGATTTTATTGGCAAGTTCCTGTTGTTTCATTCCCCTGTGTTTTCTTATGATTTGTATGTTTTCTCCTAAGAAACTGATTTTCTTTTCATAATACTCCATAACTTAGTATAACCGCTCCTTTCGTTGCTTTTATTGTCATTTATAAGCATATCATACTTAATATATATCGAAAAGTCAATCGAAACTTCTTGACAAGTAATTCTAGTG
>NZ_JANGAL010000098.1:0-241 GCF_024461875.1 Veillonella parvula
GAAAGCAGTTAAAGGAGAAGAAAACAAATGAAGAATAAGCAACACACACTTCCATCATTTTTTCTCATATCATCAGCCGTGGACGGTAACGAAAACGCCATAGAAAAGCTGTTGCTGTTCTATGAAGCCTATATATCAAAATGCTGTTTACGCCCGTTTTACGATGAATACGGCAACGTATACATTGTGGTTGATATGGAATTAAAGGGACGTATCAGAGAAGCCCTTTTGAAAATGATAT
>NZ_JANGAL010000099.1:0-241 GCF_024461875.1 Veillonella parvula
GGTTAAATCCAAACACACATGGAAGTGAAAGCAGGATAATCACAACCAGATTCACTGCCACTGCCTTGCCTCTCGAGCATCCGGTCAGATCCATCGCAAATGAAATGATATTTTCAAATACCGCAATAATCGTTGACGCCGCCGCAAAAAGCATACAGAGGAAAAAGATACTTCCCCAAATTCTGCCTCCTGCCATAGAATTAAATATATTCGGCAACGTAATAAAAATAAGGTTCGGACC
>NZ_JANGAL010000100.1:0-241 GCF_024461875.1 Veillonella parvula
CCTGGCTGGGCGGTTGGGCGGTATAGCCCGCCTGCTCCACCGTCATCACCAGCTGATCGGGTGCGACGTTGCCAACGTAGTCAACGCTGGCCCTCTCGGTGGCATAGTTGACCGAGGCGCTGACGCCGTCGATCTTGTTGAGCTTCTTCTCAATTCGGGCGGCGCACGAAGCACACGTCATCCCACCGATCCGCAGCTCAAGATGCCGGGCGGTTTCCGTGGCGGAATCCATGCTCTGTTT
>NZ_JANGAL010000101.1:0-240 GCF_024461875.1 Veillonella parvula
GAGCGCACGCCTGATAAGCGTGAGGTCGGTGGTTCGAGTCCACCTAGGCCCACCAGTTGGCTCATATAACTTGAAATACACTTTTGTGTAGAGTACAGACATTAAGAGCTAAAATAATAGGAAAAGCTTATAAAAGATAACGGATTCTTCGGAATGGATTATCGAGACTTAAGTGAACCCATTACGGGGGCGTAGCTCAGTTGGGAGAGCACCTGCCTTGCAAGCAGGGGGTCAGGAGTT
>NZ_JANGAL010000102.1:0-239 GCF_024461875.1 Veillonella parvula
AAAAAAAATTACATATACGGTGATTCAAGGTCAGCGAATCACATTGATTGCAAAATTATATCCATAAAAAATATCGGGGTATTGTTAATACAAACAACACCCCGATATTTTATATCGGTCATACAATTATAAGAAATACAATACAACACAACAACACTTAAATCTTATAATTGAATCATCTAAAATTATTGAATAGTAGGTGCATTAATCGCTTTACGAAGGTCCACTGTGTGAAGTTC
>NZ_JANGAL010000103.1:0-239 GCF_024461875.1 Veillonella parvula
TTTACGGTGATCCATTGCCTCGTGTCGTACAAGAACTTCTCGATTATTAATTGTATTGTATTATTTCCAATTTTTACTGCGTATTGTATTACATCGCTCATAAGCTGGTAAAAAAATCTCTTGATGATGTGTACCTTGTAGGTTCCCGTGGTTCCGTAGGTCATCCTTTGCCGCTACCATGTCTGATATTACAGAGGTAAACCCATTACCGCCTCATTCTGTATGCCCTAACTGTAAAT
>NZ_JANGAL010000104.1:0-237 GCF_024461875.1 Veillonella parvula
ACTGGATACCCGGATAGCACATTGCCGCTCCGATTGCAAGACCGAGCATCGGTTTTAATGTTATTAACTTGTGATAATGTCTCCTTAAGATTCACTTGAGGTTTTGTCTCTTTTTGGTATTCTATTAAAGCTATGAAAGAAGGTAAAATTACATTGTCACAAGAACAACTGAAAACGCTGACTGTCATCAACCGTTTCATTGACAAGTCTATTTCCAGACAACAGGCTGCTGAACTT
>NZ_JANGAL010000013.1:0-1344 GCF_024461875.1 Veillonella parvula
CTACTATTACTAACTGAACGCCCTGTTCAGACTCGCTTTCGCTGCGGCTCCATGTTTTCCACTTAACCTCGCTAGCAACAGTAACTCGTCGGTTCATTCTTCAATAGGCACGCCGTCGTCCTGATATATATACAGACTTCGACTGTTTGTAGACATACGGTTTCAGGTTCTCTTTCACTCCCCGCCAGGGGTTCTTTTCACCTTTCCCTCACGGTACTATGCGCTATCGGTCGATATCAGTATTTTGGCTTGGAGGGTGGTCCCCCCTGCTTCCCACAAGGTTTCACGTGTCTCGTGGTACTCTGGATACAGTCCCGTGTATGCAAGGTTTCGATTACAGGGCTTTCACCTTCTGCGGCTGAGCTTTCCAGCTCGATTCTTCTACCTCATTTACACTTGATGACTGTCCTCAACCCCGGTGCGGTTGCCCGCTCCGGTTTGGCCTCTTTCCCGTTCGCTCGCCGCTACTAAGAAAATCTCGTTTGATTACTGTTCCTCCGGGTAATTAGATGTTTCAGTTCCCCAGGTGCCCTCCTCATAGTCTATGCTATGGGTGACAGTGCATAACCACTGCCGGGTTCCCCCATTCGGAAATCTACGGGTCACAGGTTGCTTGCACCTCTCCGTAGCTTATCGCAGCTTACCGCGTCCTTCTTCGGCTGATATCGCCAAGGCATCCACCGTACGCCCTTATTATCTTTACTTATTTTGCGTTATCATTTGCGCCTATCGTCGTCGCCTCACGCTCGATTTTGCCTTACGTACAATAGTACGCGGCGGCTTCATCTCGCTCAGGCTCCTAGATATACATCAAATGCTAACGAAAATCTCATGATTGAATACATGAGAGATAATATTGACATGCATTAGATACATTGTCATTTTTTTGTAGCCGTACATTTTACATGTACGTCACCATTAAGTCAGAGAATTATTTCCTATGTGCTCGGGTCAACCTACTTAGAAATTCTAAGAGATGACCTTACAAATATATATTAATTCTTCTATGCAGTTTTCAAAGAACAAACAATTCCTATATTTCGCGTCTATCGTCGTTGCATTCGCTTCACTTGTCTTGCGTAATTACCATTACGCGACGACGTCGTTCATCTCATGCGCCTAGATAGCCATCGAAATCTATTAAATTGTAAATGGTATTAAACCATCTGAGAGTCTTTACAGATCTCTCAAAACCAAACAATGATAAGTGTGTAAGTACAGCTAGCGCTTATGCTACGTCTACTTACTCGCCAAAGTGTCGACCTAAGTGACATCCAAGCTCTTGGCTCGGTGTATGTCTCCCTAGAAAGGAGGTGATCCAGCCGCACCTTCCGATACGGCTAC
>NZ_JANGAL010000105.1:0-237 GCF_024461875.1 Veillonella parvula
GTTGAAATACTTTCTTATATAGCGATTTTTCTGCCCAAAACAAACCAAAGAATCAATACGCAAAGATGGCTAGAGGACCGTATGTTTGACTATAGACTTTGATTATAATTACGCAAGGATGAGAAGAATGATAGACAAGAAACAAGTAGAGTTTCAACCAAACGAATAGGAACAACAATGAACCAGTTTATGTCCATTTAATTTTAGATCATCCTGAGATTATACCAAATATTTTAC
>NZ_JANGAL010000106.1:0-237 GCF_024461875.1 Veillonella parvula
TCCGGTGCTTCTCGATATTATAAGAGACTGTGAAGAGGTATGTCCGAACGCGGTAGTTCTCAATTATACGAATCCGATGGCAATGCTCGTAAGTTATCTGCAGTCGATGTCTGACATGAATATTACAGGATTATGTCACAGTGTTCAGGGAACGGCGGAAATGCTTGCAAAATGGATCGGAGCAGAAGAAAAGCAGGTTCGTTATACATGTGCAGGAATCAATCATCAGGCGTTTTA
>NZ_JANGAL010000107.1:0-236 GCF_024461875.1 Veillonella parvula
CTGCTCTAATCCTGCTTTTGTGACCCGGCCGATTCCTTCTCCTCCGGCAAGAACAATATGATCTTTGATTTCAAAACAGCGTTCTTCCGCTTCTTCCTCTTTTAAAAATGACTCGATCTTCTCAGCTTTTGCGTATACTTTCATCCCATCTGTCACATCAGGATCATCGCCGCTGTATTTTTCAACAGCGCACTGCACATAATCCGCAGTTCTGATCGTTGACTCTACTTCCAAAT
>NZ_JANGAL010000108.1:0-236 GCF_024461875.1 Veillonella parvula
ATTTCCTGGAACCGGAATTTTCCACAAGTTCCAAAATCTTAGACACCGTTGATTCTTCAAACTGTTTCGTAGTCCGAACTTTCAGTACTCCCGTCATATTAATACAGCCGCTGATCACCTCTTCTCCCTGACGCACATCACGCGGAAGGCTTTCTCCTGTCAAAGCGCTTGTATTTAAACTGGAGCTTCCTTCGACGACAATCCCATCAAGCGGAACTTTTTCACCCGGCTGTACT
>NZ_JANGAL010000109.1:0-235 GCF_024461875.1 Veillonella parvula
TAATTTTTTTCATAAATTCCCTTTTCGATTTATAAATTCAAGATTTATTGTTCCTTTATCATCACATAATTTGTAAGAAAAATTCCTTGTCGTTCTACCTGTCGTTCCTTTACAACTTTATACCCTCGTTTTTCAAAAAATGGTTTTGCTGTAATAGAAGCATAAGTTGTAATTTTTCCATCAACCGCTTGTTCCAGTTGGTTACAAATAGCTGTTGCAACCCCTTTTCCTTGAT
>NZ_JANGAL010000110.1:0-235 GCF_024461875.1 Veillonella parvula
CTCATAGACATGAGCTGCTGATACAGCTCCTGGATTCCTTTCTTATTGAAATCCCCCTCTACTTTTGACATTACATCTGCAAGTTTTTCTTTTTCTCTTTGCCTGTCAAACACCTTTTTTCCTGATTTCACTTTATATTCTCCGACTTTTCTGCAGACTTCCATCCGTTTTTCATAAAGCTCTGCTATTTCATTATCAATTTTATCAAGTGCTTCTCTCAATTCTCCAAGCGATG
>NZ_JANGAL010000111.1:0-235 GCF_024461875.1 Veillonella parvula
TGGAACGAAGCCCATTTTTTACATAAAGAAGTAGTATACAAAACGAATCTGTCATCAGACTGTCAGTTGTCTGTCAAATAACTGTCAGTTTTCCTGTCATTTCTTTTCTATTACAGTTACAACCAAATCTCGCCATATAAAAAGCAGGCTCCATTTTCAGAAACCCGCCTTCTATGATTCCTTATATACTTTTAAACAATATCCAACCTCTTTTACACTGCTGATTATATGCTCT
>NZ_JANGAL010000112.1:0-235 GCF_024461875.1 Veillonella parvula
TATATTGCAAAATCGATAAAACGAAATATATCTTTATTCATTATGAATAATACTCATACTCAGTTAGTAAACCCCCCTTTATAGTGGATTTTAATTATACATGTATATTTTTCTATTTTTAAATTATTAATTCCCTATATATAGATGAACCTTATGAGCTATGAATTTGTACGTTATCTATATATTGAATATTAACAATATTTTAAATATTAATATAATATGCATAAGACGTATA
>NZ_JANGAL010000113.1:0-234 GCF_024461875.1 Veillonella parvula
TTGGTGTAACACCAGCTATCATCAAAGGTAAAGAAGTATACCTTGCCAATGAAGCTTTCATGTGGATAGTCCCACTCGTTGTTATCCTTGCACTTATGACACGTTTCATGGATAACTTACCACTATAAAAACCAAATCCTAAAAATCTTGTACAAATCTTTCGGAACAAACACACTTGGGCGTTTACATTACTTTATACAACTTCCTTCGGTCCTTTCTCTCGTTATGCAGCAG
>NZ_JANGAL010000114.1:0-234 GCF_024461875.1 Veillonella parvula
TCACTTGCAATCGTTGCATCTACACGAGGAGGTAATGTCGTACCACGAATATGTGGACGCCCACCTACAATACCAGAAACTCCGACGTCTGTTATCGCCTCTAAATCTACTTTATCGTCCTCAACATTAAGATTTAAATACTCTTCATCTTTGCCTAGTGTAAGTAAGCCTTTGATCTTTGTTACTTGATCATTTACCCTACAAGAACTACGTCTAATAACGATTTGATCATTA
>NZ_JANGAL010000115.1:0-234 GCF_024461875.1 Veillonella parvula
ATTATAGACAGCGTTTCCAAAGAAATATACGGAATTGCTACTTTTGAAAACGGAGAGGTAAAAGTGACTGGAAGTGGATTTGACGGTATTTTAAAATCGAAGTAAAGGACGTATAAAACGTTGACAATTACATATAAGAAGAGCAGCTAAGAGACGCCGCAGCTTGCGGCGTCTCTTAGCGTTTATGAAAGACTGCATTCTTTCAGGAGATGTTGTGTTTTTTCAAGAGCCTTT
>NZ_JANGAL010000116.1:0-234 GCF_024461875.1 Veillonella parvula
TGTCGTTGTAATTCCACATTCCATATCATTTGCCGGATGTTGAACCGGAGTAAATTCATTGATATCATGCCCGTGAGGAAGAACGACGATACCTCCCGGATGCTGACCTGTGCTTCTTCGGATTCCCGTACACCCTTCGGTCACTCTTTCTATCTCACATTTTCGTTTTCTTTGCTCATGTTCCTCATAGTAGTTCCGGACAAATCCATACGCTGTCTTATCTGCCAGAGTACC
>NZ_JANGAL010000117.1:0-234 GCF_024461875.1 Veillonella parvula
GAGATGGAAGGGATCAAGCATTATCTGGTGGATGAACTTGATCCTAAAGAAGAATTTCATGTAGCGAGATTTCAGCAGATGGCAAAAGATGCCCTAAAGGAAATCTATGCAAAAGGCAAGATTCCACTGATCGTTGGTGGAACAGGATTCTATATCCAAAGTCTTTTATATGATATTGATTTCACAAAAGAAGATGGAGACCAGGAATACAGAAAACAACTGGAAGAAAAAGCT
>NZ_JANGAL010000118.1:0-232 GCF_024461875.1 Veillonella parvula
CTCTTTCCTTTTAAGTATCCCATGAATCCCGAAACGCTCATTTTGGGCGGGATACTCAGAAGTAAATGAATATGATCCGGACATACTTCTCCTTCGATGATTTCAACACCTTTCCATTGGCACAGTGTTCGGATTATTTCACGAATTGCTTCTTTCTTTTCGTTATAAAATACTTTCCTTCGATATTTAGGTGTAAACACTACATGATATTTGCAATTCCATTTTGTATGTG
>NZ_JANGAL010000119.1:0-231 GCF_024461875.1 Veillonella parvula
ATCAAAGTGGTAGAGAGGAAACACCAGTCCACAGCATCTTATATATCATAACCATACCTGTAGAAAAGGTAAAGAATGGTTATGATGGAAATAGCATACAGACCTTGGAGAGGGTCTATAAATACTACTACTTTATAATACGAGGTGAGGAAGAAAATGTCGGAACAAATAGAAGAAATTTTTGCCTACTATGGGAAACAACGGGATAAGAGCAGTCAGGAGATGGTTATT
>NZ_JANGAL010000120.1:0-231 GCF_024461875.1 Veillonella parvula
TCGGGACACACAAGATACGGTTGAAGCCCTTGGTTTGGAGCGTGCTCGCGATTATATCAATAAAGCAGACATCTTGCTCTGCGTTATTGACGGATCTACTCCGTTAAACCCTTAAGAAATCGAAATTTTGACCTCTGTGAGCGGTTTAAATACAATCGTACTCATCAATAAGACCGATGTCGCTAAAGTCGTTACAGACGAAAATATTAAAGAATATGGAACCTTTACGGC
>NZ_JANGAL010000121.1:0-230 GCF_024461875.1 Veillonella parvula
GCACGAATAGCCGCGTTCATACCCGGCGCATCACCGCCGCTTGTAAGAACTCCGATTGTACGGATCTGATCTTCAATCTCCTCTAAGTACTTTTCTTTTTGATTCTCTGCCATGATTTTTCCACCTTTCTGCAAAGTGTCGCTATTAATAATATTTATTCATTGTAATTTTTTTAACAATAGTCGAAAATTATTCTACATTATTTAGAAGTGGTTTTCAATAGCTTTTTC
>NZ_JANGAL010000014.1:0-1026 GCF_024461875.1 Veillonella parvula
GAAGGTTTTCGCGGTTTTTATAAACAAAACTTTCGTTACGAAATCGAGCAATCACCCCAGCTGCGTATTTGGAAATTCGGGAAAAAGTAGAGCAACGCGAGTTGCATTTTTTACACCATAATGCATGATTAACTTCGAGAAGGGATTAAGGCTAATTTCACTAGTATGTTTCAAAAACCTCAATCTGTCCATTGAATGCCTTATAAAACAGCTATAGATTGCATAGAAGAGTTAGCTACTCAATGCTTTTTGTCAAAGCTTACTGATGATGATGTGTCTACTTTCAGGCGGGTCTGTAGTAAGGAGAATGACATTATAAAGCTGGCACTTAGAATTCCACGGACTATAGACTATACTAGTATACTCCGTCTACTGTACGATACACTTCCGCTCAGGTCCTTGTCCTTTAACGAGGCCTTACCACTCTTTTGTTACTCTATTGATCCAGCTCAGCAAAGGCAGTGTGATCTAAGATTCTATCTTCGCGATGTAGTAAAACTAGCTAGACCGAGAAAGAGACTAGAAATGCAAAAGGCACTTCTACAATGGCTGCCATCATTATTATCCGATGTGACGCTGCAGCTTCTCAATGATATTCGAATACGCTTTGAGGAGATACAGCCTAATATCCGACAAACTGTTTTACAGATTTACGATCGTACTTGTTACCCATCATTGAATTTTGAACATCCGAACCTGGGAGTTTTCCCTGAAACAGATAGTATATTTGAACCTGTATAATAATATATAGTCTAGCGCTTTACGGAAGACAATGTATGTATTTCGGTTCCTGGAGAAACTATTGCATCTATTGCATAGGTAATCTTGCACGTCGCATCCCCGGTTCATTTTCTGCGTTTCCATCTTGCACTTCAATAGCATATCTTTGTTAACGAAGCATCTGTGCTTCATTTTGTAGAACAAAAATGCAACGCGAGAGCGCTAATTTTTCAAACAAAGAATCTGAGCTGCATTTTTACAGAACAGAAATGCAACGCGAGAGCGCTATTTTACCAACAAAGAATC
>NZ_JANGAL010000122.1:0-229 GCF_024461875.1 Veillonella parvula
CGTAAAGTAGGACACATAGCTTTCACTGTCCTCATGTTCCAGACGCAAATATCGCTGGCTTTCTTCCACCACGCAACGGGTAGGACGGATAAGTTCATAATACTTAATCAGTGTTTCTCTTTTTAAATTTCTTTTTGGAAGAGGATACTCATAATCTTCATAGGCTATCCCGTCCCTGCCGTAGAGGTGTTCCATCAGATACGCAAAGTCTTTGGCTTCCAGTCGGCGG
>NZ_JANGAL010000123.1:0-229 GCF_024461875.1 Veillonella parvula
CTTTTTTCTTTCTCTGTCAATGTATTTAATTCCATTACTCGATCTGCAAACGTCGAATACAAGTAATTTCCGTTCCCCATTTCCAAAAAGGCGCGGCACTGCCCGATCACTGTTTCCACCGCCTGATCCGCCATGAACAAACCCATCTCTGCCTTTTTCTTTTCAAATATCATGATCTCTTCAAAATATTCTTCCGTCTGTCTTACAAGCGCCAGATATACTTCCACAT
>NZ_JANGAL010000124.1:0-228 GCF_024461875.1 Veillonella parvula
TTTTGTAATCAGGTAAATTTGTTCTAAAATAAAAATAGCGCATACTTTTGAAAAAATGAAATGCGTTGATACATATTTTAGACAGCGGGCTTATTGTATCACATCAACGCGGCAAAGTAAACCGAGTACTTGTAGATATCTTAATTTTATGATAAGATAATTGCTATGAATGTTTGCGTTATTAGAGGAGGAGACAATGGAAAACGAAACTGTTTCAAAGAATTTTAT
>NZ_JANGAL010000125.1:0-228 GCF_024461875.1 Veillonella parvula
TAACAATGGAAACTGGCTATACAATCCTTAAAGAGTTGAAAGGTCGTCATTTCACGTATGAAGGTTACCAAAGGTCCATCAGTCGTAACCGCAAGGCTGGGCCTTATCATTTGTTAGACCCATTGAGTCCAAGTTTCATTGTATCTGCACCGCGTATCGCAGAAGGAGCGTAATATGGTTGTCGGAGATATTTTAGGCGCAGGCCCGGTAGATCCCGAGGTAAGTACT
>NZ_JANGAL010000126.1:0-227 GCF_024461875.1 Veillonella parvula
GCAACAGTTGTACGAAACGTTTACAGTGACTGAATTTCTCGCTTATATGGGAACGCTTAAAGGAATGAAGAAAAAGGAAATCCGCGCTCGGATGGAGCTTTTATTTCCTTTGTTAAATCTTGACAAGGTGAAACGTAAAAAGATCAAGGAACTGTCAGGAGGAATGAAACAGAGAGTGCTTCTTTTGCAGGCGCTTTTAAACGATCCGAAGATATTGATCCTCGATG
>NZ_JANGAL010000127.1:0-227 GCF_024461875.1 Veillonella parvula
GCGAGCTGCCGGTGGTGCTGCCCTGAGATGTACTTTGATTGTCCTTCTCATCAGCCCTCTCTGAGGCTGTCTCGGAAGGTGTCTGTGCGGTGGCTTGTGAACTGCCGGTGCTGTTAGTTTTGGTACCTGATGAATCGTTTGCAGAGCTGTCCGTATCGTCATTTATCGTAATCTGTATGGTGGCCTCCTTTGAGTTCACGTAAAGCGTCCTCGTCCAGGTGTCATAG
>NZ_JANGAL010000128.1:0-227 GCF_024461875.1 Veillonella parvula
GATTACTAGTTTCAAATCTGCCTGGTTGGCGAGTCGCATGCCATATGTTGATAAGGTAGTATTCGTAGTTGACCGTATAGCGTTATCGAAACAAACTGAAGCATATTATAAGGCATATGACCCTGAAGGTTCTATTGATATTGATGCTAAACAATTTGATACTGTTGGTGGAACAGAAAATACTTCAGCGGTAAAGAAAAAATTACATGAAAAAGGGTAGGGCATCA
>NZ_JANGAL010000129.1:0-226 GCF_024461875.1 Veillonella parvula
TTACATTTATTTTGACATTGCTTGTGCCGATCACCGGGGTACATATTCATAAGCTGGCATCCGTAATTTTTCTAATACTTTGTCTTGTACATACAGGAGTTTATTGGAAGAAGATGAATATTTTCAGGTTTTTTGTGCTTGGCTTAATATTTGAGGTGTTTCTGACAGGACTGTTCGGCATGATATTTAAACAATATCCGATAATTTTGTCAATTCATACGATCAG
>NZ_JANGAL010000130.1:0-226 GCF_024461875.1 Veillonella parvula
TCCGTCACTATGTTGCAGCAGGATTTACAAAGATTCATATCGATACAAGTATGAAAGTAAACAGCGATCCGGAAGACGTTCGTCTGTCCGACGAGATCATTGCAGGACGCGGCGCTCATCTTGCAAAAGTTGCGGAAGAGACATATAAAGAGCTGTTGGAGCGTGATCCGGAAGCAATTCCGCCGGTATATGTAATCGGAAGTGAAGTGCCGATTCCGGGAGGAGC
>NZ_JANGAL010000131.1:0-226 GCF_024461875.1 Veillonella parvula
CTCCATTCCTTTACTGTATATAGTACAGTACGACGTTCAAAATGCTGTCCGTCATAGTGTGCTAACACTTCAACTTTTCCTGCTTGATAGCCAATAGTCTCATAGGCTTTACTGTCTAATAGCGTTACACCAGCTTTAATCTTATGAGCCTTGTTTAGGTTGATTTTATAAACGTCGACCTTTTGTTTATCCGTATTAGCAACTACTGCGGTTCTATCCGCCTTTT
>NZ_JANGAL010000132.1:0-225 GCF_024461875.1 Veillonella parvula
GTACTGGCCATGTTTTATCAAAGTGATGGAAATGGTGAATTTTTGTTGATAGTTTATAATATATTATAGACATACAATGACTTTTGAATAAATTTTTTATTGCATGATTCTAGCATATAAGCATTACTTTTATTCATTTTGAAAAGATAAAAATATTATAATATACTTTTGAGAAACCCATTTATGAGAGCTTAAATTTTAAATAAAAATTACACCCCCTTCAAT
>NZ_JANGAL010000133.1:0-224 GCF_024461875.1 Veillonella parvula
GAGGAAGTGAAGCCCAAGGATTTTTACAGGGCTGTGTTCCCAGAGGGTAGTTTTGAGAGAGAGGGACATCCAGAAGATGAGAAGTGCAACGGAGTTCTCACTGTGATAGAGGGGGAAAAGGCGAGGAACTATATTGTCTTTGACGAGCTGAACATGATTGATGAGGTCAAGGGGGCAGAGTTCGCTATCATGTCCCCAGTCGGATATTCTGGACGCAACAGGAC
>NZ_JANGAL010000134.1:0-223 GCF_024461875.1 Veillonella parvula
TGAATAATAACCCTACGATTACACAGAAAATAGTTGACCATAAGATGGAAATTTTGATTGCAGTACGCAGACGATCAAATTTTTTCGCCCCATAACTATAACCTGCAATCGGTTGAAAGCCTTTGATAAAACCAAATACTGTTAAGCTGCCCATAGATATAAGACGAGTAACAACACCCATTCCTGCTATGGCTGAATCGCCGTAATTACCTGCGGCATTGTT
>NZ_JANGAL010000135.1:0-223 GCF_024461875.1 Veillonella parvula
TGACGAAGATTACCGGAAAGCAAAGCATCCGATCGCAGTAACCAAACCGGTTATGACAGTTGTAATGGGCGGTGAAAATGTGTTCCTGCAGTCGGCGGCTCCGGGGAACGTAAGATATACGTCGAAGAATCCTGAGATCTGCGACGTTCAAGTTGTGTGGAAAGACGAGTCCTGTCAGCTGATTCCTAAAAAAGCCGGGGAGATGATCGTAACGGTTCATGCA
>NZ_JANGAL010000136.1:0-222 GCF_024461875.1 Veillonella parvula
CTCCGAATGTGTAGCCGATCCCGGCACAGTGTACAAGCTGGAGCTGGAAGATGGATTCTGCGCTTTGAATGAGGAAATGTTTGAACACGACGCACTGATTTTTGACGGCGGTCAGTTTGACGAAGTATGGCTCTGTCACAAAGGTGGAGAACCATATGTAGGCATGAAATGTAAAGGATTTCCGAATTTCGGCATTTGGTCTGTGAAAGACGCTCCTTTCGT
>NZ_JANGAL010000137.1:0-222 GCF_024461875.1 Veillonella parvula
GTCATGTACGGCAAATGTGTGGCCTACAAATGACGGGAAGATTGTAGAACGGCGTGACCATGTCTTAATAACTGATTTATCACCTGCAGCGTTCATAGCGTCTACTTTTTTCAGTAAGCTTTCGTCTGCAAATGGTCCTTTTTTAAGTGAGCGAGCCATAGGTTCTAACCTCCTTGTGAATCTAATTATTTAATCGCTTTACCGTCTCTTCTTCTTACAATC
>NZ_JANGAL010000138.1:0-222 GCF_024461875.1 Veillonella parvula
TTCCGCAAATTTGCTCGGCTCTGTATCAGTTCCGTATATCAGCTCTTTTTCGATATTTTCCAGTGCGAACATTGCTTCACGCATAGCAAATGTAAGTCCCGGACCTACTTTCAAAATGCCGACTCCGTCTTCTACAAGCTCGCGCAGTTTGATCTTTGTTTGATAATCTGTAGAATGTCCTTCAAATACCAATGTCGGGAAATCTTTGATCGCAGCCATCAG
>NZ_JANGAL010000139.1:0-222 GCF_024461875.1 Veillonella parvula
TTTCTTCTTCAAATAATTGTGGTTCGTCGCCATAGATGAGTTGAATATGTGCCATGTTCCCTCCTATCACAGATAGATATCTTTAATAAAGCTGTATCCCATTATATACATATGATCTGATGATGGATCCACATCGTGTAAAGCACCATGAGGACTACTAAACAAAACAGTGCTACGCGGTGAAATACGATCAATTTCATGCATTACACTAAATCGACTCGT
>NZ_JANGAL010000140.1:0-221 GCF_024461875.1 Veillonella parvula
TATTTCTAATTATTTTGCCGAGCTGAGAGGCGACATTATCGGAGCATATTACGGTTTTTATTTTCTGGAATTTACAGATTACTATACGAAAGAATTCAATGATGAGCGGGAAATGTTAAAACTTCTTTATCAGACGCTTCGGGCGCTGACAAATCCGCATATTCCAAACATGCTTATCCGTTACATATTTGAATTGAAAGCGTTGACGATCAACGGACAGG
>NZ_JANGAL010000141.1:0-221 GCF_024461875.1 Veillonella parvula
GGAGTACATTTGCTGTTTTCTTGATCTTGATATTGCTGTAAAAGAACTGTCGGAGTAAATCCGTTAAAAGATGTAAGAGCGCCCCTTTTCGCACCGAATTTTCCGGCGGCAGACTTCCATGCAGAGTCATTAAAATCAGGAGTAGTCCAAGCAGTGAGCGAGGACAGCCCGGATGCCGGATCTGTGTTGTTGTCAAGATATTTCCATGTTGTCTTTTCATT
>NZ_JANGAL010000142.1:0-220 GCF_024461875.1 Veillonella parvula
GCTTTGATCTCCCTCTCCCTTTCATGCAGTTCCTCCGCCATGTTCTGATAATACTCCGCATCAAATATCATAAGATAAACAAGTCTGCCTATCAGACAAAAAAGCACGAAAGCCGCACATAAAAAAACGACAAGTACTTTTCTCTTATTATAAGTTTTATTTTTTATTCTTTCCTCTATTTTGTTTCTCATAACAAAAAATCCCCACAGAAGATATTTTT
>NZ_JANGAL010000143.1:0-220 GCF_024461875.1 Veillonella parvula
GAAAGAAAAAAGGAGTGACGGGAAAAGTATACAGTATTCTTCTGATTGCTGTTTTAGCTGTGGGCACATATTACATTGCAAAGACAAATGATATGATCGCGGCAATTACAAGCGGCGGTTCAAAAGTTGATAAGATGGTAGTGGCTGTTTTAAAAGATGATCCGGCAGAAACATTGGAGGATACATCCGATTACGAGTTCGGAGTTCAATTTAATACCGG
>NZ_JANGAL010000144.1:0-220 GCF_024461875.1 Veillonella parvula
TTTTTCTCGTATATTCTTTGATCGTCTTTACATTTTCTTCCGAAATATTTTTAGAAGGAATAATACATGCCGAATCTCCGGAATGTACTCCCGCAAGCTCGATATGTTCCATAACCGCCGGAACAAACGCATGTGTGCCGTCGCTGATCGCGTCTGCTTCACATTCTGTTGCATGTCCGAGGAAACGGTCGATCAAAATCGGACGGTCAGGTGTCACACC
>NZ_JANGAL010000145.1:0-220 GCF_024461875.1 Veillonella parvula
TATTTTCAAAACCTTGTACTTTTCTGATTTCCTCGATATTGTTTCTCACATATCTGTTAAATAACAACGAATGTCCCGGCGCATCGATTTCCGAAATCGGATTCATGCCGCAATCCATCGCAAACTGCTGGAGATCTTTATATTCTTCTGCTGTATACTGCGGTTCTCCGCCGTAAGCTCCGTTTTCATCATTGTAATATGCATTCTGCTGAGGATCTGT
>NZ_JANGAL010000146.1:0-218 GCF_024461875.1 Veillonella parvula
GTTGTCAGAAAGGCTAACATTGTACACATATTTGGATGAATCATTCCCGATCCCTTTGACATCCCGCCGATCGTCACGGTCTTCCCTCCGATCTCAAAGGTAACTGCCGCTTCTTTCTTCTTTGTATCCGTTGTCATGATCGCTTTTGCTGCCTCTGTTCCCTTTTCTTTGCTGCTGTTCTTTGCCTCTGCCAGCATTTTGATTCCCGATTTCACCCG
>NZ_JANGAL010000147.1:0-218 GCF_024461875.1 Veillonella parvula
GTAAGTTTTACTTTTTTGACATTCTCAACTTCTGCATCAAATACAAATTCCTTTTCGGATTTATTCTCTGCCGACCAATTAGCTCCCGGGTTGTTATAACTAATATGTAAGTTATTTCCTACATTTTCCCAATTTTCAGTTCCGTCTTTCTGAACCGAAACACTAAATTCTGTCACTGTTCCGTTTCCAAACGCGTCCTGCCTCGGAAGATAAGTAAT
>NZ_JANGAL010000148.1:0-218 GCF_024461875.1 Veillonella parvula
TACAGTTGATTGTGGAGTGAAAGATTGATATATAACCTTATCCTGTTTTATGCTTGGTGATCATTCTTCCGCGGTAGGATGCCGTTTTTCTCCGGAAGATATAGCTGGTACAGAAGCATACTTTGTAACATTATTAATAGAGTAAGCGATATACTTTGATATTTGTGACCATATTTTATTGGCAAAGGAATGATAATAGGTGTATTTAGCAGCAGTCG
>NZ_JANGAL010000149.1:0-217 GCF_024461875.1 Veillonella parvula
GTCTCATCAAGATTTAGTTTAATTACCCTGCTCTCATAATAAATTGGTCTAGTAGCACCATCAGCAACTGCTTGAGTCATATCGTAAATATCAATATAGTTACCAAAAACCTCTAATGTATTTCTATCTTCTAATTCGATTGGTGTACCAGTGAAACCAATATATGTTGCATTAGGAAGAGCATCTCTCACTCTTCTTGCATTACCAATCGTGATCT
>NZ_JANGAL010000150.1:0-216 GCF_024461875.1 Veillonella parvula
GTATTTCCAAGAAACCATCATTACGCAGCGTAATAATCGATACGTAATTCCTGTAAAACAAGAGTATCGTCAATACTTTGATGGCCTAATTCACGACCGTTCAGCAACGGGTCAAACACTTTACATTGAACCGATGCGTTTGCTGAATCTAAATAATGAATTACAAGAGGCTTTGATTGGAGAAGAGCAAGAGGTCTTGCTTATTTACCGCGAGTT
>NZ_JANGAL010000151.1:0-215 GCF_024461875.1 Veillonella parvula
AATCGCCGGATCATTCTGTCCACGCTCGATCATTGCTGTAAGATCAAACTGCGCCCATGTCATATTGTCCGCAGCGCCCATGATTTCATTATCAGATTCAATTTCTTTATTAAACCATTTTGCATAATCGTTTGAATTGCCGTTTTTCGGAGCTACCCATCCGTCAAATGCCTCGTCGATCACTAAGATTCCATGCTTATTACATGCATCGATCA
>NZ_JANGAL010000152.1:0-215 GCF_024461875.1 Veillonella parvula
GAAATGTATTCATGAATTATGGAGCACCTAATAACATTCTTCAAGGCGGAAAAGTTTGGGCCAGATGCCCAATATGCTTTACATGAAAACGTGAGAATGAATTTAGTATTATTGTGATATTCTGAGGCAATTTTATTATAATCTCGAAGATAAGAGAAGAATGCAGTGACCTTTGCATTGACAAATGGAGATTCCATGTATCTAAAAAATACGCC
>NZ_JANGAL010000018.1:0-681 GCF_024461875.1 Veillonella parvula
TCCTACCCCTTGCGCTAAAGAAGTATATGTGCCTACTAACGCTTGTCTTTGTCTCTGTCACTAAACACTGGATTATTACTCCCAGATACTTATTTTGGACTAATTTAAATGATTTCGGATCAACGTTCTTAATATCGCTGAATCTTCCACAATTGATGAAAGTAGCTAGGAAGAGGAATTGGTATAAAGTTTTTGTTTTTGTAAATCTCGAAGTATACTCAAACGAATTTAGTATTTTCTCAGTGATCTCCCAGATGCTTTCACCCTCACTTAGAAGTGCTTTAAGCATTTTTTTACTGTGGCTATTTCCCTTATCTGCTTCTTCCGATGATTCGAACTGTAATTGCAAACTACTTACAATATCAGTGATATCAGATTGATGTTTTTGTCCATAGTAAGGAATAATTGTAAATTCCCAAGCAGGAATCAATTTCTTTAATGAGGCTTCCAGAATTGTTGCTTTTTGCGTCTTGTATTTAAACTGGAGTGATTTATTGACAATATCGAAACTCAGCGAATTGCTTATGATAGTATTATAGCTCATGAATGTGGCTCTCTTGATTGCTGTTCCGTTATGTGTAATCATCCAACATAAATAGGTTAGTTCAGCAGCACATAATGCTATTTTCTCACCTGAAGGTCTTTCAAACCTTTCCACAAACTGACGAACAAGCACCTTAG
>NZ_JANGAL010000153.1:0-215 GCF_024461875.1 Veillonella parvula
GCAAGGGCTGTATCTTGCACATAACTTTTCACTTCTCCATTCTCGGCTTGCTTCAAGAGGTTGTATGTCTCTTTATTCCACGCAACAGTTTCTTCTCTTTCTTCTCCGGAGAATGTCTTTCCCTTTTCCGGAACATGAAGCCCCTGTTGCCGGCTCTGCTCATTGCACCGGTCTTTCAAGTTCTGCAGATCCGCTTTGCTCCACTGCAACTTGTG
>NZ_JANGAL010000154.1:0-215 GCF_024461875.1 Veillonella parvula
TGCTATCTACATCCAACTTTTCACTGATTATATATTTCAATCTTGCCGTATCAAGCACTGTACCGGAACCGATCACTCTTTCCTTTGGAAAACCGGATTCTCTAAGCGCTACTTCCGTTAAGATATCTACCGGATTCGACACGATGAGCAAAATTCCTTCACAGTTTACGCGTTTGATCTCTTTTATGATTGACCGCATAATCGCTGCATTTTTC
>NZ_JANGAL010000155.1:0-215 GCF_024461875.1 Veillonella parvula
ACCTAACTAAAGGCATAACTATAGTACTAAAAGGGTTTACAATACGGAAAACCCTTTCAATATACTGCTTAAAATAAACGTAATCTGCAGTTAATTTCTGCTAATGCATCAATAATAGCTAGAATATTACCGTCAATATCCTCATCATTCAACGTACCTTCCATAGAGCTGAATTGTAAGTTGTATGCGAGACTGCGGTAACCTGCTTCGATATG
>NZ_JANGAL010000156.1:0-215 GCF_024461875.1 Veillonella parvula
CTTAGAGTCGTTAGGTATTAATGGTGACTCTATTCAACTCGTTGAGATGCATGATCGAGATCTGGTTGGAGTACTTTTACAACAAAGGGAATATATTGATGTAATCATTACACGTGGGGGTGCTGGACTTATTCGTCGTGTTGTAGAAGATAGTAGCATACCTGTTATTGCAACTGGCAGCGGTGTATGTCATACCTTTGTTGATGAAATTGCTG
>NZ_JANGAL010000157.1:0-214 GCF_024461875.1 Veillonella parvula
ATCAAAGAGACAACAACCATTGCTCCGAACCCAAGGATCACCCCCATGATCTGTTTTGTCATAAAATCCGGTTTAGCGCTTCCGACCATCATGATACCGATGACAGAAATTGCAACTACTGAAATAATAAGTCCGAATTTATAATCTTTTATATGATATTGCTGTTTAATATGATTGATTAAAAATTTCAACGATCTTCTCCCATGTATTTTAT
>NZ_JANGAL010000158.1:0-214 GCF_024461875.1 Veillonella parvula
GTATCTCCCAACTTCGCTTTTTTAATAAGCTGACGCTGTATATCCACTATTCCTGCGGACATAAGCTCCCTCCTTTCATCTCTTTCGCACTGACTTAAATATGCTTTCATATATAAGAGTACCTTGATAAGCATTTTGTTGCATTAAAAACAACAAAATTTTTTAACTTTTCTCTGTAAGAACAAAGTGACAATCCCACTTCAATATCTTCCCG
>NZ_JANGAL010000159.1:0-214 GCF_024461875.1 Veillonella parvula
AGTGATACCAGTATCTTGGCAGTATGGACTATCTTCAGCATCGGCAATTTCAGCATTTTTAATAATTTGATCATGAACGATACGACCTACTGAAGACTCTTCTGTTTCACGGCCTTTTTTCATACCTTCATAGATGTCTTGTGGCAAGTGGTAAGCTGCGTCCATACACATTTGAAGGACTGGTTTTGTGATTTCAGATACTTGAATCTCGCGC
>NZ_JANGAL010000160.1:0-213 GCF_024461875.1 Veillonella parvula
CTCTGGAAGGCTGGGGAGACTACTGGCAGGGATTTCCGCCGTTTTGGTATGGCACGCATGTACTGTCACCGATTCTGGATCTGGCCGGTACAACAGCTAAGAGTGTGCGGTGTCTTGGAAGCGGAAGGGTAAATAAAGAAAGAGCTGAACATTACGGGTGTCCGTATGCGGTAGAAACCGCTACATTTAGATTGAGAAACAGCGATATCGTAG
>NZ_JANGAL010000161.1:0-213 GCF_024461875.1 Veillonella parvula
TTTGGCAGCAGGAGCTCTGACAACGACATTTACGGCATCTCAGGGATTACTTTTGATGATTCCGAATTTATATAAAGTGGCAGGCGAGCAGCTTCCGGGCGTATTTAACGTATCTGCCCGTGCGCTTGCAAGTCATGCTTTGTCTATCTTCGGAGATCATTCCGACGTTTATGCATGTCGTCAGACAGGAGCGGCTATGCTTTGTGAATCAAG
>NZ_JANGAL010000162.1:0-213 GCF_024461875.1 Veillonella parvula
TTAAAAAGCGTATCTATGATTTAAAATGCAGTCTGCATGGTGGAATTATCCCTGTGTGTGTACCGCCAGAAGTACCGTTAAGGGAATTTCCGTACAATGCAGTTGGGATACCATACGTTTGTTTGAAGTGCTTCATCAAAGGAATGAAACAGTCCATATCTGAACGATAATGGTTCACGCCAACAACTGCGATATATATTTGTTGGCGTTTGC